>NZ_SAYU02000004.1 GCF_004025965.2 Phycicoccus flavus | reverse complement strand
AGTCCGTCGGACCTCAGGCCCTCGACGAAGGTGAACGCCGCCCGCATCGGGCCGACGGTGTGCGAGGAGGACGGGCCGATGCCGACCGAGAACAGGTCGAAGGAGGAGATGGCCATGGTGTCCTCGAGTCTGTCACCCGCGACGCGCCCTGTGGAGGGCTGCCCCGCGGTGTCGGATGGAGCGGTTACCGTCGGTGCGGTGACGACGACGGGGGAGCAGGCGGCGCCGCGGCAGGCGGCCCTCCCCGGCATGCCCGAGCCGCTGTGGGGCGGCAGCCCGAGCAAGCTGCTGGCCTTCCTGGACTGCCCGCGGCGCTACCGCATGCAGTACCTCGACCGGCCGAGCCCCGAGAAGCGCCGCCCGCGGGCGCACACCTCGGTCGGCATCGCCGTCCACAACGCGCTGCGCGACTGGTGGGACCTGCCGCGCCCGACGCCCGAGGACGCCGCGCGCCTGGTCGACCGCGCCTGGATCGACGTCGGCTTCCGCGACGCCGAACAGTCCCGTCGCTGGCGCGAGCGGATGCGCGAGGCCGTCACCGCCTACCTGCGCGACGCGGGCCCGGTCGCCCGCCCGGTCGGCATCGAGCGCACCGTGTCGCTGCTCAGCGACGACCTGCGCCTCCAGGGCCGGGTCGACCGGCTCGACGACCGCGACGGCGAGCTCGTCGTCGTCGACTACAAGACCTCGCGCTCGGTCCCCACCGACGACGACGCGCGCACGTCGCTGCCGCTCGCCCTCTACGCCGCCGCGGTGTGGAAGATGTTCCGCCGCCCCGTGCGCCGGGTCGAGCTGCACCACGTCCCGACCGGCACCGTCGCCGTCCACGAGCACACCGCGGAGTCCATCGGCCGGCACGTCGAGCGCGCCCGCTCGATCATGCGCGACGCCCGCAGGGCCGACGCCGACTTCGCCCGCCACGGCACGGGGTCCGAGCTGTTCCCGGTCGTCACCGGGCCGCTGTGCGGCTGGTGCGACCTGCGGGCGCACTGCCCCGAGGGGCGGGCGGCCGCCCCCGAGCGCTCCGACTGGGCCGCGCTCGAGGACGACTGAGCGCCGCCGGGGGGTCACGACGTCAGCCGAGCTCCTCGAGCACGGCCGGCAGCACCTCGTGCATGTCGCCGATGACGGCGTAGTCGGCCTTCGTGACCATCGGGGCGTCGGCGTCGGTGTTCACGGCGATGATCGTGCGGCTCGACGCGCACCCGGCCCAGTGCTGGATCGACCCGGAGATGCCGCAGGCCAGGTAGAGGTCCGGCGCGATCCGCGAGCCGGTCTGCCCGACCTGCTCGTGGTGCGGACGCCAGCCGAGCGAGGTGACGACCCGCGAGACCCCGACGGCACCGCCGAGGCGCTCGGCCAGGGCGTCGACCGCGGCGAACCCGTCCGGCCCACCGGCGCCACGACCGGCGCCGACGACGACCTTGGCCGCCTGGAGCCCGGAGGTGTCCGCGCTCTCGCGCTTCTCGAGGCGGACGACCTGCGCGCGCAGGTCCTGGGGGTCGACCGTGACCGGCAGCGGGGACACCCGGGCCTCGCCGGGCGAGTCGGCGGCGGTCGGCTCGACGGCGTGGCCGGCCATCGTCAGCAGTCGCACCCGGCTGGGCACGGTGGCCCGTTCCAGGGCCGCTCCGCCGACGACCTGCCGCTGGACGACGAGAGGGTTCAGCGACTCGACGGACACGACGTTGGCCGCCATCCGCAGGCCCCGCCGGGCGGCGACGTGCGCGAGCACCTCGTTGCCGCGGCCGGTTCCGCCGGCGACGACGAGGTCGGCGCGGGCGGCGCGTCCGGCGGCCTCGACGACCGCGGCCCAGGCCGCGGCGGCGTACCGCTCCAGCGCCGGGTCGGACGCCTCGTGGACGACGGCGACGCCGGCGCCGCGGCAGTCGGTGACGACCGACTCCGACGCCGGGCCGACGACGACGGCGTGGAGGTCGCCGGCGCCCAGCGACCGGGCGAAGCTCAGGGCCTCGCGGGAGACGAGCGAGACCCGTCCCTCCTCGGTCTCGACGAGGACGAGCACGCTCATCCGTGCACCACCTTGAGCTCCTTGAGGACGGCGACGAGGCCCGGCGCGGCGGCCGGTCCCTCGCCGATGACGGTGACCTCGCTCGGCGGCGGCTCGGGGACCGTGAGCCCCTCACGCCCCGCGCCGGCCGCCGTGCCGGACCAGGTCATGGTCTCGACCGCCGCCTTCTTGGCCTTCATCCGGCCGACGACGCTCGGGTACTTCGGGGAGACCCCGCCCTCGAGGACGGTGACGACGGCGGGCAGCGGCAGCTCGTAGACCTCGGTCCCCTCCGGCCCCTCGGCGCGCACGGTGGCGGTCCCGCCGTCGGTCTCGACGGTCTGGGCGCCGGCGACCACCGGCCGCTCCAGGAGGTAGGCCAGCCGGATCCCGACCTGGAAGTCGCCGGTGTCGGCGGCGTCGTTGCCGAGCAGGACGAGGCCGTAGGTGGTCCCGGCGTCCTGCCGGGCCGCGACCGCCTCGGCGATCGCGGACGCGACGTCGACCGGGCCGAGGGCGTCGGCGTCGGCCTCGACGAGGATGCCGTCGGTGGCGCCGACGGCGATGCCGGCGCGGATCTGCTCGATGCTCTCCTGCGAGCCCACCGACAGCACGGTCACCGTGCCACCGGACGCCTCGGCCACCTGGACGGCCAGCGCGACCGCGGCCTCCTCGTGGGCGGAGGTCGTGTAGCCGGCGTACCGCCCGTCGACGCGCATCCCGTCGTCGGTGAGCACGACCTCGCCGGTGGGGTCGGGGACCCGCTTGACGCAGACGAGGACGTCGGTCATGCCCGGCCCCGGATGCAGTCGTTGCTCGGGTCGAACAGCGGCGTGGCGTCGGCCGCGGCCACCGTCACCGGGTAGAGCTCCTCCATGTAGGAGACGGCGAGCTCGGTACCGACGACGGCCTGCTCCGGCGGGAGGAAGGCCATGAGGACGTGCTTGCCCAGGCTCGGCGCCGACCCCGCGGTCGTCACGTACGGGTGGTGGCCGTGGCCGTCGGTGAGCGTCTCGCCGCTGCGGGTGAGGATCGGCTCGCCGCCGAGCATGTAGCGCTTGGTCCCCGAGGCGGAGGTGTGGTCGTCGACGGTCAGCGAGCACAGGACGGCCTTCGGGGCCTCGTCGGCCTGCGCGAGGACGGCGTCCTTGCCGATGAAGTCGGCGTCCTTCCACTTCGCCCGGGACATGCCGGTCTCGACGAGGGTGCGCTCGGTGTCCAGCTCGTAGCCGTAGGCGCGGTAGCCCTTCTCGATGCGGCCGGTCGTGCCGTAGACGCCGATGCCGACCGGGATCATCCCGAGCGGCGTGCCGGCCTCGAGCAGCCGCGCCCACAGGGCGGCGCCCGCCTCCATCGGCACGTACAGCTCCCAGCCGTACTCGCCGACGTAGGAGATGCGGGAGGCGAGGACGGACAGGGCGCCGACCTCGATCTCGCGGCAGGTGCCGAACGGGAAGCCCTCGTGCGACATGTCCGCGTCGGTGACGGCGGAGAGGATCTCGCGGGCCTTCGGGCCCCAGACGCCCATCGTCGTCCAGCCGGAGGTGTGGTCGACGACGACGGCGCCGCCGTCCTCGGGCATCCGGTCGGCGAACCACTTCTTGTCGGCCATGCCGTGCGCGCCGCCGGTGACGACCCGGAAGTGGTCGTGGGCGAGGCGCATGACGGTGAGGTCGGAGCGGAAGCCGCCGGTCTCGTCGAGGACCGGGGTGTAGACGACCCGCCCGATCCGCACGTCGGCCTGGGCGACGATGATCCGCTGGACGGCCTCGAGGGCCTTCGGGCCCACGACGTCGAAGATCGCGAACGCCGAGAGGTCGATGAGCCCGGCGGTCTCGCGCATCTGCAGGTGCTCGGCGTTGATGACCGGGGACCACCAGCGCTTGTCCCACTCGTGCTCGCGCGGCATCGTCTGCTCGGGGCCGAACTTCTCGACCAGGCCGGCGTTGCTCTCGTACCAGTGCGGGCGCTCCCAGCCGGCGGCCTCGTAGAACACCGCGCCGAGGTCCTTCTGCGAGGCGTGCATCGGGGCCAGGCGCACGTTGCGGTTGCTGCTCCACTGCTCGCCCGGGTGGACGATGCCGTAGGTCTTGTTGAACGCCTCGGAGGTGCGGGCCTTGACGTGGGCGCGGGTGCGCTGGAAGTCGTAGAACCGGGCGATGTCGCTGTGGCCGAGGTCGATCTCGGGGTTGCCGTGGGTCATCCACTCCGCGACGGCGCGGGCGGTTCCGGGGCCCTCCTTGATCCAGACGGCGGCCGCGGACCACAGGCCCTTGACCTCGGGGGTCTCGCCGAGGATCGGGTAGCCGTCCGGGGTGAGGGAGAGCAGGCCGTTGATGGCGTAGCGGATCTCGGCCCGCTCGTCGCCGAGCAGCTCGGGCATGAGCTCGAGGGCCTGCTCCAGCTGCGGGTCGAAGTCGTCCTCGGTGAAGGGCATCTCGGTGGGGGAGAGCTTGGACTGCTCGATGGACGGGATGTCCTCGGGGTCCCAGAGGATCGCGCGGTGGGCGTAGGAGCCGACCTCCATGTCCGAGCCGTGCTGGCGCTCGTAGCAGAAGGTGTCCATGTCACGGATGATCGGGAAGGTGATCTCGCCGGGCCGCTCGGCGAGGACCTCGCAGGGGCCGACCGAGATCATCTGGTGCACCGCGGGCGTCAGCGGGATGCGGGCGCCGGCCATCCGGGCGATCTTCGGGCTCCACACGCCGCAGGCGATGACGACGGTCTCGGCCTCGATGGTGCCCTGGTCGGTCTCGACGGCGGTGATCCGGCCGTTCTCGACGCGCATGCCGGTGACCTCGACGTTCGGCACGGTCGTCAGCGCGCCCTTCTCGACCGCCCGCTCGCGCATTATCGTCCCGGCCCGCAGGCTGTCGACGACGCCGACGGTGGGGAACCAGGCGGCGCCGATGATGACGTCCTTGTCGAGGAAGGGCACCTTCTCGGCGACCTGCTCGGGGGTGACGAGCTCGGCGGGGATGCCCCACGCCTTGGCGCTGCTCATCCGGCGGCGCAGCTCCTCCATCCGCTCCTCGGTGCGGGCGCACTCGAAGCCGCCGGACTCGGTGAAGACGCCGAGCTCCTTGTACTGGCGGACCGAGTCCAGGGTGATGTCGGCGAACTCGCGGGAGTGGTCGACGGGGAAGATGAAGTTGCTCGCGTGGCCGGTCGAGCCGCCCGGGTTGGGCAGCGGACCCTTGTCGATCTGGACGATGTCGGTCCAGCCGAGCTCGGCGAGGTGGTAGGCGAGGGAGTTCCCGACGATGCCGGCCCCGATGACGACGCAGCGGGCGGAGGAGGGGAGAGCGGCCATTCTGGGGTTCCTTCCGGGTCGCGGTGCTGGTGCGAATGACGCAACGCGACGCTCATCGTGCAACAGGTCCCGCCAGTATGACCCACGGCGGGCCTGCTGCCAACCGCTGTCCGCAGGGTGTCGGGGCTCCGGCGCGTCGGCGCCGCCCGGTCAGTGCGGGACCGGCTGGTGGGCCAGGTGCCCGTTGATCTCCTCGGTGGCGGCGAGCAGCAGGGGCACGATCTGGTCGACCCGCTCGGGGCCGAACCGGAACGTCGGACCCGACACGCTCACGGACGCGACGACGTCGCGGTGCGCGTCGCGGACGGCGGCGGCGACGGCGGTGAGCCCGACGTCGAGCTCGTCGACGGCAATGGCCCAGCCGCGCTCGCGGACCTCCTCCAGCTGCTCGTCGAGCACGGCGCGGTCGGTGATGGTCGAGGGCGTGTACGCCTTGAGCTCGCCGAGCGTGCGACGCAGCTCGTGCCCGGCCATCTCGCTGACGAGCACCTTGCCGTTGCTCGTCGCGTGGATCGGGATGTGCTGGCCGACCCAGTTGTACGTCGACAGGCTCGAGGAGCCGGCCACCTGGTCGACGTAGAGGGCCGCGCCGCCGGACAGGACGGCGAGGTTGACCGTCTCCCCGGTCTCGGCCGCGAGCCGTCGCACGACCGGCCGCGCCTCCTTGGCCAGGTCGAGGCGGGCGTTCGTCGCCCCGGCCAGCTTGAGCACCCCGACGCCGAGCCGGTAGCGCCCCCGCTCCTCGACCTGCTCGACGAGGCGGCGCCGCTCCAGGGCGGACACGAGCCGGCTGGCCGTCGACTTGTGCACGTCGAGCTCGCGCGCCAGCTGGGTGATCCCGGCCTCGCCGTGGAGGGCGAGGAGCTCGAGGATGGTGACGGCCCGGTCGACGGACTGGACCGTGCTCCCCCCGTCGCGGTCGTTGGTGCGCATGACGCAACCGTACCGAATGGCGCAACACCTGGCGAGGGGCGGCCCGGGTGTGGCGTGGTGGACGCTACCCGCGGTCGCGGCGGAGCAGGCCGTAGACCCAGGAGTCGGACACCTCGCCGTCGACGACGCAGTCCTCGCGCAGGGTGCCCTCGCGGACGAACCCGAGCTTCTCCAGGACCCGGGCCGAGGCCGGGTTGCGGGTGTCGACCTCGGTCTGCACCCGGTTGAGCGGCAGTGTCGCGTAGGCCCAGTCCAGGAGGGCGCCGGTGGCCTCGGTGCCGTACCCGTGGCCCCAGGCGTCGCGGGCGAGACAGTAGGTGACGCCGGCGCTGCGGAACCCCGGGTCCCAGTCGGTGAGGCCGCACCAGCCGAGGAACGTCCCGTCCGCGCGTGCGGTGACGGCGAGCCGGGTGCCGAGGTCCTCGCGTTCCATGTCCCGGCAGCCCTGGACGAAGCGCGCCGCCCGGTCGGGGTCGGTCCAGGGCGGGGCGTCCCAGTAGCGCAGCACCTCGCGGTCGCTCATCAGCGCGTAGAGGTCGTCGGTGTCGTCGTCGGCGAACGGCCGTAGACGGAGGCGGTCGGTCTCGAGCGTCGGCGTGGGGATCGGCATGCCGGTCATGCTGCCGTGCGGGCGGCTCTGCGGGCCACCGCGTTTCGTCGGCGGAGCCCGCCGGTCAGTCGCGCAGGCCGACGCAGTCGTGGGCCCAGAACGGGTCGGCGTAGACGAGCGCACCGGTCATCCAGGGCTCGTGCGTGGCCAGCAGGGCGACCTGGAACGCGGGCTCGGGGATCCGGACGCTCGGCCGGCCGAAGCCGTGGGCGGCGCCGGGCCCGAACCCCAGCCGGCCGTAGTACCCGGGCGACCCCTCGAGGAAGACGGCCGGCGCGCCGGCGGCCTCCGCCGCGACGAGCGCCGCGCGGACCAGGGCCGACCCGGTCCCGCGCCCCTGGAACCCCGGCTCGACGGACAGTGGGCTGAGCACGAGCACCTCGACGAGGCGGCGTGGCGCGTCGACCCAGCCGCGGGTGAGGAGGGTGTGTCCGACGACCCGGCCGTCCTGCTCCGCGACGAGCGACAGCCCGACGTGGGCGTCCGAGCCCAGCAGCGCCTCGGTGAGCGCCCGGACCCGGGCCCCCTCGCCGGGGGCGTCGGCGTCGAAGGCGCGGTCGACGACGTCGAGCACGGAGGCCCGCTCGGCGGCGTCGGACACCCGTTCGCGCCGGACAACCAGACCCTTGAAGTCGGTCGCGAGGCCGCGGTCGGGCTGCGCGTGCGCACGGGCGTCGTCGGGGTGCTCGCTCATCCCCGCGACGCTAGGCGCCGGCCGTCACCGTCCGCACCCGCCTTTCCGCCCTCTCCGACCCGGGAACGTGGGTGACGATCCGCGTCCTGACGGCGATCTTCACCCACGTCCGCGGCAGCGTGGTCACTCGTGGCGGTGCTGGACGAGCCCGGGGTCGAGGCGGTGGTAGTCGGAGGCGTCGGCGACGTACCAGGCGGTCGTCGTCGTCAGACCGGTCGGCGGGTCGAGGGTGCCCGCGGCGATCGAGGTCAGGCCGCGCGCCCCGGCCCGCCAGAACAGCGTCGACCCGCAGATCGGGCAGAACCCGTACCGCACACCGGGCGCGGCCTCCCACCACGCCACGGCGCCGGGGTCGGTGACGACGAGGGCGTCGTCGCGCACCTGGCCGGCCGCCATGAAGTGCCCCGTCACGCGCCGGCAGCGCTCGCAGTGGCAGTTCACGACGTCCCGTAGCGGCGCGGTGACCTCGTACCGGATCGCGCCGCAGGCGCACCGGCCGGTCGCTCTCGTCGCCCCGGACACCGCGGAGCGTGGGTGAAGAACGTCTTCCGGACGACGATCTCCACCCACGTTCGCGACAGGGGGAGGGCGGTCAGTCGCCGAGCTCGCGGCGCCGGCGGACGACGTACTCCTCGAGCTCGGCCCGGACGGCCTCGTCGAGGGTGGGCTGCTCGTACTCCTCGAGGCGCTTCTTCCAGATGACCGACGCCCGGGCGGCGGTGTCGAGCGCGCCGCCGCGCACCCAGCGCTCGTAGTTGTCGGAGGAGTTGAGGAAGGGCCGGTAGAAGCAGGTGCGGAACCGCTCCATCGTGTGCATCGAGCCCAGGAAGTGCCCGCCGTGCCCGACCTCCTGGTGGGCGTCGAAGGCCAGCGACCCCTCGTCGATCTCGAGCGGCGTGAACTCGTGCTGGAGCATCTCGACGATCTGGCAGTCGACGACGAACTTCTCGAAGCCGGCGACGAGGCCGCCCTCGAGCCACCCCGCGGTGTGCATGACCCAGTTGGCCCCGGCGAGGAAGGTCGGCATGAGGGTCATCAGCGCCTCGTAGCCGGCCTGCGCGTCCGGGACCTGGGAGGAGGTGAGGCCGCCGCCGGTGCGGAACGGCAGCCCGAAGTGGCGGGCGATCTGCCCCGTGCACAGCAGCCCGATGCCGGACTCCGGCGTGCCGAAGGTGGGCGACCCGGACTGCATGTCGATGTTGGAGAGGAAGGAGCCGAAGACGACGGGACAGCCGGGGCGGATGAGCTGGGCCAGCGCGATGCCGGACAGGGCCTCGGCCATCTGCTGGACGAGCGCGGCCGGGATCGTCACCGGGGACATCGCGCCCATGAGGATGAACGGGGTGAGGACGACCGGCTGGGCGGCCGCGGCGTACTCGAACAGCGCGTCGAGCATCCGGTCGTCCCAGCGCAGCGGGCTGTTGCAGTTGACGAGGCTGATCGAGACCGGCGTCCGCTCGATCGCCTCGCGGCCGCCGAAGAGGATCTCGGACATGGCGATGACGTCGCGGGCGTTCGTGCCGGAGACGACGTTGCCCATGAACACCTTGTCGGTGAGCGTCATCAGGGCGTAGGTCATGTCGAGGTGGCGCGAGTCCAGGGGGGTGTCGTTCGGCTCGCAGACGACGCCGCCCGCGGAGTCCAGCACCGAGAAGGACTGCGAGAGCCGGGCGAAGTTCTCGTAGTCGGCCATCGTCCCGTCGCGGCGGGTGTCGCCCTCGCGGACGAAGGGCGGGCCGTAGACGGCGCCGAAGGCCATCGTGTCCCCGCCGATGTGCACGCTGTGCTCGGGGTTGCGGGCCTGGAGGTCGAACTCGCGCGGCGCCTTGGCGACCTGCTCGAGGACGAACTCGGGGTCGAGGAAGACGGTGTTCTCCTCGACCCGCTGGCCGGCCTCGCGGAAGAGGTCGAGGGCGCGGTCGCTCATGAACTCGACGCCGATCTCGGTGACCAGGCGGCGCCAGCCCGCGTCGAGCTGGGCCATGGCGTCGGCCGAGAGGATCTCGTAGCGGGGCATCCGGTTGACGAACATGCGCGGTGGCCTCCCGAGGCGCGGAACGGATTGACGACGGAACGTGCGTCATCCTAGCCTCATGATGTGGGACATTGTGTTCCACATCATGAGGCACCTGTACCCGAGGGGAGGAGCGTCCGTGGGGACACCCGCCGCCACCGGCACCCAGTCCGTCGACCGCGCCGCCGACCTCGTCGCCCGGGTCGTCCGCTCCGACGTCCCCGTGCCCTTCGGCGACCTCGCCGAGGGCTCCGGCCTCGCCCGCTCGACGGCCTCACGCCTGCTCGCGGCCCTGGAGCGTGCCGACCTGCTGGCCCGCGACGACGACGGCGGCTGGGTCCCGGGGGGCCTGTTCGACGTGTACTCCGTGCGGCGCACCGACGACGAGCTGCTCGTCGAGACCGCCGTCGCGACGATGCACGCCCTCAACGAGCGCACCGGCGAGACGGTGAACCTCGGGGTGGCCCGGCGCGGCACCGTCGTCCAGATCCACCAGGTCGAGGCCGTCTTCTACCTCGGCTCGCGCGACTGGGTCGGTACCGACGTGCCGGCGCACTGCTCGGCGCTGGGGCAGGTCCTCTACGCCTACGGCGCGCTGCCCGTGCCGTCCGGTCCCCTGGAGCGGCTCACCGAGCACACCCTGCACGGGGAGGCGCAGCTGCGGGAGCGGCTCGCCGCGGTCCGGGAGGACGGGTTCGCCGTCACCGTCGACGAGCTCGAGCCCGGACTCACCGGCATCGGCGCCCCGGTGCGCCGCCGCGGCACGGTCGTCGCCGCCCTCGGCATCTCCGGGCCGACCTTCCGCCTGGCCGACGAGGCCCGCGCCACCGGCGCCCTCGTCGCCGCTCACGCCCGGGCCGTCTCGGCCCGTCTGGACCACCACCCCGAGAAAGGTGCGGCATGACCCCCGACGAGATCCTCAAGGGGCTGTACGACGAGACCCTCGTCGGCAACGGCCCCGCGGTGCTCGACCTGACCCACCAGGCCCTCGGGCAGGACATGCAGCCGGGCACGCTGCTGTTCGACGCCCTCATCCCGGCGCTCGAGGAGGTCGGGGCGCGGTTCGAGCGCGGCGACTTCTTCGTCCCCGAGATGCTCATCGCCGGCCGCGCCATGGCCGGCTCGATGGAGGTGCTGCGGCCGCTGCTGGCCGAGACCGGCGTCGAGACGATCGGCAAGTTCCTCATGGGCACGGTCAAGGGCGACGTGCACGACATCGGCAAGAACCTCGTGAACATCATGCTCGAGGGCGCCGGGTTCGAGGTCATCGACCTCGGCGTGCAGGTGGCCCCGGAGAAGTTCGTCGCCGCCATCGAGCAGCACCAGCCCGACATCGTCGGCTTCTCGGCCTTCCTCACGACGACGATGCCGATGTTCAAGGCGAACATCAACGCCCTGGAGAAGGCGGGCCTGCGAGGCGAGGTCATCGTCATGGTCGGGGGTGCCCCGGTGACCCAGGAGTACGCCGACGCCGTCGGCGCCGACGGGTACGCCGCCGACGCCTCGGCCACCGTCAAGCGGGCCAAGGCCCTCCTCGAGGCACGCCGGACGAAGGTGCTCGCATGACCGCCCCGCTGCGGCACACCGTCCTGCGCTCGGCCACCAAGGAGGTGGTCATCGGCGCCGACAAGCCGTTCTGCGTCATCGGCGAGCGGATCAACCCCACCGGCCGCCCGGTCCTCCAGGCCGCGCTGCGCGAGGGCGACCTGTCCATCGTGGCCAAGGACGTTGCGGCCCAGGTCGCGGGCGGCGCCGACGTCCTCGACATCAACATGGGCGTCCCCCTCACCGACGAGGCCGAGCTGCTCGTCAAGGCCATCCGGATGGTCCAGGAGCTCACCGACCTGCCGATCTGCATCGACTCCTCGGTCGTCGAGGCCCTCGAGGCCGGGCTCGCCGCCTACCAGGGCCGCGCGCTCGTCAACTCCATCACCGCCGAGGACGACCGGATGGCGGCCATCCTCCCGCTCGTGAAGAAGTACGACGCCGCCGTCGTCGCGCTGCCCAACGACGAGGACGAGATCCCGATGGAGGCCGAGAAGCGGATCGCCCTCACCGAGAAGATCGTCCGGGTGGCCACCGAGGAGTACGGCATCGCCGTCGAGGACATCGTCATCGACCCGCTGGCCATGCCCATCGGCGCCGACTCGACCGTCGGCGGGGTGACCCTCGACGTCATCCGGCAGATCCGCGAGCGCTGGGGCCTCAACACGACGTGCGGCGCCTCGAACGTCAGCTTCGGCATGCCCGGCCGCCACGCGATCAACGCCGCCTGGCTGCCGCTCGCGATGTCGGCCGGCATGACGAGCGCGATCATGGACGCCCGCACCCCGCAGATCGTCGACGCCGTGCGCGCCGCCGACCTGCTGCTCGGCAACGACGAGTGGGGCATGTCGTGGATCGGCACCCACCGGGCGCGGCAGGCCGCCGAGGCCGCCGCCGCCGGGACGGCGTGAGCGACGGGACGGACGCCCCGGGCACGCACCGGCCGTTCGACGACGTCCTCGACGGGCTGCGCCGCGAGGGGCTCATCGAGCCGCCCGCCGCGCTCGTCGCCGACGAGGCGACGGCGCAGCCCGACGGCCTCGGCCGGGTGACGCTGTCCTTCAGCCCGGCCGAGCGCGTCGTGCGCGTGCCGCCCGGGGTGTCGGTGTTCGACGCCGCGTCGTGGAACGGCATCGCCGTCGACTCCACGTGCGGCGGGCACGGCACCTGCCGCAAGTGCAAGGTGCGCCTCACCGCGGCCGGGGCGCCGGTCAGCCGGCACGACGTGCGGACCTTCACCTCCGAGCAGCTCGAGGACGGCTGGCGGCTCGCCTGCCTCGTCCGGGCCACCCACGACCTCGCCGTCGAGGTGCCGCCGCTCGTCACCCGGCCCAAGGCCTCGACGGTCGGGGTCGGCCGACAGGTGATCCTGCGGCCGGCGGTGCAGAAGCGCTACGTCGAGCTCACCGAGCCCACGCTCTCGGACCAGCGCACCGACCTGGCCCGGCTGCGCGACGCCGTCGACGACCTCACCCTGGAGCCCGACCTGCACGCGCTGCGGCGGCTGCCGACGGTCCTGCGGCAGAGCGACTTCAAGGCGACGGCGGTCGTCGTCGACGAGACCCTCGTCGACGTCGAGCCCGGTGACACCACCGCGCGCCGGCACGCGATCGCCTACGACCTCGGGACGACGACGGTGGTGGCGACGCTGCTGGACCTCGAGACCGGGACCCCGGTGGCGGTGGCGTCGATGCTCAACAAGCAGCAGCCCTTCGGCGGCGACGTCATCACCCGGATCAGCGCGACGATGATGGACCCCGAGGCGCTGCCGCGGCTCGCCGACCTGGCCCGGCAGACCCTGGCCGAGCTCGCCGACGAGGTGTGCGCCGAGGGCGGGGTCGACCCGGCCGAGGTCTACGAGGTGGCCCTGGCCGGCAACGCGACGATGACGGCGCTGCTGCTCGGCATCGACCCCGAGCCCCTCGGGGTCGCCCCCTTCGTGCAGTCCACCGCCGACTGGCCGGTGCTGCGGGCCGGCGACCTGGGCCTCGCGCTGCACCCCGGCGCCCGCGCCGTCGTGTTCCCGGCGCTCGGCGCGTACGTCGGCGGCGACATCGTCGCGGGCATGCTCGCGTCGGGGCTCGACCGCGACAAGCGGGTCCGGCTGTTCATCGACGTCGGGACCAACTGCGAGATCGCCCTCTCCGACGGCGAGACCATCGTCACCACCGCCGCACCGGCGGGCCCGGCCTTCGAGGGCGGCGCCATCCGCTGCGGCATGCGGGCCGCCGACGGGGCCGTCGAGACGGTGCGGCTGGACGCGAGCGCCGAGGACCCGGCGAGCGCCGTCGTGCTCGGGGTCATCGGCGACGTCGAGCCGCGCGGGCTCTGCGGCTCGGGGCTCGTCGACGCGGTCGCCGAGCTCGTCAAGGTCGGGCTGCTGGACGCCTCCGGCCGCTTCGTCCCCGACGACGCCGCCTCCTCGATCGCCCCGGCGCTCGCGGACCGGATGGCCAGCGTCCGGGACAACGAGCGGGTCTTCGTGCTCCACCGCCCGGAGCCGGGAGCGGCGGCCGAGGACTCGGTCTACCTCTCGCAGCGGGACGTGCGCGAGCTGCAGTTCGCCAAGGCGGCGATCTCGACGGGCTGGACCCTGCTCATCGAGGAGCTCGGGCTGGACCCGGGCGAGATCCAGCAGGTGCTGCTCGCGGGCTCGTTCGGGTCCTACCTCTCGCCGGGGTCGGCGGTGCGCATCGGCCTCGTGCCGAGACTGCCGGTGCTGCGGATCGTCTCGGCCGGCAACGTCGCCGGGGAGGGAGCGAAGATGGTGCTGCTCTCGGCCCGCGAGCGGGCCGGGGCCGACGCCCTGCTCGAGGAGGTGCGCTATGTCGAGCTCTCCGACCGTCCCGACTTCAACGACCGCTTCGTCGACCAGCTCGCCTTCCCCGTCTGAGCCCACCTCCCCGCCCGCGCCGGGACGCCGGGGGCGGGTGGCGCTCGTGGCGTGCGGGGCCATCGCCCGGCCGGCCGCGGAGGCGGCGGCGCGGCACGCCGAGTGGGGCCTGGACGTCCACCCCCTGCCCCCGCTGCTGCACAACCAGCCGCAGCGCATCGCCGCGGCGGTCGAGGAGCTCGTCGGCGAGCTGGCGCCGCGCTACGGCCGGGTCGCCGTCGGTTACGCGGACTGCGGGACCTACGGCGCCCTCGACGCGCTGTGCGCGCGCCTGGACCTCGAGCGGCTGCCCGGGCTCCACTGCTACGACCTCTTCGCCGGGCCGAGCGAGATCGAGACGATGGCCGAGGCCGAGCCCGGCACCTACCTGCTCACCGACTTCCTCGTGCGCTCGTTCGCCCGCACGGTGCTCCAGGAGCTGGGTCTGGACCGGTACCCCGAGCTGCGGGAGGAGTACTTCCGGCACTACACCCGCGTCGTGTGGCTCGTGCAGACCACCGACCCGGCCGAGACGGCCGAGCTGCGGGCCCTGGCCCAGGAGGCCGCCGAGCGGCTCGGGCTGCCGCTGCAGGTCCGCCCCACCGGAACCGGAGGCCTGGAGGCCGCGATCGGCGCCCTCGTCGCCCCGGGGCCCTGCGTAAGGACCGGCTGACCCGGGACGGGGTCCTCAGCAGGGGGGCGGCGGGCCGACCCGGTCGCCGTCCGCGGGGTCCAGCCCGGCGGCCCGGACCACCGTCCGCGCGGCGTGCCCGAGCGCACGGAGCTCGTCCGGGGTGAGGACGTCGACGACGAGGCGTCGCACCTCGCGGACGTGGCCGGGGGCGCAGTCCTGCAGCTTCTCCACGCCGGCCGCGGTGAGCCGCGCCTCGACCCGCGAGGGGCCGCCGCCGGTGCACCGCTCGCGGGTGAGCCAGCCGGCGTTCTCGAGCCGGGTCACGGCGTGCGAGAGGCGGGAGAGCGAGCCCCGGGACCGGCCGGCGAGGTCGGTGAGGGGCAGGGTGTGGTCCGGCGCGTCGGAGAGGGCGGCGAGGACGTGGTACTCGAAGCCGTTGAGGCCGGCGTCCCGCTTCAGCTGGGCGTCGAGCGCACTGGGGAGCCGGGTCACGAGCGCCATGAGGGAGCGCCACTCGCGCATCTGGTCGGCGTCGAGCCAGGCCACGGTGCCCTCGGGGCCGGGGTCGGACGGTGCTGCCACGACGACATCGTACCCCTGACTTGAACATTCAAGTCGAGCGTGTAGGATCGCTTGAACATTCAAGTCCAACCGTCAGGAGTCCCCGTGTCCCTCCTCCGCATCGACGCCTCCATCCAGGGCGAGCGGTCCGCCAGCAGCGCCCTCGCCGACCTCGTCCTCGAGCGGTTCACCGCCGAGCGCCCCGACGCCGCGGTCGTCCGTCGCCACCTGGGCGCCGACCCCCTCCCCGCCGACGCCTGGCCGCTCGCGGTCGGCGGGTCCTTCACCCCCGAGGGCGAGCGCACCCCGGCGCAGCGCGACGCGCTCGCCCTGGCCGCCACCGTCGCGGACGAGCTGCGACAGGCCGACGCCGCGGTGCTCGCGCTGCCGCTCTACAACTGGGGCGTCTCCCAGCACGTCAAGGCCTGGATCGACCTCGCCATCGCCGGCGCCGCACCGGGCACCCGGCTGCTCGAGGGCACGCCCGTCGTCGCCGTCGTCACCCGCGGCGGCTCCTACGCCGAGGGGACGCCCAAGGAGGGCTGGGACCACAGCACCGAGTACTACCGCCGGGTCCTCGTCGACGTCTGGGGCGCCGACCTCACCCTCGTCGAGCGCGAGCTGACCCTCGCGGGCGTCAACCCGGCCCTCGACGAGCTCCTGGAGGTCGCCACGCTCATGCGCAAGACGGCCGAGGAGGCCGCCGGTGACGCCGGGGCCGAGCTGGCCCGCCGCGTCGCCTGAGCCCGGCGCGGTCCACCGCCGCCGTCGCGTCCGTCCTCAGGCCAGGGCGGACGCGACGGCCTTGGTGTGGGCGGGGTCGGAGCCGCAGCAGGACCCGACGACGTCGATGCCGAGACCGCGCAGCTCGGCGGCGTGCGCGGCCATCTCGTCCGGACCGACGGTGTAGACGAAGCGGTCGCCGTCGAGCTCGGGCAGTCCGGCGTTGGACTGGACGACGAGCAGCACGTCGTCCGGCCGGGCGTCGACGAGCTGCTGGGCGATGACCCGCATCTCGTCCGGACCGCGCCCGCAGTTGGCGCCGACGCCGTCGGCGCCGGCCTCGGCGAGCGCGGTGACGGCGGCGGCCGGCGTGACGCCCATCATCGTGCGCAGGTTGGTGTCGAAGGACATCGTCGCGACGACCGGCAGGTCCGGCGCGACCTCGCGGACGGCGGCGATCGCGGCCCGGGTCTCGTCCAGGTCGCTCATCGTCTCGACGAGGACGAGGTCGACCCCGCCCGCGACGAGGCCGCGGACCTGCTCGGCGTACAGGGCGCGGACGTCGTCGGCGGAGAGGGTGCCGAGCGGCTCGAGGAGCTCTCCCGTGGGCCCGAGGTTGCCCGCGACGAGGGCTCCGTGCCGCGACGCCACGCCCCGGGCGATCTCGGCGGCGGCCCGGTTGACCTCCTCGGCGCGACCGGACCAGCCGTGCGCGGCGAGCCGCGGCTCGGTGGCGCCGAAGGTGTTCGTCGTGATGATCCCGGCGCCGGCCGCGGCGTACTCCTCGTGCAGGGCGGCGACGGCCTCGGGGTGGGTGACGTTCCAGGACTCGGCGCACTCGCCGGGCGGCAGGCCGCGTTCCTGGAGGAGCCAGCCGTAGCCGCCGTCGAGGACGGCGGCCCGGTCGCCGAGGAGGGTGGAGAGTCGGTTCGTCACCCCCTCACGCTAGGTCCGGGCTCCGACACCCGCCCGCTCATCCCACGGGGCGGACCCGGGCCGTCCTCGCCTCGTCGAGCATCCTGGCCCGCCAGGCCTCCATGGCCTCGACCTGGTTGAAGGTGAAGACGTGCAGGCCCTCGATCCTCAGGGCCGGGTTGGCCGACAGCGCCCCGACCCGGCTGACGAACTTGTCGGTGGAGAAGCCGGGGGCGGCGATCCGCGCGAAGACCGACTTCTGCTTGCGGAGGAAGCGCAGCGACTCCCCGACGCCGATCTTGCCGGCCATGCCCAGCAGCTTGGCGCGGTCGACCGGGCCGGGCACGCCGACGAGCAGCGGCAGGCCGACCCCGCGCCGCCGGACCCGCTCGCACCACGTGCCGAGTCCCTCGGCGTCGAACGTCATGTTCGAGACGATGTGCGTCGCGTACGTGCGCTTGTCCCACATCGACTGCACGGTGACGTCGTCGTCGATGCTCGGGTGCGACTCCGGGTACCCGGTGATGCCGACGTGCGTGAAGGGGTGCTCGAGCGTGTCCAGGTCGCGCAGGAGGTCCAGGGCCGAGGTGTAGTCGCCGGCCGGCGGGTCGGCGTCACCGCCGGGGACGAAGACCTGGGTGACCCCGGCCTCGGCGAGCCGGGCGACGACCTCGGCGAGCTCGGCGCGACCGCTCACCATGCGGGCCGCGAGGTGGGGGACCACGGTGTAGCCGGCGCCCGCGAGCTCGACCGAGGTCCACAGCGTCGCCTCCAGGCCCTTCCCCGGGGCGGCAGTGACGGTGATCGGCACCGACGCGGGGACGTGGGTCCGCACCTTGTCGACGATGGTCGGCGTCGGCATGACCTCGTAGCGGGCCCCCTCGACGAGCCGCGCCAGGGCCACCGTGGGCAGTTCGTTGCTCATTACGCACCCTGTCTCGTCATACGCACCGACAGGGTCAGCGTAGGACCGCGGGAGCCCGCGACGCCAGAGGTGTCCGCCGACGGATCCGGGTGTCGGCGCCGTCTGCCACGCTCCGGGGATGGAGCAGCGCATCTCGTTCGTCACCCTGGCCGTCGCCGACCTCGCGGCCAGCACCCGGTTCTACGCCGGCGGGCTCGGCTGGCGCCCGGAGCTCGAGGTCCCCGGGGAGGTCGTCATGTTCGCGGCGGGCGAGCGCCTCGTGCTCTCGCTGTGGGACCGCGCGGCGTTCGAGGCGGAGACCGGCGGCCCGACGACCCGGGGGCCAGGGCTCGTCCCCGTCGTCCTCAGCCACAACGTCGAGACCCCGGCCCTCGTCGATGCGGTGCTGCGGCTCGCCGCCGACGCCGGGGCGCAGGTGGGTGGTGCCCGGGACCGGGAGTGGGGCGGCTACTCGGGCTACTTCGCCGACCCGGACGGCCTCCGCTGGGAGGTCGCGTGGAACCCGGGGCCGATCGGGCTGCGGGTGGTGCCGGGGACCGACACCACGCCGCGGGCCTGAGGGGAGGCGGTCCTCAGAGACCGATGGCCTGGCGCATCGGCGCCTGGCGGGCCTCGTAGTAGCCGCGCAGGTTGTCCTGGAGGATCCCGCGGATGACCGGGGCGTCGGGCGCGAGACCGGCGGCCTCGTGGGCGTCGACCGTGGCCATGAGGTCCTCGACCTCGGTCGGCGTGCGGTAGGCGGCGAGGTCGGCGCGCAGCCGGCGGGTGGCCTCGCGGCGCTCACGGCGCTCGCGCAGCTCGTCCTTGACGGTGGTCCAGAGGTTCGTGTTCGTCGTCATGCGTCCAGTGTTCGCCTCGGAGCACCCATGCGTCCAATGAAATCGAGCCATACGACACATGCACTATCGTCATGGGTATGGACACCGATGCGCTGCGCTGGTTCCAGCTCGTCGCCGACGGCTACACCGTCACCGAGGTCAGCGACGTCTTCGGCGTCAGCCAGCCCGGGGTCTCGCGCGCCCTCGCCCGGCTGGAGGAGGAGGTCGGTACGCCGCTGCTCCGTCGCCAGGGCCGGGTCCTGCGGATGACGCACGCCGGCGCGGCGTTCAAGCGGCACGTCGACGACCTCGTCAACGCCCTCGACGACGGCCTGGCCGCCGTCACCGAGCTCGTCGACCCCGAGAGCGGCGTCGTCACCCTCGCCTACCCGCTGTCCTTCGGCAGCTGGCTCGTCCCCTCGCTCGTCGGGGCCTTCAAGGCGGCGCACCCCGGCGTCCGGGTGGTCCTGGAGCAGACCGAGGGCGGGGAGCAGGGGCGGGTGTCGACCGAGCTCGCCACCGGCCGCGCCGACCTCGAGCTCACCCCGAACCGGGTGGCCGGCCAGGGCGTGGTCTGGCAGCACATCCTCACCGAGCCGTTCGTCCTGTGCGTCGGACCGGCCCACCCGCTGGCCGGGCGGCGGCGCCTGGCGCTGCACGAGGTGGCCGCCGAGCCGTTCGTCCTGCAGTCCGCGCCCTCCCGCATGCGCGACCAGGTGCTGCGGCTGTGCCGCGCCGCCGGGTTCGAGCCGGACGTCGCCATCGAGGCCGAGGACCTGCCGACCATCCGCGGCTTCGTCGCCGCCGGCCTCGGGGTGTCGGTCGTCCCGGCCCAGGGGCTGCCCGCCCCGACGACCTTCGCCCGCACCCGGCTCGTCCCGCTCACCGACGACGACGCCCGCCGCGAGGTCGGGCTGGCCTGGCTGGAACGCCGGCCGCGGCTGCCGTCGGCCGAGGCGTTCCGCCGGTTCGTCCTCGCCGCCGACGCCGCCGGTGGCGGATGAGAGGATCGGGGAAGTCCTGCCGCCCCCATCCCCGGCCCCCGGCCGGCCCCGACGTCGGAAGGCCCTCCCGATGCCCCGGACCCCCCGGAGACCCAAGGCCACGATCGTCGCCCTCGCCAACCAGAAGGGCGGCGTCGCCAAGACCACGTCGGTCGCCTCGCTGGGCGCCGCCTTCGCCGAGGCCGGCCGCCGGGTCCTCCTCGTCGACCTCGACCCCCAGGCCTCGCTGACCTTCAGCCTCGGCATCGACCCCGACACCGTCGAGGCCTCCGTGCACGACGTCCTGCTCGGCCGGGCCGAGGTCGCCGACGTCGTCCACCACTGCGCGGACGGCGTCGACCTCGTGCCCAGCACCATCGAGCTCGCCGGCGCCGAGGCCTTCCTCCTCGGCCGGCCGGCCCGGGAGTACGTCCTGCGCGAGGCCCTGGAGCCGGTCCGGCGCGACTACGACGTCGTCCTCCTCGACTGCTCGCCGAGCCTCGGAGTCCTCACCCTCGGGGCCCTCACCGCCGCGCAGGGCCTCGTCATCCCGATGCCCTGCGAGATGCTCAGCCACCGCGGTGTCGGCCAGCTGCTGGACACCGTCGCGGACGTCACGAAGCTGCTCAACAAGAAGCTGCGCGTCCTCGGCATCCTCCCGACCCTGTACGACGGCCGCAGCACCCACGCCCGCGAGGTCCTCGACGACGTCGGGGAGCGCTACGGGCTGCCCGTCCTGTCCCCGCCGATCCCCCGGACGGTGCGCTTCGCCGAGGCGCCCGCCGTCGGGCGCTCCATCCTCGCGACGGCCCGCACGAGCAAGGGGGCCAGGGCCTACCGCGAGGTCGCCCGGCAGCTGCTGCAGGTCCTCTGACCGAGCGTGGGCGCAAGTCCACCGCGCAACCGCCGTGGGGCGCCACGCATTCCCGGCCGGGACCGTGAGATCGTTCACCGCGCGTCCGCCCGCCGCGGGTTGGACCGGGACGCCGCGGCGTTCCTAGAGTCGGGGCATGACCACGACAACCCCCGCCATCATCGTCGACGAGGCCAAGGGCCCGTTCCGCCAGGGCACCGTCGAGCGGCGTGACCTGCGCCCGGACGACGTGCGCATCGCCGTCGCCTACGCCGGCATCTGCCACAGCGACATCCACCAGGCGCGCGAGGAGTGGGGCGAGGCCCTCTTCCCCATGGTGCCGGGCCACGAGATCGCGGGCACGGTCACCGAGGTCGGCTCCGACGTCACCCGCTTCGCGGTCGGCGACGCCGTCGGGGTCGGCTGCATGGTCGACTCCTGCGGGGAGTGCGAGATGTGCCGCAGCGACCACGAGAACTTCTGCGAGAAGGGCTCGGTCCCGACGTACAACGGCGAGAACTACGACGGCGAGGTCGCCATGGGCGGCTACAGCCAGGAGATCGTCGTCAGCGAGCGGTTCACCCTGCGCATCCCCGAGGGCATCCCGCTGGACCAGGCCGCGCCGCTGCTGTGCGCCGGCGTCACGACCTTCACCCCGCTGCAGCGCTGGGTGAAGGGGCCCGAGGACAAGGTCGCCGTCGTGGGCATGGGCGGCCTCGGCCACATGGCCGTGAAGATCGCCGCCGCCATGGGCACCGAGGTCACCGTCCTGTCCCAGACGACCTCCAAGGAGGAGGACGGCAAGGCGTTCGGCGCTACCGACTACCGGGCGACGAGCGAGGACTCGACGTGGGAGGACCTCGAGGGCTCCTTCGACGTCATCGTCTGCACCGTCTCGGCCGACCTGCCCGTGGACAAGTACCTGGGCCTGCTCAAGCCGTTCGGGACCTTCGTCAACGTCGGCCTGCCGGAGAACGCGCAGTCCGTGCACTTCGGCTCGCTCATCATGGGCGACAAGACGCTGACCGGGTCGAACATCGGCGGCATCAAGGGGACCCAGGAGATGCTCGACTTCTGTGCCGAGCACGGCATCGGCGCCACCGTCGAGGTCATCGGGGCCGACGAGGTGGACCGGGCCTACGACGACGTCGTGGGCTCCAAGGTCCGCTACCGGTACGTCATCGACGTCAGCACCATCACGCCCGCCGGCTGACCCCCGCAGCGTCCGGCCGCCGGCATCCCTGGGGGGCCGGCGGCCGTCGCCGTTCCCGGGCGTCAGACCTGCGCGCCGAGCGTGCCGGTCTCCAGGGACGCCTCCTGCTCGGTCTGCTCGGCGTTGCGCACGACGGTGGCCCCGGGCAGCCGCACCCGCTCGGCGTACCAGTAGACGAGCCCGCTGAAGACGAGGACGACCGGGATCGCCGTGTCGAAGTGCAGCACCCCGACCCCGCCGTCGTAGTCACCGAGCCAGGACAGCAGCGCCAGCCCGGCCAGCCACGGCAGGTACCAGGAGCCGGCCCGCCAGGCCCAGTCGTAGGGCTGCTCGTGGTGGCTGTGCAGGGCGTACATGACGGCGAGGAGGACCAGGCCGAGGAGGACGGCGACGAAGAGCTTGGAGTTCGTCGCCCAGCCGGTCCAGTAGACGATGAGGTTGGAGGAGAAGAAGGAGAGGAACGGGATGACGTGCCCGCCCGGCACCCGGAAGGGTCGCTCCCGGTCCGGCAGCTGGCGGCGCATGGCGGCGAGTACGAGCGGACCCGAGCCGAAGGACAGCACGGTGGCCGAGGTGATGAACCCGACCAGCTGCTGCCAGCTCGGGAAGGGCAGGAAGAGGACGAGCCCGACGACGAACGCGACACCCATGCTCACGAGCGGCACGCCCCGATCCGTGGTGCGGCCGAGCGCCTGAGGGGCGTTGCCGTTGCGGGACATCGCGTAGGAGATGCGCGAGGTCACGGTGATGTAGATGAGGCCGGTGTCGGCGGGGGAGACGACGGCGTCGACGTACAGCAGCACGGCGAGCCAGGCCAGGCCGAGGAACGAGGCGATCGCCGCGAGCGGTCCGAAGTCACCGGTGAAGCTCACCCTGGCCCAGCCGTCGGCGAAGTCCTGCGGGCGCAGCGCGCCGATGAACGCGACCTGGAGGAGCACGTAGATCAGCCCGGTCGCGAGCACGGACCCGATGACCGCCAGCGGCACGTTGCGGCGCGGGTTGTCGGTCTCACCGGCGAGCTCGATGCCCTGCCGGAAGCCGAGGAAGCTGAAGACGATCCCGGACGTCGCGATGGCCGTGAACACCCCGTGCCAGCCCTCCGGCCGGAAGCCCTGCGAGGTGAAGTTCGAGCCGTGGAACGAGGTGAGGAGGAAGGCGCCGATGACGATCGTGATGATCGCGAGCTTCCACCAGACGAGGACCGTGTTGACCCGGGCGAACCACCGGACGCCGACGTAGTTGACGACGACGAACACGGCCATGAGGACGACCGCGACGACGAGCCCGAGCCCGGTGAGGGTGTGCACGGTGCTGCCACCGACGGAGTGCCTCTCGGTGAACGGCGCGTACTTCGTCGCGTACTGGAGGGCGCCCTCGACCTCGATGGGCGCGACGCTCATGCACGCGACCCACGTGATCCAGCCGGTGAGGAAGCTCGCGGTCGAGCCGAAGGCGATGTGTGGGAAGCGGACCACGCCTCCGGACAACGGGAACATCGTGCCGAGCTCGGCGTAGCAGAGCCCGATGAGGAGGATCATCACCGCGCCGAGCGCCCAGGAGATGACCGCCGCGGGGCCGGCGGTCTGGGCGGCGTTCATCGCCCCGAAGAGCCAGCCGGAGCCGATGATGGAGCCGATGCTCGCGAAGAGCAGGCCGACGGTGCCGACGTGACGCCGGAGCCCGGGGGACCCCTGCGCGGTCCGGGGGCGGTCGGCGGTGGGTGCGGACATGGGACCTCCCGGGGTCGTCGGGGACCCCTCCAGTCAGTCACCCACCGTTCACGGGCGCGCATGACATCCGTCACGCGCGCCCGGACGGGGTCAGGCCTGGCCGTCGGCGGGCTTGCCGCCGCGGGTCCGGCGCCGGTTGCGCCGCCGACGCGGACGGTCGCCGCCCTCGGCGGACTCGCCGTGCGCGGCGCCGGAGCGCTCGCCACCACGACCGCGCTCGCCCCGGTCCCCGCGCTCGCCCCGGTCCCCGCGCTCGCCCCGGTCCCCGCGGTCGCCGCCGCGCCCGCCGCCGTGGCCCCCACGGCCGCGGCCCGCGGACTTGCCGGTCTCGCCGAGGTCCTCGACGACCTCGGCCTCGAGGCCGGCGCGGGTCTGCTGCGAGCGGGGCAGCCGGCCCTTGGCCCCCTCGGGGATGCCGAGGTCGGCGTAGAAGTGCGGCGAGGAGGAGTAGGTCTCCTGCGGCTCGGGGATGCCGAGGTCAAGCGCCTTGTTGATGAGGGCCCAGCGGTGCAGGTCGTCCCAGTCGACGAAGGTGACGGCGATGCCGGTGTTGCCCGCGCGACCGGTCCGGCCGGTGCGGTGCAGGTAGGTCTTCTCGTCCTCGGGGCACTGGTAGTTGACGACGTGCGTGACGTTCGTGACGTCGATGCCGCGGGCGGCGACGTCGGTGGCGACGAGGACGTCGACCTTGCCGCTGCGGAACGCGCGCAGCGCCTGCTCGCGCGCCCCCTGGCCGAGGTCGCCGTGCAGCGGGGCGGCCGCGAACCCGCGGCTGCCGAGGTCGTCGGCCACCTTGGCCGCCGTGCGCTTGGTGCGGGTGAAGACGATGGTGAGGCCGCGGCCCTCGGCCTGCAGCATCCGGGCCAGCATCTCGACCTTGTCCATCGCGTGCGCGCGGTAGACGAGCTGCTCGATGGCGAGGACGGTGGCGCGGTCGGAGCCGTCGTCCTCGGACATCGCGCGGATGTGGGTCGGCTGGTTCATGTACCGGCGGGCCAGGGTGACGACGGCGCCGGGCATGGTCGCCGAGAAGAGCATCGTCTGCCGGGCGGCCGGGGTCATCGCGAGGATGCGCTCGACGTCGGGGAGGAACCCGAGGTCGAGCATCTCGTCGGCCTCGTCGAGGACGACGGTGCGGGCGTGCCCGAGCTGCAGGTGCCCCTGCTGGGCGAGGTCGATGAGGCGGCCCGGCGTGCCGACGACGACCTCGACGCCGCGGCGCAGCGCGTCGATCTGCGGCTCGTAGGCGCGCCCGCCGTAGACGGTGAGGACGCGGATGCCGCGGCGCGCGCCCGCCCGCTCGAGGTCGCCGGAGACCTGCACGGCGAGCTCGCGGGTCGGGGCGACGGCCAGGGCCTGCGGCTTGCCGGGCGCGGCGAGGGTCTCGAAGCCGTCGTCGCCGGGCGCGACGACCCGGTTGAGCATGGGGACGCCGAAGCCGAGCGTCTTGCCGGTGCCGGTCTTGGCCTGGCCGATGATGTCGTGGCCCCCGAGGGCGACGGGCATCGTCATCGACTGGATGGGGAACGGGGTGACGATGCCCGCGTCCGCGAGCGCGCCGACGATGTCGGGGTGCACGGGGAAGTCGGCGAAGGTCTGGGTGGGTGCCGCGGGGGCGGCCGGGGCCGTCGTGGCCTCGGGCGCGTCGGTGACGTCGGTCATGGACTCTCTTCCGGATCGGCGGCGCGCGGAGGCGCCACACGCAGGTGTGCGGGCCGATCGGGGGTCTTCGGGAGTGGGCGCCAGGCCGGTGTCGAACCGGTGGCCCACCCGTCGCGGTCTCTCACGTTCGTGCCGACCGGGCACCGTGGACAGCCTGATCGTACCCGTTAGGCTCGCTGCCCATGGAGCAGCCGTCCTCCGCCCCTCCGTCCGACCCCGGCCTGCAGGCCGCGGTCGGCGACCTGCTCGGGGTGCTCGCGTACGGCGAGCTCACGGCCTTCATCCGGATGGCGGTCGACTGCGACCTCGCCCCGACCATCGCGCTGAAGACCGCGACCGGCCAGCTGGCGACGACCGACTTCGCCCGCTACACCCAGCTCGTCGACCACATGCGCGAGCGCGGCATCGACCCCGAGGCCGCCATGGGCCCGTTCGTCGCGCCCCTCACCGCCTTCCACGAGCGGACGGCGCCGAAGGGCTGGCTCGAGGGCCTCGTCAAGGCCTACGTCGGCGACGGCATCGCCAAGGACTTCTACCGCGAGATGTCCGCGTTCGTCGACGAGGAGACCCGCTCGGTGATGCAGGCCGCCCTCGACGACGGCGGGCACGCGGAGTTCGTCGTCCAGATCGTCCGCGACGCGATCCGCACCGACGCCACGACGGCGGGACGGCTGGCCCTGTGGGGACGGCGGCTGCTCGGCGAGGCGCTGTCGCAGGCGCAGGCCGTCGCGGTGGAGCGGGACGCGATGTCCGCGCTGCTCGTCGGCGGCGGCGTCGACCTCGGCGAGGTGGGGCGGATGTTCACCCGGCTCACCGACAACCACCAGCGGCGGATGAACCGGATGGGCCTCGAGGCCTGATCCGCCGGCGGCGCCGGGTCGGACGCCTCCCGGGGACGTACGAGGGCCCCCGCCGTGGTGGCGGGGGCCCTCGCACGCTCGACCCGAGAGGTCGGTGCCGGGGATGGTCCCCGAAAGCTCAGGTGACGGTCAGTGCGTGACGCTGCGCCGCGCGGTGATCCGCTCGTAGATGACGACGAACAGCGCGGCCGCGATCACCGAGGTGATCCAGCGCAGCCAGTCGATGCTGCCGTCGTCCTTCGGGGCGCCCCAGATCCAGTAGCCCACGAGGGCGCCGAGGACGCCGAGGACGACGGTCATGAGCACGCTGATGTGCTGCTTGCCCGGCAGGACCAGGCGGGCGAGGATGCCGATGACGGCGCCGAAGATGATCGTGCCGATGATGCCGAGGATCACGGGTGTCTCCTTTCCGGGGATCCGGGCCCCGGACTCTTCATACCGGCACGACGTCCGGGCGGACGGTCGGACCGAGCGCCGGGGTGCCGGCGCCGGGACCGACGCTAGACCTTCGACGAAGATTCGTCAAACCTTGGACAAGGCAGGGGGTCCGGCGGGCGTCCCCGCAGGTCAGCGGTGGTGCTGCCCCGGCGGCGTCAGCTCATGCCGAAGCCGACCTTGCCCTTCTCGGACTCGCCCACCTGGACCCAGCCGATGGCGCGGCCGGGGACGAGGACCGTGCGGCCCTTGGAGTCGGTGAGCCGCAGGACGGACTCGGGCGAGGCGAGCGCGTCGTCGACCGCCTTGGCGACCTGCGCGGGGTCGGCGTCGGTCTCGACGGTGATCTCGCGGGCGACGTTCTGGACGCCGATGGTGACCTCCACGGGGCACGCACCTTTCGTGGTCTCCGCGGGTGCTGGCCCGCGGGTCGGGGGGGTTCGTCGCCCAGGCTAACCGTCGGGCCGGACGCGCTGTTCCGCGCCCGGGAGGGCCGGCCGGGTCGGCTCAGCCCTCGACCTTGGGGAAGGACCCCAGGCCCCGCCAGGCCAGCGTGCTGATCATCGACGCGGCCTCCTGCTCGGGGATGCCGCCGCCCTGGCTCAGCCAGTGCCGGGCCGCGACCTGCGCCATGCCGGCCAGGGCGGACCCGAGCAGCAGCGCGCGCTGCTCGTCGACGCCGGTGTCCTCGGCGATGACGTCGGCGATGCCCTCGGCGCACACCATCTCGACGGCGTCGAGCCGGGCCCGCACCTGCGGGACGCTCGTGAGGTCGGACTCGAAGACCATCCGGAACGCGGCGTCCTCGCGGGTGACGAAGTCGAAGTAGGCGGCGACGGTGGCCTGCACGCGCACCTCGTTGTCGCCCTCGGTCTCCTCGAGGGCCTTGAGGACGAGCTGCTCGAGGGTGTCGCAGTGCGTGTCGAGCAGCGCGAGGTAGAGGTCGAGCTTGCCGGGGAAGTGCTGGTAGAGCACCGGCTTGCTGACGCCGGCGTGCTCGGCGATCTCGTCCATCGCGGCGGCGTGGTAGCCGGACTGCACGAAGACGGCCTGGGCCGCCTCGAGGAGCTGCGCCCGGCGCTCGCTGCGGGGCATCCGGGTGCTGCGGGTGGCGGTCGAGCTCGTCATGGGTCCTCCGACCAGGGGCGGGGTGCGCGGGCCATCCTACGGACGGGCCGCGGCGGGGCGGGCGCTGCGCCGCGCCCGGGGCCGGGGCGGGTGCCGCGGTGTTAGGTTCCGGGCATGGCGCGACCCCCGCTGGTGCCGCTCGGTCCGGAGCTCACGGCGGCGGAGCGGACCCGCTTCGCCCGGCACCTGTTGCTGCCCGGCCTCGGGGTCGACGGGCAGCGCCGGCTGCGGGCCGCGCGGGTGCTCGTCGTCGGGGCCGGAGGGCTCGGCTCGCCGGCGCTGCTCTACCTCGCCGCCGCCGGGGTGGGGACGATCGGCGTGGTCGACGACGACGTTGTCGAGACGACGAACCTCCAGCGGCAGGTGGTGCACGGGGTCGCCGACGTCGGGCGGCCCAAGGTCGACTCGGCCGCCGAGGCCGTCGCCGCGCTCTCGCCGGACACCGTCGTCGTGCGGCACGGCTCGCGGCTCGACGCCCTGACGGCGATGGACGTCGTCGCCGACTACGACCTCGTGCTCGACGGCGCCGACAACTTCCCGACCCGCTACCTCGTCGGCGACGCCTGCGCCCGGCTCGGCGTCCCGCACGTGTGGGGGTCGGTGTACCGCTTCGACGGCCAGGCGGCGGTGTGGTGGGCGGGGGAGGGGCCCTGCTACGCCTGTGTCTTCCCGGCCCAGCCGCCGCCGGACGCCGTCCCGTCGTGCGCCGTCGGCGGGGTGCTCGGCGCGGTGTGCGCCGCCATCGGCTCGGTCATGGCCACCGAGGCGGTCAAGCTCGTCACCGGCTCGGGGGAGCCGCTCGTCGGGCGGCTGCTCGTCCACGACGCGCTGCGCCAGACCTGGGACACCGTGCCCGTGCGCCGCGACCCCGGGTGCCGGGTCTGCGGGGCCGGGGCGGACCCGGCGCGGCCGCTCGGGTGGGCGACGTCGAGGGCGGACGGTGCGGCGCCGGTGGACGCGGACGGTTCCGGCGGCGGCTCGCGGCCGTCGGTGTCGGTGGCCGAGCTCGCCGACCTGCTGCGGGAGGACGGGGTCGCGCTGCTCGACGTGCGCGAGCCGGGGGAGCGCGACGTCGCGGCCGTCCCCGGGTCAGTGCTCTTCCCCGTCGGCCGGGTGCGCGCGGGGGACCCGCTGCCGGTCGACGGCGGACGCGTCTACGTGCACTGCAAGTCCGGCGGCCGCTCGGCCGAGGCGGTCGACCTGCTGCGGGCCCGCGGGGTCGACGCCGTCGACGTCGAGGGCGGGATCCTCGCGTGGTCGCGCGAGGTCGACCCCTCCGTGCCCACGTACTGACCGCGCCCGCGGGCCCGCGTGCCTGCCGGGTTGTCGCGCGGGCCCGGCCCCGCCATCATCGGCGGATGGACCACGTGACCCCGCGGGACGGCCCACGGCTTCACGTGCGCGACCTGCCCGCCCTCGCCGGGGGTGGGGCGTGACGGCGCCGGCGGACCTGTCCCGCTTCGTCGCCGCCCAGGACGGCGGGGTGTACGAGCAGGCCCTGCGCGAGCTGCGGGCCGGGCGCAAGCAGGGGCACTGGATCTGGTTCGTGCTGCCGCAGGTCGCCGGGCTCGGGCGGTCGCCGACGTCGCAGCGGTACGCGCTGTCCGGGCTCGACGAGGCGCGCGACTACCTCGCCCACCCGGTGCTCGGACCGCGGCTGCGCGACTGCTGCGCGGCGTTGCTGGCGCTGGACGGCACGGACCCGGTGCCGGTGCTGGGCGTGGTCGACGCGGTCAAGCTGCGGTCCTCGATGACCCTCTTCGCCCGCGCGGCGGAGGCCGGTGACGATGGCGCCGGCGCGGGGGAGGGGGCGGCGTCTCGCTCGTTCCGCGAGGTGCTGGACCGGTACTTCGGTGGCGAGGAGGACCCCGCGACGCTCGCGCGGCTCTGACCCCGTCCGGGCCCGTGGGAGCCGTGGGGCGGACGGGGCGGAAGGGACCGACCGGCACGCCGGGCGGGTGGGCGGGGCCTGTCGGACCCGCGTGGTGCAATCGCTGACGTGCTGGTCCTGCGTCGCCCCGAGACCGCGACGACGGCCGCCCCGGACCTCGACCCGGCCCAGTGGGCCGCCGTCGCCGCCGGCGCACCCGTCGTCCGGGTCCTCGGCGCGCCCGGCACGGGGACGAGCACGGTGGCCGTCGAGCGGGTCGTGCGCACCGTCCACGAGGGAGCGCCGGCGGACGCCTGCCTGCTGCTCGCACCCACCCGCGTCGCCGCCGCCCGCCTGCGCGACGTCGTCACGGCGCGGCTCGGCGGCACGACGACCACCCCGCTGGCCCGCAGCCACCAGTCCTTCGGCTTCGGCCTGCTGCGCGAGGCGGCGGCGCTCGCGGGCGACCCCGCCCCCCGGCTGCTCGGCGGGCCGGAGCAGGACGTCGTCCTGCGCGAGCTCCTCGCCGGCCACGAGAGCGGTCAGACCCCCGCACCGCCGTGGCCCGCGTCCGTGCACCTCGCGCTGCCCACCCGCGGGTTCCGCTCCGAGCTGCGTGACCTGCTCATGCGCGCCCTCGAGCTCGGGCTGCACCCCGGCGACCTCGACGCCCTCGGCCGGGCGCACGACCGGCCCGAGTGGTGCGCGGCGGCGGTCGTCCTGGGCGAGTACGAGGACGTCACGGCGCTGGCCGCCCCCGGGGCCTGGGACCCCTCGACCATCCTCACCGCCGCCGCCGACCTGCTCGAGGAGGACCCCGACGCCCTCGACCGGCTGCGCGCACGGCTGCGGCTCGTCGTCGTCGACGACGCCCAGGAGCTCACCCCCGCGGCCCAGCGCCTGCTGGCCGTCGTCACCGGCGGCGGCGCCGTCCCGCTGCTGCTCGCCGGCGACCCCGACGCCGCCACCCAGACCTTCCGCGGCGCCGACCCCCGCCTCTTCCTCCGGGCCTGGCCCGACGCCGAGCAGCACGTCCTGCGCTGCGGGCACCGGTCCGGCGGGGCCCTGGCCGCCGCGGCGGCCCGGGTGGTCGGGCACGTCGGCGTCGTCGGGGGCGTCGCCCACCGGTCCCCGGACCCGGTGTCCGCCGGGCCGGCGCAGGTCGAGGCGCACCTGCTGCGCACCGCGGCCCAGGAGTCCGCCTTCGTCGCCGGCCTGCTGCGCGAGTCCCACCTGCTGCACGGCGTCCCGTGGTCGCGGATGGCCGTCGTCGTCCGCGGCGGCGCGCGCACCGCCACCCTGCGCCGGGTGCTGCGGACCTCCGGGGTGCCCTTGGCCGCGTCCGACACCGACGTGCCGGTGCGCGACGAGGTCGCCGTCCGGCCCCTGCTCGCGCTCCTGCGCTGCGCCCTCGACGTCGCCGCGGGGGCGGAGGCCCTCGACCCCGAGGTCGTCGTCGACGTCCTCGGCTCCCCGCTCGGCGGCGCCGACGCCGTCGGGCTGCGTCGCCTGCGCCGGTCCCTGCGACGCCTCGAGCTCGACGCCGGGGGCGGGCGCACCAGCGACGCCCTCCTCGCCGAGGCCGTCCTCACCCCCGCCGCCCTCGACCACGTCGGCCCCGAGGCCCACCCCGCCCGCCGTGTGCACCGCGTCCTCGCGGCGGCGCTCACAGCGCTGCGCGAGGGCGAGGGCGTCGAGGAGGTGCTGTGGGCCATGTGGAGCGCGTCCGGCCTGTCCGGGCCGTGGCGCGAGGCCGCCCTGGCCGGCGGGTCCGCCGGCTCGCGGGCCGACCGCGACCTCGACGCCGTCCTCGGCCTGTTCGACGCCGCCGCCCGCTTCGTCGACCGGCTGCCCGGCGCCCGGCCCGCCGACTTCCTCGACCACCTGCTCGGCCAGGACGTCGCCGGCGACACCCTCGCCGACCGTGCTCCCACCGGGGAGTCGGTCACCCTGCTCACCCCGGCGGCCGCCGCCGGACGCGAGTGGGACCTCGTCGTCGTCGCCGGCGTCCAGGAGGGCGTGTGGCCGGACCTGCGGCTGCGCGGCTCGCTGCTCGGGTCCGCCGACCTCGTCGACGTCGTCGCCGGCCGCGACCTCGGCCCGCGCGCCGCCCGGGCCCAGGTGGCGCACGACGAGACCCGGATGTTCCACGTCGCCGTCACCCGGGCGCGCCACCGGCTCGTCGTCACCGCCGTCCGCAGCGAGGACGAGCAGCCCTCTCCCTACCTCGACGTCGTCGACCCCCGCAGCGAGGCCCGGCCCTTCACCGACGTCCCGCGCCCGCTGACCCTCACCGGCCTCGTCGCCGAGCTGCGCCGGTCGGTCCTCGACCCCGACCCGGCGGTCCGCGGCGCGGCGGTCACGACCCTCGGCCGGCTCGCCCGGGCGGGCGTTCCGGGCGCCGACCCCGCCCGCTGGTGGGCGCTGCGCGCGACGACCGACGACCGGCCGCGCCGCGCCGACGGGGTGGCGGTGACGGTGTCGCCGTCGATGGTCGACCGCTTCGGGCAGTGCGGGCTGCAGTGGCTGCTGCGCGCCAGCGGCGGCGACGGTCCGTCGATGGGCGCCCAGGACATCGGCACCCTCGTCCACGAGGTCGCCCACGACCTCGGCGACGTCGACGCGCCGGCCTACGCCGCCGAGCTCGAGGCGCGCTGGGGCCGGCTCGGCCTGCCGCCGGGCTGGCTGTCCCGCCGCGACCTCGCCCGGGCCACGGCGATGACCGAGCGGCTCGCCACCTACCACCGCGAGGCGAGCGCGGCCGGGTGGCGCCGGGCCGGGTCCGAGGAGCGGATGCGGGTGGCCCTCGGCCGGGCCGTCGTCGCGGGCACCGTCGACCGGATCGAGGTCGGCCCGCACGGCACGGTGCGCGTCGTCGACCTCAAGACCGGCTCGCGCAAGCCGACCACGGACGAGCTCGCCCGCCACGGCCAGCTCGGCGCCTACCAGCTGGCGGTCGACGACGGCGCGTTCGCCGCGCACGGCACCGGGTCCGGCGGTGCCGCGCTGCTCCAGCTCGGCAAGGCCGCGAACTCCCGCACCACCCTCCAGGTCCAGCCGCCGCTGGCGAAGGACCCCGAGGACCCCGGCTGGGCCCGCGACCTCCTCGAGCGCACGGCCGACGGCATGGCCGCCGCGGCCTTCGTCGCCACGCCCTCGCGCGAGGTGTGCGGCACCTGCCAGGTCAAGGACTCCTGTCCGGCCCGCCCCGAGGGGAGGCGGCTGTGACCCTCACCCCGACCCGGACGCCCGCCGGCCTGCGCTGGTCCGCGGCCGACCTCGCCCGTGCGCTGGACCAGCCGCACGCCCCCACCCCCGAGCAGACCGCCGTCATCGAGGCGCCGCTGCGGCCCCTGCTCGTCGTCGCCGGCGCCGGTTCCGGCAAGACCGAGACGATGGCGGCCCGGGTCGTCTGGCTCGTCGCCAACGGCCTGGTCCGCCCGGACGAGGTGCTCGGGCTCACCTTCACCCGCAAGGCCGCCGGCGAGCTCTCCGAGCGGCTCGCGGCCCGGCTCGCCACCCTCCGCGAGGCCGGGCTCTGGCAGCCCGAGGACGAGTCCGGCGCGGCGGTGCTCGACGACACCCCCACCGTGTCCACGTACCACGCCTACGCCGGGCGCATCGTCCGCGAGCACGGCCTGCGCCTCGGGGTCGAGCCCGAGAGCCGGCTCCTCACCGAGGCCGCGGCCTGGCAGTTCGCGCACGACGCCGTCGTCGCCTGGGACGGGCCGATGGACGCCGTCGACAAGGCCGAGTCCACGGTGACCACGGCCGTCGTCGACCTCGCCGGGGAGATGGCCGAGCACCTCGTCGAGCCCGCCGACGTCGCCGCCCACCTCGCCGAGGTCGTCGAGACCCTGGACGCGCTGACGAGGCCGGACGGCTCGCGCAAGCGCACCAACCCCATGCGCGACACGGTGCAGGTCCTGCGCCAGCGCGCGGCCGTGGTCCCGCTCGTCGCGGCGTACCACGACCTCAAGCGCTCCCGCGACGCCATGGACTTCGCCGACCGGATGGCGTTCGCCGCCCGGCTCGCCACCACCGTTCCCGCGGTCGGCGCCGCCGAGCGGGCGCGGTTCCGGGCGGTCTTCCTCGACGAGTTCCAGGACACCTCCGAGGCCCAGCTCCAGCTGCTGCGGGCCCTCTTCGTCGCCCCCGGCGAGCCCGTGACGGTCACCGCGGTCGGCGACCCGCACCAGTCCATCTACGGCTGGCGCGGTGCGTCGTCGACGACGCTGGACCGCTTCCGCTCCGACTTCGTCGACCCCGAGCCCGCCCGCGTCCTGCCGCTGTCGACGAGCTGGCGCAACGACCGCGCCGTCCTCGCCGCCGCCAACGTCGTCGCCGGGCCGCTGGCCGCCACCACCCGGGTGCAGGTCCGCCCGCTCGCGGAACGCCCAGGCGCCGGCCCGGGGCACGTGGCGGTCGCCCGGCTCGACACCCTCGAGGACGAGGCGCGGCACGTCGTGCAGTGGCTCGCCGCCCGGCGCGAGCGGCCGGGCCGCCGGACCGCCGCCGTCCTCTGCCGCAAGCGCTCGCAGTTCGACCCCGTCGTCGAGGCCCTCGAGGCCGCGGGCGTCCCCTACGAGGTCGTCGGCCTCGGCGGGCTGCTGCACACCCCGGAGGTCGCCGACCTCGTCGCGCTGCTCCACGTCGTCGCCGACCCGATGCGCGGGGACCGGCTCATGCGGCTGCTCACCGGCCCCTCCTGCCGGCTCGGCGCCGCCGACCTCGACGGCCTCGGCGAGTGGGCGCGGGTCAGCGGACCGGGCCGCCGCCCGCCGCGCGGCGCCGACCTCGCCCCCGACGCCAGCGACACGGTGAGCATCGTCGAGGCCCTCGACGCGCTGCCCGCGCCGGACTGGACCGGCCGGGACGGCCAGCGGCTGTCGGCGCCCGCCCTGGAGCGGCTGCACGGCCTGGGCGCCACCGTCCGCCGGCTGCGGGCCCTCGGCGGACTCGGCCTCCCCGAGCTCGTCGCCGAGGCCGAGGTCGCCCTCGGCCTCGACATCGAGGTGCTCGCCCGGCCCGGGTACACCCCCGGGGCCGCCCGCGCCCACCTCGACGCCTTCGCCGACGTCGCCGCCACCTTCGCCGCCAGCGCCGACCGGGCCACGCTCGGTGGCTTCCTGGCCTGGCTCGAGGCCGCGGTCGACGAGGAGCGCGGTCTCGACCTCGGCTGGGTCGAGGCCCGCCCGGACGCCGTCCAGGTGATGACGGTGCACGCCGCCAAGGGGCTGGAGTGGGACGTCGTCGCGGTCCCCGGGCTCGTGGAGTCCGCCTTCCCCGCGCACTCGGCCACCCGCTCCAGCGCTGGTGAGGAGGAGTGGGGGCACTCCGCGCCCCGCGACAGGGCCTGGCTCGTGGGTCTGGCCACCCTGCCCTACGACCTGCGCGGCGACCGCGACGGCCTGCCCCGCTTCGGCTGGTCCGACGGGCTCGACTGGGAGACCGCCGCCGAGGCCCACGACCGGTTCACCGCCGCCGCGGCCGAGCACGGCGTCGCCGAGGAGCGCCGCCTCGCCTACGTGGCGCTCACCCGGGCCCGCCGGGACCTGCTGCTCACGGCGCACGTGTGGGGCACGGCCTCGACCCCGCGCATCACCTCGCGCTTCCTCGAGGAGGTGCGCTCGGCCGCCGGAGCGTCCCTCGCCCCGGGACCGTGGGCGCCGATGCCGCCGGTGCAGGACCCCGCGCCGCAGAACCCCCGGACGGCCGGGACCGCTGCGGTGACCTGGCCGACGGCCGAGCACGTCGAGCGCCGGGAGCGGCTGCTGGCCCCGGCGCGCGCCGTCGCCGAGGCCGCGGCGCGGGCCGACCGCGACGACACCGGTGCACCGGACGACGACGGTGGGCCCCGCCGGCCGGGGCCCTGGGACGCCGAGCTGACGATGCTCCTCGCCGAGCGCGCCGGCCGCCGGGACGGCGGGGCCGAGGTCGCGCTGCCTCCGCACCTGTCCACCTCGGCCCTCGTCGCCCTCGCCGAGGACCCGGACGCCTTCGCCCTCGACCTGCGCCGCCCGGTGCCCCGGCCGCCGGCGCTCGCCGCCCGCCGCGGCACGGCCTTCCACGCCTGGGTCGAGGAGCACTACGCGAGGGCGGCCATCGTCGACCTCGACGCGCTGCCCGGCTCGGCCGACGACGACGGCGGCGACGAGGACGTGTCCCGCCTCCGCGAGGCCTTCCTCGCCTCGGAGTGGGCGGGCCGCACCCCGGTCGAGGTCGAGACGAGCGTCGAGACCGTCGTCGACGGCATCGCCGTGCGCGGCCGCATCGACGCCGTGTTCGAGGACCTCGACGCGCAGGGCGAGACGGTGTGGACCGTCGTCGACTGGAAGACCGGACCTCCCGCGACGGGGGAGCGGGCGCGGGCCCGGGCCCTGCAGCTCGGCGCCTACCGGCTGGCCTGGGCCCGGCTGCGCGGGGTGGACCCCGAGCGGGTGCAGGGGGCGTTCTTCCACGCCGCCACCGGGGAGACCGTCCGCCCCGACCTGCCCGACCTCGCGGGGATCAGCCGAGTCCTGTCCGCCGCTCGTCCGCGCTGACCTCGTCCGGGCCGTCGACCTCGTCCTCGACCTCGGGGAGCACGTCGTCGTCATCGTCGTCGACGACGAGCTGCGGCGGCGGCTTCTGCCGGTCGCGGACCGTCGCCGGCGCCAGTGAGGTGCGGCGGTAGTCGTCGCTGCCGTCGTCGACGTGCACCTCGTCGTCGAGGCGGCGCAGCTGGGTGGCGAGGACCTCGACCGCGGCCGGGTCCTTGCGGGCCAGGGCGTCCATGAGCCGGGCCAGCAGCCCGAGCTCGGCCCCCAGCCGGGCCCGGACGAGGAGGTTGGCGTCCGGGCGCTCGACCCGGTGGTGCGCGTACGCCTCGAGGACGGTCTCGACGGTCTGCAGCGGCGCCTCGGACACCAGCGCCCGGAAGTCGTCGGCGGGGTCGGCGACCTTCGCGTCCTCCCACCCGGTGAGCCCCTTGACCGTGCCGGTCGCGGCGTCGCGCTGGTCGCGGAAGACGGCGAGCACCTGGTCGCCGGTGAGGTCGCCGTGCACCGGCGTCGTCGCGAACCGCCACAGGGTGACGTCCTCCAGCGCGGTCTCCCAGCGGGTGAGCAGGCTGGTCGGCACCCGGCCGGTCTCGGCGGCGCGGTCCAGCTCGGCGAGACGTCGGGTGCGGTAGGCGTCGGCGTCGTACGTCGGCATCCCGGCCTCCTCGAACAGCGCCGGGTCGATGTTGTGCAGCGCCGCCAGCGCCTGCCCGAGCCCGACGGCGAGACCGCGACCGGCCGGCAGCTCGGAGAGCTCGAGCGGGTCGCCCGGCAGGTAGGGGTAGACCGCCGCGCGGCCGCCCTCCTCCAGCTGGACGAACCCGCGCGGGACGGGGACGGCGAACGGCAGCCGCCGGGCCAGCAGCCCGAGCAGCCCGACCGCGCGGTCCATCTCGGCACCGGCGACGTCGGAGCGGGGCGCGCGCACCACCCAGCGCCGGTGCTCGGCGTCCTCGACGAACGCGACGTCGAAGGACTGGCCGGGCAGGCTCGGCAGCGCCTCGACGCTCACCGGGTCCAGCCCGGGGACCGCGGCGCTGGCGAGCGCCGCGAGGAAGGCGGGGCTGCGGTCCACTCCCCCACGGTATGCCGCGGGGCCGCCGTAGGCTGGGAGCCGTGGCCCGTGCCGAGCGATCTCTTCCCGCGGTGTCGCTGACCATCCCGGCGCTCGACCGCCGCTCGGACCTGCGCACCGTCGACCTGCTGCCCCGGCTCCTCGCCGACCCCGCCACCGCGGTGCTGCGCCTGCACGGCGACGCCGCACGGGTCACCCGTGACGGCGCCGACGCCCGCGTCGGGCTCGGGGCGCCCCGCCCGGACGACGCCTCCCGGCTCGCCTTCTACCTCGGGGAGGCCGAGGGCCGCCAGCACGTCGGCGTCGTCGACGACCCCGCGGGCGATGACGACGCCGGTCTGGACACGCTGCGCCAGGTCGGCGCCCACCTCGACCCGCTGGGGGCCTCGCTGTTCGCGACGACCCTGGCCCTGGCCAACTGGCACCGCACCCACGAGTTCTGCCCCCGCTGCGGCAGCCCCACCGTGCCGGTGCACGCGGGGTGGGTGCGCCGCTGCACCGTCGACGGCAGCGAGCACTACCCGCGCACCGACGTCGCCGTCATCATGTCCGTCGTCGACGACGCCGACCGCCTGCTGCTGGCGAACGGACGCGGCTTCCGCAGCGGCGGCATGTCGGTGCTCGCGGGCTTCGTCGAGCCGGGCGAGACCCTGGCCGCGGCGGTCGCCCGGGAGGTCGGCGAGGAGGTCGGCGTCGAGGTCGAGGACGTCGTCTACCTCGGCGACCAGCCCTGGCCCTTCCCGTCCTCGCTCATGGTCGGCTTCACCGCCCGGGCCCGCGGCACCGACCTGCGCCTGCAGGACGACGAGATCGCCGCGGCCCGCTGGTTCAGCCGGGAGGAGCTCCTCGCCGCCATCGCCGACGGCTCCGTGCACATCCCGGGGTCGGTGTCGATCGCCCGGCGGCTCGTCGAGCACTGGTACGGGGGACCGATCCAGGCCCCCGAGACGGTGTCGATGCGCTGAGGCGTCCGGACTAGCCGAGCCGGTCGACGACCTCGCCCGCGGACGGGTTCGTCGCCGTGGACCCGTCCGGGAAGACGACGGTCGGCACCGTGCGGTTGCCGCCGTTCACCGACTCCACGAACGACGCGGCGCCGTCGACCCGGTCGATGTCGACCTCGCGGTACTCGACGCCCTCCCGGTCCAGCTGGGTCTTCAGGCGGCGGCAGAAGCCGCACCACGACGTCGTGTACATCGTCAGGGTTCCGGCGGCGGGGGTGCTCATGGCGCGGTCAACGCCGCCGCCCGGCCGGCTCTTCCCGGCCGACCGGGTGTCGCCGGGGACACCTAGGATCGGGACACGATGACGAGCCTGCCCGTGCACCCCGGAGCCGACGCCGTCCTCGACGCCCTCGACCCCGAGCAGCGCGAGGTCGCGGCCCACCCCCGCGGCCCGATGTGCGTGCTCGCCGGCGCCGGCACCGGCAAGACCCGGGCCATCACCCACCGCATCGCCTACGGCGTCCTGTCCGGCGTCTACCAGCCCCAGCGGGTGCTCGCGGTGACCTTCACCGCCCGCGCCGCCGGCGAGATGCGCACCCGGCTGCGCGACCTCGGCGTCGGCGGGGTGCAGGCCCGCACCTTCCACGCCGCCGCCCTGCGCCAGCTGCACTACTTCTGGCCGCAGGCCGTCGGCGGGGCCGCCCCCGAGGTCATGCCGCACAAGGCGGGTGCGGTGGCGGAGGCCGGCGGCCGGCTCCGGCTGCGGCTGGACTCCCCGGCGGTGCGCGACCTCGCCGCCGAGATCGAGTGGGCCAAGGTCTCGATGCTCACCGCCGACACCTACGCCACGGCCGCCCGCGCGCAGCGCCGCGAGCCCCCGGCCGGGCTCGACGCCATCGCGATGGCCCGGGTCGTCGCGACCTACGAGGAGGTCAAGACCGAGCGCGGCGTCATCGACTTCGAGGACGTGCTGCTGCTCATGTCCGGCATCCTCGCCGAGCACGTCGAGGTCGCCCGGGTCGTCCGGGGGCAGTACCGCCACTTCGTCGTCGACGAGTACCAGGACGTCAACCGGCTCCAGCAGACGCTGCTCGACCAGTGGCTCGGGGACCGCGACGACGTGTGCGTCGTCGGCGACCCGGCCCAGACCATCTACTCCTTCACCGGCGCCTCGCCCCGGCACCTGCTGGCCTTCCGCGGCCGGCACCCGCAGGCGCGGGTCGTCGAGCTCGTCCGCAACTACCGCTCCACCCCGCAGGTGGTCGGCCTGGCCAACCTCGTCCTCTCGATGCCCGGCGGCGGCCGTCGCTCGGGGTCGGTCGAGCTGCGGGCCCAGCGCGGGGCGGGCGTCGACCCCGAGCTCGTCGTCGCCGACGACGACCCCGCCGAGGCCGAGCAGGTCGCCACCCGCATCGCCGGCCTCGTCGCCGACGGGCACTCGCCGGCCGAGATCGCGGTGCTGTTCCGCACCAACGGCCAGAGCGAGCTGCTGGAGTCGGCCCTCGCCCAGCGCGGCGTCCCCTATCTCGTCCGCGGCGGCGAGCGCTTCTTCTCCCGCAAGGAGGTCCGCGACGCCGTGCTCCTCCTGCGCGGCGGCGCGCGGACCGACGACGGCGAGGTGCCGCTGCCCGACCTCGTGCGCGACGTCCTGCTCGGCGCCGGGTGGACGCGGGAGCCGCCGACGTCCGGGGGAGCGGCGCGCGAGCGGTGGGAGTCCCTCGCGGCGCTCGCCGCCCTGGCCGACGACGTCTCCGCCGCGGACCCGGAGGCCCGGCTGCCCGGGTTCGTCCGCGAGCTCGACGAGCGGGCGGCCGCCCAGCACGCCCCGACGGTGCAGGGCGTCACCCTGGCCTCGCTGCACGCCGCGAAGGGCCTGGAGTGGGACACCGTCTTCCTCGTCGGCTGCTCCGACGGGCTGCTGCCCATCACGATGGCCGAGACGCCCGAGGAGATCGAGGAGGAGCGGCGGCTCCTCTACGTCGGCGTCACCCGCGCCCGCGACCGTCTCGTCCTGTCCTACGCCCGCTCGCGCACGCCCGGCGCCAAGGCCACCCGGCGCCCCTCGCGCTTCCTCGACGGCACCGGGTCAGTCCTCGGCGCGGCCGCCCGCAGCATCCCCAAGCGCCGCCGGAAGGAGGCCGCCGCCCGCACGCCGACCCGCTCGACGTGCCGCGTCTGCGGCCGCGACCTCGCGACGGCCAAGGAGCGCACCGTCGGGCGCTGCACCACCTGTCCGCCGTCGCGGGACGAGCGGCTCTTCGAGGCGCTGCGCGAGTGGCGGCTCGAGACCGCGAAGGAGAACGCCGTCCCCGCGTACGTCGTCTTCACCGACGCGACCCTCGAGGCCATCGCCGAGCGGGTACCGGCCGACACCGGCGAGCTCTCCCGGATCACAGGGGTCGGGCCGGCCAAGCTCGAGCGCTTCGGACCCGCCGTCCTGGGAATCGTCGAAGAATTTTCTGACGCCGAATCCGGCTGACGCGCAGTCGAACACACCGGGCTGCGGCACCGACGCCCCGGGTGGTCCCGGCAAATGCATTGCCCGCCGATCCAGCGGCGCAATACAGTCTCACCGCAGACACCTCGCGTGCCCCGTCCGGGGACGCGGCCGAGCGAGACCGAGTGAGGAGGGACCCCGATGGAGACCACGACGAAGACCGCCGCGGCGATGACCGCTGCCCGCGTGACGTGCGACGCCTGGTACGGGTCCAACACCGCTCACTCGGGCGATCTCTTCGCCCAGGTCCAGGGGCGCAGTGTGCCCGTCGTCGGCCTCGTGCCGATGCGTGAGCGCATCGCCGGCCTTGTCGGCGCCACGGCCGACGTCGCCGGTGTCGACGCCCCGGCCACCGGATCCGCGTACCCCCGCCTCGAGGGGCCACCCGTCTAGACGACAGGTAGCCACCACCTCGAGGCCGCGGATCCCACCGGGATCCGCGGCCTTTCTCGTGTCCGGATCTCCCACGAACCCCACCCACACCACCCGTCACGACGACACGCGAGGACCGAAGCGATGACGACCAGGAGCGAGCCGCGCGGCTGCGACCGCGACCGCCCACCCCATACCTCGTGCCTCACCGGGCGCGACGGATCGACCGAGCGCCACACCCGGCGCGCCCATCAAGGAGGTGACATCCCGATGCAGCTGACCGACCTTCTCGACCTGCACGAGACGTCCGTCGCCGACGGCGAGGGCATCCCGTGCCGAGAGAACGACGCCGAGGTGTGGTTCGCCGACACCCCCGACGGCGTCGAGTTCGCCAAGGCCCTGTGCCGCACCTGCCCGGTCCGGGAGACCTGCCTCGCGGGTGCGCTCGACCGGCGCGAGCCGTGGGGCGTCTGGGGCGGAGAGCTCTTCGTCCAGGGCGTCACCGTCGCCCGCAAGCGGCCCCGGGGCCGCCCCCGCAAGACCGACGTCGCGGCCTGACCGCGACGTGACCGACACCGCACGGACAGCACCGACAGGAGAACGACATGTACCACCGACGGATGCAGCAGGTCCGCCGCGTCGTGCACGAGCGCCGCGTCCACGAGACGCAGCGCCGCGCGCGCGAGGCCGCGAACCGAGAGCAGATGCGCGCGGTCGTCCACGCCGTCGTCCGATGAGGACCGGCAGCGACACCGCCACCCGCACCGCCCCCGGCCCCGCGTCGGGGGCGGTGCCCGCTCCGGCGCCCGCGCCGGAGCTGCGCGCCCGGGACTTCTGGCGCGCGGTCGCCGCGGACCTCGTGGCTACCCTGGTCCCGTGGCCGCGCTGACGATCGCCCAGGACCCCGCCGCCGACGAGGTGCTGAGCACCGACCCGTTCGGCCTGCTGACCGGGATGCTGCTGGACCAGCAGTTCCCGATGGAACGCGCCTTCGCCGGACCCGCGAAGATCCTCGAGCGGTTCGGCACCCTCGAGCCCGCCGCGCTCGCCGACGCCGAGCCCGAGGCGTTCGCCGACCTCTGCGCGACCCCGCCGGCCATCCACCGCTACGGCCGCTCGATGGCCGGGCGGGTGCAGTCGCTCGCGACGGTCGTCCGCGACGAGTACGGCGGGGACGCCAGCCGCATCTGGACCACGGCCGAGGACGGCCGCGAGCTCGTGCGACGCCTCAAGGCGCTGCCCGGCTTCGGGGACCAGAAGGCGCGGATCTTCGCCGCGCTGCTTGGCAAGCAGCTCGGGGTCCGGCCGGAGGGCTGGCAGGAGGCGTGCGGCGCCTACGCCGAGCCCGGCTCGTTCCGCTCGGTGGCCGACGTCGTCGACGCCGACTCGCTGCAGAAGGTCCGCGAGTTCAAGAAGGCCGCGAAGGCGGCCGCCAAGGCCGAGGCCGGGGCGACGTCCCGACCGTGACGGCGGGAGGGGAGGGGAGCGCCGCACCGACGTGCGCGTCGTGCGGCGCCACGCCGTCGGGCGAGGACGCGCTCGCCCGGGCCCGGCTCACCTGGAGCAGGGCGGTCGAGCGGGGCCGGGAGTCGTGGACCTGCCCCGACTGCAGCCGGCGCCATCTGCGGAGCATCGAGGGCAAGCTGGACCCCGCGTGGTGGTGACGACGCTCAGGCGGTGAGCGAGGGGTCCGGCGGGAGGCGGGACTCGTCGACGCCGGGGAGGTAGGCGCAGATCATCTCGCGCAGCGGCACCGTGCCGCCCACCTGGCTGAGGACGCCGATCCCGCCGAGCCACACCCGGTGGATGAGCAGGTAGCTCGGCGGCAGGTTGAGCTTGAGGCCGACGAGGAACTGCGGGCGCCGCGGGTCCTGGATCTGGTTCGCGGTGGCCCGCAGCCACTCCCGGGTGGGGGTGAACTGCTCGTGCAGCAGCGGCTCGAAGAGCGGCTCGAGGTACTCCAGCAGCCCCTGCGGGTCGATGTCGATGCTGCGCTTGATGAAGCCCTCCTGCCGCAGCAGGGTGACGAGCTCGTCCCCGTCCCCGGCGAGGGCGGCGGTGAGGAACTCGCCCATGGCCGCCGGCAGCCCCTCGGGCAGGCGGTTGACGGCCCCGAAGTCGAGGACGCCGAGCCGGCCGTCCGGGGTGATGCGGAAGTTGCCGGGGTGCGGGTCCGCGTGCAGCAGCCGGGCCCGGGTGGGGGCGCGCAGGTGGAACTCGAGGTAGAGGGTCGCGGCCTCGTCGCGCTGCTCGGGGGTGCCGTCGGCGATGATCCGCGCGAGCGGCGTCCCCTCGACCCACTCGGTGACGAGCACCTGCGGCGACTCGACGAGCACGTCGGGGACGAAGACGTCCTCGTCGTCGCGGAAGGCCCGGGCGAAGTGGCGCTGGTTGCGCGCCTCGAGCCCGTAGTCGAGCTCCTCGGACATCCGCGCGCGCAGCTCGTCCATGATCGGCTTGATGTCGATGCCGGGCACCCACGACCCCGCGACCCGGGCGACGCGCGAGATCTGGTTGAGGTCGGACAGCAGCGCCTTCCCGGCGCCGGGGTACTGGATCTTCACCGCGACCTCGCGGCCGTCGCGCCAGACCCCGCGGTGCACCTGGCCGATCGACGCCGCGGCCGCCGGGACGTCGTCGAACTCGACGAGCTTCGTGCTGGCCCACCGCGGCCCGAGCTCCTCGGCGAGGATGCGGTGCACCCGGTCGGCGCCCATCGGCGGCCCGGACTCCTGGAGCTTGGTGAGCGTGGCGCGGTAGGGACCGGCGAGCTCCTCGGGCATCGCCGCCTCCATGACCGACAGCGCCTGCCCGAACTTCATCGCGCCGCCCTTGAGCTGGCCGAGGACGGCGAACATCTGCTCGGCCGTGCGGGCCTGCAGCTCGGCGCTGACGACCTCCGCGGGCCGGCCGCCGACCCGCTTGCCGACGCCGAGGGCGGCCCGGCCGGCGTGGCCCAGCGGCAGCCCGGCCAGGCGTGCGGCGCGCGCGATCGAGGACCCGGGGATCTCTCTGTCGCGCTCGCTCACCCCTCCATTCTCACCGACGACCCGCCGTCCGCCGACACCCACCGTCGCAGGCGCGCCGCCGCCGTCCACCCCTGGCACCCGCTGGGCCCGTCGACCCAGGCGCGGCGACGCATCCGGGCCCCGGGTCGGGTGCGCGGACCCTGGGAGGGACGCCGCGGCGTTCCTAGGGTCGGTCGGGTGCCCCTGCTTCCAGGACCCGCCCACGGCCCGCGCCGTCGGGCGGTCGCCGGCGAGCGGGGCGCGGGGACGCTCGAGTACGTGGGGGTGCTCGTCCTCGTCGCCGTCGTCGTCGTGGCCCTCACCCCGCAGCGCGAGAGCGTCGTCTCGACCGCCCGGACCGCGTGGTGCCTCATCACCTCGGCCGGGGCGAGCACCGAGTGCGGTTCCGCGGCCCTCGCCCCCGCCCAGCCGGGCGGGCCCGGCGGCCCCGGCGGCCCGGGCACCGGGCCGGAGGACGCCCCGGACGACCCGACCCCGCCCACGACCGGTCCCGTCCCGCCGCCGGACCCGGAGAACCCGGACAACCCCGAGTGCCGGGACGTCCTGCCGACGAGCGGCCCGCTGGACTCCACGAGCTCGACCCGGGTGCGGGTGGGCTGCCGCGAGCTGTGGGTGCCGGAGCAGTGCGCCGAGCGGTGGCGCGCCTACGTCGGCGCCACGGCGGGGGAGGCCCGGGGTCAGCTCGCCGGACCGCTGGCCGAGTGCATCACGGCGGCGTACGACTCGATGGAGCCGACGTGCACGACGTCGTCGCGCTCCACGGTGACCCGCTCCGAGATGCGCTTCCTCTTCGTCCGCTTCGGCGGGTCCCAGGGGATGCTCGTCGAGCAGCTCGGCGACGGACGGGTGCGCATCCACCTCGTCGAGGGTGCCGAGACCGGCGGTGGCGCCTCGGGCAGCGTCGGCTCCTTCAGCTTCGACGTCGCGGGGCTCTCCGGCTACAGCACCGACTCCACCTACGAGTTCGCCGACCTGCGCGCCGCGCAGGACTGGGTCGACTGGTACGGCACCTACAGCAAGGCCAAGGCGAGGTACGACGCGGCGATGAACGCCGGGTGCCTGCGCTACTGCGGAGGCGCGCTCGGTCAGCAGCGCAAGAAGGCCAAGGAGGAGCTGGAGGCCGCGAGCAAGGACGAGCCGCCGCACCACGGCCTCGCCGAGGCGGACGCCCGCACCTCCAAGGTCACCCTCTCCGGGGGCGTCGAGCTGCCCCTGCAGAAGAAGGGGGACCGGGGCGAGGCCGGGGGAGCGCCGTCGGTGTCGGGCGACTACACAGGAGAGGTCACCGTCGAGGACCGCAGGTGGTCCGACGGCAGCCGGACCGCGACGTACACCTCCAGCGACGCCGGCGGCTTCCTCGTCGCCGCCAGCCTGGGCGGGAAGGGGCTGAAGAAGAACGACGACGAGAAGAAGAACAGCGGCGGGGGCGGCGCCGGCAAGGGTGGGGTGGGTGCGGCCTTCACCGGGAAGACGAGCACCACCGTCGCCTGGGGCAAGGACGGCGAGCTCTCCAAGCTCATCGTCGCCGTGGACGACCAGGTGCTGAAGGAGCTGTTCTCGGCTGGGGTCGACGTCGAGGCCACGCTGCCGTACGGCTTCGCCGTGAGCGGCGGCTACACCCACACCGAGAAGAAGGGCGAGGCCTCCGTCACCGAGCTCGTCCTGGACTTCACGCAGCACCCGGAGCTGCGCGAGGTGCTGGGGCCCCGCATCGACATGCTCTTCCCGCGGGACGAGGACGGGAACCTCAAGAAGAAGGACGTGCACATCGACGTCGACGAGGTGACCGGTGACGGCGAGATCCACGACGTGCTCGCCGAGTCCGCGAACGTCCGCCGGCTCGACTACGACGTCACCGAGACCGAGGACGGCGGCGAGATCGGCGTCGGCTTCAAGGGCATCGACCTGTTCAAGACGACGTGGACGACGGTCGAGAACGAGCGGGCGCTGTCCGGCTCCTCCTTCGAGATCACCGACGTCGAGGGCGACCGGCGGACGGTGTCCCCGACCCCGCGGTGCAAGGACGAGCCCTTCGAGACCCCGAAGGGCTACTACACGACCGACTTCTCCGACCCCCCGGCCGTGCCCGCCCGCGAGGTCTGAGCGGCCGGTCCCGCTCAGCCCACCCGCCGCAGCGCGAGACAGCGGCAGCCCGGGCGCGCGGACCAGACCCGGTGGGTGACGCTCGTCCCGCCGCGGCCGATCTCGGTGCTGATGCCGGCCACCTCGACGTCACCGCGCAGCACCGCGAGCACCGTCACCGTGGCCACCGCCGCGGCCAGGGTGAGCGCCCCCGCCCGCAGCAGCGGTCCCGGGGACGACGAGGCGGGGTCCGCGGCCGCGGCGTCACCCACACACGCGAGGCACGCCGACCGTCCGGGGACGACGAGCGGCCCGACGACCACACGCCCGTCGACGGCGACGAGGGGCAGGTGGGGGACGCCCGCCGCGTGCCAGGGCGCGAGCATCGAGGGGGTGGCGCCCCACGGGGCCGGCGGGACCTCGGCGACGAGGACGACGGCGGCCGGGGCGGCGGCACCCCCGGCGACCTCGAGCTCGGCGGCGTCGGCGGCGTGTGCCCCGGTCCGCACGGACACCCCGACCCCCCGCAGCTGGCTCGCGCACCGGGCGGCGAGCGGTCCCCAGCCGTCGACGACGACGCTCCCCACCCGGTCCATGGCACCCCCTGCGCGTCCGGTGCCATCCTGCCCGTCGCCCCGCGGCGGGGACGGGCGTCGTCCACAGGCCGCGGAGCGGTGGGGGCGGGCTCAGGCGGCGCCGAGGATGCGGCTCGTGCGCCGCCCGCAGGCCGGGCAGTCGGCCTTGACCATGCGCCGCCCGTTGGCGGTGACCTCGACCCGTCCCTCGGCCTCGTGCCGCGTCTTGCACCCCACGCAGTAGATCGGGCCCCTCCAGGTGTCGGCGGGCATCGGCGTCCTCCTCGTCCCTCCGCGCGGGCGACACACCGCCCGCGGGCCCGCCACCCGGCCGGCGGACCGCCCCACAGTAGCCCCGGCACCGGGCCCCGACGGGCCGCCGGCGACGACGTCCGCGAGGGCACCGTCCCGGGGGTCCCGCGGGTCACTCCGGCCCCACCGCACCCATCCCGGCCCGTAGAGTCGGCGCGTGGCCGCACCGGAGGTGGAGGTCCGCCGCAGTCGGCGCCGCCGCCGCACGGTCAGCGCCTACCGGGACGGCGGCCGCACCATCGTGCTCATCCCCGCCTCGTTCAGCGCCGCCGAGGAGGCGCGCTGGGTGGACCGGATGCTCGGCCGGCTGGCCCGCAGCGAGGCCCGGCAGCCGATGGACGACGACGAGCTCGCCGCCCGGGCCGCGCGCCTGTCCGAGCGCTACCTCGGCGGCCACCCCCGGCCCGAGAGCGTGCGCTGGGTGACGACGATGGAGAAGCGCTGGGCCTCGTGCACCCCCTCGACCGGTGCCATCCGGGTGTCCGAGCGCCTGCGCGAGGTGCCCGACCACGTCCTGGACTACGTCCTCCTCCACGAGCTCGCGCACCTCCTCGTCGGCGGTCACGGCCCGGCCTTCTGGCGGCTGCTCGCGTCCTACCCGCGGCTCGAGCGCGCCCGTGGCTTCCTCGACGGGCTCGCCCACGCCGCGGGGCTACCCCCGTCCGAGGAGCCCGAGGGCGACCCGGGACGCCTCGACCAGGCCTGACAGCTCGCCGGCCGTGCCGGGCGGCAGGTCCGCCACCGGCCACCAGCGCACGTCGAGGGACTCGGCGCTGACCCGCGGCTCGGCCCCGTCCGGCGCGAGCGCGGCGTAGCGGACGTCGAGGTGCTCGCGGCAGCGGGCGAAGTCGCCGTCCAGCACGTGCCGGTCCAGCTGCACCGGGTCCGGCAGCGGCTCGAGCCCGGCGATGCCGGACTCCTCACGGGCCTCCCGGGCGGCGGCGGCCCGGAGCGTGGCGTCACCCGCCTCCAGGTGCCCGCCGAACTGGAACCAGCGCCGGGCCCGCCGGTGGAGGGTGAGCAGCACCCGCGTCCCGGAGCGGTCGAGGACGAGGCAGGAGGCCGTGAGGTGCTCGGGGGGCCCGGCCTTGGCCACGCCGTCCGGGTGGGAGGCGAGGAAGGTGAGGTAGGCCCGGCGCAGCTCCTCCTGGGCGGGCTCAGCGGGGGCGTAGGCGTCCAGGACGCGGGTGGCGTCGGCGTACAGGTGGGCGTGGGCTCGGGCGACGTCGGCCGCCGCCGTCACCGCTCGCCCTCGCCGCGCAGCAGCGCGTCGAGCTCGGCGTCCAGGTCGTCGGTGCCGGCGGACCCCGAGCGCTCGACGTAGCCCAGGGGGTCATCGAGGTCGGCGGTGGACGGCGCGAGGTCGGGGTGGCGCCAGGCGGCGTCCCGGGCGTCCGCGCCGCCGGAGTCCTCCAGGGCCCGGAACAGGTTGGCGGCGTCGCGCAGCCGGCGGGGCCGCAGCTCGAGCCCGACGAGCGCGCCGAACGCCTTCTCGGCCGGCCCGCCCGACGCGCGGCGCCGGCGGACGGCCTCCCCGAGCGCGTCGGCGCTCGGCAGGTGCCCGGCGGTGGCGCGCTCGGTGACGACGTCGACCCAGCCCTCGACGAGCGCGAGCAGGGTCTCGAGCCGCGCGAGCGCCGCCTGCTGTGCGGGGGAGTGCTGCGGCGCGAACATCCGCCCCTGCACGGCCTCCTGCACGGCCTGCGGGTCCGAGGGGTCGATGGTGCGCACGGCCTCCTCGATGGCGTCGGTGTCGATGGTGATGTCGGAGGCGTAGTCGCGCACGGCCGCGAGCAGCCCCGGCGCGAGCCAGGGGACGGCGGCGAACAGGCGGACCCGGGCCACCTCGCGGACGGCGAGGTAGAGACGGGTCTGGGCCTCGTCGACCTCCAGTCCCTCGGCGAGCGCGCGCACCGCGGCGGGCATGAGGACGACGTCGGGTGCGGCGACGAGCGGCAGCGACACCTCGCAGCCGGTCAGCACCTCGCCGGCGAGCGTCCCGACGCCCTGGCCGAGCTGGAGGGAGAACATCGACCCGTGGATCCGGCGCAGCATCGGCCCGGCCTGGTCGAGCATGCCGGCCATCCCGGCGGGCAGCGCGTCCTCGGGCAGGTCCTCGAGCTGGCCCTGCATGATCGACCCGACGGCCTCGGTGACCCCCTCGGCGACGGGCTCGACGAGGTCGGCCCACACGGGCATCGTCGCCTCGACCCACTCGGCGCGGCTCCAGGCCAGGCCGCGCAGGGCGGCCCCGGTGAGGTCGGTGGCGCTGTCGAGCCACAGGCCGGCGACGTGGACGGCCTCCGCGGCGGCGCGGCCGTCGGCGTCCGTGGCCAGCGCGTCCCCGGACGCGGAGACCGTCTTGCGGGCGATGTCGGTGGCCATCGTGGCGTCGACCGCGGTGTCCGAGGCCGGGCCGGTGAACATGGCCTGCACCTGGCCCATGACCATCTGCAGCATCTGCGGGTCGACCCGGTCCAGCCCCATGCCCTGCATCATCTGCGCGAGCTGCGGGTCGAGCTCCCCGCCCCCGGTGAGGCCGCGCAGGACCTGCTCGATCTCGGGCGGCAGGTCCGGGGTCTCGTCGTCGTCGCCGTGGTCGGGCATGGCCGGCCTCCTGCACGTCGGGTGAGAGGATGTCGTGTCGTACGTACCCAACCACGGGCGCGCGTGAATCGTTCCGCCGCCCCGGTGCCCGAGGAGCCCCATGGCCACCGATGACGCCGCGGTCGCGCTCGTCGCGATCCGTGACGAGCCGCTGTCCGTCGACGAGGCGCTCGGCGCCGTCCGCCACCCCCGCTGCGGCGGGGTGGCCCTCTTCGTCGGCGTCGTGCGGGACCACGACCACGGGGAGTCCGTGTCCGGCCTGGACTACTCCGCGCACCCCAGCGCCGAGGCGACGATGCGCGAGGTGTGCGAGCAGGTGCTCGCCTCCTCCGAGGCGGTCCGGGTCGCCGCGGTGCACCGCACCGGGACCCTGGAGGTCGGCGACCTCGCCGTCGTCGTCGCCGCGGCGGCCCCGCACCGCGGCCAGGCCTTCGACGCCTGCCGGGCGGTCATCGACACCCTGAAGTCCCGCACGCCCATCTGGAAGCACCAGACGCTGGGCGACGGGTCGGCCGAGTGGGTCGGCCTCCCGTGAGCGGACGCGGCTCCCGGGCCGCGGCGGCGGCCCTCACGACGACCTTCGTCCTCGTCATCGTCGCCGCGGGGCTGACCTTCGTCGGGCTGCCCTACGTCGTCCTCTCGCCCGGCCCGGCGACGAACGTCCTCGGCGACGTGGGCGGCAAGCCGGTGCTGTCGGTGTCCGGCGCGAAGACCTACCCGACCGGCGGCGCCCTCGACTTCACGACGGTGGCCTTCGACGGCGGTCCGGGGCGCACGGTGACCGTCTACGACCTCGCCCGCGCCTGGCTGCGGGACGACACCGACACCGCCCCGGAACGGCTGTACTTCCCCCCGGACGCCACGGCCGACCAGGTCCAGGCCGAGAACGCCGAGATGATGAACGAGTCCCAGGTCACGGCGGCCGCGACGGCGCTGCGGGCGCTGGGCCGGACGGTGACGACCCGGGTGGCCGTGGCCAGCGTCCCGGCCTCCTCGCCGTCGGCGGGCAAGCTCGAGCCGGGCGACGTCGTCCTCGACGTCGACGGCGCGAAGGCCACCGACGTGCAGGCGGTGCAGCAGGCCGTCACGAGCCGCAGCCCCGGCGAGGACGTCGCGGTCCGGGTCCGGCGCGACGGCACCGCCCGGACGGTGACGGTGCGGACGGCGGACGTCCAGGGCCGCACCGTCGTCGGGGTCGTCCTGCGGACCGACTACGACCTGCCGGTCCAGGTGACCCTCAACACCGGCCAGGTCGGGGGACCGTCGGCGGGGCTGATGTTCTCCCTCGCGATCTACGACGTCCTCACCCCGGGCGAGCTCACCGGGGGCCAGCGCATCGCCGGCACGGGGACCATCGAGGACGGCGGCGCGGTCGGGCCGATCAGCGGCGTCCGGCAGAAGATGGTCGGGGCCCGCGAGGCCGGGGCCCGCTGGTTCCTCTCGCCCGCCGGCGACTGCGACGACGCCGTCGGCCACGTCCCCGACGGGATGACGCTGGTCAAGGTCACGACCTTTGAGGACGCCCGCACCTCGGTGCAGGCCATCGCCGACGGCGACACCTCCGGCCTGCCCCGCTGCGGCTGAGCCGCCCCGGGGGTCAGTCCTCGAAGGTGGCCCGCAGCGCGTGGACCAGGCCCGGGGCGATGTCGTCGCCGAGGGCCACCCGGTCGTCGCTGTCGTGCTCGCGCTGGCGCAGCAGGCACCGCGACTCCCCGGCGCGGGTCACGGCGACGACGAGCCGCACGTCGGCCCGGCCCGGGTGCTCGGCGACGGCCCGCAGCGCGGCGTCGTCGTCGTCGGGCAGGTCCCGCTCGGCCTCCGGCGGCACGACGATCCGCTCGACGGCCAGCGCGCAGCCGGTGACCTGCTCGGGCCAGGCGATCCGGGCCAGGAGGTCCTCGAGGCCGTCGGCCTCCGGCAGCTCGTCCTGTTCGACCGCCGAGAGCGCCCCGGCGGCGGCGTCGTGGGTCGCGAGGCCGTCCGCGAGGCCGGGCTCGTGCTCGAGCAGCTCCGCGGTCGGGACGAGGGCGAACAGGCGCACGCCCTGGTCCCAGCCGCCCCGGGCCACGTGCCGCTCGGTGTCGAGGGCGGCGAGGGTCAGCGGATCGGTCACGGGGCGGGTCTCGTTCGTCACGCGGACCATCGTGCCCGACCGCCGTTTCCGCGAACTCCGGGCGCCCGATGTGCGTTCAGGTCTGCGAGGTAGGTTGACCGTCCTGCCGTGACGCCGACCCCCCGGCACGAGGGGACGAGGAGAGCTGTGAGTCGCTCGGAGTGGTTCGACGGGCCCGGCGGCCCCCAGGGTCCCGGAGGGGACGACCCGCGCCCCGAGGGGGGCGGCGGCGGCGCCCCGCGGCGTCCGGGCGGTCTGCCGCGCCGGCGCCGGGGACCGCTCGTCCCGACGCTGCTGGTCCTCGCCGGCCTGGCCATCGTCGCGGGCATCGCGGCGAACCTCGTCACCGACGTGTGGTGGTACCAGTCGGTCGGCTTCACGAACGTCTTCGTCACCCAGCTCGTCGTCAAGACGGTCATCTTCGTCCTCGCCGGGCTCGTCTCGGCCGGCGCCGTCGCCGCGAGCCTCGTCGTCGCCTACCGCACCCGGCCGATCTACGTCCCGGTCACCCCGGCCCAGCAGGTCCTGGAGCAGTACCGGCAGGCCATCGAGCCGCTGCGCAAGATCGCGGTCGTCCTCGTCCCGGTCGTCCTCGGCCTCCTCGCGGGCTCCGGCTCGATGGGGGCGTGGGAGACCTACCTCCTGTGGGCCAACGGCCAGTCCTTCGGCGTCGAGGACCCGCAGTTCGGGCTCGACGTCGGGTTCTTCGTGTTCACCCTGCCGTGGCTGCGCTTCCTCGTCAGCTTCGTCACCGTCGTGCTCGTCCTGTCCTTCCTCGCCGCCGCGTTCACGCACTACATCTACGGCGGGCTGCAGCTGCCCGGGCGGGGTCCCTCGACCCGCGCCGCGTACGTCCACCTCGGCATCCTCGGCGCCCTCATCGCGCTGACCCGGGCGGGGTCGTACTGGCTCGACCGCTACTCGCTGTCGACGCAGAAGGGCAACCTGCTCACCGGCATCACCTACACCGACGCCAACGCCGTCCTCCCGACCAAGGCGATCCTCGCCGTCGCCGCCGTCATGTGCGCCGGCTTCTTCCTCGCCGCGATCTGGAGCCGCAGCTGGCGGCTGCCCATCACCGGCGTCGCGCTCCTCGTCGTCACCGCGGTGCTCGTCGGCACGGCCTACCCGGCGCTCATCCAGACCTTCAAGGTCAACCCGTCCGAGCGGGTGCTGGAGAAGCCCTACATCCAGCGCAACATCACCGCCACCGGCGCCGCGTTCGGCCTGGACCGGGTCGAGCGCATCCAGAACACCGTCCCCGAGCAGGCGCCGAGCCAGACGGTGCTGCGCGACGACGCCGAGTCCATCCCCGGCGTGCGCATCATCGACCCCAACGTCGTCGCGCCGACCTTCCGCCAGCTCGAGGGCGAGCGCGACTTCTACGCCTTCCCCGACACCCTCGACGTCGACCGCTACACGATCGACAACCGGGTGAGCGACGCCGTCGTCGCCGTGCGCGAGATGAACCTCGGCGGCCTCCCGGACAGCCAGCGCAACTGGATCAACGACCACACCGTCTTCACCCACGGCTACGGGTTCTACGCCGCGTACGGCAACCAGCGCACCGCCCAGGGCGACCCGGTGTTCTTCGAGGACTCCGACCGCAACAACCTCGGTGAGTACGAGCCGCGGATCTACTTCGGCGAGCTCTCCCCGAACTACTCGATCGTCGGGGCCCCGGAGGGTGCCGAGGCCCGCGAGTACGACCGGCCCGGCAGCACCGAGGGCTCCTCGGTCAACAACACCTACTCCGACGGCGGCGGTGTCTCCATCGGCTCGACGCTGCGCCGGGTGGCCTACGCCCTCAAGTACCGCGAGGCGAACTTCCTCCTCTCCAACGCGGTCAACGGCGACTCCCGGATCCTGGACCACCGCACCCCGCAGGAGCGGGTGGAGCGGGTGGCGCCGTGGCTCGAGCTCGACGGCAACGTCTACCCGGCGGTCGTCGACGGGCGCATCCAGTGGATCGTCGACGGGTTCACGACCTCGGCCGACTACCCCAACAGCCGCCTGCTCGACCTCGCCGAGGCGACCTCGGACGCCGTCGCGGCCCGCTCGAACGTCGTCCAGGTCCGCAGCGGCGAGCTCAACTACATCCGCAACGCGGTCAAGGCGACCGTGGACGCGTCCAACGGTGAGGTCCGCCTGTACGGCTGGGACATGAACGACCCCATCCTCAAGGCGTGGAACAACGCCTTCCCCGACTCGGTGCGCCCCCTGTCGGAGATCGACGGGGCGCTGATGTCGCACCTGCGCTACCCCCAGGACCTCATCAAGGTCCAGCGCGACCTGCTCAACGAGTACCACGTGACCAACCCGGACGACTTCTACACCGGCAACGACCAGTGGCGCGTGCCGGCGGACCCGTCCTCGGCGAACGTCGACATCCCCGTGGTCTTCCAGTCGATCGCGCTGCCGGGGGAGGACCGGGCCTCGTTCTCGATCACCTCGCCCTTCGTCCCGCAGAGCAACAACGAGGGCGGGCGCGAGATCCTGCGCGGTCTGCTCGCCGTGGACGCCGACGCGGGCTCGACCGCCGGGAAGCCCGCGGAGAACTTCGGCAAGCTCCGCCTCGTCGAGTACGCCTCCAACGCGGCCCCGTCCGGTCCCGGACAGGTGCGCAACCAGATCCAGAACTCGACGACGCGCTCGCAGAACCCCGCCGAGCCGCTCAACCTCGCGCAGTACATCACGAGCAACTCGGGGCAGGGCAAACGGTTGACCTTCGGCAACCTCCTGACCTTCCCGCTCGCCGGCCAGACCTTCTACGTACAGCCCATCTACGTCCAGGCGTCCGGCGGCTCGGGCTCGTTCCCGCAGAACAAGGTGACGGTGACGGTGTACGGCTCCGACGTCGCGTGGGGCGACACGGTGGACCAGGCCGTCGCCGGGCTCTTCCCGGACGCCCAGGACAACGGCGGCAACGGCGGCAACGGCAACGGCGGCGACGGCGGTGGCAACGGCGGCGGTGACGGCGGCGGCCAGACGAACCCGAACGCCTCGGTCGAGCAGCAGCTGGCCGCGACCATCGCCGACATCCAGGCGGCCTACGCCGAGGGTCAGGACGCGCTGAGCCAGAACGACTTTGCGGCCTACGGCGAGGCGCAGAAGAAGCTCGCCGACGCCATCGCCGAGGCGAACCGGCTGGCCGCGCAGCTGGGCACCCCGCCGCCGGCCGCGCCGTCCCCGAGCGCGTCGCCGTCGCCGAGCGCCTCCCCGGCGCCGTCGGCCTCGACGACCGCGAGCGCCGGCTGACGCCCGTCCCGCACCCCGCCGGCCGGCGGGGTGCGGGACCCGGCGCCTGCCCCACGGGGCCGATTTGAGTCCGGGCGAGGTCCTCGCGTACGCTTCAGGACATACCGAGCGCGGTCCTCAGGCCGTGACTCAACTCGACGCGGGGTGGAGCAGCTCGGTAGCTCGCCGGGCTCATAACCCGGAGGTCGCAGGTTCAAATCCTGCCCCCGCTACTGGACGTGGAGGGCCCGACCGGCTGCAGCCGGTCGGGCCTTCCCGTGTCTGCAGGACCCGCTCCAGGACGGGACGCCTACGCTCGGTCCGTGACGAGCACGGCGCAGGACCGGGTGCGGCGGCTGGAGCGGCTGCGCGCGGTGAGGGACCGGATCGACCGCGAGCACGCCCGGCCCCTCGACGTCGAGGCCCTCGCCCGCGGCGCGTCGATGTCGGCCGGCCACCTGAGCCGCGAGTTCCGCCGGGCCTACGGGGAGTCGCCGTACAGCTACCTCATGACCCGCCGCGTCGAGCGCGCGATGATGCTGCTGCGGCTCGGGGGGATGAGCGTCACCGACGTCTGCTTCGCCGTCGGCTTCTCCTCGCTCGGGACGTTCAGCACCCGGTTCACCGAGCTCGTGGGCTGCTCCCCGAGCGTCTACCGGGCCACGGCCGCGCGCGCGACCGAGGGGCTGCCCGCGTGCGTCGCGCAGCGGGTGAGCAGACCGGTCAGGAATCGAGAAGCGCCGGCGGCCGGGACGTCCTAGCGTCCCTCGCATGGACCTGAGCATCCACACCGTCGTCCTCCCGCACACCGACCCCGAGGCGTCCCTGGCCTTCTACCGCGACGCCCTCGGCCTCGAGGTCCGCTCCGACGTGGGGAGGGGGGAGATGCGATGGGTCACCCTGGGGCCGCCCGGGCGCCCGGACACCTCGATCCTCCTCGCCCCGCCGTTCGCGGACCCCGGCGTCACCGACGAGGAGCGCCGGGTCGTCACCGAGATGATGGTCAAGGGCACCTACGGCTGGATCATGCTCGCCGCCGACGACCTGGACGCCGCCTTCGAGACGATCCGGGCCGCCGACGGGGTCGAGGTCGTCCAGGAGCCGACCGACCAGCCGTACGGCGTGCGCGACTGCGCCTTCCGGGACCCCGCGGGCTCGATGGTGCGCCTGCAGCAGCGGTAGGCCGTTCCCGTGTGCCTCACCGGGTGGCACGATGCCCGCATGGCCGAGCACGTCGCCGACACCCACGAGGTCATCCGCGTCGTCGGGGCGCGCCAGAACACCCTGCGCGACGTCACCCTCGACCTGCCCAAGCGGCGGCTCACCGTCTTCACCGGCGTGTCCGGCTCGGGCAAGAGCTCGCTGGTCTTCGGCACCATCGCCGCCGAGTCGCGCCGGCTCATCGACGAGACGTACCCGACCTTCGTCCAGGGGTTCATGCCGAGCCCGCCGCGCCCCGACGTCGACGCCCTCGAGGGCCTCACGACCGCGATCGTCGTCGACCAGGAGCGGCTGGGGGCGAACCCGCGCTCCACCCTCGGCACGGTCACCGATGCCAACGCGATGCTGCGCTCGCTGTTCGCCCGGCTCGGGGAGCCGTCCATCGGCTCCGCGAACGCCTTCTCCTTCAACATCCCGACCTCCCGGACCAGCGGCACCCGCACGACGGCGACCGGGGCGACGACGCAGGTCGAGGACGAGGTCTACCTCGGCGGCATGTGCCCGACCTGCGAGGGCCGCGGCACCGTGTCCGACCTCGACCTCTCGGTGATCCTCGACGAGTCCCGGTCGCTGCGCGAGGGCGCGATCCTCGTCCCGGGCTACACCGCCGACGGCTGGCTGGTCGCGACGTACATCGAGTCCGGCTTCCTCGACCCCGACAAGCCCGTCCGCGACTACACCGAGCGTGAGCGGCACGACCTCCTGGAGCGCGAGACGACGAAGGTGCGGGCCAAGGGCATCAACGTCACCTACGACGGCCTGCTGCCCAAGCTGCGCCGGTCGATGTTCTCCAAGGACGTCGACTCCCTCCAGCCGCACGTGCGGGCCTTCGTCGAGCGCGCGGCCGTCTTCCGCCCCTGCCCGGCCTGCGACGGCACCCGCCTCAACGACGCGGCCCGCTCCTCGCTCGTCCACGGCCGGAGCATCGCGGACGTCTCGGCCATGCAGGTCACCGACGCCGCCGACTGGCTGGCCGGTGTCGACGACCCGCGGGTGGCCCCGCTCGTGGGGTCCCTGCGACGCCTGTTCGCCTCGTTCGTCGAGATCGGCCTGGGCTACCTCTCCCTGGACCGGCCGTCCGGGACGCTCTCCGGGGGCGAGGCGCAGCGCACGAAGATGGTCCGCCACCTCGGCTCGGCCCTCACCGACGTCACCTACGTCTTCGACGAGCCCACGGTCGGGCTGCACCCGCACGACATCGCCCGGATGAACGCGCTGCTGCTCGAGCTGCGCGACAAGGGCAACACCGTCCTCGTCGTCGAGCACAAGCCCGAGACCATCGCCATCGCCGACCACGTCGTCGACCTCGGCCCGGGCGCCGGGAGCGCGGGCGGCACGGTGTGCTTCGAGGGCAGCGTCCAGGAGCTCGCCGCCTCCGCCACCCTCACCGGGCGCCACCTCGGGCACCGGGCCCGCCTCAAGGAGTCGGTGCGGACCCCGAGCGGCGTGCTGGAGATCCGCGGCGCGAGCACCCACAACCTGCGCGACGTCGACGTCGACCTGCCGCTCGGCGTCCTCACCGTCGTCACCGGGGTGGCGGGGTCGGGCAAGTCCTCGCTCGTCCACGGCTCGGTCGCGGGGCAGCCGGGGGTCGTCGTCGTCGACCAGTCGCCGGTGCGCGGCTCCCGGCGCTCCAACCCCGCGACCTACACCGGCCTGCTCGAGCCGCTGCGCAAGGCGTTCGCCAAGGCCAACGGGGTGAAGCCGGCGCTGTTCTCGGCCAACTCGGAGGGCGCGTGCCCCACGTGCAAGGGCAACGGGACGGTGTTCACCGACCTGGGCTTCATGGAGACGGTGGCGACGCCGTGCGAGGACTGCGGGGGCCGGCGGTTCCGGCCGGCCGTCCTCGAGATGCGCCTCGGCGGGCTCGACATCGCCGAGGTGCTGGACCTGTCCGTGCTGGAGGCCCGGGACTACGTCTCCTCGGGCGAGGCCCGCACCCCGGCCGCCGAGGCCGTCCTGGCCCGGCTCGAGGACGTCGGCCTCGGGTACCTGCGACTGGGGCAGGCGCTCACGACCCTGTCCGGTGGGGAGCGGCAGCGGCTGAAGCTCGCCGTGCGGATGGGGGAGGAGGGCGGGGTCTACGTCCTCGACGAGCCGACGAGCGGGCTGCACCTCGCCGACGTCGACCACCTCCTCGCGCTGCTGGACCGGCTCGTGGACTCCGGCACCTCGGTGCTCGTCATCGAGCACCACCAGGCGGTCATGGCGCACGCCGACTGGGTCGTCGACCTCGGACCCGGGGCCGGGCACGACGGCGGCCGGGTCGTCTTCGAGGGCACGCCGGCCGACCTCGTCGCCGCGAGCCCGCGCACCCTCACCGGCGAGCACCTCGCCGCGTACGTCGCGTCGTGAGACGGCCCGTCCGCCCCCGGCGTGTCGCGGAATCACCGGCGCCCGCCCGCCCGTTGCACCGCACGTGAGCACCGACACCCGCCGCAAGCACCGCATCGTCGTCATCGGCTCCGGGTTCGGGGGGCTGTTCGGCACCCAGGCCCTGCGGCGCCGCGACGACGTCGAGATCACCCTCGTCGCCCGGACCGCCCACCACCTCTTCCAGCCGCTGCTCTACCAGGTGGCCACCGGCATCCTCTCCGAGGGCGAGATCGCGCCGAGCACCCGGGAGATCCTCGCGAAGCAGAAGAACGCCCGCGTCATCCTCGGCGAGGTCACCGAGGTGGACCTCGAGGCGCGCACCGTCACCTCGCAGCTGCTCGGCACCGACACCGTCACCGAGTACGACTCCCTCCTCGTCGCCGCCGGGTCCGGGCAGTCCTACTTCGGCAACGACGACTTCGCCACCTACGCCCCGGGCATGAAGTCCATCGACGACGCCCTGGAGCTGCGTGGCCGGATCTTCGGCGCCTTCGAGCTCGCGGAGCTCGCGCGGACCGAGGCCGAGGCCCGCCGTGCGCTGACCTTCGTCGTCGTCGGTGCCGGCCCCACGGGGGTCGAGATGGCCGGGCAGATCGCCGAGCTCGCGAGGCGCACCCTCAAGCACGACTTCCGCCGCATCGACCCCACCCAGGCCCACGTCATCCTCGTCGACGGCGCCGACACCGTCCTGCCCGCCTTCGGCGAGCGGCTCGGCGGCGCGGCGCGGGAGCGCCTCCAGGAGCTCGGGGTCGACGTGCGGACCTCGACGATGACCGTCGGCGTCGACGAGACCGGCGTCGAGCTGCGCGGCCCCGACGGGCACACGACCCGGGTCGAGGCGCTGACGAAGATGTGGGCCGCGGGGGTGCAGGCCAGCCCGCTCGGGGCGCAGCTGGCCGAGCAGTCCGGCGCCGGGACCGACCGGGCCGGCCGGGTGAAGGTCCGGCCCGACCTCACCCTGCCGGGGCACCCCGAGGTCTTCGTCGTCGGCGACATGATCAGCCTCGACGACCTCCCCGGCGTGGCCCAGGTCGCGATCCAGGGGGCCCGGTACGCCGCGAAGGAGATCGGCAGGCGCCTCGACGGCGAGGAGCCGCAGGGCCCCTTCGAGTACTTCGACAAGGGCTCGATGGCCACCGTGTCCCGCTTCAGCGCCGTCGCGTCGGTGGGGAGGCTGCGCTTCCACGGCTTCGTCGCCTGGCTGCTGTGGCTCGGGGTGCACCTGGTCTACATCATCGGGTTCAAGAACCGCATCACGACGCTGCTGCACTGGGCGGTGAGCTTCCTCGGTCGCGGCCGCGCCGAGCGGGCCGCCACCCAGCAGCAGGTGTTCGCCCGCCGGGCCCTGGACGAGGTCGGCCGGCGGATCACCGACGAGGCCGGCGAGAAGGTCCGCGACGCGTCCTGACCCCGGGCTTAGGGTGACGCCATGCCGCTGGACTACCCCCTGCACCGACGCACCCTGCCCAACGGGCTGCGGGTCGTCGTCTCGCCCGACCACACCGTCCCCACCGTCACGGTGAACATCTGGGTGGGGGTCGGGTCCCGGCACGAGCAGCCGGGACGCACCGGGTTCGCCCACCTCTTCGAGCACCTGATGTTCCAGGGCTCGCGCGAGGTCCGCAGCGGTGAGCACTTCGAGGCCCTCATGGCCGAGGGTGGCCGCCTCAACGCGACGACGTGGTTCGACCGCACGAACTACTTCGAGACCGTGCCCAAGGGGGCGCTCGAGCTCGCGCTGTGGCTCGAGGCGGACCGGCACGGGCACCTCCTCGACGCCCTGACCCAGGAGAACCTCGACAACCAGCGGGACGTCGTCAAGGAGGAGAAGCGGCAGCGCTACGACAACCAGCCGTACGGGTTCGCGCTCGTCGACATGTACGCCGCGCTCTTCCCCCAGGACCACCCCTACCACCACCCGACGATCGGGTCGATGGCCGACCTCGACGCCGCGACGGTCGAGGACGTGCGCACCTTCTTCACCCGCCACTACGCACCGGACAACACCGTCCTCACCCTGTGCGGCGACGTCGACCCCGACGAGGGGTTCGCCCTCGTCGAGCGGTACTTCGGCGACCTCGACGCACGGGCCGAGGCCCGGCGCCCCCCGCACGAGCCGCTGGAGCCGCTCGCGGCCCCGGTGCGGGTCGAGCGCCGCGACCGGGTGCCGAACGACCGCCTCCACGTCGCCTTCCGGCTGCCCGCCGACGAGACCGACGACCTCGTGGCCGCGAGCGTGGCCCTGGACTGCCTCGGCGGGCTCTCGACCTCGCGCCTGGTCCGCCGGCTCGTCCGGCGCGAGCAGACCGCCGTCGGGGTGCACGCCAGCGCCTGGGGCCTGGTCGACGGCGCCTCGATCGGCTTCGTCGTCCTCGACGTCGCGCCGGGGGCCGACCCGCAGGGCCTGGAGTCCGCGCTCGTCGAGGAGCTGGAGCGCCTGGCGCAGGAGGGCCCGACCCCCGCCGAGCTCGAGGCGTCGCTGGCGCAGACCGAGCGCGGCTGGCTCAGCGCGCTCGCGGGTCAGGAGGAGCGGGCCGACCTCATCAGCCGGTACACCCTGCTCCACGACGACCCCGGCATCGTCAACACCTATCTGGACCGGGTCCGCACGGTCACCGCGCAGGATGTCATCGACGTCACCCGCCGCTGGCTGCGGCCCGAGAGCCGGGCGGTCGTCGCCTACCTCGTCGACGCGCCCGCCGAGACCGAGGAGGTCGCGTGACCGCGCGTCCCGTCGTCGCCCCGCCCGAGCCCTGGGCGTTCCCCGCGCCGCAGGAGCACCTGCTGCCCAACGGCGTGCGCCTGCTGCTGCACGACCTCCCCGGGCAGTACGTCCTCTCCCTGCGGGTCGTCGTGCCCTCCCCGGTGGCCGCCGAGCCGGCGGGCCAGGAGGGCATCGGGTCGATGACCGCCCGGCTGCTCGACGAGGGCACCTCCGAGGCCGGCTCCGAGGAGTTCGCCGAGCGCATGGAGCGGATCGGGATGGTCCTCGGCGCCGGGGTGTCCGACGGCGGGCTCGTCGTCGACGTCGACGTGCCGCAGGCCCACCTCGCCGCGGCCGCCGACCTCGTGCGGGCCGCCCTCGCCGACCCGGTCTTCCCCGAGGCCGAGGTGCGCCGCATCCTGCGCACCCGGCTCGCCGAGATCGAGCAGGAGCGCGCCTCCTCCGCGCACCGCGCCTCGCGCGAGTTCTCCCGGACCCTGTGGGAGGCCGCCGACCGGGCCGCGCTGCCGGTCGCCGGCACCGCCGCCACGGTCGGCGCCCTCACCCGCGAGGACGTCGTCGCCCACCACGCCCGCGTCGTCGGCCCCCGGGGCGCGACCGTCGTCCTCGCCGGCGACCTCGCGGGCGTGCCCGCCCTCGAGGTGCTCACCGGCAGCCTCGGGTCGTGGACCTCGGGGACGCAGGACGCCCCGGCGCCGTCGCTCGCGCCGGTGCCGGCGGCCGACCGGGTGCGCCTCGTCGTCGTCGACCGGCCGGGCTCGGTGCAGTCCGAGATCGTCGTGGGCTGCCCGGGGCCGGACCGCTCCCTCGCCTCCGGCTGGGCACCCCACCCCGTGCTGTCCTTCCTCGTCGGCGGCTCGCCCGGTGCCCGCCTGGACGCGGTCCTGCGCGAGGAGAAGGGCTACACCTACGGCATGCGCTCGGTGTTCCGGCCGCGGGTGGCCGGCGGGATGTTCCTCGCCTCGGGGTCGGTGCGCACCGAGGTCACCGCCGAGGCCACCGGGCTCGTCGTCGACATCCTCGACCGGGCCCGCGACGGCTTCACCCCGGCCGAGCTGCGCTCCGGTGTCGACTTCATCGCCAAGACCGCCCCGGGCCGCTACGCCACGGCCGACGCCGTCGCCGACGAGTCCGGGTCGCTGGCCCTCGAAGGGCTGGCGCCGGACTTCACGACCCGCAACCTCGAGGCGGTGCGGGCGCTGACCCTCGAGGACCTCGACGCCGCGTACCGGCGGACGGTGACGGGGGAGTGGACGGCCGTCGTCGTCGGCGACGCCGCCGCGGTGGTGCCCGGCCTCAGCGAGCGCCTCGGGGTCCCGGTGACCACCGTCGACCTCTGAGGGGTCCTGCGCCGTGCTCGTCGTCGACTCGCCGGTGGGGCCGCTCGGCCTCGTCGCGCGGGACGGTGCGCTGAGCGAGGTCCGGTTCGACGCCGGCCCCGCCGTCCCCGGACCCGGGGAGGAGCCGCCGGACCCGGTCCTGGAGCGGGCGCGGGACCAGCTGGCCGAGTACTTCGCCGGCGAGCGCCGGGTCTTCGACCTGCCCCTGGCACCGCACGGCACGCCGTTCCGCCGGCAGGTGTGGCAGGCCCTCGCGCGGGTGCCGTGGGGCACGACGACGACCTACGGGGCGCTCGCCGCCGGGCTGGGGCTGCCGCCGGGCGCCTCCCGCGCGGTGGGGGCGGCCAACGGCGCCAACCCCCTGCCCGTCGTCCTGCCCTGCCACCGGGTCGTGGGCGCCGACGGCACCCTCACCGGCTACGCGGGCGGCCTCGCCCGCAAGGCCACGCTGCTGCGCCTGGAGGGCGTCCCCACCGAGCGCAACCAGCAGGTGCTGTTCTAGGGGGCGGAGCGTCCCGGCACCGCCAGGCGGGCCAGCACCTCGTCGTGCAGCAGGCCGTTGGTCGCCACGGCGTTGCCGCCGAAGGGGCCGTCGACCCCGTCCAGCGAGGTGAACCGCCCGCCGGCCTCGGTGACGACGGGCACGAGCGCGGCCATGTCGTACAGGGCGAGCTCGGGCTCGGCCGCGATGTCGACCGCGCCCTCGGCGAGCAGCATGTAGGACCAGAAGTCTCCGTAGGCCCGCTCGCGCCAGCAGGACCGGGCCAGGTCGAGCACGGGCTCGAGGCGGCCGGCCGCCTCCCACGAGGTCGTGCTCGACAGGGACAGCGACGCGTCCTCGAGGCGTGAGACCCCGGACACCCGGAGCTGGTGGGCGCTGGTGAGGCTGCGCCCCGCCCAGGCTCCGGCACCGACGGAGGCCCACCAGCGCCGGCCGAGGGCGGGCGCGGCGACGAGGCCGACGACCGGCACGCCGTCGTCGACGAGGGCGATGAGCGTGGCCCAGACCGGCACGCCGCGCACGAAGTTGTGGGTGCCGTCGATGGGGTCCACGACCCACTGGCGGGCGCTGGAGCCGGTGCGCGGCAGCTCCTCGCCGACGACCGAGTCCCGCGGCCGGGTGCGCTTCAGCTGCGCGCGCACGAGCTCCTCGGCGTCCCGGTCGGCGTCGCTGACGAGGGTGGCGTCCGGCTTGGTCTCGACGTGCAGGTCGGCGGCCCGGAACCGGCCGGTGGTCACGCGCTCGACGGCGTCGGCGAGGACGTGGGCCAGGCGGAGGTCGTCGTCGTAGCCGGGCACCCGCACACCGTAGCCGCTCGCGCCGGAGATCTTCCGGCGACGGCGGGGGCCGCGTCGCGGTTCGGTCACAATCTCGTCTCGGCACGTCACGGAACTTCCATCGGTGGGGGTCGGTGGTCTTTAGTGGAGCCGCACGCCGGAGGGCGTCGCACCCAGGTGCACCCGATCGGGAGTACCCCTGGGGATGACCACCCGGACATCGGGTGGCTTGACCACATTCACGTAGGAGGACATCCATGCGAGGAACCACTCGCACGGTCGCCGTCGCGGCCATGTCTGCCGTGGCGCTGCTGGCCGCAGGCTGTGGCGGCGGTAGCAGCGACGACAGCTCGTCGACCGATGCCGCTGGCGGCTCGTCCGGGGGCGAGATCACCGTCTTCGGCTGCAACCCGCAGAACCCGCTCGTCCCGCAGAACACCGGTGAGACCTGTGGCGGCGACGTGCTCGACCCGGTCTTCTCGAAGCTCGTCCACTACGACAGCGACACCGCGGCCCCCGAGAACGACCAGGCCGAGTCGATCGAGACCGACGACAACCAGAACTTCACCATCAAGATCAAGCCGGACCTGAAGTTCCACGACGGCACGCCCATCACGGCCGAGAGCTTTGTCAAGGCCTGGAACTACGCCGCGTACGCCCCCAACGGCATGTACAACGGCTACTTCTTCGAGCCGGTCGAGGGCTTCGGTGACCTGCAGTGCACCGGCACCGACGAGGAGGACCCCTGCAAGGGGGCCGGCAAGGCCAAGAAGGAGGAGATGTCGGGCCTCAAGGTCGTCGACGACACCACCTTCACGATCAAGACCTCGCAGAAGGTCTCGAACCTGCCGGTGCGCCTCGGCTACCAGGCCTTCGCCGCTCTCCCGGACGCCTTCTACGACGACCCGGACGCCTTCGGTGACAAGCCGATCGGCTCGGGCCCGTACAAGCTGGAGGCCTGGAACAAGGAGCAGTCGATGGTCCTCGTGAAGAACGAGGACTACACCGGCGACTGGCCGGGCAAGGTCGACAAGATCACCTTCAAGATCTACCAGGAGGTCGACCCGGCGTACAACGACGTCCTCGCCGACAACCTGGACATCGTCACCTCGATCCCGGCGTCCGCGCTCATCGACGACAAGTACAAGTCGGACCTTCCGGACCGCAACGCCCAGAAGGAGACGGGTGTCATCCAGACGATGACCTTCGCTCCCGAGAAGGTCAGCCCGGACTACGCCGACCCGAAGATCCGCCAGGCGATCTCGATGGCCGTCGACCGCGACACCATCATCACGCAGATCTTCAACAACACGAAGGTCGCCGCCACCGGCTGGGTCTCCCCGGTCGTCGACGGCTACAAGGCCGACCAGTGCGGTGAGTACTGCACCTACGACCCGGCCAAGGCGAAGGCCCTGCTCGACGAGGCCGGCGGCTTCAAGGGCAAGCAGATCACCCTCTCCTACAACGCCGACGGCGGTCACAAGGAGTGGACCGAGGCCACCTGCAACAGCATCAAGCAGGCGCTCGGCGTCGACTGCGTCGCCAAGGGCGTCGTCGACTTCGCCACCTTCCGCGCCCAGATCGGCGAGGGCAAGATGCAGGGCATCTTCCGCACCGGCTGGCAGATGGACTACCCCTCGATCGAGAACTTCCTCGCCCCGCTCTACACGACCGGCGCGTCCTCGAACGACGGCAAGTACTCCAACCCGGAGTTCGACAAGCTCATCAAGGACGCCGCTGCGGCGACCGACGAGGCCGAGGCCAACAGCCTGTACCAGCAGGCCGAGGCGCTCCTCGCCAACGACATGCCCGCCGTGCCGCTCTGGTACAACAAGACGGTCATGGGCTGGTCGAACAAGGTCGACAACGTGAAGATCACCGCCTTCGGGACGGTCGACTACACCGCCGTCACCACCAAGTGAGGTAAGGGGACCGACAGGTTCCCCACCCCCACGCACGAGCCGTCGGCCTGTCAGCCACCCGCTGGCAGGCCGACGGCCGTGTCCGGGCCCGAAGGGCGGTGCGACACCGGGACGCCCCCGCCGATCCCGGCCCCCGCATGGTCTAGGTTCGTCCCCGGTACACCGTCACGCCGCCACCACCCCGAGGCGGCCCGAGATCCCCAGGAGGTGACATGGGCACCTACATCGTCAGGCGGATCCTCCAGATGATCCCGGTCCTCATCGGCTCGACGTTCCTGATCTTCATCATGGTGTTCGCGCTGCCGGGCGACCCGCTCGCCGGCAAGTGCGGAGAGCGCCCGTGCCCCCCGGCCTACGCGGCCGCGTTCAAGGAGAAGTACAACCTCAACGACCCGTGGTACGTCCAGTACGTCAAGTACGGCGCCAACCTCGCCCAGGGCGACTTCGGCGAGACGTACAACGGGATCAGCGTCGCCGAGCAGCTCAAGGACCGCTACCCGGTCACCGTGAAGCTCGGCGTCATGGCGCTGATCTTCGAGGGGGTCATCGGCGTCGTCGCGGGCGTGCTCACCGGCATCCGCAAGGGCGGGTTCCTCGACAACGTCGTGCTCATCTCGACCCTCGTCGTCATCTCCATCCCCATCTTCGTCATCGGCGGTGTGGCCCAGTACTTCCTCGGGGTCAAGTGGGGGATCTTCCCCGTGACGGTCACCTCCGGCGAGGCCACGGTGTACCAGCTGCTGCTGCCGGCGATCGTCCTGGGGTCGCTCTCCATCGCGTACGTCGCGCGGCTCACCCGGACCAACCTCGCCGAGAACCTGCGCTCGGACTACGTGCGCACCGCGATCTCCAAGGGGCTCACCAAGCGCCGCGCCTACGGGCTGCACGCGCTGCGCAACTCGCTGATCCCCGTCGTCACCTTCATGGGCTACGACTTCGGCGCCCTGCTCGGCGGTGCCATCGTCACCGAGAGCATCTTCAACATCCCCGGCATCGGCAACTACATCTTCCGCTCGATCCGGGCGCGCGACGGCGCGTCGGTCGTCGGCGCGGTGACGATCCTCGTGCTCGTCTACCTCGTCGTGAACCTCGTCGTCGACCTCTTGTACGGCCTGCTCGACCCGAGGATCAGCCATGACTGAACAGTCCGTCGTCGAAGAGACGCACGTCCAGGACCCGCACGACGCCGGCGAGGAGCGCTCGCTCGCCTCCGACGCCTGGCGGGCGATGCGCAAGAACCCGCTCTTCTGGATCTCCGCGGTGATGATCACCGTCTTCGTGCTCATGGCCGCCTTCCCGAGCCTGTTCACGAGCACGAGCCCCAACCAGCCGGTCCTCGCCGAGGCCCGGTCGCTGCCGGGCGACGGCACGTGGTTCGGCCGCGACTTCCAGGGCTACGACATCTACGCCCGCTGCATCTACGGCGCGCGGGCCTCCATCCTCGTCGGGCTCTTCACGACGATCGGCACCGTCCTCGTCGGCGGGGTCATCGGCGTGATGTCGGGCTACCTCGGCGGCTGGGTCGACTCGCTGCTCTCGCGCATCGGCGACGTCTTCTTCGCCATCCCGCTGCTGCTCGGCGCGATCATCTTCCTCGTCTCGCTGCCGGGGTTCTTCGACAGCAACTACCTGCTCATCGTGCTCAAGGTGGTGCTGGCCCTGGTCGTCCTCGGCTGGCCCAGCCTGGCCCGGCTCATGCGCAGCAGCGTCATCCAGGTCAAGCCGAACGACTACGTCCAGGCCGCCCGGGCCCTCGGGGCGAGCCCCGCCCGGGTCATCGGCTCGCACATCCTGCCGAACGCGCTGGCCCCGATGATCGTCGTCGCGACGATCAACCTCGGCGCCTACATCGCGGCCGAGGCGACGCTGTCCTTCCTCGGCATCGGCCTGCAGTACCCCGCCATCTCGTGGGGCATCGACATCAGCTCGGCGATCATCGGCCTGCGGACGACCCCGCACATGCTGTTCTTCCCGGGCCTGTTCCTGTCCCTCGCCGTCCTCGCGTTCATCATGCTCGGCGACGCCGTGCGTGACGCCCTCGACCCGAAGAGCAGGTGACCCGCCCATGACGGACACCACGACCCGGCCCTCCGCGTCGGGAGAGACCGAGTACGTCCCCCAGGACGGCAAGCTGCTGGAGGTCGAGGACCTCCACGTCGAGTTCCACACCGCCGACGGCGTGGCCAAGGCCATCAACGGCGTCTCGTTCGACCTCCACCAGGGCGAGTCCCTGGCCATCCTCGGCGAGTCCGGCTCGGGCAAGTCGGTGACGGCCCAGGCGATCATGGGCATCCTCGACATGCCGCCCGCGGTCATCCCGGGCGGGCACATCCGCTACTGCGGCCAGGACCTGCTGACGATGCCGGAGGAGCAGCGGCGCAAGACCCGCGGCCCCGAGGTCTCGATGATCTTCCAGGACGCGCTGTCGGCGCTGAACCCGGTCTTCCCGGTCGGCTGGCAGATCGCCGAGATGTTCCGGATCCACCGGGACATGAACAAGAGCGACGCCCTGGAGCAGGCCGTCCGGCTCATGGAGCGGGTGCAGATCCCCGGTGCCAAGGACCGGGTCAAGGCCTACCCGCACCAGTTCTCCGGCGGTATGCGCCAGCGCATCATGATCGCCGTGGCCATCGCGCTCGACCCGGCGGTGCTCATCGCCGACGAGCCGACCACGGCGCTCGACGTCACGGTGCAGGCGCAGATCATGAGCCTGCTCGAGGAGCTGCAGGAGGAGCGCCAGATGGGGCTCATCCTCATCACCCACGACCTCGGCGTCGTCGCCGACGTCGCGGACCGGATCGCGGTGATGTACGCCGGCCGGCTCGTCGAGAAGGCCGACGTGCACGACCTGTACGCCTCCCCGGCGCACCCGTACACCCGCGGCCTCCTGGAGTCGATCCCACGCCTGGACCAGAAGGGCCAGACGCTGGCCGCCATCGGCGGGCTGCCGCCCAACCTCATGCGCATCCCCGACGGGTGCGCCTTCAACCCGCGCTGCCGGATGGCGCAGGACCGGTGCCGCACGGAGGTCCCGGAGCTGCGCGAGGTCGCCCCCGGGCGACTGTCCGCCTGCCACTTCGCCGAGGAGGTCATCGATGCCTGAGGTCGTCCTCAGCGCCCAGGACCTGGTCAAGCACTACCCGATCAAGAAGGGCGTGCTGCGCCGGACCGTGGGCCACGTCAAGGCCGTCGACGGGGTGTCCTTCGACCTGCACAAGGGCGAGACCCTCGGCATCGTCGGCGAGTCCGGGTGTGGCAAGTCCACGCTCGGGCGGCTGCTCATGCGGCTCGAGGAGCCGACGGCGGGCTCGGTGTCCTTCGAGGGCCAGGACTTCTCCGGCGCCTCGGCCCGGGACACCCGGCGCCTGCGGCGCAACATCCAGATCGTCTTCCAGGACCCGTACACCTCGCTCAACCCGCGCATGACGGTCGGTGACATCGTCGGCGAGCCGTTCGAGATCCACACCGACGTCGTGCCCAAGGGCGGGCGGCGCAAGCGGGTCCAGGAGCTGCTGGACCTCGTCGGGCTCAACCCCGAGCACATCAACCGCTACCCGCACCAGTTCTCCGGTGGCCAGCGTCAGCGCATCGGCATCGCCCGGGGCATCGCGCTCAACCCCCGGGTGCTCATCTGCGACGAGCCGGTGTCCGCGCTGGACGTGTCGGTGCAGGCGCAGGTCGTCAACCTCATGGAGAAGCTCCAGGACGAGCTCGGGCTGGCGTACGTGTTCATCGCGCACGACCTGTCCGTCGTCCGGCACATCTCCGACCGGGTCGGGGTCATGTACCTCGGGCGGATGGCCGAGCTGGGCGAGGAGGACGAGATCTACGCCCGGCCCACCCACCCGTACACCCAGGCGCTGCTCTCGGCCGTGCCGGTGCCGGACCCGACGCTGCGCGGCAAGCGCGAGCAGATCGTCCTCGAGGGCGACGTGCCCTCGCCGGCGAACCCGCCCTCGGGCTGCCGCTTCCACACCCGGTGCTGGAAGGTGCAGGACCGCTGCCGCGAGGTCGAGCCCGAGCTCGAGCTGCGCGAGGACGGCGCCGGCCGGCACATGTCGGCCTGCCACTTCGCCGAGCCGCGGGTCATCGTCGAGACCACCGACGTCAGCGACCAGAAGCACGACGACCGGTTCGCCAGCAGCGACGTCGAGGACCTCAGCGACGCCGGGGCGGGGATGGGCAGCGAGGGCGGCGGGGAGACCACGGACTCCCCGGACGCGTCCGTGGCCGCCCGGGCCGAGGCGATGGACGGGGACCGCCACGTCGGCGAGGACCCCGTGCGGATCTCGGAGGACCCGAGCGAGGGCGAACGCCCGCGCTGACCCGTCTCCACGTACCGGACGGCCGCGGCCGCAGGACCCCTCAGGAGTCCTCGCCCGCGGCCGTCCGCGTCCGCAGCAGCCGCCGCAGCGACTCCAGACGGGAGGGCCCGGCGGGGCCGGCGGCCCCGGAGGCCACCCACGCGTCGAGGGCGCACTCCTCCTCGTCGTGGGTGCAGCCGCGCGGGCAGCCCTGCGTGCCGGGCTCGAGGTCGGGGAAGTGGCCGACGATGCGCGCCGGGTCGACGTGGGCGAGCCCGAAGGAGCGCACCCCCGGGGTGTCGATGACCCACCCGTCGTCGTCGGGCAGGGCCAGGGCGATGGCGGAGGTCGAGGTGTGCCGTCCCCGGCCGGTGACGTCGTTGACGACGCCGACGGCGCGCTCGGCCGCCGGGACGAGGGCGTTGACGAGGGTCGACTTGCCGACGCCGGAGTGCCCGACGAGGACGCTAACCCGCCCGGCGAGGGCGTCGTGCAGGTCCGCGAGGCCGGTGAGGCCCCCGGCGCCGTCGGTGTGCGCGGTGACGACGTGCGGGACCGACAGCGGCGCGTAGGTCTCCAGGAAGGGGCCGGGGTCGGCGAGGTCGGCCTTGGTGAGGACGAGGAGGGGGTCCATGCCGGCGTCGTAGGCGGCGACGAGGCAGCGGTCGATGAGCCGGGGCCGCGGCTCGGGGTTGACGAGGGCGGAGACGACGACGAGCTGGTCGGCGTTCGCGACGAGCACCCGCTCGACCGGGTCGGTGTCGTCGGCGGTGCGGCGCAGGGTCGTCGTGCGCGGCACGACCCGCACGATGCGGGCGAGGGAGCCGTCCGCCCCCGAGGTGTCCCCGACGAGCCGGACGTCGTCGCCGACGACGATGCCCTTGCGCCCGAGCTCGCGCGCCCGCATGGCCAGGACGACGTGCCGGTCGCTGCCCTCGCCGACGAGCGTGGTGTAGCGGCCCCTGTCCACGGTGACGACGCGCCCGGGCACGGCGTCCTCGTGCTTGGGGCGCTCCTTGCTGCGCGGACGCGAGCCGCGCGGGTTGGGCCGGACCCGGACGTCGGACTCGTCGTAGTCCCGCGCGGACCTCGCCATCAGGCCTGCGCGCCGACCCGCTCGCGGAGCATCCGGTCCCACAGCGCCGTGAACTCCGGCATCGTCTTGGCGACCGTGCCGACGTCCTCGACGACGACGCCCGGCACCGCGAGCCCCAGCACCGCCGCGGCCATGACCATCCGGTGGTCGGCGTAGGTGTGGAACCGCCCGGCCCGCAACGGCCGGGGGGTGATGCGCAGGCCGTCCTCGGTCTCGTCCACCCCGCAGCCCAGCCGGTCGAGCTCGGTGTGCAGCGCCCGGAGCCGGTCGGTCTCGTGGCCGCGGATGTGGGCGACGCCGCGGATGACGCTCGGGCCGTCGGCGAGCGCGGCGAGCGCGGCGACGACGGGGGTGAGCTCGCTGGAGTCGTGCAGGTCGACGTCGACGCCGAGGATGCCCCCGCCGGCGGTGACCGTGAGCCCCGAGCGGTCGAGGACGACGTCGGCGCCCATCATGTCGACGACCTCGCGGACGAAGTCACCGCCCTGGGTCGTGTACTGCGGCCAGCCGGGCACGTGCACCCGGCCCCCGGTGACGAGTGCCGCGGCGAGGAACTGGGCGGCGTTGGACAGGTCGGGCTCGACCTGGACGTCGAGGGCGTTGACCTCGCTGGGCTCGACCCGCCAGGTGTGCGGCTCGGCGTCGTCGACGACGACCCCGGCGTCGCGCAGCGTCTCGACCGTCATCTCGATGTGCGGCAGGCTGGGGACGGCCTTGCCGTCGTGGTGGACGGTGACGCCCTCCTCGAAGCGGGCGGCGGACAGCAGCAGCCCGGAGACGAACTGCGAGGAGGCGGACGCGTCGATCGTCACCGTCCCGCCGCGCACGGACCCGGCGCCGTGGACGGTGAAGGGCAGCCCGCCCCGGTCGTCGTCGTCGACCCCGACGCCGAGGGCGCGCAGCGCACCGAGCACGGGCGCCATCGGGCGGCGACGCGCGTGGGGGTCGCCGTCGAAGCGCACCGGCCCGTCCGCGAGGCCCGCGAGCGGGGGGACGAAGCGCATGACGTTGCCGGCGAGGCCGCAGTCGACGTCGGTGTCGCCGCGCAGCGGACCCGGTGTGACGAGCCAGTCCCCGTCGTCGACGTCGTCGACCCCGGTCCCGAGCGCCCGCAGGGCCCCGGCCATGAGGTGGGTGTCGCGCGAGCGCAGGGGGGCCCGCAGCCGCGAGACCTCGCCGGCGTGCGCGGCGAGGACGAGGTAGCGGTTGGTGAGGGACTTGCTGCCGGGCAGGACGACCCGGGCGTCGACCGGGCCGTCGGCGGCCGGCGCCGCCCAGTCGCCGTCGGCGGGCGGCGCGGCGGGCGACCCCGGCGGGGGATGGTCCTCGTCAGCCGAAGGCATGCTGGGCCTGGACCGCCTTGAGCTTCGCCTCGGTGGTCGCGGTGCGGGCCGCGTGGCGGGCCTCGCGGCGGGTCTGGCGCACGGCGCGCTGCACGCTCTCGTTGGCCAGGTGCGCCCGGTAGGCGACGCCCGGCTTGCCCTCGGTGTCGACGGCGGCGAGGAGCAGGCCACCGAGCAGGCCGAGGTTCTTCAGCAGGTGGATGCGCTGCTGGGCGCGGGCCTGCGGGTCCTCGACCGTCCAGTACTGGTGGGCCGAGACCGTCGTCGGCACGAGCGTCGCGGCGAGGACCACGGCCGAGGCCCGCGGGAACCTCCCGAGCGCGAGCATCGTGCCCGCTCCGACCATGGCGATGCCGTTGGCGCGCACGAGCAGCTCGGTGTCCTCGGGCAGGCGCAGCAGCGGCGCGAGCTTCTGGACGACGGGCCGGGCGGTGTCGGTCTTCGCGGACGGGTGCTTCAGCTGGTCGGCACCCCCGACGACGAACATCGACGCGAGCAGGGGTCGGGCGACGCGGCGCACGAGGGACATCCGCTACCTCCAGGTCGGGGACGGTGCTACAGGCACGTTCTCGTCCTACCGTAGTTGCTGCGAGGACCGCTGCGTAGCCTGAGGTGCATGTGTGGGCGCTACGCCGCGACGGCGAACCCGGACGAGCTCGTGCTCGAGTTCGAGGTCGAGCAGGACCGCACCGCGGAGCCCACGCGCAGCATCCTCAAGAACCCGCAGCAGCCGCCGCCGGGGCGTCCGGACCACAACATGGCGCCGACCAAGCAGGCGCCGGTCGTCCTCAGCCGCGCGCCGCGCGAGGACCGGGCGGCCGCCGCCACCCGCCAGCTGCGCCTCCTCACCTGGGGGCTGGTCCCGAGCTGGGCCAAGAGCGCCGGGGAGGGGGCGCGGATGATCAACGCCCGCGTCGAGACCGTGGCCGACAAGCCCGCCTACGCCCGAGCGCTCGCGGCCCGCCGCTGCCTCGTGCCCGCCCGCGGCTGGTACGAGTGGCAGGCGTCGCCGACGGCGCTCGACGCCAAGGGCAAGCCCCGCAAGCAGCCGTTCTTCACGACCCGGGCGGACGGCGGCAGCGTCGCCATGGCCGGGCTCTACGAGTTCTGGCGCGACCCCGCCGTCACCGACGGCGAGGACCCGGACGCCTGGCTCACGACCTTCACCGTCGTCACCGGGCCGGCCGAGCCCGGGCTGGACCGCATCCACGACCGCCAGCCGATGGTCCTCGACCGCGGCGACTGGGACGCCTGGCTCGACCCGGCGACGGGCGCGGCCGACGCGCTGGGGCTGCTCGCGCCGCACGAGCCCGGCCGGTTCACCGCGTGGCCGGTCTCGCGTGCGGTGAGCGGGAACCGGGCCAACGGGCCGCAGCTGCTCGAGCCGCTGCCGGCCGAGGAGCTCGTCGGCGTCGTCGACCCCGAGACCGGCGAGGTCCTGGGGCCGCCCGCATGACCGAGGCGCTCGTCCCCACCCCGTCCGGCGACGCGCGGACCACGACGAGCGAGCCGTCCGGGCCGCCGCGGGGCACCCTCGTCCTCGGGCACGGCGCCGGTGGGCTGCGCTGGACCGCCGACGTGCTCGCCGTGCGCGACGCCGCGCTCGAGCGGGGCTGGCGGGTCGTCCTCGTCGACCAGCCGTGGCGCGTCGCGGGCAAGCGGATGGGCCCGACGGCGCCGACGCTCGACCCCGCCTGGGTGGCAGTGCTCGCCGCCCTGTCCCCCGCGCGCAAGCTCGTCGTCGGCGGACGCAGCGCCGGCGCCCGGGTCGCCTGCCGCACCGCCGCGCAGGTGGGGGCCGAGCACGTCCTCGCCCTGTCCTTCCCGCTGCACCCGCCGGGCCGGCCGGACCGCTCCCGGGCCGAAGAGCTGGCCCGGCCCGCCGCCGACGGCATCGGCGTCGATGTCGTCCAGGGCCGCACCGACCCGTGGGGGCGCCCCGACGAGCTGCGCGCCGTCGCGCCGGCGTCGGTCACCCTCACCGAGGTGACCGGCACCCACTCCCTCGGCCGGGCGGGCGGGGCGGTCGCGGCCGCCGCCGTCGCCGTGCTGGACCGGGTGGCCGCCCGCACCTGACCGGCACGGCGGTCGTGGAATGACCGGCCCCCGACCGGTGTTCCACCCGCGGCACAGCACCGGAGAAGGGAAGGGCATCCCGTGTTCGTCCTCGACACGACGGCACCGCGTGGGGCGCGGTTAGGCTGGGACGCGATGAGCACCCCCCAGACCCCCGTCGACGACGCGACCGAGGTCGACGTCGCCACCGAGAGCCCCGAGGAGCGGCAGGCCCGCTTCGAGCGCGAGGCGCTGCCCCTCCTGGACCAGCTCTACGCGGCCGCGATGCGGACCACCCGCAACCCGGCCGACGCCGAGGACCTGCTCCAGGAGACCTACGCCAAGGCCTACGCGGCCTTCCACCAGTACAAGCCCGGCACGAACCTGCGCGCCTGGATGTACCGGATCCTCACCAACACCTACATCAACAGCTACCGCAAGAAGCAGCGCGAGCCGCAGCAGTCCGACAGCTCCGACGTCGAGGACTACCAGCTGGCCCGGGCGGAGTCGCACACCTCGGCCGGGCTCAAGTCCGCCGAGGCCGCGGCCCTGGAGCACCTGCCCGACACCGAGGTGACCCGGGCGCTGCAGGACCTGCCCGAGGACTTCCGGATGGCCGTCTACCTCGCCGACGTCGAGGGCTTCGCGTACAAGGAGATCGCCGAGATCATGGGCACCCCCATCGGGACCGTGATGTCGCGGCTCCACCGCGGACGGCGCCAGCTGCGCGCGATGCTCACCGGCTACGCCCGCGAGCGCGGGCTCGTCGGGGCGGCGGAGGAGAAGTGATGTCGAACGCCCAGCACCCAGGACACGGCGACTGCTCCGAGGTCCTGCACCACATCTACGAGTACCTCGACGGCGAGATGAGCCCGGAGGACGTACGACGCGTCGCCACGCACCTCGCCGAGTGCCGGCCGTGCCTGGCCGAGCACGACCTCGACGCCGCCGTGAAGCAGGTCGTCAAGCGGTCCTGCCCGGACGAGGCCGTCCCGGACGCGCTGCGGATGCGCGTCGTGCGGAGCATCACGGTCGTGCGATCCGAGCGCGAGGGCTGAGGGGGACAGGCCGGACGCGCGGACCCGCCCGCGAACACGGAAGGACCCGGTGTGCTGGTTGCACACCGGGTCCTTGGGCGTCGGAGACCGCTCAGGCGTTGGGGCGCCGGCCGTGGTTGGCCTTGCTGCCCTTGCGCGAGCGGCGCTTGCGGGCGCGCTTGCTCATCGATGGATCCTCTTCGGACGGGGAATGCCGGACGGACCACCCGTGAACAGGTGTGGTCCGTGTGATTGTCGCACAAGTTCCTGCGTGGGAGACTGGCCCTACCTCCTGACCGCCCCGGAGCACGCGGGTCGGGGGTTCACCTCTGAAAGGAAACAGTCTCATGCGCACCTTCCGTACCACTCTCGCCGTTCTCGCCCTCGCCGCCCTCGGTGTCGCCGCCCCGGCGTCGGCCATGGCCGCCCCGTCGTCGCCGATCGAGAAGACCCCGCTCCAGCTCAGCTGGAACTGGGGCAAGTGAGGCACGTCGCACCACGATGACCGAGCGAGCACCCGACGAGCGAGGAGGAGGACCGGACAGCCGGGACACGGCGACCCAGGGGTACATCGCGGTCGTCGTCCTCCTCGCCGTCGGGCTGCTCGCCCTGGTCTGGCACGAGCTCGACGTCAGCCTCGACGGCGGGTTCGTCGTCTTCGTGGTCCTCGTCGTCGCCCTCCGGTTCGTCCCGGAGGCGGTCGTCGAGGGACGGACCCAGCTCTCACTCTCGAGCACGCTGCTGCTCTCGTGCCAGGCCATCGTCGGTCCCGCGGGAGCGGGCGTCCTCGGCGCCCTCCTCGGAGGGCTCCAGGGGCGCTCGCTCCCGGCGCAGTACCGCGTGTTCAACGCGGCGCAGAACTCGGTGATGGGCACCCTCGGGGGGCTCGCCTTCGCGGCCACCGGCGGTGACGTCGGCGTCGAGACGGTGGGCGAGGCGCTGCGGTCCATCGCCCTCCCGCTCTTCGTCGCCGACCTCGTCCAGGTGGTCGGCAACCTCGTGCTGCTCTCCGGTGTCGTCATGGTCTCCGGCACCGGCTCCCTGCGCACCACCACCCTCCCGCTGCTGCGCAGCACCGGCCCGGCGTACGTCGGCTACGGGTCGATCGCGCTCATCATGGTCGTCCTGTGGGAGCCCGCGATGATCGGCGCCACGTCGGCCCTGCTCGTCCTCGCCCCCCTGCTCGTCGCCCAGTGGGCCTACCGCCAGCACGCCGAGGACCTGCGCGGCCAGGACCAGGTGCTGCAGGTGCTCGTCGCCGCCGTCGAGGCCAAGGCCCCCCACCTGGCCGGCCACAGCGCCCGGGTCGCGGCGCTCAGCCAGCGGCTGGCCGAGGACCTCGGCCTCGGTCCGCGGGGCGTGGCCGACGCCCGGCTGGCCGGCATGCTGCACGACCTCGGCCAGACCACGATGCCGACGGGTCTCGTGCGGGAGAGCACCACCGTCGCCGCGGAGGCGGGGTACCCGGCGCGCGGCGCCGCCCTGCTGACCCACCTCGGCTTCCTCGCCGGCACCCTCGACCCCATCGCCCGGCACCGCGAGGCCCTCGACGAACGCCCCGACGGGAGCACCCTCGTGGCCCGGATCGTCGGCGTCTCCGACACCTACGACCTCCTCACCGCCATCGGCGACCCCGACGGCCGCGTCCTCACCCCCACCGAGGCGCTGGACCGGATCCGGACCCGCCCCGGCGTCGACGACCGGCTCATGGCCGCGCTCGAGTCGGCGGTCCTGCGCGCCGAGGTCCGGTCGGGCGCGTGAGGGCGGTCCGACCGGAGCGGCCCGTCGCGGCCCTGGCCGGGGTGGTGGCGGCGGTCCTCGTCGTCCTCGCGCTGTACTCCTCGGGCTCCGACCTCGGCACGCTCCTGGGGTCGCACGTCGTCACCCTGCCCGTGCTCGTCGTCGCGATCGTGCTCGGCGAGGTCGTCCGGATCCGGATGCCGAGCGGCCGCGACACCGCGCCCCTGGCCACCGCCACCGCGCTCGCCGTCGTCTTCCTCGGCCCCATCGAGGGCCAGCCGCCCTTCGACGTCGACGCCGGGCTCGTCGTCCTCGTCGTCACCCTCGCCCTCCTGCTCGCGGCGCTCGTCCGGCGGGTGCGGGGGCGCGCGGTCGGCGTCCCGCTGCTCGCGGCCCGGGTGCTCGGCGTCGGCACCGCCGCGTGGATGGCCCGGTCCTGGGGTCCCGAGGGCAGCACCCTGTGGGACCTGGAGTACGAGCACCGTTCGCTCGGGGTCGTCGCGCTGGCCATGGCCCTCGTGGCCGGGCTGGGCCTGGTCGTCGAGCTCCTGCTCGTCGCCGCGATCCGCGCCGAGCGCCAGCGCACCCCGCTGTCGGCCGCGGTCCGCGACGAGCTGGGGGAGGCCGCGCCGCTGACCTTCGCCGTCGCCGTCATCGGGCCGATGGTGGCGCTCATGGCGCCGGTGCTCGGCCTGCTCGCCCTGCCGGTGGCGCTCGTCCCGCTGGCCATGGCGTACTCCGCCGTCGGCCAGTTCGTCCGCAACCGCGCGACAAACCGGCTGCTCGTCGCGACGCTGTCGCGCCTCACCGAGGAGGGCGGCTACACCGCGCAGCGGCACGCCGAGCGGGTCTCGGAGCTGTCGCTGCGGATGGGCCGCGTGCTCGGGCTGGGCGAGGCCGAGCTGCGCACGCTCGAGTACGCCGCGCTGCTGCACGACCTCGGGCAGATCACCCTGCGCGACCCGATCCCGGGCGGGGCGACGGTGCTGGCCGCGCCGAGCGACCAGCGGGACATCGCCTCCGAGGGCGCGCAGATCATCCGGCAGGCCGAGACCCTCGGCCTCGTGGCCGACTACGTCGACGCCCAGACCACCCCGTACCGGCTCGTGCGCGAGCACGCTCGCGAGGTCCCGCTGCCCGCACGGATCATCAAGTGCGCCAACGCCTTCGACGACCTCAGCGGGGGCTCCGACGAGCCCGCCGACGTCGAGCGCGCGATGGAGCGCATCCTCCTCGGGCTGGGCTACGAGTACGACCCCGACGTCGTCGACGCGCTGACCCGCGTCGTCGACGACGCCGCGGTCGGCCGGGTCGTCGAGGGCGAGGTCGCCGCGCGCTAGAGTCTGGGTGCCCGACGCCCGACCCGCCCGGAGGGGTACCCGGTGGACCGCCTCGACCCCGTCGTCTTCACCGACGCGTGGGGCTCGTTCGTGTCGATCGCGAGCCTCCAGGGCCGGCCCATCCCGACCCCCGAGCCGGAGTCCGAGCTGTGGATGGGCGCCCACGAGAGCGGGCCGGCGGGCACCGACCGCCCGGGGTCCCCCGACCTCGCGGCGGTGATCGAGGCCGACCCCGCCGCCGAGCTCGGCGGCGAGTGCGTCGAGCGCTTCGGGCCGCGGCTGCCCTTCCTCCTCAAGGTCCTCGCGCCCGGCCGCGCCATCTCCATCCAGGTGCACCCGACGGCCGAGCAGGCCCGTGCGGTCCGCGCCCGCACCGGGGACGCGGTGTACGTCGACGACTTCGCCAAGCCCGAGCTGCTGCTGGCCATCGCCCCCTTCGAGGTCTTCGTCGGGATGCGCGCGCCGGAGGCGGTGGCCGAGATCGCCCGGCGCCTGGACGTCCCCGACCTCACCCGCGCCGTCGCGGACGCCGCCGGCACCCCCGACCCGGCGCACACCGTGCTGCGGGCCGTCCTGGAGACCCCCGCCGAGCACGTCGCCGGCCTCGTCCGCGAGGTCGTCGCCGCCTGTGTCCGCCTGTCCGAGACCGCCGACGAGATCGGCGCGGCCGCCGCCGCGGTCGTCGAGGTGGCCGAGATGCACCCCGACGACATCGGCGTCGTCGTCCTCCTGCTCATGCACCACCGGCTGCTCGCGCCGGGGGAGTACGTCGACGTCGCCGCCGGCGTGCTGCACTCCTACGTCCGCGGCCTGGGCATCGAGGTGCTCGCGAACTCCGACAACGTCGTGCGGGCCGGGCTCACCTCCAAGGAGGTCAACGTCCCCGAGCTGCTGCGGGTCGTCGACCCCCGCGCCGACGGCGTCGCCGGACGGGGCCGCGCGGTGGCCGACGGCGTCGAGGTCTTCGACTCGGCCTCGGACCGCTTCCTCCTGCACCGGGTGGCCACCGGGCGCCCGCTGCCGGGGGCCGGGCCGCGGGTCGTGTTCTGCCTGCGCGGCCGGGTGACGCTGCGCAGCGGGTCCGGCCGCGTCCTCGAGCTCGGCGACACCGGGTCGGCCTTCCTCCCGGCCCACGAGCGGGAGGTCCTGCTCGAGGGCGACGGCGAGGTCTACGTCGTCGCCGTCCCCGGGCTCACCGCCTCCTGACACCGCCCCCCGACACCGCGACGGCGGACGCCCCCCCGGGGGGACGTCCGCCGTCGCGGTGCGGGTGAGCGCAGGCTCAGGCCTTCTTGGTCTCCCAGAAGATGGTCGAGATCTCCTCGATCTTCGCGAGGAGCTCGTCGGCCTTGGCCTCGTCGAACTCGCCCTTGGTGCCCGAGGCGCCCGCCAGCTTGGTCGCCTCGTTGAAGAGGGTGTGCAGGTTCGGGTACTTCTCGAAGTGCGGGGGCTTGAAGTAGTCGGTCCACAGCACCCACAGGTGGTGCTTGACCAGCTCGGAGCGCTGCTCCTTGATGATGGTCGCGCGGACCCGGAAGTCGGCGTCGTCGTTGTCGGCGACCTTCTGGCAGATCATCTTGACCGACTCGGCCTCGATGCGCGCCTGGGCGGGGTCGTAGACGCCGCACGGGAGGTCGCAGTGCGCGGAGACCTCGGTGATGCGGAACGGGGACAGCATGTGTCGCTCCTACTCTGTCGTGGACGTACGGTCGTTCCTCAACCTACCCCAGCCCCCGCCACACCAATCCGAGCACGACCGCCCGGATCGCCTCGTCCGGCAGGCCGCCGACGTCGAAGGAGGTCACGCCCTCGGCGGGGTTGTCCGCGTCGACCCACCAGCGCGCCGGGTCGCCCGGGTCGCGGCCGGTGACGCGCTTGACCGCCAGCGGCCGGGGACGGCCCGCGGGGTCCGGCGGTAGGTCGACGACGTGGGCGCGGCCGGGTCGCGGGCGGCCGCCACGCAGGACGAGCAGCACGTCGCCGTCCCGGTAGGTCGGGAGCATCGAGCGGCCCCGCACCCGGACCAGGGCCAGGGCCCGGCGCGTCGTCATGGGCACGCATCGTGCCACCGCGACGAGCGTCACACCGCCGCGGCCCCGCAGGAGGGGGACTGCCGCCGCCGCGCCGTGCCATGCTGTGGCCCTCCGGCGGACACCACCGCCCCGCGACGAGCCCGGGACGCAGACCCCCGTCCCGCTCGGGTCGCCCCTCCCGTGCCGATCCGGCGCGCCGCCCCGCCGCACCCCTGCGGCGACCCTCCGCGTCCCCTCCAGGAGCCCCCGTGTCCGCGTCACCCGCCCTGCCCCCCGTCGACCCGCGGAGCCCGGTGTTCCGCGCCCACGAGGGCGGGAAGCTGGGGGTCCACGCGACGCAGGCCCTGCGCGGGCGGGAGGACCTGTCCCTGCTCTACACCCCCGGTGTCGCGGAGGTCTCGCTCGCGGTCGCCGCCGACCCGGCCCTGGCCTCCCGGTACACCGGCCGCGGGAACTCGGTGGCCGTCGTCAGCGACGGCACCGCCGTCCTCGGGCTCGGCGACATCGGCCCGCTCGGCGCCCTGCCGGTCATGGAGGGCAAGGCGGTGCTGTTCAAGCACTTCGCCGGCATCGACGCCGTGCCCGTCGTCATGGAGACCGGCACGGTCGAGGAGATCGTCGAGGCGGTGGCCCGGATCGCGCCGACCTACGGCGGCATCAACCTCGAGGACATCTCGGCGCCGCGCTGCTTCGAGATCGAGGAGCGGCTGCGCGAGCGGCTCGACATCCCGGTCTTCCACGACGACCAGCACGGCACCGCGATCGTCGTGCTCGCGGGGCTGCACAACGCCGCCGACGTCATCGGCCGCCGGCTCGAGGACCTGCGCGTCGTCGTCGCCGGGGCCGGCGCCGCCGGGGTCGCCGTCACCCGGCTGCTCCAGCGCGCGGGGGTGCGCGACGTCGTCGTCTGCGACTCCCGCGGGATCCTGCACCCCGGACGCTCCGGCCTCACCGAGCACAAGCAGCGCCTCGCGGTGTCGACGAACCCGCGCGGGCTCACCGGTCCGCTCGCCGCCGCGCTCGCCGGGGCCGACTGCTACGTCGGGGTGTCCGGGGGGACGGTGCCCGAGGAGCAGGTGGCGTCGATGCGCCCCGGCGGGATCGTCTTCGCCCTGGCCAACCCCACCCCGGAGGTCCACCCCGACGTCGCGCACCGGCACGCGGCGGTCGTCGCCACCGGCCGGTCGGACTTCCCGAACCAGATCAACAACGTGCTCGCCTTCCCCGGGATCTTCCGCGGGGCGCTGGACGCCGGGGCCACCGAGATCACCGAGGCGATGAAGCTCGCGGCGGCGCGGGCCGTCGCCGACGTCGTCACCGAGCCGACGGCGGACCGGATCGTGCCCTCCGTCTTCGAGCCCGGGGTGGCCGACGCCGTCGCCGACGCGGTGCGCCGCCTCGCGCCGACCCGGCGCGGCCGGGGTGCGGCAGCGGCGGGGTGACCTAGGCTGGCGCTCGTCATGAGTGCCGCCGACCCCACGCCCACCGAGCCGGTCCGGCTGCTCACCGTCTGCACGGGGAACATCTGCCGCTCGCCGTACGCCGCCGTCCTGCTGCAGCACGGCCTGGCCTGGGCCCGGCCCGGGGCCTTCGAGGTCACGAGCGCCGGGACGCACGCGCTCGTCGGCAGACCGATGGACCCGGGCTCGCGCGCGCTGCTCGACGCCAAGGGCATCCCGGTGACGACCGCGCCGGCCCGGCTGCTCGTGTCGTCGTCGGTGGCGCAGCAGGCCATGGTGCTCGTCATGTCCGAGCGGCACCGCGAGGTCGTCCTCGACGAGTGCCCGTCGGTGCACCGCCGCACCCTCGGCGTCCTCGACCTCGCGCGTGCGCTCGTCGCGGTCTCGGGCACCTACCACTGGCCCGAGCTGCTCGCCGACGCCGGCGCCAAGGAGGTCCGGGGGCGCTGGCGGGTGCTGCCCGAGATGCTGCTCGCCGTCGGGGCGATGCCGGGCAAGGTCACCGAGGTCGACGACCCCTACGGCCGGGGCAGCGACGCGTTCGGGCGGATGGCGAGGACCCTCGACGAGGCGGTGCGCACCATCGTCTACTGGGAGGCCCAGTTCGCCCGCTGAGCGCGGGTCCGGCCGGGGCGGGTCGTCAGCGGCCGCGGCCGCGCGCCAGGCAGGCGTGCAGGTAGTCGCCGTAGCCGGACTTGGTGAGCCCGTCGCCGAGCGCCCGCAGCCGCTCGTCGTCGATCCAGCCGGCCCGCCACGCGATCTCCTCGACGCAGCCGACCTTGTGGCCCTGGCGGGCCTCGACGACGTGGACGAAGTGGCTCGCGTCCATGAGGCTCTCGAACGTCCCGGTGTCCAGCCACGCCGTGCCGCGGGGGAGCACGGTGACGGTGAGCTCGCCACGGCGCAGGTACGCGTCGTTGACGGCGGTGATCTCCAGCTCGCCGCGGGCGCTCGGGGTGAGCGTCCGGGCGATCTCCAGGACGCGGTTGTCGTAGAAGTACAGGCCGGGCACGGCGAAGTCGGAGCGGGGGCGCTCGGGCTTCTCCTCGATGCTGAGGACCGTGCCGTCGTCGTCGAACTCGACGACGCCGTAGGCCGTCGGGTTGCTCACGTGGTAGGCGAAGACGTGCCCGCCGCGCACGTCGCTCAGCGTCCGCAGCGCCCGGCCGAGCCCGGTGCCGTGGAAGATGTTGTCGCCGAGGACGAGGGCCACGCTGTCGTCGCCGACGAAGTCCGCGCCGATGACGAACGCCTGCGCCAGGCCCTCGGGGCGCGGCTGCTCGGCGTAGGTCAGCTCGATCCCCCACTGTGACCCGTCGCCGAGCAGGCGCTGGAACTGCGCCTGGTCCTCGGGGGTGGTGATGACGAGGATCTCCCGGATGCCCGCCATCATGAGCGTCGAGAGCGGGTAGTAGACCATCGGCTTGTCGTAGATCGGCATGAGCTGCTTGGAGATGGCCCGGGTGATCGGGTGCAGCCTGGTGCCGGAGCCTCCGGCGAGGACGATGCCCTTCATGGGTCGCGACCCTATCGACCCGTGCGCGCGGCCACGGCCCCGTAGGCTGGTTCGCATGAAGGTTCTCGTGACGGGTGGGGCCGGGTTCATCGGCAGCAACTTCGTGCGGCGCACCCTGGAGACCCGTCCCGGGGCCGAGGTCACGGTGCTCGACGCGATGACCTACGCCGGGTCGGCGGGCTCCCTGGACGGCGTGCTGGACCGGGTCCGGCTCGTCGAGGGCGACGTCGCGGACGCCGCCGTCGTCGAGCCGCTCGTGGCCGACGCGGACGTCGTCGTCCACTTCGCGGCCGAGTCCCACAACGACAACTCCCTCGCCGACCCCTCGCCGTTCGTGCGGACCAACCTCGTCGGGACCTTCACGCTGCTGGAGGCCGCACGACGGCACGACGTGCGCTACCACCACATCTCCACCGACGAGGTCTACGGCGACCTCGAGCTCGACGACCCGAAGCGGTTCACCGAGGACACCCCCTACGCCCCGAGCTCGCCGTACTCGGCGTCCAAGGCGGGCTCGGACCACCTCGTCCGGGCCTGGGTGCGCTCCTTCGGGCTGCGGGCGACGCTCTCGAACTGCTCGAACAACTACGGCCCGCGCCAGCACGTCGAGAAGTTCATCCCGCGCCAGGTGACGAACGTCCTCGTCGGCGAGCGGCCCAAGCTCTACGGCGACGGGCTCAACGTGCGCGACTGGATCCACGTCGACGACCACAACGACGCCGTGTGGACCGTCCTGGACCACGGCCGGATCGGTGAGACCTACCTCGTCGGCGCGGACGGCGAGATGAGCAACCGGGACGTCATCGCGCTCGTCCTCGAGCTCATGGGCGAGGACCCGGACGCCTACGACCACGTCACCGACCGCGCCGGGCACGACCGCCGCTACGCCATCGAGGCCGGGAAGCTGCGCCAGGAGCTCGGCTGGTGCCCGCGCTACGAGACCTTCCGCGAGGGCCTGGCCGCGACGATCGACTGGTACCGCACGCACGAGGACTGGTGGCGCCCCGCGAAGGAGGCCACCGAGGCCAAGTACGCGCTGACCCAGCAGGTGCTCGCCCGCTGATGGCGCGCTGGCTCGTCGCCGGGGCCGCCGGCATGCTCGGCACCGACCTCTGCGCGGTGCTGCTGGCGGCCGGCCACGACGTGACGCCCGGTGACCTGCCGGACCTCGACGTCCTGGACCCCGCCTCCTGCGCCGCCGCCGTCGCCGGCCACGACGTCGTCGTCAACTGCGCCGCGTACACCGCGGTCGACGCCGCCGAGGGCGACGAGAGCACCGCGTTCGCCGTCAACGCCGTCGGCGCCGCCACCCTGGCCCGGGCCACGGCGGAGGCGGGGGCCTCGCTCGTGCAGGTGTCCACCGACTACGTCGTCGCGGGGGACGGCCACGAGCCCTACCCGGCCGACGCGCCGGTGTCGCCGGCCTCGGCCTACGGGCGGACCAAGGCGGCGGGGGAGTGGGCCGCGCGCGCCGAGTGCCCGCGCACCTGGGTGGTCCGCACCGCGTGGCTCTACGGCGCGCACGGGCGCAGCATCCCGGCCACCGTCGCCCGGCTGGCGGCCGAGCGCGAGACCTTCTCGTTCGTCGCCGACCAGGTGGGGCAGCCGACGTGGACGGTCGACCTGGCCGAGGGGATCGTGCGTCTCGTCGAGGCCGGGGCGCCCTACGGCACCTGGCACGGGACCAACGGCGGGTCGACGTCGTGGCACGGGCTGGCGCAGGCGGTGCTGGAGGAGCTCGGCCTCGACCCCTCCCGGGTGCGGCCGGTGACGACCGCCGAGTACCCGCTGCCCGCGCCCCGGCCGTCCTACAGCGTCCTCGCCCACGACATGTGGGTCGAGCACGGGCTGAATCCCCTGCCCGACTGGCGCGACGCCCTGCACCGCGCCGCCCCCGTCCTCTTCGGCGACGCCGCCGGGTCCACCGAACGTGTGTGAACACGCCGCGGATCTCCGGCGTGTTCACACACGTTCCCGGGAAGTAGGGTCGGGAGCATGCTCGCCGCCTCCGCGCAGTCCCAGTCCGCCGACGACCCGCTGAGCGGCCTCGTCGTCGGCGACCACGCCGACCCCGAGGTGCCGAAGGGCTGGACGACCGTCCGGGTCCGGGCCGCGGCCCTCAACCACCACGACGTGTGGTCGCTGCGCGGGGTCGGCCTGCCCGCAGACCGCCTGCCGATGGTCCTCGGCTGCGACGCCGCGGGCGTCACCGACGACGGCGAGGAGGTCATCGTCCACGCCGTCATCGCCTCGCCCGGGTGGACCGGCGACGAGACCCTCGACCCCCGCCGCAGCCTCCTGTCCGAGGTCCACGACGGCACCCTGGCCGAGGTCGTCGCGGTGCCGAAGGGCAACCTCGTGCTCAAGCCCGAGGGCCTGTCCTTCGAGCACGCGGCCTGCCTGCCGACCGCGTGGCTCACGGCCTACCGGATGCTCTTCACGAACGCCGGCGTCCGCCCCGGCGACACCGTCCTGGTCCAGGGCGCGGCCGGGGGCGTCGCGACGGCCGCCGTGCAGCTCGGCTCGGCCGCCGGGGTCCGGATGTGGGTCACGAGCCGCGAGGCGGCCAAGGGCGAGCAGGCCGTGGCCCTCGGCGCCGACCGCGCCTTCGGCTCCGGCGAGCGGCTGCCCGAGCGGGTCGACGCCGTCCTCGAGACCGTCGGCGCCGCGACCTGGTCGCACAGCATCAACAGCCTGCGTCCCGGCGGCACCGTCGTCATCTCCGGCGCCACCTCCGGCGACAACCCCGACAAGGCCGAGCTGACGAAGGTGTTCTTCAAGCAGCTGCGGGTCATCGGCTCGACGATGGGCAGCCGCACCGAGCTCGAGAGCCTCGCCCGGTTCGTCGTCACCAGCGGCATCGAGCCGGTGGTCGACAGCACGATGCCGCTGGCGGACGCCCGCGACGGCTTCGCCCGGATGGTCGAGGGCCAGGTCGCCGGCAAGGTCGTCTTCACCGTCTGAGACCGACGGTGCGGTCGGGTCGTCGTCAGCCGCGCAGGGCGGCGGCGACGGCGGCGACACCCGCGGCCGACGTGCCGCAGCACCCGCCGACGAGCCGCGCCCCGCGCCCACGCCAGCCGCGCACCGTGTCGGCGGTGAAGACCGGCGTCCCGGGGTCGGACCAGGTCTTGCCCTCCGGGTCGTAGGCCGCGCCGCTGTTGGGGTAGACGACCCAGGGGACCTCGGCCGAGGCACCGTCCAGCAGCCCGTCGACGAGCGCCGGGGCGGTGCAGTTGACCCCGATCGCGACGCACGCCCCCCGGGCCAGCGCGGCGGCCTGCGCGAAGGGCGCCCCGCCGTTCAGGCGCCCGCCCGGCCTGCACGAGAAGGACAGCCAGTACGGCAGATGCGGGGCGACCTCCTCGAGGAGCTCGACGAGCACCTCGCCCTCGGCGAGCTCCGGCAGGGTCTCGCAGGCCAGCAGGTCCGGCCCGGCGGCGACGAGCCGCTCGAGCCGCGGCCCGTGCAGGTCGCGCAGGGTGGCCCGGTCGACGCCGTCGTAGCCCCGGTACTCGGAGCCGTCGGCGAGCACGGCCCCGTAGGGCCCGACCGACGCGGCGACGAGCGCCCGGCCCCCGGCGGCCTCGCGGGCCAGCCGCACGCTCGCCGCGAGGTCGGCGTCGCACTCGGCGCCGGTGCGGCCCGCGGCCCGGTAGCCGGCGTGGGACATCTGGTAGGACGCGGAGATGACGACCTCGGCGCCGGCGTCGACGAAGGCACGGTGCGCGGCGACGACCTCGTCCGGCCGCTCGCGCACGAGCCGGGCCGACCACAGCGACGTCGACAGGTCGTGCCCGCGCTCCTCCAGGACGGTCGACAGCCCGCCGTCGAGCACGAGCGGGCGCCCGTCGCCGACCGGGTCGGGCCGGCCCGGCAGGGACGGCGCCCGCCCGGTCACCCGGGCACCCGCTCTCCGGCCTCGTCGCCCGGCCAGGTGAGGTCCAGCGCCCACCACCACGGGAAGGGGCCGCCCACCGTGCCCATCCGCTCGAAGGCCAGGTCCGAGGCGGCCTCGGCCTGCACCATGGGCTCCGGGTCGACGCCGAACATCTCCGCGGCCTCCCGGGCGGCCTCCGGCCCCCCGACGTCCCGAACCCGCGGGTCCTCCCCGAGGTCGGCGACGGCCAGCCGGACCTCGCGCGCGTCGCGGGGGTCCGCGCACAGCAGGTAGCGGCGGTGCACCGTGCGGACGACGTCGGGACGGGCGGCGAGCACCGTCCAGCAGGCGCCGTACTCGTCGTCGTCCTCGGCGACGGCGGCGCAGCCGGTCCCGGCGATGACGAGCATGGCCCGGACCTCGTCCAGCTGCTCGACCTCGGCGCAGGAGAGGGTGAGGCGGGTCCAGCCGTCGACGAGGGGCCGGCGCCAGGCGGTCCAGGCGCCGAGCGTCGGGAGGACCCCCGCGACGTCTGCGGACGGCGCGAGGTCGAGCGCGACGGCGGTGCCGTACGTGCTCATCGGCTCAGCCGATCCGTAGCCACTCGTTCCAGCCGTTGTGCAGGACGAGCCAGGCGATGAGCCCGTAGCCCGCCTGACCGGGGTGGTGGGCCACGGAGGACGCCGCGAGGTCGGTGCGCCACTGGTCGTGCTGACGCAGCGGCCCGTAGCAGTCGACGAAGGGGATGTTCCGGCGCGAGCAGACGTCGGCCTGGGCGTCGACGAGGATCTCCAGGCGGCCGTTGACCTCCGGGTCGTCGCTCGGGGGCGGGCTGACGACGAAGGTGCCGACGCCCTGGTTGGCGGCGTCGTCGAGGAGGTTGGCGAGGTTGAGCCGGTGCCGGGCCAGCGAGATGCCGGACACGATGTCGTTGCCGCCGACGGAGACGACGAAGCGGCGCTCGGTGCGCCCGGCCCAGCGGCGCGGGACCTCGGTGGTCCACTGCTCGAGCAGGTCGGCGCTCGTGCTGCCGCGGATGCCGAGGTTGTAGGCGGTCAGCTCCAGGTCGGGGTGCTGGGTGCGCCCGACGACCCGGGTGACCCAGCCCTGGCCCTTGGGGTCGCCGACCCCGGCCACGAGCGAGTCGCCGAGGAAGACGAGGGCGAGGTCGCGGACACCGTCGGGGACCACCGCCGCCTCGGGGCTCGGGCGGAACTCGATGGGGGCGGACCCACCGTCGCCGGCCTGCTCGTCGGCCATGTCCTCTCTCTCACTCGTCCTCGTCGTCCAGGCGCGCCAGCCAGGTGGCCAGACGCTCCACGGGTACCTCGAACTCGGGGTGCTGGTCGACGAACGCCCTCAGCTGCTCGGCGAGCCAGTCGAGGGTGACCTCCTCGTCCCCCCGCCGCGCCTCGAGCTCCTCGATCCCGCGGTCGGTGAAGTACACGCGCCGAGCCTACCGGCGCGCCCGGCTCACCGGTCGAAGGCGCGGGCGACGACGTCGGCCTGCTCCGCCTGGTGCTGCTTGGTCGACCCGGCGGCCGGAGAGGCCGACTTGGCGCGGCACACCACGCGGATGGGCCGGGTCTCGCCGTGGGCGGCCAGCGCCTCGGGGAGGTTGAGCGCGAGGAACGGCCAGGCGCCCATGTTCTGCGGCTCGTCCTGGACGACGACGACCTCGGCGTCGGGGTACTTCGCGAGCTCGGCGGCCAGCGCCTCACCGGCGACGGGGTAGTACTGCTCCATCCGCAGGATGGCGGTCGAGGTGTCCTCGCGCTTGTCCCGCTCGGCGAGCAGGTCGTAGACGACCTTGCCGGCGGCGACGAGCACGCGGGTCACCTGGCCCTCGGTGGCGCCCTCCCGGTCGGGGACGATCGGCCGGAAGGTGCCGGTCGTGAAGTCCTCGGCGGCGCTGGCCGCGGCCTTCATCCGCAGCATCGACTTCGGGGTGAAGACGATGAGCGGACGCCGCGGGCGGGCGTAGGCCTGGCGGCGCAGCAGGTGGAAGTACGACGCGGGCGTCGACGGGTAGGCGACCGTCATGTTGCCCTCGGCGCACATCGTGAGGAACCGCTCGATGCGCCCGGAGCTGTGGTCCGGGCCCTGGCCCTCGTAGCCGTGCGGCAGGAGCAGGACGACCGACGAGCGCTGGCCCCACTTCTGCTCGCCGCTGGAGATGAACTCGTCGATGATCGTCTGCGCGCCGTTGAAGAAGTCGCCGAACTGCGCCTCCCACAGCACGAGGGCGTCGGGCCGCTCGACGGAGTAGCCGTACTCGAAGCCCATCGCCGCGAACTCCGACAGCAGCGAGTCGTAGACCCAGAACTTCGCCTGCCCGCCGCCGAGGTAGAGCAGGGGCGTCCACTCCGACGCGTTCTCCTTGTCGATGAGGACCGCGTGCCGCTGGACGAACGTGCCGCGGCGGCTGTCCTGCCCGGCCAGGCGCACCGGGGTGCCCTCCATGAGCAGCGACCCGAACGCGAGGAGCTCGGCGGTGCCCCAGTCGACCCCGCCGTCGCGGGTGCTGGCCGCGCGCTTGTCGAGCATCTGCTTGAGCTTGGGGTGCACGGTGAACCCGGGGGGCGGCGTGGCGAAGGCCTTCCCGATGTGCTGGAGGGTCTCGGGGGAGATCGCCGTGTCCTCCGAGGAGTGCTCGGTGACGTCGGCCTCCGGCGACTGCGCCTTCGGCGGCTCGAGCCCGCCGTTCTCGCTGTCGATCTCCTTCAGGGCCGCCTTGGTCTCGACGAACACCCGCTCCAGCTGCTGCTGGTAGTCGCGCAGCGCGGCCTCGGCGTCCTCGACGGTGATGTCACCGCGGCCGATGAGCGCCTCGGTGTAGAGCTTGCGGACCGAGCGCTTGGCCTCGATGAGGTTGTACATCAGCGGCTGGGTCATCGAGGGGTCGTCGCCCTCGTTGTGGCCGCGCCGCCGGTAGCAGACCATGTCGACGACGACGTCCTTGTGGAACTCCTTGCGGAACTCGTAGGCGAGCTCGGCGACCTGGACGCAGGCCTCGGGGTCGTCGCCGTTGACGTGGAAGATCGGGGCCTGGATCATCCGCGCGACGTCGGTGGAGTACGTCGAGCTGCGCGAGCTGGACGGCGAGGTCGTGAAGCCGACCTGGTTGTTGATGACGACGTGCACGGTGCCGCCGGTGCGGTAGCCGCGCAGCTGGCTGAGGTTGAGGGTCTCGGCGACGACGCCCTGGCCGGCGAAGGCCGCGTCGCCGTGGAGCAGCACCGGCAGGACGGTGAAGTCCTCGCCGGCGAGGTTCAGCCGGTCCTGCTTGGCCCGCACGATGCCCTCGAGCACGGGGTTGACGGCCTCGAGGTGGCTCGGGTTGGCCGCGAGGTACACCTTCGTCGTCGCGCCGGACTCGGCGGTGAACTCGCCCTCGGTGCCGAGGTGGTACTTGACGTCGCCGGAGCCCTGGACCGACTTCGGGTCCTGCTTGCCCTCGAACTCACGGAAGATCTGGCCGTAGGACTTGCCGGCGATGTTGGCCAGCACGTTGAGGCGGCCGCGGTGCGGCATGCCGAGACAGACCTCGTCCAGCCGGTCCTCCGCCGCCCGGGACAGCACCCGGTCCAGCAGCGCGATGACGGACTCGCCGCCCTCGAGGCTGAAGCGCTTCTGGCCGACGAACTTGGTCTGCAGGAAGGTCTCGAACGCCTCGGCCGCGTTGAGCCGGCGCACGATGCGCAGCTGCTCCTCGCGGGTCGTCTTCTTGTAGCCGACCTCGACCTTGTTCTGGATCCACGCCCGCTGCTCGGGGTCCTGGATGTGCATGTACTCGACGCCGACCGTGCGGCAGTAGGAGTCCCGCAGCACCCCGAGGATCTTGCGCAGCTTGAGGAACGGCTCGCCGCCGAACCCGCCGGTGGCGAAGTAGCGGTCGAGGTCCCACAGGGTGAGCCCGTGGTTGGTGATGTCGAGGTCGGGGTGGCGCCGCTGCTTGTACTCCAGCGGGTCGGTGTCGGCCATGAGGTGGCCGCGCACCCGGTAGGCGTGGATGAGCTCCTGGACGCGGGCGACCTTGTTGATGTCCTCGTCGTGGGTGGCCGAGACGTCCTGCACCCAGCGGATGGGCTCGTAGGGGATGCGCAGGCTCTCGAAGATCTCGTCGTAGAAGCCGTCCTCGCCGAGCAGCAGCTGGTGGACGAGGCGCAGGAAGTCCCCGGACTGCGCGCCCTGGATGATGCGGTGGTCGTAGGTGCTCGTGAGGGTGAGGATCTTGCTCACGGCGTTGCGGTTGATCGTCTCGTTGCTCGCGCCCTGCCACTCGGCGGGGTAGTCCATCGCGCCGACGCCGATGATCGCGCCCTGGCCGGCCATGAGCCGTGGCACCGAGTGGACCGTGCCGATGGTGCCGGGGTTGGTGAGCGAGATCGTCGTGCCCTGGAAGTCCCCGACGGTCAGCTTGCCGCCGCGCGCCTTCTTCACGACCTCCTCGTAGGCGGTCCAGAAGTGCGCGAAGTCCATCGTCTCGGCGGCCTTGACCGACGGCACGACGAGCTGGCGGCTGCCGTCGGGCTTCGCGAGGTCGATGGCCAGGCCGAAGTTCACGTGCGAGGGCGAGACGAGGACCGGCTTGCCCAACTCGTCGTGGACGAAGCCGTTGTTCATCTCCGGCATCGCGCCGAGCGCCTTGACCACGGCGTAGCCGATGATGTGGGTGAAGCTCACCTTGCCGCCGCGGCTGCGGGCCAGGTGGTTGTTGATGACGATCCGGTTGTCGACGAGCAGCTTGGCCGGGACGGCGCGCACCGACGTCGCGGTGGGGACCTCGAGCGAGGCCTCCATGTTCGTGACGATGCGGGCGCTCGCGCCGCGGATCGGCTGGTGCCGGTCCTCCTCGAGCGGGCCGGTCTCCTTGGGGGCCTGCGCGTCCCGGGGGGTGGGCGCGGTGCGGGCCTCGCCGGGGGAGGACTTCTTCTGCGGCTCGGGCTCGGCCTTCGCGGCCGGCGCCTCGGCGGTCTTTCCGGCCTCGGCCTGCTGCGCCTTCTGCGGCTCGGCCTTCGCCGGTGCCGGGGCGGGCTTCTCCGGCGCGGACCTCCCGGCCCCGCTCTTCGTGCCGTCCGTCGCCTGCGTCGCCGCCTTCTCGGGCCGCGGCTGTGCCTTCTCCTGCTGCGGCGCCTTCTTCTGCTCGCCCCGGGGCTCCTTCGGCTCCTTGGCCCGCTGCGGGGCGGGGGAGGAGGGCTGGGCCTTCGCCTCCTCGCGGCGCGGCGCCGCCGACCCGTTGCTCGACCCGTTCCCGTTGCCGCCGCCGGCGTGCGCGTGCTCGCCCGGCACGTAGTCCTCGAAGAACTCCCACCACGCCTCGTCGACGCTGTTCTTGTCCCGTTGGTACTGCTCGTACAGCTCGTCGACCAGCCACTCGTTCGGTCCGAAGGCGGTCAGGGGGTCGCTGGACGGGGACTGCTCGGCCACGGGCTATGCGCCTCTTTCGTCGGCTGGGTCTCGGGGGCGGTCGTGGGTCGCCCACCAGCCTATTACGCGCGTCCGAGGCGCGTGGTTCCCCTCGCCCAGTGGTCACGGGCGTGCGACCACCGGTACCCGCCGGCGGTGGAGCCCCTGGTCAGGTGACGTCCTTGCGGGACAGCAGCCAGATGCCGAGCGCCGAGAGGACGACGGCGTACGCGCCGAGCGTCAGCGCGCCCACCCACCAGTCGAGCCGGATCTCCTCGGGCGACTGGGTGACGATGTCCAGCGTGGAGTTCGTCGCACTGGACGGCAGGTAGGGCGCGATGTTCTCGCGGCTGAACTCCCAGATCCGCAGGAGCACCCCGAGCAGCGGCTCGACGATCCACGCGACGGCGACGCCGATGAACAGGGCGGCCACCTGGTTGGGGATGAGGATGCCGAGACCGAGGCCGATGAGCGCCCAGAGGGCGAGCACGAGGAGGCTGAGCGCCAGGGTCCGCCCGACGGCCGAGGACGGGAACGCCGGCCGGTCGATGACCCGCAGGACGACCGACCCGGCGGCGACCGAGCCGACGAGGCTCACCACCCCGTAGAACACGCCGATGCCGACGAGGGCGAGCACCTTGGCCAGCATGGCCCGGGTCCGGTTCGGGACGGCGAGGAAGGTCGCCGTGATCGTCTTGTGCCGGAACTCGGCCCCGATGGCGAGGATGCCGATGGTGAGGAGCAGGAGGTAGCCGACGGAGATGCCGGCCGTGTAGATCGTGTTCGCCACCTGCGTGTCGTCGCCGGTCAGCTGCCCGCCGCCGGGGCCGGTCTGCCCGCCCTGGTCGACGACGAAGCCGAAGAGCACGGCGAAGCCGGCGGCGGAGACGAAGACGGCGATGGCCATGCCCCACCACAGCCGGGTGGTGAAGAACTTGCGCAGCTCGGAGCGGACCGCGGGGATCACTCGTTCGCCCCTTCCTCGCCGGTGACGGCGTCTCGCTCGGCGGGGGCCGCGGCCTCGCCGAGGTTGCGGTTGGTGCCCTCGGTCAGCTCGAAGAACAGCGCCTCGAGGTCGGCGGCGCGCGGGGTCAGCCCGTAGATGGGCAGCCCGGCGCGCAGGGCGACGTCCCCGACGAGCCGCAGGTCGGTGGTGTCCGCGACGAGCGAGTCGTCGTCCTGGACGGTGCTCGTGACGTCGGCGACGCGCAGCGCCCCGGCGAGCCCGGCGACGTCGGAGGTGCGCACGAGCGCGCCCGGCGTGCCGCGCAGGTCGGCCATCGTCCCGGCGCGCACGAGCCGGCCGTTGGCGATGATGACGACGTCGTCGACGGTCTGCTCGACCTCGCGCAGCAGGTGGCTGGAGACGAGGATCGTCTTGCCCTCCTCGCTGAGGTGGCGCAGGAAGCCGCGCAGCCAGCGGATGCCCTCGGGGTCCAGGCCGTTGGCGGGCTCGTCGAGGACGAGCACCTGCGGGTCGCCGAGCAGCGCCGCCGCGAGGCCGAGGCGCTGGCGCATGCCCATGCTGTAGCCGCCGGCGCGCTTGCGGGCGGCGGCGGGGATGCCGGTAAGCTCGAGGAGCTCGTCGACCCGGCTGGTGGGGATGCCCGAGGTGTCGGCGAGGACCCGCAGGTGGTCGCGGCCGCTGCGCCCGGGGTGGAAGTTCGTCGCCTCCAGCGCCGCGCCGACGGTGGACAGCGGCCGGCTCAGCGTCGTGTACTGCCGGCCGCCGATGGTCGCCGTGCCGCGGGTCGGGCGGATGAGCCCGAGGAGCATGCGCAGCGTCGTCGTCTTGCCCGCGCCGTTCGGGCCGAGGAAGCCGGTGATCCGGCCCGGCTCGACGTCGAAGCTCAGGTCGTCGACGGCGGTGAAGCCGCCGAACCGCTTCGTGAGACCCGCGATCTCGATGCGCCCCTCACGGGTGGCCGTGGCCGTCGTCATGGTGTGCTCCCCTCGCTCATGCCCCGATCCTCCCAGCCTCACGCCGCGGGAGGGTCAACCCCCCGGTGGACCCGGGCTCCGTCCCGGGGCGGAGCGGCGGCGACGGCCGGGAGGCGCGGAACCCCCGGACCTGCCCGTACGCTGGCCTCGTCATGACGCCCCGAAGACCCGACGCCCGATGACCCCCTGGCTCCTCCTCGCCGTCGCCGTCGTCCTCACCGTCGGCACCGCCCTGTTCGTCGCGGCCGAGTTCTCGCTCGTCGCCCTCGACCGCCCGGCCGTCCAGCGGGCCGTCGACGCGGGGGAGTCCGGCGCCCGCTCGGTCCTGCGCTCGCACCGGCAGCTCTCCACCGAGCTGTCGGCCTGCCAGGTCGGGATCACCCTGACCACCCTGGTCCTCGGCTTCATCGCCGCCCCGTCGGTGGGCGCGCTGCTCGCCGGGCCGGTCGGCGCCCTCGGGCTCTCGGAGTCGGCCGCCTCGACCGTCGCCTCGGGTGCCGCGTTCGTCATCGCGACCGTGTTCTCGATGATCGTCGGCGAGATGATCCCCAAGACGCTCGCGGTGTCGCTCCCGCTGGCGACGGCCAAGGTGTCGGCCGGGCCCGTCTACCTCTTCGGCGTCGCCGCCAAGCCGCTGATCTTCGTCCTCAACGGCGTGGCCAACCGCACCCTCCAGGCGCTGGGCATCGAGCCGCAGGAGGAGCTGTCGGCGGCCCGCAGCCCGGCCGAGCTCGCCTCGCTGGTCCGCACCTCCGCCGAGGCCGGCACCCTCGACCGCGGCACGGCCCGGCTCGTCACGGCCTCGCTCGGGTTCGGCGACCAGTCGGCCGCCGACGTCATGACCCCGCGCTCGCGGGCCACCCCGATCGACCGCACGGCCACCGCCGCCGACCTCGTCGCGTTGGCCCGGCGCACCGGCCACTCGCGCTTCCCGGTGCTCGGGGCCGACTGGGACGACGTCGACGGCATCGTCCATGTGAAGAAGGCCATCGCCGTGCCGTTCGCGCGGCGCGGGGACGTCCCGGTGTCCGCGCTGATGACGCCGGCGGTCTTCGTCCCCGAGACCCTGCGCCTGGACCCGCTGCTCGTCCGGCTGCGCGGCGGCGGCATGCAGCTGGCCATCGTCGTCGACGAGTACGGCGGCACCTCCGGCGTCGTGACCCTCGAGGACCTCGTCGAGGAGATCGTCGGCGAGGTCAGCGACGAGCACGACCGGGGCCAGACCACGGGACGGCGGCTCTCCGACGGGTCGTGGACGGTGCCGGGGCTGTGGCGGCCGGACGAGATCCGCGCCCGGATCGGGGCCGAGGTGCCCGAGGGCCCGGCGTACGAGACCGTCGGCGGCTGGCTCATGGCCGCGCTCGGGCGGGTGCCCGAGGTCGGCGACGAGGCCCGCATCGAGGGCTGGACGGCGCGGGTCGTCGACATGGAGGGCCACCGGGTCGACCGGCTGCGCTTCGTGCCCGACCGCGCCGCGGGCCCGGTGGTCGAGGCGCCGGACGCCGCCGGCGAGGACGAGGCCACGTCGTGACCACCCTGCTCCTCACCGTCCTGCTGCTGGCGGCCAACGCCTTCTTCGTCGGCGCCGAGTTCGCCGCCATGTCCGCGCGCCGCAGCCAGCTCGAGCCGCTGGCCGAGGCCGGCAACCGGGGCGCGCGGACGGCGCTGGACGCGCTGCAGCGCACCGGCATCCTCCTGGCCACCGCCCAGCTCGGCATCACCGTGTGCTCGGTGCTGCTCGGCGCCATCTCCGAGGCCGCGCTGCACCACGCCTTCGTCCCGGTCGCCGAGCGCCTCGGCCTGCCCGAGGCCGTCGCCGACGTCGTGGCGCTCGTCGTCGCGCTCGCGATCGTCGTGTTCCTCCACGTCGTGTACGGCGAGATGATCCCGAAGAACATCTCCATCGCCCGGCCCGAGCGGGCGGCCATCATCCTCGTCCCGGCGCTGGTCATGGTCTCCAAGGTCGTCGCCCCGGTGATCCACGCGATGGACTGGCTGGCCAAGGCGGTCATCCGGCTCTTCGGCGTCGAGCCCAAGGACGAGGTGTCCTCGACGTTCACCGCCGAGGAGGTCGCCCACATCCTCGACGAGTCCCGCGACGAGGGGCTCGTCGGCGACGACGACTACGAGCGGCTGGGGGCGGCGCTGGAGTTCAGCGACAAGAACGCCGGCGACGTCGGCGTCCCGGACTCCGCGCTGGTCACCGTCACCGCGGCGGCGACGCCGGAGGACATCGAGCGGCTCGTCGCCAAGCACGGCTACTCCCGCTACCCCGTCCTCGACGGCGCCGACGAGATCACGGGCTACCTGCACCTCAAGGACGTCTTCTACGCCGACGACACCGAGCGTCAGCAGCCGGTGCCGGCCAAGCGGGTGCGCCGGATGGCCACCGTCCGCGGCGACGACGAGGTCGAGTCGGTCCTGCAGACCATGCAGCGCAGCGGCTCGCACCTGGCCCGGGTCGTGGCCGACGACGGCGCCGTCATCGGCGTCGTCTTCCTCGAGGACGTCATCGAGGAGCTCGTCGGCGAGGTCTCCGACGCCCAGCAGCGCACCTGACCGGCCGCCGCGCCGCGCGGTCGAGGAGCCACGACGCGCGGTACGGGCCCGGGTCGGTGCCGCGCGTCGTGACCCCTCGACCGGCCGCGTGCCCCGGGTCGGCCTCGCCCGAGCGGCCCCACGGCAGGGCACCGGGTCAGGGCATCGCCGCCAGCGACGCCAGCGCCGGGCCGGTGGCGGCGGCGAGCCGCTCCTGCGCCTCGGTGAGCGCGGCCGATCCCAGGTGTCCGGGCGGGACGCGGGCCGGGTTGAGGGCGGTCCGGTCCGCCCAGTCGCGGACGTCGGGCTCGGCCGTGAATGCGCGCGTGGCGCGCGTCCCGCGCTCGGTCATCGTCACCCACTCGCGCAGCGTGGCGGCGTCGGGCGTCGCCGGGCAGAGGCCGTTCTTGGTCGCGTCGTCGGTGCGGGTGGCCTCGACGTAGCCGATGAGGGCGGCACCGAAGCACGGGAACCCCGAGCGGACGGCCTGCAGGGTGACGACGTCCGGCTGCCAGACGGGGACCGGCGGCGGGTGCGGCGAGCCGTCGGCGGCGCAGTTGACGACGAGGGCGTCGTCCGGCACGGTCACGGTGCCACCGGCGAGGACGACGCGCCCCCGCTCGACCGCCGTGACGTGGCCGAGCCGCACGACGTCCTCGATCCGCCGCAGCTGCTCGACCTCCCAGGCGGCGATGGTCGGGGCCCGGGCCATCGTCGGCGTCACCCGGGCGTCCAGGCGCAGCATGACGCCGGCGTCCTCGAGCCGCGCGAACAGCCCCTCGGGCGTGGTCGAGGCGGCGGCCGCCTCCATGACGTCGGCGGCCATGGCGAGGAAGGTCTCGGGGTCGGGCTGCACCCGGGCGCGGTCGAGCAGCCAGGGGTCCCGCGGCCGGACCCAGGTCACCGCGCCGGGGTCGACGCCGTGGCCGAGCAGCCAGGTGCAGGCGTCGGTGGCGGTCTTGCCGGAGCCGACGACGACGTAGCGGCTCGGCGGCTCGCGGACGTCGGCCAGGGCGTTCACCGGCACGACCCGCGCGCCGTCGGCGACGGCGAACGGGGGCGGTGTCTCGGCGGGGATGTGCGGCGCGAGGTAACGCGCGTCGACGACGCGGCACGTCCCCGGCACCTCGAGCCGGGTGCCGGAGACCCGGGAGACGACGGTCCGGTCGCCGACGTACTCGCTGGCGGGGTGGAACTCGACGCGGCCGGTGTCGAGGAGGCGCTGCAGCACGCGCTCGTAGTAGTGGAGGATCTCCGGCTGCGAGGCGCGCTCGTGCAGCCCGGCCTCCGGCCCGCCGGTCTGCAGCCGGCCGTTGCCCAGCGGCGTCGAGGCGACGCCGTAGAACGACGACGCCTGGTGCAGCCGGACGAACGGGTAGGCGTTCAGCCAGTGGCCCCCGGGAGCCGGGCGGCGGTCGACGAGCACCACCCGCGCGTCGCCGTGGTCGACGAGGGCGTCGACGAACGCGAGACCCATCGCCCCCGCCCCGACGACGAGGTGGGTGGCGTGCACGAGCCGCGTCATGCCCCCACCCTCCCGCGAACGTGTGTGAACACGCCCGAGATGTCCGGCGTGTTCACACACGTTCGGTGGACGGTGAGGTGGCGACGCGCGGCGGCCGCGCCCACCGTGGCACACCGCCGTGTCACGAACCCCTCGACCGGCCTGGTGCGGGCCGGTCCCGGTACGGGACGATGCCCGCATGCCCGGAGCGCTCCAGGTCGCCGCCGCCTCGTCGGTCGCCGTGACGACGGCGCTGATCCTCGTCATGGACTGGGTGCCGACGGGCCTCAACCGGAACATCGCCGGCATGGACGTGCGAGAACGCATCCCCGGGAGCGTCGTCCACGCGGTGACGGGCCTCGCCTTCGTGACCGCGAACCTGCTGGCCTGGTGGTGGGCGGCCGCGCTGGCCGGCGTCTGGTACACGGTCGTGCTCGTCCAGGCGGTCCGCAACTGGTGGGTCCCCTACCTCGTCGGCTCGCCCTACGCGGAGGTCACCCCGGAGGACTTCCGCACGCACTACGCGGCCAACCCCTCGGTGCTCCCGCCCGTCCGCGACCACGTCGTCGTCCCGGACGTCCAGCACCTGCTCATCCACACGGCCGTGCTCGTGACGGCCGTCCTGTCGTGGCTGTCCGCGGCGACGGCCTGACGGCGACGGTCAGCCGGTGACGGTCGGCGGCATCCCGGGCAGGCCGGCGGGGGTCACCCAGACGTAGCCGCCGACGACGACCCGGCCGACCGACAGCGCGTTCCGCAGCGACGGGGTGTTCTGCGGGTGGATCGAGCCCCACAGCACGTCGCCGTCGCGCGCCGGCAGCACCTCGAGCAGCCGCCCGAGCACCCCGCGGGCCAGGCCGCGCCCCTGGTGGGCGGGGTCGAGCACGAGCTCCTGGACCGAGAAGCCCGCCAGGCCGTGGGCGTCCCAGCGGACCGCGGCGACCACCCCCGCGACGGCGCCGTCGACGAGGACGTCGAAGAGCAGACCCTCGCCCGCGCACTCGGCCAGCGAGCCGGCGTCCTCGGCCGTGGCCCACATCGTCAGCTCCGGGTTGGCCCGCCCGAGCCGGGCGTACAGGTCCGCCCCGAGGGCGGCCGCGGCCGACGGCTCGCCGGGCCGCAGCGTGACCCGGGGCTCGGCCCGGGAGCCGTCCCGCAGCTCCGAGACGAGCCCGGCGACGAGGTACATGTCCACGGCGCTGCCCGGCCCGAACCGCGGGTCGCCGTCGAGGCCGGCGACGACGGCGTCGGGGTCGGCGACGTCGACCCGCAGGCAGCGCGGGGCGAGGTCGCCGTAGGCGTCGAGCACCGCACCGGCGAGCTCGGCCAGCCCGTCGGGGTCGGGGGCGGCGTCGGTGGCGACGACGTCGACGAACGGCCGCCCGGGGTCCATGCCGCGGAAGCGGATGCCGGTGAGGGCCCAGCCTCCCCCCGGCAGCCCGAGCACCCGGTTGGCCCAGGCCAGCGGGTCCGTCACCCGCGCGGAGCCGGCCGCGCGGGGGCCGATGGCCTCGCGCAGCCCGGCGCCGAAGCCGGCGTCCGCGACGCGGTCGACTTCGTCGCCCAGGTGGCCGGCCAGCTGGGCCCGCAGGGCGGCAGGCCGGTACCAGTCCCGCAGCACCGGTGCCGCCTGCCCGACCCGGGCCGCGACGGCGCGCTCCAGCAGGCCGGCGGGGTCCGCGGTCGGGAGGAGGTCGTCGGCCACGGGCTCAGGACACCACCGCGGACGGCGCCTCGCCACCGCTGCGGCGGCGGCCGCGGGCGGGCGGGGCGACGGGTGGGGGCAGGGCGACCCGGGACGCGAGGTGCGGTGAGGGGAACGTGCCGTGCGGGAAGCCGAGGGCGGCGACGAAGTGCTCCTGGAAGCGCGGCTCGACGGCGGTCTCGACCTTCTCGACGCGCCCGGTGACCTCCTCGACCTCGCGGCGCGCGGCGGCCGACAGCAGCACCATGAGCGACCCGCGCCCGGCGGAGTTGCCCACCGAGCGGATCCGGTCGAGGTCGCAGTCCGGCACGAGCCCGAGCACGGCCGCGTACAGGGGGTCGATGTGGCTGCCGAAGGCACCGGTCAGCCGCACCTCGTCGACCTCGTCCACCCCGGCCCGGTCCAGGAGCAGCCGGCAGCCGGCCTG
>NZ_SAYU02000039.1 GCF_004025965.2 Phycicoccus flavus | reverse complement strand
CCGGGCGGGTCGCCGACGGGCGTCCCGGGCCCCGAAGCCCGTTGCCACCGCGTCCGGGCGGCCCTAGCGTGACGAGGCGGACGTGGCCGCGGCGCCACGAGTGAGGAGGAGCGATGACCGACGATGCAACGTCTTCCGCCCAAGAGACCCCGGGACCGCGATCGACGGGCCGCACCCGCGGCATCGCGCTGACGCACTACGCCGGCCGCGCCGGGGACCACAACGACCGCGCGATGACTGCCTCCCGCGGGCTCGCCGCGGCCCTGGCCGAACGGCTCGGGGTGCCGCCCGCCGTCGTCGGCGAGCCGGAGCCGGCGCTGTCCGTGGGATGGACCGAGGAGCTGAACGCCGCCCTCCCGACCCTGCGCGCGGTCGCGGCGCAGGTCGACCAGGACCTGGCGGCCGGCGCCGTGCCCGTCCTCGCGTCGAGCCGGTGTGCCGTCGCCCTCGCCACGCTGCCGGTCGTGGCGCGGCACCGCCCGGACGCCGTTGTCGTCTGGTTCGATGCGCACGCCGACCTCAACACCCCGGAGGACACGACGAGCGGGTACCTCGGTGGTCTCGCCTTCAGCGGTCCGCTCGGCCTGTGGGACAGCGGGCTCGGTGCGGGACTCACGCCGGGGAACGCGGTCCTCGTCGGCGCGCGGGACATCGACCCGCCCGAGCAGCGGCGCATCGACGACGGCGTCGTCACCCACGTCCCCGTCGCTCACGACCTGGCCGAACGGCTGCGCCGAGCCGTCGCCGGCCGTCCGGTGTTCGTCCACGTCGACTGCGACGTCCTCGACGGCGGCACGGTGCCCACCGACTATCACGTCCCCGGCGGTCCGACGCTCGAGGACCTGGCCGGAGCGATGCGCGCGCTCGCGGAGTCCGAGGTCGTCGGGGTCGAGGTCGGCGAGCTGGAGTCCGGCCCCGACGAGGAGACATCGCGCTCCTCGGTCGACCGTCTGCTCGGCGCGCTGGAGCCGCTGCTGCACGCGGTCGCCCGTCCTGACCCCGACTCCCCGGCGGACCGGGGTCGCCCACCCGTGGGTTAGCGTCGCCGGATGCGAGTCGTCGTCGTCGGAGGCACCGGACACATCGGCACCTGGCTGGTGCCCGGACTCGTCCGCGACGGCCACGAGGTCACGGTGGTGACCCGCGGCCGGGCCACGCCCTACCACCCCGACCCCGCCTGGGACGAGGCGCGCCCGGTCGTCTGCGACCGGGAGGCCGCGGAGGCGGACGGCACCTTCGGCGCGCTCGTCGCCGAGCAGCGCCCGGACGCCGTCGTCGACCTCACCTGCTTCACCACCGACCAGGCCCGGCAGCTCGTCGAGGCGCTGGACGGCCAGCACCTCGTGCACACCGGCACCGTGTGGTCCTACGGGCGCAGCGCGGTCGTGCCGACGACCGAGGACGCGGTCAAGGACCCCTACGGCGACTACGGCGTCGGCAAGCTCGCCGTCGAGCGCTACCTCGGCGGGCAGGACCGGGTGCGGGCCTCGGTCGTCCACCCCGGCCACATCAGCGGTCCCGGGTGGATGCCGATCGGCCCGTCCGGCAACCTCGACCCCGCCGTCGTCGACGCGCTGCGGGCCGACGGGTCGTGCCTGCTGCCGGACCGCGGTCTGGAGACGATCCACCACGTGCACGCCGAGGACGTCGCCGACCTGCACCGGGCCTGCCTCGAGCAGCCGGAGGCGGCGACGGGCGAGAGCTTCAACAGCGTCTGCACCGAGGCGCTGACCCTGCGCGGCTACGCCGAGCTCGTGGCGCGGCACTTCGGGCACGAGCCGCGGATCGAGCTCGTGCCCTGGGCGGAGTTCGCCGCCCGCGCCGGCGAGGACAACGCGGCCGTCACGCTCGACCACATCGGCCGGGCGCCGATGTTCTCCATGGCCAAGGCGCGGGAGCGGCTCGGGTTCGTGCCCCGGCACGACGTGCGCGAGACCGTCCTGTCCGCGCTCGACGCCTGGGTCGCGGAGCACCGCGCCTGAGGGTGCGACGCCGGTCGGGTCCGGTCGAGGGGCCGGCGGTCTCGCGCCCGCCCGGCCGGCGGGCGCCCGGCGCCGTCGAGAGCCTGCGGGGCGTGGCGTCGTGGGCGGGTCGGGTCGGGTGGACCGGACCCTCGGGTGGGCCGGCTCAGCCGTCGCGGTTCGCCGGGGTGCAGATGCAGGACCGGTTGCCGTCGGCGTCCTCGATGACCCAGTACGACGGCGCGGCGGCGTCGCTGACCAGCCGGCCCCCGGCGTCGAGGACCGCCTGCAGCCGGCGCGGACCCTCGTCGTGGCCGACCCACACGTCGAGGTGCCAGCGCTGCGGGACGACCGGGTCGGGCAGCGGGTCGCCGTCGTCGGCGGGCTCGGGGGTCTGCCACCAGACGGTGGGCGCCTGGCCGCTGACGTCCACCGGCTCGCCGCGCTGCACCTCGGAACCGAGCAGCGCGGCGTAGTAGGGGGCGAGCCCGTCGGGGCCGGAGGTGTCGAGCCCGAGCTCGACCTGCGTGACGCCACCCGGGTCGGGGGTGGCGCCGTGGCGGCGCGCGGCCTCGGTGATCCGCTCCGCGGCCTCGACGTCGCCGCGGGTGATGCCGGCGTCCGCGCGTCCGGGCACGGCGACGACGACGTCGGTCTCGGACAGGGTCACCTGCGGGCGGCGGCCCTCGGCCGTCAGCGACCCGAGGTCGGCGACGAGGGCCGATCCGGTCGCGAAGTCGGGTGTGCGGAACCGGGTCTTGAGGCGGCCGAGCACGTAGCGCCAGTCCGCGGGCTCGGCCGCCGCGATCTCGGGCGGAGTGAGCTGGTGGTCGTCGGTCATGGTCGTGCTCCCCTCGGGTCGTGGACGCGACCGACGCTAGGACGGCTTGCGGACGGTCCGCGTCCGGATCCGTCCGGGACCCGTGGGCCGGCGAGGGCGCGGCCGCGCGCATGTGGGACCAGCCGTCGGAGCCGCCGTGCCCGTGGGCGGTGTGGCACGGCCGGCAGCGGGGTAGGACCCCCCTGACACCCGACCACCGGCCCGCCCGTTCGGCGGTCCGAGCGAGAGGACGACACGATGTCGAAGCTGACGATCCTGGCCGCGGCGGGAGTGGGCTACGTGCTCGGCGCCCGCGCGGGGAGGGAGCGGTACGACGAGATCGCCGCGACGGCCCGGGACCTGTGGTCGAGCCCGACGGTCCGCAAGGGCAGGGACCGGACCCGGCAGGTGGCGCTGCGGAAGGGACGGGAGGCCGGCCGCGCCGTCGGAGCCACGGTGAGCGACGCGGGACGCAGGATCGGCCACACGGCGAGCGCCACCGTCGGGCGCGACCGGGGACCGGACGGGGACGCGCAGCGCCCCGACCCGGACCCGACCGCCGGGGTGACGACGGCGGCCGCCTCGGCGCAGAGGTCGTCGTCGTGACGGCCGCTGCCTCGCCGACCCCGACGCCGGAGGACGCCTCGACCGGTCAGCTCGTCGCGCGGATGAGCCAGGACCTGTCCGATCTCGTGCGGTCGGAGATGGCGCTGGTGAAGGTCGACTTCCAGGAGTCGGTGCGGCACGCCGGGGTCGGCGCCGGGCTGTTCGGGACCGCCGGGGTCGTCGCGCTCTTCGGGGTCGGGGCGCTCGTCGCGGCCGCGGTGCTCGCGCTGGCGCTCGTCCTCGACGCGTGGCTCGCGGCGCTGCTGGTCGGTGTCGCCCTGCTCCTCGTCGCCGGTGTCGTCGCCCTGGTGGGGAGGCGTCAGGTCGCCGAGGCCACGCCGCCCGTCCGGCACAGCGCCGACAGCCTCAAGGCCGACGTCGAGGCGGTCCGGCACCCGCACACGACGGCGGCGACGCCGGAGGGAAGGACACCATGAGCACCCACGACCCCGCTGCGGCCCGGCCCGCGGCGCCCGGCCCGCGAGAGCCCCTCGGGGACACCACGGACCCGGACGTCATCGAGGCCCACATCGCCGCGACCCGCCAGGACCTGGCGGAGACGATCGACGCCCTCGGCGCCAAGCTGGACGTGCGGACCCGCGCGAGCGACCGGGTCCACCGCGCCCTCGGCGTCGCCCCGGACGGGGAGCCCCGGCCGACGAAGGCCACCCAGGCCGTCCTCGCGGGGGCCGTGGCCGTGGCCGCGTTCGCCGCGGCCGTCGTCGTCTGGCGGCGGGACCGCTGAGCGAGCGGGCACACGGCCGGACGTCCTCGTCGCTCGGGCGCGCCGGGGGCTGACTTTCCAATGGCGCTCGGCCACGCCGGCGGCGGACGTCCTCGTCACTCGGGCGCGCTGCTGGAGGGCCCGGCAGTGGACCGAGGCGAAGGACGAGAGCAGCAGCGCGGTGACGCCGGCGGCGGGCGTCCTCGACGCGATGGGGCTTGCCGACGGCGGACGTCTTCGTGGCGCTCGGCAGCGCCGGCGGCGGACGTCCTAGGCGCGTTCGGGCGCGCCGGCGGCGGACGTCTTCGTGGCGCTCGGGCGCGCCGGCGGCGGCTGTCTTCGTGGCGCTCGGCAGCGCCGGCGGCGGACGACCTCGTCGCTCGGCCGCGGGGCCGGCGGGCGTCCTCGACGCGATCGGGCGCGCCGGCGGCGGACGTCCTAGGCGCGGTCGGGCAGCTTGGCGCTCTTGGCGACGTCGGGGTCGGTGCACGAGGACAGGTCGAAGCAGCACGGACGCCGCTTGCCGTGGTCCATCTTGTCCAGGCTCACCCGGACCCGCTTGGCCCGGGTGTCCTCGCTCTTCGTCGCGCCCACCCAGCGCACCCACTCCCAGCGCGCCATCGGGGTGATGTCGGCCCAGACGTCGCGGATGTGCTCCGGGGCGTCGTCCAGCGCGGCGGACAGGTCCGCGGGCACCTCGGGCTCCGGCCAGTCCTCCGCGACCTCGAGCTCGGCCTCGACGGTGTCGCCCTCGGCCACCCCGGCCTTCGTCAGCTCCGGGCCGACCCGCAACCAGTGGCCGCGCCGACCGTCGGGCTCGACGACGGTGTCCACCCGGTGCCCGGCGACCGTGGCGTGCACCGCGACCTGGCCGCGCGAGGGCAGGTCGCGGCTGGCGTCGGCGGGCAGCCGCACGAGCGCCGTCGACCCGATGACCTCGACCTCACCGCTGAACCGCACCGTCGTCCCGGCCGTCTGCTTCGTCGCCACGCCCACCAGCGTACGAGGCGCGGCCGTGGGGCGGACCGGATGTGGTGGGGAGGGCGTCAGGGCTGCGGCGTCGGGCGCGGGGGCACGCGGGTTCGCATGCACAACCCGGGGTTCGCACGGGAAACCCGGGGTTCGCGTGGCCGGTCTTCCCTGGCGAACCCCGGCTTTGGCGGATGGGGCGAGAAAGTCGCGCAGACTCGGCGGGTCGCACGGGAAACCCGGGGTTCGCGGGCCCGGTCTTCCCCGGCGAACCCCGGCTTTGGCGGATGGGGCGGGAAAGTCGCGCAGACTCGGCGGGTCGCACGGGAAACCCGGGGTTCGCGGGCCTGGTCTTCCCCGGCGAACCCCGGCTTTCGCGGATGGGGCGGGAAAGTCGCGCAGACTCGGCGGGTCGCAGGGGAAACCCGGGGTTCGCGGGCCTGGTCTTCCCCGGCGAACCCCGGCTTTCGCGGATGGGGCGGGAAAGTCGGTCGCGGAGGGTGTCCTCACGCGGTCCGGGGAGCGAGGCTGAGGGGAGCATCCCGGTCACCGTCGATCCCCAGGAGGCGCCGCATGGCCACCCTGTCCCTCGCCGTGCTGCTCGCCGAGTCCGCCCGGCGCCGGCCGGACGGCCTCGCCGTCGTCGAGGGGGACCGGCGCACCGACTACGCGACGCTCTGGCAGGACGCGCTGCGGGTGGCCGCCGACCTCCGGGAGCGCGGCGTCGGCCCCGGCACCCGGGTGGCGCTGCTCGCCCCGAACGTCACCGGCTTCGTCACCGCCTACTACGGCATCCTCGCGGCCGGCGGTGTCGTCGTCCCGGTGCCGACGCTGCTCGGCGCCCGCGAGATCGGCTACGTCCTGCGGCACTCCGGCGCCCGGGTGCTGCTGCGGCACGACGCGCTCGCCGACCTCGGCGGCGCGGCGGCGGACGAGGTCGGCATCCCCGCGGTGAGCCTCGCCGGCCTCGGCGACGGCGCCGAGCCGTTGCGCACGTACGTCTCGCGGGACCCGTCGGACACGGCCGTCGTCTTCTACACCTCGGGGACGACGGGCCTGCCCAAGGGCGCCCTGCTCACCCACCTGAACCTCGTGATGAACGCGACGACGAACGCGTTCGACGGCAACGAGATCCGCCGCGACGACGTCGTCATGGGGAGCCTGCCGCTCTTCCACGTCTACGGGCAGTCGGTGGCGATGAACACGACGTTCCGGCTCGGCACCACCCTCGTCCTGCAGCCGCGCTTCCATGCCGCCGAGGCCATCGACCTCATGGTCCGTGAGGGCGCGACGATCTTCATGGGCGTCCCGACGATGTACGTCCAGCTCCTCGAGGCTGCGAAGGACGCCGAGCGCCTGCCCGCGCTGCGGGACTGCGTCTCCGGCGGCGCGTCGCTGCCGGTCGTCGTCCTCGAGCGGTTCGAGGAGGTCTTCGGAACGCCGATCCACGAGGGCTACGGGCTGTCCGAGACCTCGCCCACGGCGACGTCCAACCAGCGGCTGTTCGGCCGGCGGGCCGGCACGATCGGCCATCCCATCTGGGGCGTCGAGGTCGAGATCGCCAACGAGGCCGTCCCCGAGCGGATCGAGCTGCGGCCGACCGGGGAGCGCGGCGAGGTCGTCGTGCGTGGTCACAACGTCTTCGCCGGCTACCTCGACGACGACGACGCCACCGCCGCGGTGATGGTCGACGGCTGGTTCCGGACCGGCGACATCGGCGTCAAGGACGAGGAGGGCTTCGTCCGGATCGTCGACCGCACCAAGGACCTCGTCATCCGGGGCGGCTTCAACGTCTACCCGCGCGACGTCGAGGACGTCCTCTCCCGCCACGAGGCCGTCGGGCAGGTCGCCGTCATCGGGCTGCCGGACGAGGTGCAGGGTGAGGAGGTGTGCGCCGTCGTCGTCCCCGCCGACGGCGCGACCCTCGACCCCGACGAGCTCGTCGCCTGGTCGCGCGAGCGGCTCGGCAAGCACAAGTACCCGCGCCGGGTCGAGGTCGTCGACGCCCTGCCCCTGGGGCCGAGCATGAAGGTGCTCAAGCGCGAGCTGCGGGCCCGCTTCTCCCCACCGGCCGCCGACGCCCGGTCAGCCGCCCCGGCGAGTGCGTCGCCCCCCGCCGACCCCCCGGTCCGTCCTGCCGATCCCGAGCACCCGACCACCCCGACCCCCGACCAGCCCGACCACTCCCAGGAGGCCTGACCCATGGACCTGAACCTCACCGACGACGAGCGCGACATCCGGCAGTGGGTGCGGACCTTCGTCGAGAAGGAGGTCATGCCGCTGGAGCAGGACGTCCTCACCCGGGAGCGCAGGGGCGAGCGCGGGCTGCCCGCCGACGAGCACAAGCGCCTGCAGGACCTCGCCCGCGAATCCGGCTTCTTCGGGGTCCTCACCCCCGAGGAGTACGGCGGGATGGGGCTGTCGGCGCTCATGGCGGCGCTCATCGAGATCGAGCTCGGCCGGTCCTTCGTGCCGTTCCGGCTGGCCGGCGACGCCGACAACATCCTCTACAACGCCAACGACGCCCAGAAGGAGGAGTACCTGCGCCCGACGATCGAGGGCACGAGGAAGAGCTGCTTCGCCATCACCGAGCCGGGTGCGGGCTCCGACGCCCGGGCCATCCGCACCTCGGCCCGGCAGGACGGCGACGACTGGGTCATCAACGGCGAGAAGACCTTCATCACCGGCGGCAACGAGGCCGACTTCGTCATGGTCTTCGCCGTCACCGACCCCGAGAAGCACAAGGAGGGCCGGACCGGGGAGTCCGTGACGTGCTTCCTCGTCGACCGCGACATGGGCTGGACCTCCCACCAGATCGACACCATGGGCGAGTGGGGACCGGCGGCCCTGACCTTCGAGGACGTCCGGGTGCCGTCGTCGGCAGTGCTCGGCGAGGTCGGGAAGGGGTTCGCCCTCGCGATGCAGTGGATCGGCAAGGGCCGCTACCTGCTGCCGGCGCGGGCGCTCGGCGGCTGCGAGCGGATGGTCGAGATGGGCATGGAGTGGGCCCGCAACCGGGTGACCTTCGGCGAGCCGATCGCCGAGCGGCAGGCCATCCAGTGGATGATCGCCGACTCCGCGGTCGACATCGAGGCGCTGCGCTGGCTCGTGCTGTCGGCGGCCTGGCAGGTCGACCAGGGCCAGGACTCACGGCAGGCGCAGTCGATGGCCAAGCTCTACGGTGGCGTCCACGCCAACGAGATCGTCGACCGGATGCTCCAGGTGCACGGCGGCATGGGTTACACGCGCGAGCTGCCGCTGGAGCGCTGGTACCGCGAGCTGCGGCTGCTGCGCATCTACGAGGGCACCGACGAGATCCAGCGCCGCACCATCGCCCGCAACCTCCTCAAGGGCCACGCCTCCGTCCGCGGCCATCTCGGCTGAGCCGCCCCCGCCCCCGCCCCCGCCCCCGCCCGCTGGACATTTCGGGGTCACCCCGAAATGTCGCCGAGGCCCCGGTTCGGATGTGGGGTCTCGGTGACAAACCGGGGTGTCGGGGTGGGCCGGCACCCGGCATCCCGCTGGACATTTCGGGGTGACCCCGAAATGTCGCCGAGGCCCCGGTTCGGATGTGGGGTCTCGGTGACGAACCGGGGTGTCGGGGTGGACCGACGACGACGGCCCGCGCCGTCCAGGAGGGCGCGGGCCGTCGTCGTCGGTGGGACGAGGAGGCGGGGTCAGCCGTCGGACTCGAGCCGGGCGACCTCGTCGTCGGTCGGACGAGGAGGCGGGGTCAGCCGTCGGACTCGAGCCGGGCGACCTCGTCGGCGGCGAGCTCGAGGTCGGCGGCGTTGACCGAGTCGGTGATCGACTCCGGACGCGAGGCGCCCGGGATCGGCAGGACGACGTCGGCCAGCGCGAGCTCCCACGCCAGGGCGACCTGGTGCGGCGAGACGCCGTGGGCCTCGGCGACCTCGGCGAAGGCGGAGTGCTCGGACCCGAGGTCACCGGCCTTCTTGATGCCGCCGAGCGGGCTCCACGGCAGGAAGGCGACGCCGAGCGAGGCGCAGTGCTCGAGCTCGGCGCGCGAGGAGCGGAAGGCCGGCGAGAACTGGTTCTGCACCGACACCAGGCGGCCGCCGAGGACCTCGTTGGCCTCGTCGATCTGGGCGACGGACGCGTTCGAGATGCCCGCACGCTGGATGACGCCCTCGTCGAGGAGCTCGCGCAGCGCGCCGACGGACTCGGCGTAGGGGACGTCGGGGTCCGGCCGGTGGAACTGGTAGAGGCCGATGGCGTCGACGCCGAGGCGCTGGGCCGACGCCCTCGCGGCCTCCTTGAGGTACTCGGGACGGCCGTTCTGGGTCCACGAGCCGTCGCCGGGCCGCAGGTGCCCGCCCTTGGTGGCGACGACGACCGACGAGGTGTCGCCGCCGTAGGACTTCAGCGCCTTGGCGATGAGGGCCTCGTTGTGGCCGACCTCGCCGGGGTCGCGGTGGTAGGCGTCCGCGGTGTCGACGAAGGTCACGCCGGCGTCGAGCGCGGCGTGGATCGCCGACACCGAGCGCGCCTCGTCGGGACGACCCTCGATGGACATCGGCATGCCGCCGAGGCCGATCGCGCTGACCTGTGCGTCTCCGAGAGCTCGCTGCTTCACGTGCATCAACTCCTGTGGGGGCGGGGGGGGGCGGCCGGCCGGGGAGGGCGCGACCGCCGAACTGGTACCTCAGAGCCAAGTCACGCGCCGCCGCGGATGTTCCTGTCGGTCGGGTCTGCTTCAGTGGTGTCGAACGTCCATCTCGGCCCCGGGAGGCCCGCATGACCGAGTTCGTCAGCACGACCCGCGGCGACCGCGTCGCCTACGACGCCCACGGCGAGGGGCCCGCGCTCGTGTTCGTCGCCGGGGCCGGGCCGTTCCGGGCCGAAGACCCCGTGACGACCGAGACCGCGCGCCTCGCGGGGGAGAACGGCGTGACCGCGGTCGTCTTCGACCGGCTCGGCCGCGGCGAGACCGAGACCGGCGGCGACGCCGACCTCGACGCCGAGCTGGGGGCACTGTCCGCGCTGCTCGAGCACGTCGGCGGGTCGGCGGTGCTGTGCGGGCACTCCTCGGGCTGCTCGATCGCCCTGCGCGCCGCGGCCGCCGGTCTGCCGGTCGACGGGCTCGTCCTGTGGGAGGCGCCGGTGTCGGCGCCCGCGGCCGAGACCGCCGAGTGGGCGTCGGACTTCGAGCGCCAGGTCGAGGACGGCGACCTCGAGGCCGCGACCGAGACGTACATGCGCGACATGCCGCCGGAGTGGCTGGCCGGCGCGAAGGCGTCGCCGGCCTGGCCGGACATCGCCGCCTCCGCACGCTCGAAGGTGGCCGACGCCCAGTCCCTCGCCTGGGCGACGGCGGTGCTCGAGGACGGCAGCCTGGCCGACGACGTCAAGGTCCCGGTCGTCGCCGTCTACGGGACGGAGACCTTCCCCGGGATGCCCGAGGCCGCCGAGCGGATTGCGGACGCCCTCCCGGGGGCGACGGTCGCCGAGGTCCCGGGCTCCGGTCACTCCTGGGAGCCCGAGGCGATGGCCGACGTCCTCGTGAAGTTCGTCCGCACCGCCACCGGCTCCTACGAGCACCCCACCGGCGGTGTCTGACCGGGCCCCGGACCGCGCCCTCCTCCCGGACCCCGCGCGGCTGGACTGGCCGCGCCGGAGCCCTCGGGGCCTGGTGCGCCTCGTCGGTCTCGACGACGTCGACGCCATCTGGGCCTACCGGTCCGACCCCGAGGTGGTGCGCCACCTCTCGCACGGGGTGCTCGACCGCGCGGGCGTCGTCGAGCGGCTCCGCCTGCGCCTGACCGACGGGCGGCCCGTGGCCCCGGGGGCCGACCGCGTCGTGCGTGGCGTCGTGCTCGAGGTCGGCGGCACGGTCGTCGGCGACGGGATGCTGCGCGTCGTCACCGAGGGAGGCGGTGCGCCGCGGCTCTGGATCGGGTATGCCCTGGCCCGGTCGGCGTGGGGACAGGGGCTCGGCACCGAGCTGGCCCAGGTCCTCGCCGGCGTCGGCCGGGAGCTCGGGCTCCCGGTGTGGGCCGACGCCTACGCGGAGAACCCGGCCTCCTGCCGGGTCCTGGAGAAGACCGGCCTGGTGCGGGTCGCCACCGCGACCGACGAGGGGCGGGCCCGGCACGTCTTCACAGACGACCCCCGCCACCTCACCGACCGCTCGACCTGACCCGGCCGTTCGCCCTGACCCGGCCGAGGAGGCGACGACCGCCGTCGCGGCGCCGGGCCCCCCTGCCCGGCGCCGCGACGGGGACGGCTCAGTCGTCCTTGTGCTGCTTGTCGTACTCCGAGTTGGCCCACCGCTCACCGGGGTCGCCGCCCCAGGCGTCCCAGGCCACGCGGCCGGGGCTGGGGTAGCCGTCGGACCCGCGCGTGAAGCCGTCGGCGTCCTTGTCCACGGAGTGCCGGGCGAAGTAGGCGTGCATCTTGCCGATGACCTCGTCGCTGACGTCCTCGCCCTTCGCCAGTTGCCGCGCGCGGGTGCGGCCGGTGTCGGTGAAGTTCGAGCCGGCCTTGCCGTCCTCGATCCAGTCGACCGCGCGCTGGGCGGCCTGCTGGACGTCCTTCGGCGGGACCGGACTCATGACCGCTTCGACAGCGCGGACTCCTTGTGCGCCGCCTTCGAGCCGGTCTTGTCGGACTCGACGATGTAGTACGGGTCGTCGTCCTCGGGCTTGAACTTCTGCCCGTCGAACTGGAACTCGCTGGTCTTCTTCTCGACGACCTTCCCGTGGGTGCTCCCCTGGGAGGTCTTCCAGCTGACCTTGTCGCCCTTGCTGTAGGCCACGTGCCTCTCCTTCGTTCCGTGCCGGCCGGGCGCACCCTGCGTCCGGCCGCTTCGACGCTAGCCCGGCGCCCGAGCCGGCAGTGTGCCGCTGACCTGCGGCTACGTGACCTTCGACAGTCCGAGGGCGGGTCTGTCGGCGCTATCCGACAGTTATCCCCCTGTTCACACGGCGGAGACCTCGTCCCACTGTCGCCCGGCGCGATGCGGTGTTACGTTCGCCGCGCACGTGCGCGGGTCGAGGTGTCGATGACAGGTCGGCGGCTCCCCGCACGACCCCTGGAGGATGCATGAACCGCACGCCGTTGCGTCGGCTCGTCGGAAGGGTCGCCGCCGGCGCCCTCGTCGTGGCCGCACCCGTCGCGCTGACGCCACCCCCTGCGTCGGCCGCCGCCGGAGACCTGTTCATCTCGGAGTACGTGGAGGGATCGAGCAACAACAAGGCGCTCGAGATCTACAACGGCACCGCCGCGCCGGTCGACCTCGGCGCCGGGGCCTACAAGATCCAGATGTACTTCAACGGCGGCACCTCGCCGAGCCTCACGGTGAACCTCAGCGGCACGGTGGCCAGTGGCGACGTGTTCGTCCTCGCGCAGTCCTCGGCCGCGCCCGAGATCATCGCGCAGGCCGACCAGACCAACGGCTCCGGCTGGTTCAACGGCGACGACGCGATCGTCCTGCGCAAGGGCGACGCCGTGCTCGACTCGATCGGCCGGGTCGGCGAGCGGCCGAACACCGAGTGGGGCACCGGCGACACGAGCACCGCGGACAACACCCTCCGCCGCAAGGCGACGATCTGCGTCGGCGACACGACGACCGACGACGCCTTCGACCCCGCCGCCCAGTGGGACGGCTTCCCGAACAACACCTTCGGCGGGCTCGGCGCGCACACCGCCAGCTGTGGCCCGGTCGAGGACGCCGCGCCGACCGTGACCTCGGTGACCCCCGAGGACGGCGGCACCGCGGCCCCGGCGCAGTCGCCGGTCGTCGGCTTCAGCGAGGCCGTCGCCCTCGCCGACGGCGCCGTCTCGCTGACCTGCACCGCCTCCGGCGTCGTGCCCGTCACGCTCGGCGGCGGGCCCACCGACTGGACCGTCGACCCGGCCACGGACCTCCAGGACGGCGAGTCCTGCACCCTGACGGTCGCCGCCGACGGGGTCAGCGACGTCGACACCAACGACCCGCCGGACACGCTGGCCGCGGACTTCACCTCGACCTTCTCCGTCGTCGACACCTGCAACGCGGGCTTCACCCCGGTCTACGACATCCAGGGCTCCGGCGCCACCGCCGCCGTCACCGGCCCGGTGACGACCAAGGGCGTCGTCGTCGCGGACTACGAGGGCCCGGCGCCCGCCCTGCGCGGCTACTACCTCCAGGACCTGAAGGGTGACGGCGACCCCGCCACCTCCGACGGCATCTTCGTCTTCACCGGCGGCGCCGACACGGTGAGCGAGGGCGACGTCGTCCGGGTCACCGGCTCGGCTAGCGAGTTCCAGGGCCAGACCCAGATCTCCTCGGTCAGCGCGACCGAGGCCTGCGGCACCGGCTCCGTCGCCCCCACCGAGGTCACCCTGCCGTTCGCCGACGCGGGGACCGCGGAGCGCTACGAGGGCATGCTCGTGACGATGTCGCAGACGCTGTCGGTGACCGAGCACTACCTGCTCGGTCGCTTCGCCCAGGTGACGGTCAGCTCCGGCGGCCGCCTCCAGCAGCCGACGAACGTCGTGGCGCCCGGTCCCGAGGCCAACGCCCTCCAGGCGAAGAACGACCTCAACCGGCTCATCATCGACGACACGCTGCAGAACCAGAACCCGGACCCGATCGTCTGGGGCCGCGGTGGGCAGCCGCTGAGCGCCGAGAACACCCTGCGCGGCGGCGACACCGTCACCGGCGCCACGGGGGTCATGACCTACGGCTGGGCGGGCAACAACGCGAGCCCGAACAACTGGCGCCTGCGTCCGCTCGACCAGAGCGGGGACGGCATCACCTTCGTCGCGAACAACCCGCGCCCCAGCGGCCCGCCGGAGGTCGGCGGTGACGTGCAGGTCGCCGGCATGAACCTACTCAACTACTTCACCGACTTCCGCGGGTGCACCGGCGGCGTCAGCGGCCCGCCGCTGGACTGCCGTGGCGCCGACAACCAGCTCGAGCTGGACCGCCAGACGGCCAAGACCGTCGCCGCGATCAGCACGATGGACGCGGACGTCATCGGCGTCAACGAGATCGAGAACGACGGCTACGGCGCGGGCTCGACCCTGCGGTACCTCGTCGACGCGGTGAACGCGAAGGTCGGCGCCGGCACGTACGCGTACATCGACGCGGACGCGGGCACCGGCCAGGTCGACGCCCTCGGCGACGACGCCATCAAGGTCGGCCTGCTCTACAAGCCGTCCGTCGTCACCCCGGTCGGCACGACCGCGGTGCTCAACACCGACGAGTTCGTCACCGGCGGCGACGCCTCGCCGCGCAACCGTCCGTCCCTGGCCCAGGCCTGGGAGGTCAACGCGACCGGTGGCGTCTTCGTCTCCGACGTCAACCACCTGAAGTCCAAGGGCTCCGCCTGCGAGACGCCCGACACCGGCGACGGCCAGGGCAACTGCGCCGTCGTGCGCACCACCGCGGTGCGGGCGCTCCTGGAGTGGCTCGACTCCGACCCGACCGGCACCGGTGACGAGGACGTCCTCCTCGTCGGCGACTACAACTCGTACGCGAAGGAGACCCCGATCCGCACGCTGGAGGAGGGCGGCTTCACCAACCTCGTCGAGAAGTACCAGGGCGAGGACGCCTACTCCTACGTGTTCGACGGCCAGTGGGGCTACCTCGACCAGGCCATGGCCTCGGAGTCGCTGACCGGCCAGGTCACCGGCACCGCGGACTACCACATCAACGCCGACGAGCCGGCGATCCTCGACTACAACACCAACTTCAAGTCGGCGGACCAGATCGAGAGCCTCTACGCGCCGGACGAGTACCGGGTCAGCGACCACGACCCCGTGCTCGTCGGCCTGTCGCCGAACCCGACGCTCGACACCCCGGGCGTCACGGGTCAGCTGGGCCGGGACGGCGTCTCGGTGAAGAAGGGCTCGACCGTCCCGGTCAAGACCACCTTCACCGCCGAGGACGGCACGGTGCCGACGTTCCTCGAGCCCTACGTCACGGTCGAGCTCGACGGCGAGGTCGTCGCCACCGGCGACATGACGTACGAGAACGGCGAGTGGGTCTACCTGCTGCGCACCGGTGACCTGCCGCGGACCGGGGTCACGTACACGGTCGTCGTCCACGTCCCGTGGAACGGCCAGACGGTGACGAGCACCTTCCGGCTCCGCCGCTAGTCGCCGGCAGCAGGAACGGACGGCCCCCGGGCACGCACTGCGTGCCGGGGGCCGTCCGTCTGCGTGAGGTCGGGCGCCGCCGGGCTGCGCCCCGGACCCCGGGGTCAGCGGGAGCGGCGGGGAGCCGACCGCTCCGAGAAGGAGGCCGCCGACCTGGCCGGCCGGGACCCGCCGGAGGCCCCGGAGGGCTGCCCGGCGCCGCGCCGCGACCCGCGCCGCCGGCTGCCGCCGGACCCGCCGCCGGGACCGCCCGAGCGCTGCTCGGAGCCCTGCCCGCGACCGTGACCGCCCGCGCGCGAGCCGCGTCCCGGACGGCGGCCGCCACCACGACCGGACCCTCCGGCCCGCTCGCCCGCGCCCCGGCCGCCACGCGACCCACCGGCCGGTGCGGCCGCGACGTACGCGCCCTCCCGGGTCCGCTCACCGGGCGCGAGCTCGGCGAGGACGGGGTGCTGGGCGTGGGCCCGGGTGATCGTGGGCCGGATGCCCGCCTTGCGGGTCAGGTCGCGCACGTCACGCACCTGCTCGTCGGTCATCAGCGTGACGACGGTGCCCGCGGCGCCGGCGCGCGCGGTGCGGCCGGAGCGGTGAAGGTACGCCTTGTGCTCGACCGGCGGGTCGGCGTGGACGACGAGCGCGACGTCGTCGACGTGGATGCCGCGGGCGGCGATGTCCGTGGCGACGAGGGTCTGCGCGGCGCCGCTGTGGAACGCCTCCATGGTGCGGGTGCGCTGACCCTGGCTGAGGTTGCCGTGCAGCTCGACGGCCGGGACCCCGGCGTCGTTGAGCTGGCGGGCGAGCCGCTTGGCGCGGTGCTTGGTGCGGGTGAAGACGATGGTCCGGCCCGGCGCCGAGGTGAGGTCGAGCAGCACCGGCAGGTGCGCCGCGGACGACACGTGCAGGACGTGGTGGGTCATCGCGCTCACCGGCGACTGCGCGGAGTCGGCTTCGTGGGTCACCGGCTCGACGAGGTAGCGCGAGGCGAGCACGCCGATGCCGGCGTCGAGCGTCGCCGAGAAGAGCATGCGCTGGCCGCCGCGCGGCGTCGCGTCGAGCAGCCGGCGCACCTGCGGCAGGAAGCCGAGGTCGGCCATGTGGTCGGCCTCGTCGACGACGGTGACCTCGACGTTCGCCAGGGAGACGTGGCCCTGTCCGACGAGGTCCTCGAGCCGGCCGGGGCAGGCGACGACCACGTCGACGCCGCGGCGCAGCGCCGCGACCTGCGGGCCCTGCCCGACGCCGCCGAAGACGGTGCGGGAGGTGAGACCGAGGGCGCGGGCCAGCGGCGCCATCGCCTCCTCGATCTGGGTGGCGAGCTCGCGCGTCGGGGCGAGGACGAGGGCCCGGGGCCGCTTGGGCGTCCGCGAACTGCGACTCTGCGCGAGCCGAGTGAGCAGGGGCAGGAGGAAGGCCACCGTCTTGCCCGAGCCGGTGCGGCCGCGGCCGAGGACGTCGCGACCCGCGAGGGAGTCCGGCAGCGTCGCGGCCTGGATGGGGGTGGGCGTCGTGATCCCGCCGGAGGCGAGGACGTCGACGAGGGACGAGGGCACGCCGAGCGCGCCGAAGGTGTCAGTGGACACGGTGATGTGAACTCCAGGTACTGGTGTCGGCACGCGCGGCACGGGGCCGGGGGCGTCGACGCGGGATGTTCTGCCGGGCGGGCTCTGGGGCCGCGGCGCACGGTGCGGACGAGGTCCGTCACTCAGGCATCGACATCAAAGAAAGCGGGCCCCGAGGCAGAACGGGGCGGGACCGCTGACGTCCACTGTACGCGCTCGGGGGCGGTGCGGACGCCGCCGCCCCGCCGCACGTCCCCGGCCAGGGGTGTGGCGGACCCCGGTCAGCCGGTGCGCAGCGTCGCGAGCACGGTGTCGGCGGCGACCCACGTGGCCCCGGCGCAGACCAGCGCGAAGGACGCCACCCAGAGCACCCGCGGCAGGTGGGTGAGGCGGGCGAGGACGGCCACGTCGCTGCCGGGCTCGTGGCTCGCCGTCACCGCCCCGAGGTGCCGCCAGGCGCCGACCACGAGGACGAGCCCCGCCCCGACGACGACCTGGGCGCGCAGTAGGTCCTCGCCGGCCCACCAGACCCAGGCCGTCGCCGCTCCGACGACGAGGACGACGAGCAGGGTCAGGCCGGAGCGCACCCGCAGGAGGGTGAGCAGCAGGACGAGCACGACCGCCGCGAGCACGGCGCCCGCCCAGCCGTGGGCGCCGAGCCAGACGCCGGCACCCCCGACGACGGCCGGCGCGGGGTAGCCGGCCCACGTCGTCACGGCCCGTCCCGGCCCTCGCGCCCGACCGACGGTGACGGCGGCCCCGGACATGTCGCCGCGCAGGACGAACCCGGTGAACCGCCGCCCGACGAGCATGCCGACCAGCGCGTGCCCGAGCTCGTGGACCAGCGTCACCCCGAGCCGCAGCACCTGCCACAGCGGACGCACCCCGACGACGACGAGCGCCGCGACGAGGACGACGACGAGCGGGGTGCCGGTCAGGCCGACCTCGCCGCTCGCGCGCATCCGGTCCCAGACCTCGCCGACGTCCATGGGCAGGTGACCGTAGCCGCCCGGTCTGTGCGCCCGGGGGAAGGAGTACCGTCGGGCAGCGTGAGCGGCCTCGTCGACATCCACTGCCACGGGGCCGTCGGGACCGAGCTCGGGGGGCCGGACTCCGCGCGGGCGGTGGAGCACCACGCGTCCATGGGGACCGAGCACCTCGTGGCGAGCCTCGTGTCCGCCCCGTTCGACACCCTCGTCGCCCAGGTGTCGACGCTGGCACCGCTCGTCGCCGACGGCGTGCTGGCCGGCATCCACCTCGAGGGGCCGTTCCTCGCCCACGAGCGGCGCGGCGCCCACGACCCCGGCGCCCTCGCCGCCCCCGACCCCGGTCTCGTCGACCGGCTCGCCGAGGCCGCCGCGCTGGCCGGCGCCCCGGACGCCCTGCGCCACATGACCCTCGCGCCCGAGCTGCCCGGGGCGGTCGACCTGCTCCGCGCGCTCGTCGAGCACGGTATCCGGCCCTCGGTGGGGCACACCGACGCCGACGCCGCGACGACGGCCCGCACCCTGGCCGAGGTCGCCGACCTCCAGGGCGCGCCGGCCCTGGTCACGCACGTCTTCAACGGCATGCCGCCGCTGCACCACCGGGCCGGTGGACCGGTGGCGGCGGCGCTCGCGGCGGCGGCCCGCGGCGAGGCCGTCCTCGAGCTCATCGCCGACGGCACGCACGTCTCCGCCGAGGTCGTCCGCATGCTCTTCGAGACCGTCGGCCCGGGCGCCCTCGCGCTGGTGTCCGACGCCATGCCCGCCACCGGCCTCGGCGACGGCGAGTACACCCTGGGCGGGCTCGAGGTCGTCGTCGACGACGGGACCGCCCGGCTCGCCGGGTCCGGAGCCATCGCCGGCGGGACGAGCACCCTCGCCGAGTGCGTGGCCTGGGCCGTCGAGGTCGCCGGGCTGCCCGAGGCCGACGTCACGGCCGCGGCGACGACCACCCCCGCCCGGGCGCTGGGCCTGGCGGTCGCGCCGGCCGCGGCGCCCTGACCGCGGGCACCGCCGACCTCCCCCGACCGCCCCCGACCGCCCCCGACACCCAGGAGCCGCCGTGCACGCCCAGGAGCTCCTCGAGCAGGTCCCCACCGTCGGCCGCGCGACGACCGGCGCCGAGGCCGCGCGCGTCCTCGCCGAGTACCGGCTGGCCGCGCTGCTCGTCGTCGACGACGACGGCGACCCGCTCGCGGTGGTCCCCGGCAGCCAGCTGCTCGGCATCGTCCTGCCCCGCTGGGTGCGCGACGACCGGCGCCTCGCCCACGTCTACGACGAGAAGGGCGCCGACGAGATGTGCGGGCGCCTCAACCGGTCGACGATCGGCGAGCTCCTCGACGAGAGCCGGCTGACGCCGGACGACACCCCGTCGGTGCTGCCCGAGGACACGCTGCTCGAGATCGCGTCGGCGATGGACGAGCACCACAGCCCGATGCTCGTCGTGCGCGACCGTGACGGGGTCTTCCACGGCGTGATCACGATGTCCCGGGTCGTCGCCGCCATCGCCGCGGCCGCGGGGCAGGACAGCGACCTCATCCGCCGCCGGCTGGAGAAGGACATCATCCTGCGCGGCACCCCCGAGCAGTCCGGCCCCACCCGCGAGGCGCCATGACGGTGGCCGCCGTCGTCGCGGTCGGCATCTTCGTCGTCGCGTACGTCCTCATCGCGTCCGAGAAGGTCAACCGCACCGCGGTGGCGCTGGCCGGTGCGGCGGGGATGGTGCTCATCGGCGCCGTCCGCGGCCGGGACGTCTTCTTCTCCGAGGACACCGGCATCGACTGGAACGTCATCTTCCTGCTGCTCGGGATGATGATCATCGTCGGCATCCTGCGGCGGACCGGCGTCTTCGAGTTCGTCGCCATCTGGGCGGCGCAGCGGGCGCGGGCCCGGCCGTTCCGGATGATGACGCTGCTCGTCGTCATCACCGCCGGCGCCTCGGCCCTGCTGGACAACGTGACGACCGTCCTGCTCGTGGCCCCGGTGACGCTGCTGCTCTGCGAGCGCCTCGCCCTGGCTCCGGTGCCGTTCCTCCTGGCCGAGGCGATGGCGAGCAACATCGGCGGCACCGCCACGCTCATCGGCGACCCGCCGAACATCATCATCGGCAGCCGCGCAGGGCTGACCTTCGACGACTTCCTCGTCCACCTCGCGCCCGTCGTCGTCGTGCTCGTCGCCGTCTTCGTCGGGCTCGCCTGGGTCCTGTGGGGCCGCCACCTGCGCTACGACCCCGAGCGCGCGGAGTCGGTCATGGCGCTGACCCCGCGCGAGACGATCACCGACCCGACGCTGCTGCGCCGGATGCTCGTCATCCTCGGCCTCGTGCTCGTCGGGTTCCTCACCCACAACTGGACCCACCTGGACCCCTCGCTCGTCGCGCTGCTCGGCGCCGGGGCGGCCGTCCTCGCCTCACGGATGCCGTCGGAGGAGTACCTCGCCGAGGTCGAGTGGGAGACGCTGCTCTTCTTCGCCGGCCTGTTCGTCATGGTCGGGGCCCTCGTGCACGACGGCGTCATCACCGTCCTGGCCCGGGAGCTCACCGGAGCCATCGGGGAGGACTACCTCCTCGCGGCGCAGGGCATCCTCCTCGGGTCGGGCATCCTGTCCGGCATCGTCGACAACATCCCCTACGTCGCGACCATGGCGCCGCTGGTCCACGACCTCGTCGGCCCCGGGAACGGGCTGCCCCCGGAGCGGCAGTCCCTGTGGTGGGCCCTCGCGCTGGGCGCCGACCTCGGCGGCAACGCGACGGCCATCGGGGCCAGCGCCAACGTCGTCATCACCGGCATCGCGAGGCGGAACGAGCACCCCATCTCCTTCTGGACCTTCACCAGGTACGGCCTCGTCGTCACCGCCGTCACCATCGGGCTGTGCGTGCCGTACGTGTGGCTGCGCTACTTCGGGGTGGGCTGAGCATGCTGGCGTCCTTCGCGGTCCTCCTCTGCTCGACGGCCCTGCTCGCCTGGCTCAACGAGCGCTTCCTGCGCATCCCCACGACCGTGGGGGTCACCCTGGCCGCGGCCCTGGCCTCCGGGGTGCTCGCGCTCCTCGACGCGGTCGGGGTCGGCGTCGGGCTGCGCGACCAGGTCGAGACCCTGCTGAAGACCCTCGACTTCACCGAGTTCGTCCTCAACGGGATGCTCGCGATCCTCCTCTTCGCCGGGGCGCTGGGGCTCGACACCCGGCGCCTCCTGCAGCAGAAGGTCCCCATCCTCACCCTCGCCGTGCTCGGGACCCTCGTGAGCACGGCGCTCGTCGGGGTGGGCGCCTGGGCGGTGTTCGGCGCCTTCGGGGTGGGGATCCCCCTGCTGTGGGCCTTCCTCTTCGGCGCCCTCATCAGCCCGACGGACCCCGTCGCCATCCTCGACCTGCTGGGGCGGGCCCGCGTGCCGGAGCGGCTGCGGCACCTCATCGCCGGCGAGTCGCTCGTCAACGACGGCATCGGCGTCGTGCTGTTCGTCGTCCTCGCCGGCGCGGTCGGCATCGGCGCCCACGGCGGGGAGGCGCCGTCGGTGGCCGGGGTCGCGACGATCTTCCTGCGCGAGGCCGTCGGGGGCATCCTCTTCGGCGTCGCCATCGGCTGGGTCGGCTACACGCTGTGCCGGACGATCGACGGCCACGTCGTCGAGGTGATGATCACCCTGGCCATGGTCGTCGGCGGGTACAGCGCCGCCGTCGCGCTCGGGGTGTCCGGGCCGCTGGCCATGGTCGCCGCCGGGCTCGTCATGTCGGCCGGCAAGGAGGTCGCGTACTACGGGGAGACCCGCCACCAGGTCGAGGGCTTCTGGGAGCTGCTGGACCAGGTGCTCAACATCCTCCTGTTCGCCTTCATCGGCTTCGACGTCCTCTTCGCCGACGGCGAGCCCGGGCTCGTGCTCGCCAGCGTCGTCGTCATCGCCGTCACCGTCGCCGCCCGGTTCGTGTCGGTGTCGATCCCGATGGCCCTCGTGCGCAGCCGGCAGCGGTTCGGTCCGTGGACGGTGCGGCTGCTCACCTGGGGCGGCCTGCGCGGCGGCATCGCGATTGCGCTCGCCCTCTCGCTGCCGGACGTCGGCGAGCGACCCGTCATCGTCACCGCCACGTACGCCGTCGTCCTCTTCAGCATCGCCGTCCAGGGGCTCACCGTCATGCCGGTCATCCGCCGCGCGGCGGCCGGCGCGGTCGACGACGGCCCCTCGCCGAGCCCGCAGGAGTCGCACGCCTGAGGTTCCCGGCCGGCGGCGCCCGCCCGGTCCGACGGGTCCGCCGTCGCCGCCGGTCTGCCTAGAGTGATCGCGTGCCCTCCCTCCCGCTCTTCCCCCTCGGCGGCGTGCTGCTGCCGGGTGCGCGGATGCCGCTGCAGCTGTTCGAGCCGCGCTACCTCGAGCTCGCGCAGCGCCTCGCCGCCGAGCCCGAGGACGAGCGGCGCTTCGGCATCGTCCTCATCCGGCAGGGCCACGAGGTCGGCGACGGCGCCGTGCGGGACCTGCACGCCGTCGGCTGCGAGGCGGTCGTCGACGCGATGGCCCTCGCGGAGGCGGGCGACGGCACCGTCGTCCACCTCGTCGCCCGCGGCGCCCGGCGCTTCCGGCTCGACGCGCTGGACGAGGCCGCGGTCACCTCGTACACCACGGCCGAGGTCAGCTTCCTCACCGAGCCCGACCCCGCCGGCGACGCCGAGGTCGAGACGCTCGGGAGGCGGGCGCTCGCCGCGCACCGCACGTACCTCACGACGCTCGGGGCGACCACCGACGCCGTCGAGTCCGGGCCGCGGGACCTCGCCTACCGGATCGTCGAGCGGATGGTCCTCGACCCGGGGGACCGGCAGCGGGTCCTCGAGGGCGGCGACGCCGCGACCCGGCTGCGGACCGTGCTCGCGCTGCTGCAGCGCGAGACCGCGATCGTCGACCGGTTCGGTGCGCTGCCGACGCCGCCGGATCCCGGCGGGGCCGCGCTCAACTGAGCCGCCGTCCGGGTGGCCGGTCCGGCGGCTCGTACGCTGGCCGGCATGGAGCTCGGTCACCTGCAGCGCGTCATCGAGGACACCTACGGCGAGCGCGACCGCGGACGGGGCACGCCGGCGACCGTGGCGTGGATCGCCGAGGAGGTCGGGGAGCTCGCGCAGGCCGTCCGCAAGGGCACCCACGAGGAGCGCGTCCACGAGTTCTCCGACGTGCTCGCGTGGGTGGTCAGCCTGGCCAACCAGACCGGTGTCGACCTCGACGCGGCGATGGAGCGGTACGCCCACGGCTGCCCGAAGTGCGCGTCGGTGCCCTGCGCCTGCCCCTGACCGGACGCCCGGGCCGGGGGAGGGCCGGTCAGCCGGTGGGCAGGGTGCGGGTCAGCCAGTCGGTGGTGGCGCTCCAGGCCTGCTCGCTGGCCACGGGGTCGTGGTTGACGAAGTCGTCGTTGTCGAAGGCGTGGTCCGCGCCGGGGTAGGTGCGGAAGTCCACCGGCGCCCCGCCCGAGGTCACCTGCTCCCGGATCCGCGTCACCTGGTCCATCGGGATGTAGGAGTCGGACTCGCCGAAGTGGTGCTGCGAGGGCGTCGACACCGACGGCACCGCCTCGACGAGGTTCGGCAGCGTCGACCCGTAGAACGACACGAGCGCGTCCGCCGGAGCGCCGGCGACGACCGCGTACCCGAGACCGCCGCCGAAGCAGAACCCGACGACCCCGGTGCCGTTCGCGACCTCCGGCCGGGCGCGCAGGGCCTCCAAGGCGAGCGTCGAGTCGGCGACCGCCGCGTCCCAGTCGAGCCGGCCGAGGGCGGCCATGGCCTCCTCGAGCATCGAGGGGCCGTTCGCGATCTCCGAGATGCCGATCCGCCAGAAGACCTCGGGGGCGAGCACGACGTAGCCGAGCGCGGCGAGGTCCTCGGCACGGCGCCGGATGTACGGGCTGACCCCGAAGATCTCCTGGAGCAGCAGGACGCCGGGGCCGCGGCCCGTGGACGGCAGCCACAGGTGGGCGGGCATGGCGCCGGCGGGGGTCTCGACCTCGATGCGTTCGCTCATCCGTCCAGTATGTCCGGGTCGATCAGGACGAAGGCGCCGGTGCGCAGCAGGCTCCGGACGGTGTCGTCGACGACGTCCGCGGCGTCGGGGTGCGCGCCGAGGGTCGCGACCGCCGCGTCGACGACGGCCGAGACCGGCTGCGGCTCGGTCACCGCCCGCCACAGCGTCGCCGCCACCCCGGGCAGCCCGAGCGGGACCGAGCCCACGACGACGAGCGAGGAGCCCTCGGCGTGGAGGGCGTGCCGCCACGGCGCGCGGGCGACGACGGTGTCCGGCGCCAGGGCGCGGACCTCGACCGCCGGCGGGAGGGAGACGCCGTCCTCCGGGCCGACCACGGCCTCGGGCCCCACCTCCGTCGTCCACGCGCACCCACCCCCGGCGGCGTCGCCCTGCCGGAGCAGGTCGGCGAGCAGGTCAGCGCACTCCTCGACCTCGGTGTAGCGCAGTCGCCAGGGCCCGCCGCCCCGGGTCAGCGCCCTGGCCAGGGACCCGAGCGGGTCGGGCATCCGCAGCAGCGCCGAGGTCTGGGGGATCATCGCCACGGCCGCCTCGACCAGCCCCACCGGCTCGAGCACCGGACCGTCCGGGAGGTCCGGTGCGTCCGACGGCGGGTCGTCCGGGCGCACCCGGTCCAGGAGGACGACCCCGGCCAGGTGCAGCGGCGACGGCGCGGCGAGCAGCCCGAGCTCGTCGGGCGAGGACTCGGCCTTGTCGAACGGCGCGTCGGGGTCGACGACGACCGACAGCGGCTTGGGGTAGCCGCGCACGGTGAGGTCGGACTCGACCGCCACCGTCTCGTCGGTGACGTAGCCGAGCGTGCGTCCGAGCACCCGTGCGGCGGTCGTCTTGCCGGTGCCGGAGGCGGCGACGAGCGCCAGCGTCGCGCCGTCCGGGGCCGCGATACCGGCCGCGTGCAGCAGAAGGCAGGTGCCCACCCGCCGGCCGATCGAGGCGACGGTCAGCCCCCGGGACACGGCGTAGGGGACGGCGTCCTCCTCGAGGCGGTGGTCGTCCCCGTGGATCGAGACCAGTCCGTCCTCGCCCCACGTCACGACGTACGGGGGCGCCTCGTCGGGGTCGACGGACGCACGGGTGACGCCGGGTAGCGCCGCGCGCTCCCACAGCCCGAGCAGCCGGTCCGCGAGCGCCGGTCCCAGCCCGGCGACGTCCAGCACCCAGCGCACACCGAAGGCGTCCACGACCGGCGGCTCGCCGGCCCCCTGCGCACCCATGCCGCGGCCTACCGGTACCGGTCGGCGGCGGCCAGGGCCTGCCGGACGTAGGAGCCGCCGAACAGCACGGCGTGCACGAGCAGCGGGTGGAGCTGGTGCAGCAGCACGCGGTCCCGCCAGCCGGCGGCCAGCGGCGCGGCCTCGTCGTAGGCGGCGAGCACGCGGTCCAGGTGCGGGCAGCCGAAGAGCGCGAGCATCGCCAGGTCGCCCTCGCGGTGGCCGCCGTGCGCCGCGGGGTCGATGAGGACGGCGCCGTCCGCGGTCCACATGACGTTGCCGGACCACAGGTCGCCGTGGAGGCGGGCGGGGGCGTCGTCGGTGTCGTGCTCCCCGCCGGCCAGCCGCGACGCCAGGGCCTCCAGCCGGTCCACGTCCGTGGCGTCGAACGTCCCCCGTTCCCGTCCGGCCCGGGCCATCGGCAGGACCCGCGCCTCGCCGTAGAAGCGGCCCCACGAGTCCCAGGCCCCGACGGTGAGCGGCAGCGGCTCGCTGAGCGGTCCCAGCCAGCCGTCGCCCTCCCAGCCCTCGGGCGGGGCGCCGAAGGCGGAGGCACCGGCGGCGTGGGTCCGCGCGAGCCCCCGGCCGAGCGCCTCGGCGCCCTCCGGGGTCGCCCCCGCGGACTCCAGCCACGGCAGCTCGAGGAAGTCCTCGCCCTCGTCGCGGACCTCGACCACCGAGGCGCCGTCGGCCGCCCGCAGCCAGCGCAGACCGGCTGCCTCCCAGGCGAAGTAGCCGGCCGGCGCCGTCGCCGAGGACTTGCGGTGGCGGCGGGTCATGCGTCCATCGTGGCATCGAGCGCTCACGCGCCGGGCCGAAGACGGGCTATCGTGCGGGTGCGCACGACGTTCGATCCCGGAGGACCGACCGATGGCCGAGACCCTGACCCACCCGCTTCCCGACGACGCGGACACCGACCTCAAGGCAGCCTGGGAGGCGATGAGCGCCGACATCGGCGGCGTCCTGGAGTCCCTGGAGGAGCTCTCGGACTACCTCGAACGGGTCGTGCACTCCGTGCGGCGGCACGTCAGCGGGTGCGACGAGGTCGGCATCACCGTCCTCAGCGCCGACCGGCCCCACACCGCCGCGTACTCCACCGTGCAGACCCTCGAGATCGACGCCGTCCAGTACGCGCTCGACGAGGGCCCGTGCCTCGACGCCGCGCGGAAGCGCGAGGAGCAGGGGGTCGGCGACCTCTGCCACGACGACGGCCGGTGGCCCGCGTTCGCCCAGGCCGTGCGGGAGGACGGGATGCGCAGCCTCTACGCCGTCCCGCTGGTCAGCGGCGACAAGTGCGTCGGGGCGCTGAACCTCTACGGCTGGGAGCGCAACGCCTTCGACAACTTCGAGGCCTCCCTCGTCCGCGTGGCCGCCGGCCGGTGCGCCGACGCGGTGCTTGCCGTGACCCAGTACGACGGGATGCGACGCCTCGCCGGCCAGCTCGAGCAGGCCATGGCCAGCCGGGCCGCCATCGAGCAGGCCAAGGGCGTCATCATGGCGCTGCGCGGCGTCGGCGAGCACGACGCGTTCGAGATCCTGCGCAAGACCTCCCAGGACCGCAACGTCAAGGTGCGGCTGCTCGCCGAGCAGGTCGTCAAGGGCGTCGTGCACGGCTCCGACGGCCTGCGCCCACAGGACTGAGCCTCCTGATCTAGAGTCGCCACATGGCGCGACCCCACGCCGCAGCACTCGTCGAGGACGCCTACACCGAGCGGAAGGCGCGCCTCCTCGAACGACGTGGCTGGGTGACCCGCATCGTCCCGTCCACCGGGTACGGCAGCGCCACCCAGATCCGGGTGTTCGGGCGGGTCGTCATGACCCGCGGTCTGCCCGAGGACGAGCCCACCGAGCCGACGTACGCCGCCCGGCTGCGCGCGCTGGAGACCGAGACCCGCGGCTGGCGGGCCTTCTTCGCGACGCCCGTCGCCGACGAGCCGGTGACGGTGCGGGTCAACGAGCGGCTCGTCCAGGCCCGCACCGACCGCGGCGGCTACCTCGACCTCACGGTGCGGGGCCACGGGCTGACGCCCGGGTGGCACCAGGTCTTCCTCGACTCCCCGCGCGCCGAGCCGATCGACGTGCCGGTGCTCGTCGTCGGGTCGCAGGTGACGCACGGGATCATCTCCGACATCGACGACACCGTGCTGTCGACCTCGCTGCCCCGGCCGATGATCGCCGCCTGGAACACCTTCGTGCGCTCCGAGGGCGCCCGCCGCCCGGTGCCGGGCATGGCCACGATGTACCGCGACCTGCTGGAGTCGCGGCCCGAGGCTCCCGTCGTCTACCTGTCCACCGGCGCCTGGAACACCGCGCCACAGCTGACCCGGTTCCTCGAGCGCAACGGCTACCCCGTCGGGCCGATGCTGCTCACCGACTGGGGACCGACGAACACCGGCTGGTTCCGCTCCGGGCAGGAGCACAAGCGGGCGCAGCTGCACCGGCTGGCGCGCGAGCTGCCCAACGTGCGCTGGCTGCTCGTCGGGGACGACGGCCAGCACGACCCCACGCTGTACTCGGAGTTCGCGAGCAGGCGGCCGGACCGGGTGCGCGGCATCGCGCTGCGCGAGCTGACCGCCGGCGAGCAGGTGCTCTCGCACGCCATCCCGGTGGCCACCGACGACATCGCCCCGACCCCGTCGGCGCGCCTCGAGGTCCCGGTGCTGCGCGGACCGGACGGCTACGCCCTGGGCCCGCGATTAGCGGAGGTGTGGGACGACGTCGTCGGCGGGCAGACGCTGGGGGAGTACGCCTCGGCCGTCGTCACCGGCGGCCTGGAGGACCCGCCCGACTACACAGTCGAGGACCCGGACGAGCGCTGACCGGCGCCTCCCGGGTGTCGGCGCCGGGCGGTAGGTTCGGCACATGCCCGAGCTGCCCGAGGTGCAGGCGCTCAGCGACTTCCTGCGCGAGCGCACGGACGGGCTCGTCGTCACCGGCGTCGAGCTCGGGTCCTTCCACGTCCTCAAGACCTTCACCCCGCCGCCGGACGCGCTCGTCGGGGCGCCGGTCGACGGGGTCGGCCGGTACGGCAAGTTCCTCGACCTCGACGCCGGGGGCACGCACCTGGTCTTCCACCTCGCGCGGGCCGGGTGGCTCCGCTGGTCGGACGCCCTGTCCGCCACCCGGCTGCGGCCGGGCAAGTCCCCGATCGCGCTGCGCGTGCGCTTCGACGACGGCTCCGGGTTCGACCTCACCGAGGCCGGCACCCAGAAGCGGCTGGCCGCCTACGTCGTCCACCGCGTCGAGGACGTGCCGGGGGTCGCCTCGCTCGGGCCCGACCCGCTCGCCGACGGGTTCACCGAGGAGGTCTTCGCCGGCATCCTCGCCGCGCACCGCCAGCAGGTGAAGGGCCTGCTGCGCGACCAGTCCGTCATCGCCGGCGTCGGCAACGCCTACTCCGACGAGATCCTCCACGTCGCGAAGCTCTCCCCGTTCGCGCTCGCCGCGACGCTCGACGGCGACCAGGTCACCCGGCTCTACACCGCGCTGCGCGAGACCCTGACCCGGGCCGTCGCCACCGCGTCGGGCAAGCCGGCCAAGGAGCTCAAGGACGCCAAGCGCGCCGGGATGCGCGTCCACGGCCGGACCGGTGAGACGTGCCCGGAGTGCGGCGACGTCGTCCGCGAGGTGTCCTTCGCCGACTCCGCGCTGCAGTACTGCGCCACCTGCCAGACCGGCGGCAAGCCGCTCGCGGACCGCAGGACGAGCAAGTTCCTCAAGTGAGCGGTGGCAGGTCCGGCGGGGCCGGGCTAGGGTTCGCAGGGTCGCGCCGGGGGGAGCTGGCGCACCGAGGGGAGGAGCCCACCATGTCCGTCATCCGTTCCGTCCGAGGCATCCGCGGCGTCGTGTCGGGGAGCCCGGTGTCCAGGGGTGCTGCCCCGTCCGGCACCGGTCGCCGCCGCACCGTCGTCCGCGGGGTGCTCGCCGCCGGGGCCCTGGCCGCCGTCGTCGGCATGCCGGCCGCGCCCGCGCTCGCCGCCTGCCCCACCGGCGACCAGTGCACGGCGCTGCCGAACGTCGACGCCCAACGCGTCATGCTCGCCTCCACCATCGACCCCTACCGCACCGACTCCGCCACGACGGCGCACGACCACGTCCTGCGGGTCGAGCGGGCGCTCGTCGCCAAGGGGTTCCTGGCCTCGCAGTGGGCCGACGGCTACTGGGGCACGACGACCACCGCGGCGTGGGCGTCCTTCGAGCGGTCGATCGGCCAGGACGCGGTGCACACCCGCAACGGCATCCCGAGCCCGTGGGAGCTGCGGCAGATCGGCAAGAACCGGTTCGACGTCGTGAAGTCCTACGACGTCGGCAGCCGGGTGACGCTCAAGAGCGTCGCCGCCGGCGGGGTCAGCAACGACGGCACGGACGTCGTCAACGAGCGCACCCGCTCGATGTTCCACGAGGCCCGGCGCCTCATGAAGAGCCGTGGCCAGAGCGGCTGGGCGATGGTCGTCACCCAGGGTGGCTACTGCGGGTCCGGCTGCGCCTCGACCTCGTACGGCACCCACGACGGCGGCGGCATCATCGACGTCCGCATCGTCGACACGAGCAGCCAGACCGTCATCGGCAACCGGCTCAAGGCGCTGCGCGACGTCGGGTTCGCCGCCTGGCAGCGCAGCAACCACATCCACGCCGTCGCGGTCAACGACTACCAGATGGCGTGGACGGTCCACGGCGACACCACGCCGCCCGCCGCCGTCCTCGACCAGGGCTACCCGCGCGGCTACTGCCAGGTCTACGAGTGGAAGTTCCGGGCCGACGGCCTCGGCAACTGCGACGACCGCGTCCCCTCCTCGGCCCCCAGCCGGACGGTCACGACGTGGGAGGGCTACCTCGCCGCCAGGGGCTGACCTCCCCCGCCTCCGGGCGTGCCCGACCTCGTCCGCCGGTGCGTGGCGACCCGCCGCGACGGCCGGCGACCCCGGGTGGGTGAGGTCGGGGCTGCCCCGGCGGGGCGGCACCGGGATACTGGGGGCATGAGCGACTTCCCCGACGTGCCGGTGTCCGACGTCTCCGACGACACGACCTTCCTCGACATCCGCGAGCAGGACGAGTGGGACCTCGGGCACGCGCCGCAGGCGGTGCACATCCCGATGTCCGAGCTGTCCGACCGCGTCGGCGAGCTGTCGTCCTTCCGCGACGCCGACGGACCGCTGCTCGTCACCTGCAAGTCGGGCGGCCGCGTCGCCCGGGTGCTGCCGTGGCTGGCGGACCAGGGCTTCGAGGTCGCCAACCTCGAGGGCGGGATGACGGCCTGGCACGAGGCCGGCCGCCCGATGGAGGCCAAGAACGGCACCCCGACCGTCGCCTGACCGCCGCGTCGACCGCGGGGTCGAGCCTGCTCGCCCTCGCGCTGGAGCCCGCGCGGCGTCTGGCGGTCGTCGGCGCCGCGGAGGAGCGACGATCGGCCCGTCTGGCCCGATCTAGCCTACGCGCTAGACAGGCACAGACGAGGGCATCGACGGCAGGCGACGGCCGGTGCCCACGGCCCCGGGTCGCCGAGCGCGGGGCGGGCAGGTGCCGACACCGGCCGTGCGCGCGGACGGGCGACGCCCTCCTGACCCGCGCCTGACCTGCGGCAGACCGGGCGGCCATCCGGGGGTCGGACACCCTTCACCGAGCGCTCACGTCCCGCTCCGCCGGGCGTCGCCGGCCTCCGGACAGGGTGTGCGGCATGACCACCACCACGAGAACCTCCTCCCGCCGATCCGTCCTGCGCGCCGGCGTCGTCGCCGCCGCCGGGGCCGCGTCCGCCGGCCTCGTCGTCGCCGACGCGCGCCCCTCGGCCGCCGCCGTCCCGCCGCGCAGCAACCCCTTCCTCCTCGGTGTCGCCAGCGGCGACCCGACACCCGACGGGTTCGTCCTGTGGACGCGCCTGGCCCTGGACCCTCTGGCCCCCGACGGGCTGGGGGGCATGCCGACCTCGACCTACGGCGTCGTCTGGCAGGTGGCGACCGACGAGCGGTTCGCCGACGTCGTCAAGGCCGGCGTCGCCACCGCCGACCCGGCCTGGGCGCACTCGGCCCACGTCGAGGTGCGGGGTCTGCAGCCGGGGCGCGAGTACTTCTACCGCTTCCGCCTGGGCCGCCACCTCAGCGCGCCGGGCCGCGCCGTCACCGCTCCCGCCGCCGGCACCCTGCCGAGCGCGCTGCAGATGGCGTTCGTGTCCTGCTCCAACCTCCCGGCCGGGTACTTCACGGCCTACGGCGCGCTCGCGGCCGAGCGTCCCGACGTCGTCCTGCACCTCGGGGACTACCAGTACGAGGGCGGGGGCGACGGCGTCGGCCGCCACCACGCCGGACCGGAGACAACGACGCTCGCGGGCTACCGGCAGCGCTACGCCCAGTACAAGACCGACCCGGACCTGCAGGCCGCGCACGCCGCCGCGCCGTGGCTCGCCGTGTGGGACGACCACGAGGTCGACAACAACTACGCCGACGACGTCCCCGAGCGGGCCGCCGACGCCCCGACCTTCCTCCAGCGCCGGGCCGCGGCGTACCGGGCGTACTACGAGAACATGCCGCTGCGCCGGTCCTCGCTGCCGCAGGGTCCGGACCTGCAGCTCTACCGCCGGGTCGCGTTCGGCGACCTCGCGACGTTCCACATGCTCGACACCCGCCAGTACCGCGACGACCAGGCCTGCGGCGACGGCTACAAGGACTGCCCCGACGCCGCCGACCCCGCCCGCTCGCTGCCCGGCGCCGCGCAGGAGGCGTGGCTGCTCGACGGCTTCCGCCGCTCCCGCGCCCGCTGGGACCTCCTCGGCCAGCAGGTCTTCTTCGGCCGCCGCGACCGCGACGCCTCCGAGGAGGCGACGGTCGTCTCGATGGACGCCTGGGACGGCTACCCCGCCTCCCGCCGGCGCGTCACGCAGGGCTGGGTCGACGCCGGGGTGCGCAACCCCGTCGTCCTCACCGGCGACGTGCACGCGCACTGGGCCTCGGACCTGTACCTGGACTACGACGAGCCGGGCGAGGTCGTCGGGTCCGAGCTCATCACCTCCTCGATCACCTCCGGCGGGGACGGGTACGACGAGGCCGACGGCACCCACCCGTGGGCCGAGTGGAACCCGAACCTGCGCTTCTGGACCAACCTGCGCGGCTACGTCTCGACGACGGTGACGCCCACCGAGCTGACGGCCCGCTACCGCTGCGTCCCGTACGTCTCCAGCCCGGGCGCCGAGGCGTTCACCCGCGCGACCTTCGTCCTCGACGACGGCGAGCGCGGGCTGCGGCAGACCCAGGACGCGCCGCAGCGCTCGGCCACGCTGCGGGCCGCGGGCCGGACGGACGCGCAGAAGATCGCCGACACCCTGCGCTCCGAGACCGGCGGCGACGCCTCCTGAGGTCCGGGGGCGCCGGTCCGCCGGACTCGGCGCCCCCCTCTCGCCCGGTCGCTCGCCACGAAGGGGGTGGCGGGGCCTGACGGGCGGGTGGCGACACGCCGCTACGGGTGTCTGGCCACGTATCGGGCTGACGCTAGAGAAGCCCATACGCTGCGATCGTGGACCCGATCCGGAACCCCTACGCGCCCGGCGCCGGCCAGCGGCCGCCCGAGCTCGCCGGCCGCGACGAGCAGCTCGACGCCTTCGACGTCGTCCTCGAGCGGGTGGCCCGCGGACGCCCCGAGCGCTCCGTCGTCCTCACCGGCCTGCGCGGCGTCGGCAAGACGGTGCTGCTCAACACCCTGCGCTCGGCGGCCGTCCGGGCCGGCTGGGGGACCGGCAAGCTCGAGGCGCGCCCGGACCAGTCCCTGCGCCGTCCGCTGGCCTCGGCGGTGCACCAGGCGGTCCGTGAGCTCGGGCCGTCCGGGGGCGCGGGCGACCACGCGCTCGGCGTCGTCCGCTCCTTCGCCCAGCGCGAGCCGGAGGGGGGCGGGCGCGGGCGGTCGGCGCCCCGGCTCAAGGACCGCTGGAACCCCGGCATCCAGGTGCCGGCCGTCGCCGGGCGCGCCGACTCCGGGGACATCGAGATCGACCTCGTCGAGCTGCTGACCGACCTCGGCGGCATGGCCGCCGACACCGGGCGCGGCATCGCCGTCTTCGTCGACGAGATGCAGGACCTCGGCCCGGACGACGTCTCCGCGCTCTGCGCGGCGGCCCACGAGATCAGCCAGTCCGGGCTGCCGCTCGTCGTCGTCGGGGCGGGGCTGCCGCACCTGCCCGCCGTGCTGTCGGCCTCGAAGTCGTACTCCGAGCGGCTCTTCCGCTACTCGCGGATCGACCGCCTCGATCGGTCCGCCGCCGACGCCGCCCTCGTCCGGCCGGCCGCCGAGGAGGGCGCGCAGTACGCCCCCGACGCCCTCGACGCGATGTACGCCGCGACCGGCGGCTACCCGTACTTCGTCCAGGCGTACGGCAAGGCCGTCTGGGACCGCGCGCCCGGCTCGCCGATCACGGTCGCGGACGTCGACGTCGCCCGCCCCGAGGCCGAGGCCGAGCTCGCCGTCGGGTTCTTCGGCTCGCGCTACGAGCGGGCGACCCCGGGGGAGCGCGAGTACCTGCGCGCCATGGCCGAGGTCGCGGCGGCGACGACCGGTCCGTCCGGGGCCGCGCCGGACGCCCTGCCGGGCGGGCCCGCCGACGAGCCCGAGGCCGTCCCGACCGCCGAGGTCGCCGCCCGGCTCGGCCGCAAGCCGCAGTCGCTGTCCCCCGCCCGCGACGCCCTGCTCAAGAAGGGGCTCATCTACTCGGGGGAGCGCGGGCTCATCGCCTTCACCGTCCCGCACTTCGGCCGCTACCTGCGCGACCACACCTGAGGCGTCCGGGACGAGGGGCCACGACGCGCCGTACCGGAGCCGGCGGGTGCAGCGCGCCGTGACCTCTCGGCGCCGGGGTCGCCGGGCGGGGGCGGATACCCTGGGGCGATGAGCAGCACCCCGCAGTTCGGCCGCCTCCTCACGGCCATGGCCACCGCCTTCGACGCCGACGGCGGCGTGGACCTCGAGGGCACCCAGCGCATCGCCCGGCACCTCGTCGACACCGGCAACGACGGGGTCGTCGTCTCCGGCACCACGGGGGAGTCGCCGACCACGAGCGTGGGGGAGGACGGCGACATCCTCGCCGCGGTCAAGGACGCCGTGGGCGACCGGGCCGTCGTCATCGCCGGGGTGGGCACGAACAGCACCGCGCACTCGGTCGAGCTCGCGCAGCAGGCCGCCAAGGTCGGTGCCGACGGCGTCCTGCTCGTCACGCCGTACTACAGCAAGCCCGGACCGGCCGGGGTCCTCGGCCACTTCCGCGCCGTCGCCGCGGCCACCGACCTGCCGGTCATGCTCTACGACGTGCCCGGTCGCACCGCCACCCGCATCGACCTCGCCACCTACCGGGCGGCGCGCGAGGTCGACACGATCGTGTCGGTCAAGGACGCCACCGGCGACCCGGCGTCGTCGGCGCGCATCACCGAGCTCGGCTACGACGTCTACTCCGGCGACGACTCCCAGCTGCTCGGCTACCTCGCCTACGGCGCCGTCGGGCTCGTCAGCGTCGTCGCCCACGCCGCGAGCCGAGACCTCAAGGCCCTCATCGACGCCTTCCTCGCCGGCGACCACGCCGAGGCGCTGCGGCTGCACCTGCGCCTGTCCCCGGCCTTCGACGCCGTCATGGGCGTGCAGAACTACGGCGCCACGACGGCCAAGGCGGCGCTGGAGCTGCTCGGCGTCCTCGACAACCGCCGGGTGCGCGGTCCGCTCGTCGCCCTCGACGACGACGAGGTCGACGCGCTCCGTACCGGTCTCGGCGCGGCCGGCCTGCTCGGCTGAGCCCTCTCGCGGCGCATGGCCGGGCCCTGCCGCGCGACGTGGACCGTCCTCGCGGCCGGCGCCCCGCCGGCCGGCCGGGACGAGCGAGACTGTCGAAGGTGTGGACGGCGCGCGACGGGTGTCGGTGGGGGCGCGTAGGGTCGAACGCATGAGCGATTCGACGATCCCCAGCAGTGACGAGCCCGTGGTCGAGCCGGCCGAGCAGCAGACCGGCGGCACGCGGGCCGCGGCCACGTCCGAGACCGCCGGCGCCCCCGAGGGCGGCACCCTCGGCAGCGCCACCGCGGAGTCCGGCCCCGAGCGCGACCCGGAGGAGTGGGTCACGGGCGACGAGCCGATGACCGGACCCCAGCGCAGCTACCTCGACTCCCTCGCCCGGCGGGCGGGCGAGGAGTTGCCGGCGGACCTCACCAAGGCGCAGGCGTCCGAGCACATCGACCGGCTCCAGGAGAAGGTGGACGGCACCTCCTGACGACGGAGCGCCCCTGACGGCGGCGCCGTCGGAGCGACCGTCCCTTCCGACGACGGAGCCCTCGCGACGGCGGCGCGGCGAGCCCCGTGCGCCGGCACCTTATCGGCCGGCGTCGCGGCCCTCACGTCCGTCGGCTGCGACCAGCCCCGACGCGCGCAGCGTGACGCTCCGGCGCGCCTCCGGTGGCGGGCCGCGCCCGGCTGCGGCACGATGATGGCGGGTCCACCGGACCCGGGGGAAGGTCCCGTACCGCCTCGGTGCGGGACGACATCATCACGGGTAGCGCTTGCGCGCGGCCCGACCACCGAGGGGGATCACCCATGTCCGCACGCTCCAGGATCGCCGTGCTCGCCGCGGCCGTCGCGATGATCGGCACCGCCGTCGCCACCGCACCCACCGCCCAGGCGGCCACCGCCCGGAACGGTGTCTGCGAGACCGGCGAGTTCTGTTTGTACTACAACTCCGGACAGCAGGGCTCGATGGTCGACCTGGCCAACGGCCACAAGGACTACGGCACCGGCACGAACTGCGTGAAGTTCGTGTCCCGCGGTACCGGCCGCGGCCAGTGCGTCAAGAACAACGCCGCGTCGGTCTGGAACCGCGAGTCCGCCGCGGTCGCCGTCTTCTACCACAGCGGCTGGTCGGGCTCCATCGACACCTTCGGCAAGGACGTCAAGGGCGACCTGCGCGCCGACATGAAGAACGAGAACGCCGGACACGTCGTCGGCGTGACGGGCAACGAGAACTTCGAGTACGGCGTCTACCACACCCGCGCGGCCCAGGTCACGGCCTGGTTCGACGGCTACCGCTACACCTCGGGCAAGCACGAGGGCATCGACGTCGCCTACCAGCCCGGTGCCCCGGTCTACTCGATGCTCAACGGCACCGTCACCCGGGTCACCGAGGGGTCCTCGGGCTCGCTCTCGACGCTGGCCGTCTACAACGCGGGCTTCGACAAGACCATCGTGTACCTGCACCTGAACCCGCTGTCCTTCACCGTCGGCCAGAAGATCTCGCGCGGCCAGAAGATCGGCACCGAGGCCTCCCGCGGCGCGAACGGCGCGCACACCCACGTCGAGATGCGCCCCGGCCGGCAGACCGCCGCCACCTTCAGCAGCGACAACGTGCTCGTCAACCCGGTCCCGACCCAGTTCTGGATGGACCGCGGGTACAACGCCTGCTGCCAGTGAGCTGAGCGCTCCGGCACCACCACCCGGCCCGGCCGTCCGCGATCCCCGTCGCGGGCGGCCGGGTCGTCACGTCACCGGTCAATGGGCGGCGGGGCCAGTGACGATGTCCCGTTGTGGGGTCCGCGACCACCCGGAGGGTCGCGTCGGGGTGCGAACGTGGCGGGCACCGGTCGTCGACGGGGACGGCCGGAACGGAAGGGACGTCATGACCGGCACCACGACCCCACCCGCCCCGGCGGCTCGTGTCCGCACGCTCGCGGCGCTCGTCACGGCCGCCGTGATCGGCGCCGTCGGCCTCGTGCTCGCGGCCGGAGGCCCGGCGCGCGCGGCCGGGCTCCAGCAGGTCGGCGCCTTCGGGAGCAACCCGGGCAACCTCGCCATGTACAGCTACCGGCCGGACGGCCTGCCCGCGGGGGCGCCGCTCGTCGTCGAGCTGCACGGGTGCTCGCAGGACGCCGCGACGTACTTCGCGAACAGCGGCTGGCGCGAGCTCGCCGACCGCTACGGGTTCGCGCTGGTCCTCGCCGAGCAGAACAGCGGGAACAACTCCTCGAGGTGCTTCAACTGGTTCGAGTCCGGCGACACCGCGCGCGGTCAGGGCGAGGCCGCGAGCATCGCGCAGATGACCGACCACGCCGTCGCCGCGTACGGCCTGGACGCCGACCGCGTCTACGTCACCGGCCTGTCGGCCGGGGCGGCGATGACCGCCGTCATGCTCGCCACCTACCCCGACCGCTACGCCGGCGGGTCGGTCAACGCCGGCCTGCCCTACCGCTGCGCGACGTCCCTCGTCTCCGCCTTCTCGTGCATGAACCCCGGCGTCGACAAGTCGCCCAAGGCCTGGGGCGACCTCGTCCGCGGCGCGTACCCCGGGTACTCGGGCCCGCGGCCGCTCGTCTCGGTCTGGCAGGGCACTTCGGACACGACCGTCGCGCCGATGAACGCCGGCGAGCTGCGCGACCAGTTCACCGACGTCGCCGGGGTCGCGCAGACGCCGACGGCCACCGGGACGATCACGAGCGGGGTCACCTGGGAGGACTACGCCGGAGCGGTGCGGGTGACCCGCGTCGAGGGCATGGGGCACGGCACGGCCGTCGACCCCGGGACCGGCCCGACCCAGTGCGGCACGGCGGGCGCCTACTTCCTCGACGTCTCGGTGTGCGCGGCCCACCACGACGCGACGTTCTTCGGTCTCACCGGCGGCGGGGCCCCGTCGCCGACGGCCACCGCGACCCCGACGGCCACCGCGACCCCGACCCCGACGGCCACCGCGACCCCGACCCCGACGGCCACCGCGACCCCGACCCCGACGGCCACCGCGACCCCGACCGCCTCACCGACGGCCACCCCGTCGCCGACCGCGACGTCGGAGTGCATCACGTCCAGCAACTACGACCACGTGGTGGCGGGCCGCGCCTACCAGTCCGGCGGGTACGCCTGGTCGGTCGGCTCGGACGAGAACCTCGGGCTCTACAACACCTACTACACCGCGTCCCTCGCGCAGACCTCCCCCGGCTACTGGGAGACCTGCTGACCACGGCGCCGTACGGACGGCGCGGACCGAGGGCTCAGCCCAGACGGGCCAGCATCTGCAGGGACCGCTCCACGACGGTGGCCGTCGCGTCCGGGTCGGACGACGGGAGCGAGCTGTCGGTGAAGAGGTGCACCTCGCCGGGGTAGAGGAAGACCTCGGCGTTCTCGCGGCCCTCGGCAAAGGCGCAGGCGGCGTCGGCGTCGCCCTCCTTCCCGAAGAACGGGTCGTCGGCCATGCCGTGCACCTGGACGGGCAGACCGTCCGGCCAGGTGCCGAACTCGGCCGGGTCGGCGAACGCCTCGTAGAACAGCGCACCGGCGACACCGGGGTGATTCGTCGCCAGCTGGGTCGCGGCCATGACGCCGAAGGAGACGCCGGCGACGACGAAGCCCGGGGCCAGGTCGTCGGCGGCGGCGAGGGCCGGCGCGCGGACGGTGTCGAACCCGACGGACTTCGTGTGGGCGAACCCGTCCTCGATGGACCCGAAGGTGCGGCCCTCGAAGAGGTCCGGCACCTCGACGGTGTGGCCGCCGGCCCGCAGCGCGTCGGCGAGGGCGAGGACGCCCGGGGTGCGGCCCTGGATGTGGTGGACGAGGAGGATCTCGGTCATGCCCACGACTGTAGGAGCCGTTGCGGACGGATCGCGTCCGGGATGACCATGGGCCGGTGAGACCGGACACGAGCCCCGCCGCGCGCGCCCTCATCACGATGGAGGCGATCCAGGACCAGCCCGGCGTCACGGCGGACCGGCTGGCCGCCCGGCTCGGGGTCTCCTCACGTGCGGTCCGGCGGTACGTCGACATCCTGCGCCAGGCCGACATCCCGGTCGAGTCCGTCCGCGGACCCGCCGGCGGCTATCGGCTCGGCCGGGGCACCCGGCTGCCCCCGCTGGTCTTCAGCAGCGCCGAGGCGCTCGGCCTGGTCATGGCGGTCCTCGACGGGCACCACCAGGCCGCCGATCCCGACGACGCGGTGGGCGCCGCGGTCGGCAAGCTCCTGCGGGCCATGCCCCAGCACGTCGCCGACCAGGCGGACGTCGTCCGCCGGACCGCCGCGGCGGCCCCGGACCGCGGCGCCGCGCGGCCGGACCCGGCGACCACCGTCGCCCTCGTCCGGGCCCGCAGCGAGGGACGCTGCGTCACGGTCCGCTACCGCTCCGAGAGCGGACGCGAGTTCGCCACCGAGGTCGAGCCGTGGGCGGTCGTCGTGCGGCACGGCCGCTGGTACCTGCTCTGCTGCTCGACCCGGTCGGGGTCGGTGCGGGCCTACCGGGTCGATCGCATCCTCGCCGCCGATCCCTCGGCCCGCGGCTTCGACCTCCCGGCGGACCTCGACCCCGTCGCCGCGCTGGAGGAGCACCTGGCCAGCGGCTGGGAGCACCCCGTGGAGGTCCTCGTCGAGGCCGCGCTCGCCGACCTCGCCCGGCTGCCGCGCACGCTCGGCCGCCTCGAGCCGGCGGGCGACGGACGGACCCGGCTCACGGGGTCGACGAGCAACCTCGCCGACTACGCGCGCGACCTCACGACGATCCGCGCCCCGTTCGTGGTGGTCGGCGGCCCCGGGCTGCGGGAGGCCATGGCCGACCTCGTGCGGCACCTGGCCGCGACCGTCGCGGACGCCTCCGGCGGTGCTGCGCATACTGGAGACGCCGAGGACGACGCGGACCGGCGGCGTCCCCCGGACCGACGAGCCCCGGAGGCGGAGCATGCCTGAGACCGCGTACGTCTACGACGCGCTGCGCACCCCCCGTGGCCGGAACCGCGGCGGGGCGCTGCACGGCACCAAGCCGGTCGACCTCGTCGTCGGGCTCGTCCACGAGCTGGTGCTCCGCAACCCCGGTCTCGACCCGGGTGACGTCGACGACCTCGTCCTCGGCGTGGTGTCGCCGGTCGGCGAGCAGGGCGGCGACATCGCGCGGACGGCCGCCCTCGTCGCGGGGCTGCCCCAGACCGTGGCGGGCGTCCAGCTCAACCGGTTCTGCGCGTCCGGGCTCGAGGCGGTCAACACCGCCGCGGCCAAGGTGCTGGCCGGGGACCGGTTCGTCCTCGCCGGCGGGGTGGAGTCGATGTCCCGGGTGCCGATGGGCTCCGACGGCGGCGCGTTCCACCAGGACCCGACGACGGCCTACGACCACTACTTCGTGCCGCAGGGCATCGGCGCCGACCTCATCGCGACCATCGAGGGGTTCACCCGCGAGGACGTCGACGCCTACGCGGCCACCTCGCAGCAGCGCGCCGAGCAGGCCTGGCAGGAGGGGCGGTTCGACCGCGGCGTCGTCCCCGTCCGCGACCTCAACGGGATGCTCGTGCTCGACCACGACGAGCACCGCCGCCCCGGCGCCACCGTCGACTCGCTCGCCGCACTGCCCCCCGCCTTCGCCGGCCTGGGCGCCACGGCGGGCTTCGACGCCGTCGCCCTCCAGCGCTACCCGCACGTCGAGCGCGTCGAGCACGTCCACACGGCCGGCAACTCCTCGGGCATCGTCGATGGCGCGGCCCTCGTCCTGCTCGGCAGTGAGGCCGCCGGCCGGGACGCCGGGCTCACCCCGCGGGCCCGGGTCCTGGCCCAGGCGGTCGTCGGCAGCGAGCCGACGATCATGCTCACCGGGCCGACGCCCGCGACCGAGAAGGTGCTCGCGCGGGCCGGGCTTACGGTCGACGACATCGACCTCTTCGAGCTCAACGAGGCCTTCGCCGCTGTCGTCCTCAAGTGGATGCGCGACCTCAAGGTGCCGCACGAGAAGGTCAACGTCAACGGCGGCGCCATCGCGATGGGTCACCCGCTCGGCGCGACCGGCGCGGTCATCCTCGGGACGCTGCTCGACGAGCTGGAACGGCGCGACCTGCGCCGCGGCCTCGCCACGCTGTGCGTCGGTGGCGGCATGGGCATCGCGACCGTCGTCGAGCGGGTCTGAGGGAGGAACGGCGTGGGCGACATCCGCGGCATGTACTGGGAGCGGGACGAGGACGGGATCGTCACCCTGACGATGGACGACCCCGACCAGACGGTCAACACGATGAACGACACCTGGTCGCGGGCCTACGAGGCCGCGGTCGAGCGGCTGGAGGCCGAGCGGGAGACCGTCACCGGGGTGGTCCTCACGAGCGCCAAGAGGACCTTCTTCGCCGGGGGCGACCTGCGCGTCATGCGCGAGGTCACCTCCGACACCGCGCCCGAGGCGGCGCGGCACATCGACCACCTCAAGGCGCTGATGCGCCGGCTCGAGCTGCTCGGCCGGCCGGTCGTCGCCGCGGTGAACGGCAGTGCCCTCGGCGGCGGGCTGGAGGTCGCGCTCGCCACCCACCACCGGGTGGTGCTGGACCGGCCGGACGTCCGGCTCGGGGTCCCGGAGATCACGCTCGGCCTGCTGCCGGGTGGCGGCGGGGTCAGCCGGCTGGTGCGGATGCTCGGGCT
>NZ_SAYU02000038.1 GCF_004025965.2 Phycicoccus flavus | reverse complement strand
CCCGAGGTCGCGGGCCTGCGCATCTTCGCGGGCTACGCCGGCTGGTCGCCCGGCCAGCTCGAGGGGGAGATCGACACCGGGTCCTGGTACGTCGTGGAGTCCGAGCACGAGGACGTCTTCACCGACAGCCCGGCCGGCCTCTGGCGCCGGGTGCTGCGCCGCCAGCCCGAGCCGCTGCGCTGGGTCGCCTGGTTCCCCAAGGACCCCGAGCAGAACTGAGCCCCGTCGGGCCCGGAGCGTGCCGGGCGCCCCGACGTAGGCTGGAGCCATGAGCGAGACGACGCCCCAGGACCCGAACGCCCCCGGAGCGCCGGGCGGCCCGGACGGTCCCGACGGGCCGCAGACCCAGACGGCGGTGCTCGAGCGCACCGAGACCGTCCCCGAGGTCGCCGAGCCCGGCGACCACGAGCGGTTCGCGCACTACGTCCGCAAGGAGAAGATCGTCGAGAGCGCGGTCACCGGCGAGCCGGTCACCGCCCTGTGCGGCAAGGTCTGGATCCCGGGCCGCAACCCCGACCGCTTCCCGGTCTGCCCCACCTGCAAGGAGATCTACGAGGGCCTGCGCGCCCCGCAGGACGGCGGCGACGACTGAGCCGGCCACCGCGGCGCGACGCCGACGCGCGCCGTGGATCCGGGTGTCGCGCAGACCCCCGACGACGTCGTGCCGCTGCCAGGATGTCCGCCAGCGACGTCGAGGGAGGCCGACATGACCGGTGCGTGGAGCGGACGGGCCGCAGGGGCGCTCGCCCTGCTGGCGGCGGGGGTGCTGGCGGCCGGGACCGCGGCGCCCGCGGGTGCGCGGGACCTGCCGGACGAGACCCGCACCATGCCGCCCACCGACTGCGTGGCGCAGGTCGGCTACCCCCAGAACGGCGAGCTCACCGGCTACCGCGTCCGTCAGCAGGGTGGCGAGGTCGTCTGCGTCCCGATCCGCGAGATCCCCCGGGTGGACGCCGCCAAGGGTGAGGACCCCCGCATCGACCGGGCGACCTTCCCGGCCGCCGTCGCGGCGCTGGAGGCGTGCCGGGCCGCCGGTCCCTGCGCGGCCGAGGCCGCCGCCGCCGCGTACGTCCCGAGCTCGTTCCGCAAGACGGGCACCAAGGACCCGGTCGGGCTCATCGACCCGTTCGCCCCCGACGTCGACCTCGCCGACATCCGCCGCCCCGCCTACTTCGCCCAGGCGCCCTACGCCGAGCCGATCGCCGCCGCCGAGGACAGCACCTGGACCCTCGACCTGGCCGTCCCCGCGGACCCCTACGACCGACTGGTGCGCGGCGAGACCGCCGACACCCACCTGCGCGGCTGGTACCTCCGGGGCGCCGGCGTCCGCGGTCCGGACGGGTCGCGCCAGCGGGCCCTCGTCGTCCTCATCGGCGGGCGGACGGTCGAGACCACCGCCACCGACGACCCGCGCGACCCCACGTACGTGCGCACCGCCGACGGCCGCTACGTCTACAACACCGCCGCCCGCGGGGAGGGGCTCGGCGCGCACGTCTGGCGCGGCTACCTCGACACGATGTGGCGGGCCGGCTTCGACGTCCTCACCGTCGACAAGCGCGGCCACGGCATCTCCGGGGGGCGGACCCCCGACGACCTGCTCAACCAGGGCCTGGACATGCTCCGGCTCCTCGACGCGCTCGACGACGGCGACGGCCTGCGGGTGCTCGGACCGGACGGCGCCGAGCGCGCGGGGACGGCGGCCGCCCGGGCCCTCATCCCCACGGCGCAGGAGGCGCGCACCGTCCCGACGGTCCTCGGCGGGTCGAGCCAGGGCTCGGAGACCACCGAGTTCGCGATGTGGGCCAACACCGCGCGCTGGTGCCGCTACGACGAGCCCGGCGCCCCGTGCCACGCGCCGTGGGGCCACGAGAACGTCCGGGGCGCGATCATGCTCTCGGCCATCTACAGCCCGGGCTCGTACGGCGCGCCCGGCCTGCTGCCCTCCATCGCCGCCGGCGCGCTGCGCAACCACATCATGCGGTACCCCACCTCCGAGCCCCTCGCGAGCATCGGCCGGTGGCCGGCCGTCCTCAACGTCAAGGGCCTGTGGGACGACCTGCCCGACGGCACCTTCTCGGTCTACGACGCCCACCGGCGCGCGGGCGACGACGCGCAGCTGTTCCTCGTCCGCGGCCCGCACTCGGAGGTGCAGTGGGGCGACGCAATCATCGCGCGCGTCCGGGCCCGGATGGTCGACTTCGCCACCGACGCCGTCCGGGGCCGCCCGGTGACCCAGCGCCGCTACGCCGACCTCCAGGACGCGGTCGCGGCCAGCTGGCCCGTGTACGAGCCGTCGACCGCGCCGACCGTGCTGCGCCCCGCGCGGGCCCGCTGACGCGGGAGCCCGTCACTCCACGGACAGGGTCAGCGGCCGGTCCAGCAGCCCGGACAGCCGCTCCACCTGCTCCGCCAGCGCGTCCTCGGGTGCCCGACCGCCGTCCGGCCCCCAGGTGACGACGAGCGACCCGCCGCGCACCGCCCACGTCCCGCGGACGACGCCACCGACGACGACGAGGTCCGCCTTGCGGGTCACGGCCTGCCGCAGTCCGGGCGGCACGACGTGCTCGTCCTTGGTGCCCGGCCCCATGACCCACTGGTCGTGCCCGGGCAGCAGGCGCACCGCCTCCGACGGCTCGGCGCGGGCCAGGGCGTCGGCGTGCTCCGCCAGGACCAGCGCCGGCTCGCCCCCCACCTCGACCGTGACCAGCCGGTCGGACACCTCGTCGAGCCAGCGCTCGATGCGGCGGCTCCCGGCGGAGAGCCCGCCGCCGAGCCAGGACCGCACGTGCTGCGCGGTCGCGGGCCCGTAGGCCCCGAGGTAGGCCGTGACGCAGTACCGGCCGGCCTCCTCCACGTCCCAGATCCCGGCCCAGCCCGTCGCCCGGTCGAGCCGCTGAAACGTCGGCCGTCCCGCCCGCCGCGGACCGAAGCCCATCGCGCCCTGCCAGGTGAGCGGCTTCATCAGCGTGCCCGCGCCGTCCTCGAAGGTGGGCCGGAGGTGCCGGAAGCGGCGGTGACGGGTGACGGCGGCCCCGAGCTCGGGGAGGGTCAGCGGCCCGTCCGCCAGCGCGTCGTGGACGGCGTCGAGCAGGGGCGGCCAGTCGGCGGGGCCGAGCCGGTAGTGCTCCTGCCAGCTCCTCAGCTCCCACTGCCGTCCCGCGCCGCGCAGCGCGAGGTAGGCGCCGGCGTCGTCGGGCGCGAGCACGTGGACGGCCCCGCGGAAGGCGAAGACCTGGACGAGGTCACCGGCGTCGACGGCGGCCGCGAGCTCGCCCGGCGCGGAGTCGCGGCGGCGCGTCCGCACGGCGAGCTCCGCCTTCGCCCCGTCCATCGTCGGCACGGCGCCGAGCCGCCGGACGACCTCGACCACAGAGGCGTCCCCGACGGGGTCGAGGAGGTGCCGCGCGAGCCGCCAGGCCAGCGCCTGGGGCCGGGTCACCGCGAGTCCGCCCACGCGGGCAGGGTGGCACACCGGCCGGCCCCGGTCACCCCGGCGGTGCTTTACGCGGCCTTTGCCCGGCTTACCGCTTCTTTGCCCGAACGGGACCCAGGGCTGACCACCCACGCCCTATGTTGCCGTGGAGCCGCACCGCGACGGTGCGGGCCGGACCACCCCTCGAAAGGTCGTCATGCGTTCACGCAGCCTCTCCACCCTCGCCGCCCTCACCCTGGGCGCCGCGGGGGTCGCCCTCCCGATCACCTCCGCCCAGGCCGTGCCGACCGCCGGCGTGGACTCGGTCGCCGCCGCCGAGTGCGTCACGCACACGGACGCCGTCGGCGGTCGCTCCGCGGGCGAGCGTCGGGACCCCCACGAGCTCAGCGACGCCAAGGCCGCGGCCATGGACCGCGCCCTCACGCAGGCCATGAAGGCCAAGGGCGTGCGCGTCACCGAGAGCGGCGCGGTCGCGACGAGGGGCAAGCCGGGCGGCGGCGGCGGTGGCGGGACGTTCGCCGGCGCGACGATCCCGGTCTACTGGCACACCATCACCGACGGCGCCAAGGGCCAGCTGTCCTCCTCGGAGATCAGCGCGCAGATCAGCGTGCTCAACAGCGCCTACGGCAACAGCCAGTTCACCTTCTCGCTCGTCTCCACCGACACGACCAACAACCCGAGCTGGTACAACGGCATCACCAACGGCTCCACGGCCGAGCGCGAGATGAAGACCGCGCTGCACAAGGGCGGCAAGAACGCCCTCAACGTGTACACCGCGGACCTCGGCGACAGCCTCCTCGGCTGGGCGACCTTCCCGAAGTCGACGGTCGACCCGATGGACGGCGTCGTCCTCCTCGACGAGAGCCTCCCGAACGGCAGCGCGGCGAACTACAACCAGGGCGACACCGGCACCCACGAGGTCGGTCACTGGCTCGGGCTCTACCACACCTTCCAGGGCGGGTGCAACGGCAAGGGCGACTACGTCGACGACACCCCGGCCGAGGCCTCCCCGGCCTACGCCTGCCCGACGGGCCGTGACTCCTGCGCCCGCTCGGCCGGCCTGGACCCGATCCACAACTTCATGGACTACACCTACGACTCGTGCATGGACCGGTTCTCCGCCGGCCAGACGACCCGGATGCAGAGCGCCTGGGTCACCTACCGCGCGAGCTGACCTCCGGTCGGCGACGACGTCGTCCACTAGCACGTCCCGAGGGCCCCGGCGAGTTCCGCCGGGGCCTTCGGCATGTCGCCGACCGGCCGCATATCGTGGCGTCCGCCCATGAGTACCTCCGCCGCCGGCCACCTGCCCCCCGCCTATCCCGAGCGGGCCGCCTGGGGTACCGCGGCGAAGCTGCGGGCCTGGCAGGAGGAGGCCCTCGCGGCCTACCTGGAGGGCGAGCGGAGAGACTTCCTGGCCGTCGCCACGCCGGGCGCCGGCAAGACGACGTACGCCCTGCGGATCGCCACCGAGCTGCTCGACCGCGGGGTCGTGCGGGCCGTCACCGTCGTCGCCCCGACCGAGCACCTGAAGACCCAGTGGGCCGACGCCGCGGGCCGGGTCGGCATCCAGCTCAACCCGTCGTTCTCGAACTCGGTCGGCGTCCAGTCCGGCGAGTACGACGGCGTCGCGCTCACCTACGCCCAGGTCGGCGCCAACCCCGGCCTGCACCGGCGCCGCACCGAGACCGTCCCGACCCTCGTCGTCCTCGACGAGATCCACCACGGCGGGGACTCCCGCTCGTGGGGCGACGGCATCCGGGAGGCGTTCAGCGGCGCGACCCGCCGCCTGTCGCTCACCGGGACCCCCTTCCGCTCCGACACCCACCCCATCCCGTTCGTCCGCTACGAGATGGACGAGGCCGGCATCCTGCGCTCGGCGTCGGACTACACCTACGGCTACTCGGCCGCGCTGCGCGACGGGGTCGTGCGGCCGGTGCTCTTCCTCGCCTACGGCGGCGCGATGCGCTGGCGCACCAAGGCCGGCGACGAGGTCGCGGCCCGGCTCGGCGAGCCCCTGACCAAGGACCAGACCGCCCACGCCTGGCGCACCGCGCTGGACCCCAAGGGGGAGTGGATCCCCGCCGTCCTCGCCGCGGCCGACCGGCGCCTCACCGAGGTCCGCCGGCACGTGCCGGACGCCGGCGGGCTCGTCATCGCCTCGAACCGGACCGCCGCCCGGGCCTACGCCCGCACCCTCGAGGCCGTGACCGGGGAGCCCGCCACCGTCGTGCTCTCCGACGACGCCGGCGCCAGCGCCCGGATCGAGTCGTTCGCGGCCGACGAGTCGCGCTGGATGGTCGCCGTCCGGATGGTGTCCGAGGGTGTGGACGTGCCCCGGCTGGCGGTCGGGGTCTACGCGACCTCGACCTCGACGCCGCTGTTCTTCGCCCAGGCCGTCGGCCGCTTCGTGCGGGCCCGCCGGCGCGGCGAGACGGCGTCGGTGTTCCTCCCCTCGGTCCCGGTGATCCTCGGGCTGGCGGCCACGATGGAGGAGGAGCGCGACCACGCCCTCGACCGGCGCTCCGACGCCGAGTCAGAGGCCTCGATCTGGGCCGAGGAGGAGGGGCTGCTCGCCGCGGCGAACAGGACCGAGCAGGCGCTCGGGCCCGAGGACGGCACCCGCTTCGAGGCCCTGGAGTCCGACGCGCACTTCGACCACGTGCTCTTCGACGCCAAGCAGTACGGCCAGCACGCGGAGGCCGGCTCCGAGGAGGAGCAGGACTACCTCGGCCTGCCCGGGCTGCTGGAGCCGGACCAGGTGGCCCTGCTGCTCGGCGAACGGCAGGCCCGGCAGGCCAGGAGCGGCGGCGCCCGCCCGGAGCCCGCCGGCCCCTCGCCGGTGGCGGCCCACCGGGCGCTGGCGTCGCAGCGCAAGGAGCTGAACAAGCTCGTGGCGGCGTACGCGAGCAAGACCGGGGCGGCGCACGCCACCGTGCACCTGGAGCTGCGGCGCACCTGCGGCGGACCCGAGCTCGCCGCGGCCACCGGGGACGAGGTCCAGGAGCGCATCGCGACCATCCGCCGGTGGTTCGTCGGCCGTCGCTGAGCGGACGCTGAGGACGGACCCCGACGCGTCGACGATCCGTCACACGCCCGTGACCTGCAGGACTGTCGACCGGGCTAGGGTCCCACCCCGTGACCGACACGACCCACAGCACCGCGTCCCGCCGACAGCTCCTCACGATGGCAGCCGTCGGCGGCGCCGGCCTCTTCGCCGCCCAGCCCGCCCACGCCACCTCCCCCCGCTCCGCCGGGGCCAAGGCCGGCCCGGACAAGCCGTTCCGGCTCACCGTCCTCGGGACCACCGACCTGCACGGCCACGTCTACAACTGGGACTACTTCGGCAACAAGGAGTACGACGACCGGAGCGGCAACGACATCGGCGTCGCCAAGGCCGCCACGCTCGTCAAGGCCGTCCGCGAGGAGCGCGGCGCCGCGTCCTGCCTCACCCTCGACGCCGGCGACACCATCCAGGGCACGCCGCTCGCGTACTACTACGCGAAGATCGAGCCGATCACCGAGGGCGCGGAGCACCCGATGGCCACGGCGATGAACGCCCTCGGCTACGACGCCGCCGCCCTCGGCAACCACGAGTACAACTACGGCATGGACGTCCTGCGGGCGTTCGAGGACCAGTGCGACCACCCGCTGCTGTCCGCGAACTCGGTGGACTGGGACACCGGTGAGCCGGTCTTCCCGCCCTACGTCCTCAAGCGGGTGAAGATCCCCAACGACAAGACGGTCACGGTCGGCATCCTCGGCCTGGTCACCCCCGGCGTCGCCATCTGGGACGCCGCGAACGTCGAAGGCAAGGTGCGCTTCCCCGGCATCGTCGAGCAGGCGAAGGTCATGGTGCCGCGGATGAAGGCCGGGGGCGCCGACGTCGTCGTCGTCTCCTGCCACTCCGGCGCGACCCCGTCCTCGAGCTACGGCGACGCCCTGCCCTACCCGGAGAACGCGAGCCAGCAGCTGGCCGAGGAGGTCGCGGACATCGACGCGATCCTCGTCGGGCACGCGCACGTCGAGATCCCGCAGCGCTTCGTGACGAACAAGGTCACCGGCAAGGACGTCCTGCTCAGCGAGCCGCTGTACTGGGGCATGCGGGTGAGCGTCATGGACCTCGACCTGGTCAAGGTCCGCGGCCGCTGGTCGGTGGCCTCGGCCGGCGCGACCGTGCTCAACGCCAACACCGTCCCGGAGGACGCGCAGGTGGCCGCCCTCGTCCGGCCGGCGCACGAGAAGGTGCTGGCCTACGTGAACTCCGTCATCGGCACCTGCACCCAGGCGATGTCGGCCGCGACCTCGCGCTACGAGGACACGGCGGCGATGGACTTCATCAACCTCGTGCAGGCGCAGGCGGTCAAGGACGCCCTGGCCGGCACCCCGCAGGAGGGGACCCCGGTCCTGTCCATCGCGGCGCCGTTCAACAAGGACGCCGCGATCCCTGCGGGCGAGGTCACCGTCCGCGACGTCGCCGGCCTGTACATCTACGACAACACGCTCATCGGCGTCACGCTCACGGGCGCCCAGGTCAAGGACTACCTGGAGAAGTCGGCGACCTACTTCCGGCAGGTCTCCTCGGCCGGACCGTTCACCCCGGACCAGGTGACCAACGCCGTCACCCCGACCGCGCCCAACGGCACGCCGGACTACAACTACGACATCATGGGCGGCCTCGACGCCGACCTCACCTACGACATCGACATCGCCGCCGCCCCCGGGTCGCGGATCACCGGACTCGCCTACGGCGGGGCGCCGGTGGCCGCCGGCGACTCGTTCGTCATCGCCATCAACAACTACCGGCAGTCCGGCGGCGGCAACTTCCCGCACGTCAAGGACGCCCCGGTGGTCTACAACCGGCAGGTCGAGATCCGTCAGCTGCTCATCGACTGGGTGAGCGCCCAGGGCCAGATCGACCCGCCGAGCTTCTTCTCGGTCGACTGGAGGCTCACCGCGAACGGCACCCCGGTCGTCATCACCGACTGACCGGCCCGCGGGCTCACCCCTCGCCGGGGTCGCCGCCGGAGACGGCGGCGGCCTCGACGAGCGGGCCGGTGCGGAAGCCGAGGTGGGTGACGAGGCAGATCGCCGTGTTCGCCCGCAGGACGTGGACGTCGTCGATGATCTCGTCGATGACCCGGCCGAGGTCGGCGTTGTCCCGCGCGGCCACCCGCACGACGAGGTCACCGACCCCGGTGATCGAGTGGATCTCCAGCACCTCGGGGATGGCCGAGAGGTGCGCGACCACCGGGGCGTGCCCCTGGCGCTGCGAGATCTCCAGCGTGCAGAACGCCGTCACCGGGTAGCCGAGCGCCCCCGGCTCGACCTGCGGGGCGAACGAGGCGATGACACCGCGCTCCTGCAGCCGGTCCAGCCGCGCCTGCACCGTCCCGCGGGCCACGCCGAGGGTGCGGGAGGCGCCGAGCACGCCGATGTGCGGTTCGGCGGTGAACAGGGCAATGATCCGGGCGTCGAGGTCGTCGACGCCGTCGTGTCTGGCCATGCGACACATCGTCCAGTGCGACCCCCCTCCGAGGCAACACCGTGCGCATCGTGACCACCGTGTCGTGGTGTGGTTGCACATGGTGACGACGGGGGACGACAGTGGCGGGATGACCGACACGACGACGACGTCCGACCGCATCGACCTCACCGACCAGGAGCGCGACGCCGAGCTGGACCTGCACCAGCTCAAGCAGCTCGTGGGCCTCGTCGAGTACGACGAGAGCACCGACCCGTTCCCGGTCACCGGGTGGGACGCCATCGTCTTCGTCGTCGGCAACGCCACGATGGCGGCGCACTACTACCAGAGCGCCTGGGGGATGGAGCTCGTCGCGTACGCGGGGCCGGAGAACGGGACCAAGGACCACAAGGCGTTCGTCCTGCGCTCAGGCTCGATCCGCTTCGTCGTCAAGGGCGCGGTGAGCCCGGACAGCCCGCTCGTCGAGCACCACGCGCGGCACGGCGACGGTGTCGTCGACATCGCCCTCGAGGTGCCCGACGTCGACGTGTGCGTCGAGCAGGCCCGCAGCGCCGGCGCCACGATCCTCCAGGAGCCCGTCGAGCTCACCGACGACTTCGGCACCGTGCGGATGGCCGCCATCGCCACCTACGGCGAGACCCGGCACAGCCTGGTCCAGCGCGTCGTCGACGGCACGACCTACGCCGGCCCGTACCTGCCCGGGTTCCAGGAGGCGCAGTCGACCTTCGTCAAGCGCGACGGCGCCCCGAAGCGGCTGTTCCAGGCGCTGGACCACATCGTCGGCAACGTCGAGCTCGGGAAGATGGAGGAGTGGGTCGGCTTCTACAACAAGGTCATGGGCTTCACGAACATGGCCGAGTTCATCGGCGACGACATCGCCACCGACTACTCGGCCCTGATGTCCAAGGTCGTCGCCAACGGCAACCACCGCGTGAAGTTCCCGCTCAACGAGCCGGCCGTCGCGAAGAAGAAGAGCCAGATCGACGAGTACCTCGAGTTCTACGGCGGTCCCGGCGCCCAGCACCTGGCCCTGGCGACGAACGACATCCTGCGCACCGTCGACGAGCTGCGCCGCGAGGGCGTGGAGTTCCTCGCCACCCCGGACGCCTACTACGAGGACCCGGAGCTGCGCTCGCGCATCGGCGAGGTCCGGGTGCCGATCGAGGAGCTGCAGAGACGCGGCATCCTCGTGGACCGCGACGAGGACGGCTACCTCCTCCAGATCTTCACCCGGCCGCTCGGCGACCGGCCCACGGTGTTCTTCGAGATCATCGAGCGGCACGGCTCGCTCGGGTTCGGCAAGGGCAACTTCAAGGCGCTCTTCGAGTCCATCGAGCGGGAGCAGGACAAGCGCGGCAACCTCTGAGGTCGGCATGCCTCCGGCGCCCGCCCGCGGCGATGCGGGCGGCGCCGGTGCCGCGTGGGACGATGCCGACATGAGCACGCCCACCTCGCCCGGCTGGTACGAGGACCCCGAGGACGCCGACCAGCTGCGCTACTTCGACGGCGTCGTCTGGAGCGCGCACACGACACCGCTGCGCTCGCCGACGGCGGCGAGCTCGACGATCGGGCACGCCCCGACGGTCGAGAGCGCCGCCGAGCGGGCGGCCCGGGCCGAGCGCGAGACCGCCGCCCGGCGGGGCGGGAGCTCGTCCTGGAGCGCACCGCCGGTGCCCAGCGGCACAGCCGCCCCGACCCTCCCCGACGGGGCGGTGCTCGCGCAGTGGTGGCGCCGGCTGCTCGGCCGGGCCGTCGACTGGCTGCTGACGACGGTCGTCTCGGCGGTGCTCCTCACCCCGTTCCTCGGCTCCTTCGCCACCGCCGCCCAGCAGTACTTCGACGACGTCCTCGCCGGCCGGACCGGGGGCGAGGCCGCGTTCCAGGCGGCGGTGGCCGACATCGTGCTGCCGGTCACCCTCGTCACCTCCCTCGTCGGGCTCCTCTACGAGGTCGGCTTCCTCGTCTGGCGGTCCGCCACCCCGGGCAAGATGGCGCTCGGGACCGTCGTGCGGCCGGTCGACGCCCCGGGCGGGGTGTCGCTGGTCGTCGCGCTGCGGCGCCAGGCCATCGCCCTCCTCACGGCCGCCCTCGGGCTCAACGTCCTCCTCGGCTACCTCGGCGCGATCCTCGAGCTGCTCGACCCCGCCTGGCTGCTGTGGGACCCGCGCCGCCAGTGCCTGCACGACAAGGTGGCCGGCACCGTCGTCGTCCTGCGATCGTGACCGACGGGCCGCCGCCCGAGGTCGTCGAGCTCGCCGGGCGGCTGTTCGACCTCGCCCGGTCCGGGTCCGCCGACCTGCTGGCCTACGTCAACGCCGGGGCGCCGGCCGACCTCGCGAACGGCTCGGGCGACACCCTCGTCATGCTCGCCGCCTACCACGGGCACGCCGCGCTGGTGAGCGGCTTGCTGGAGCGTGGGGCCGACGCCGACCGCGCCAACCTGCGCGGTCAGACGCCGCTGGCCGGGGCGGTCTTCAAGGACGAGCGGGCGGTGGTCGAGGCCCTCGTGGCCGGTGGCGCCGACCCCGACGCCGGGACCCCGAGCGCGCGGGACGCCGCGGCGATGTTCTCCTCGACCCTGGCCGACCTCCTGCCCCCGCCCCGCTGACCCCGGCACCGGCGCGGCCGGGCCGGCTCAGACCGCCGGACGGACCGTCCCCGTGCACTCCCCGAACCCGACGACGCTGCCGTCCGGGCCGGGGGCGGTGGCCCGCAGCGTCACGGTGTCCCCGTCCTCGAGGAAGGAGCGCTGCGAGCCGTCGTCGAGGGTCAGCGGCTCCTGGCCGCTCCAGGACAGCTCGAGGAAGGAGCCGCGGGTGCCGGGGTCGGCGCCGCTGATGGTGCCGGAGCCGAAGAGGTCCCCGGGCCGGATCGTCGCCCCGTTCACCGTCAGGTGGGTGAGCATCTGGACCGGGGACCAGTACATGTCGCGGTACTCGGGCCGGGAGACGGCGGTGCCGTTCCACTCGACCTCGACGTGGACGTCGAGGCCGTAGGCGGTGCCCGGCCCGCCGTCGGCGCCGTCCCGGCCGCGCAGGTAGGGCAGGGGCTCCGGATCCTGGCCGGGCAACGGCACCCGGGCGGCGCGGAGGGCGTCGGTGGTGACCACCCACGGGCCGACCGTCGTCGCGAAGGACTTGCCGAGGAACGGCCCGAGCGGCACGTACTCCCAGGCCTGGAGGTCGCGGGCGGACCAGTCGTTGAGCAGCACGACGCCGAAGAGGTGGTCGTCGGCGTCGTCGAGGTCGACGCGCCGCCCGAGCCCGGTGGCCGGGCCGCCGACGACGAAACCGAGCTCGGCCTCGATGTCCAGGCGGACGCTGGGGCCGAAGACCGGCGCCTCCTGCGTCGGGGGCCGGCGCTGGCCGGTGGGGCGCACGACGTCGGTGCCCGAGACGACGACCGTCCCCGCCCGGCCGTGGTACCCGATGGGCAGGTGCTTCCAGTTCGGGGTGAGCGGCTCGGAGTCCGGCCGGAAGATGCGGCCGACGTTGGTGGCGTGGTGCTCGCTGGCGTAGAAGTCGACGTAGTCGGCGACGGTGAACGGCAGGTGCATCGTCACCTCGCCGACGGGGACGAGGTTCGGCTCGACGCAGTCGCGCGCGGCGTCGTCGGAGAGGTGGTCCTGCAGCCAGGCGCGGGCCGCGGTCCACGCCGGGCGGCCCTCGGCCAGGAAGGCGTCGAGGCTGCCGCCGCGCCACACCACCGCCGACTCCATGCCCGCCCGCTCGGCGCAGGCGGCGAGGTCGAGCACGTGGTCGCCGACCCGGACCCCGACCCGGCGCTCGCCGTCCGGGCCGCCGGTGGAGAAGACGCCGTAGGGGAGGTTGTGGAGGCCGAAGGGGTGGTCGGCGGGCAGGTCGAGCCAGGTCATGGCGGTCCTTCCGGTGCGGTCAGGGGGTGAGGCCGAGGTCGGCGAGCTCGCCGAGCGGGTCGGTGACGGTGCAGCAGCCGTAGGCGGTGAACGCGGCCCGCACCCGGCGGACGGTGTCGTCGGTCCAGGCCGCGACGAGGTCCGCGACGGCTCGCGCGTCGCGGACGGCCAGCAGTCCCGCCACCTCGTCGGGGCAGCCGCCGTCCAGCGCGGCGGCCGTCGCCACGAGGACGTCGAGCAGCCCGTGGTTCTCCTCGGGGACCCCGTCCACGGGGTAGGAGCCGCGCACGGCGTGGTGCAGGCCGCCGGTGAGCCGGAACGGCACGGCCGCGGCGGCGGCGCCGACGAGGAAGCCGGCGAGCACGGCCTCGTCCGGCCAGGGCCAGGTCGGCGTCGGGCCGGTGCGGAACTTGGCCACGACGGACCGGCCCGCGGCGACGGCCGCCCGGACCTGCGCGAGGGCCGCCTCCTGCGCGGGGCCCTCGCGGGGCACCTCGAGGGCGAGCGGCGGGTCGCCGGGCAGGTCGGGGACACCCGTTCCCGGGGCCCAGGCGAGCTCGGCGCCGCGGAGGTCGACGCGCGGGTCGGCGCCCAGCAGGGTCAGTGCGCCGTCGAGCACCGCGGGGTCGGTGCCCGGGCGGGCGACGACGGCGACGTCGAGCGGGGCCGCGTCCTGCGTCCCGCGCTCCAGCAGGACGAGGAGGTCGGGGGCGGCCGCGGCCGGCACGAGCAGGGGACCGACGGCGGGGGAGTAGGCCGCGGCGCGGTGCCGCCCGTGGGCGGCGACGGCGTCCCGCAGGGGGCTGTTGCCGGGCGGGAAGACGGCGGCGTCGTCGACGAGGGCGTGGAGCAGCCCCGGGGTCGTCGACGACATGCCGTCAACCTATCGCGGGGGGACGGGGGCACGACGCGACCCCGGTCGGGCCCGGGCGCGGGCGGCGGAGGCCGCCGCCCGCGCCCGGGACGTCGCGGTCAGGACCGGCCCGGGCCGGTCCCCTCGTACCCGGCGAGGAAGCCGGAGACCCAGGACAGCGGGGCGTTCCAGTTCACCGTGATCTCGTTCGTCGACCACGAGCCGATCTCGTCGATGTAGCAGAACTGGTCGACGCAGCCTGCGAGGTTCGCCGCGGCCACCGGGTCGCCGGTGCTCGTCGCCGTGGAGTTCGGACCACCGGCCACCGTGCCGTCCGGCGGCGAGGGCAGGCGCGGGTCGAGCGAGTGCGCGTACCAGCGGCTGTGCTGCTGGTGGGACGAGACGTCGCCGTAGCCCGTGACGTAGGACCGGTCCAGGGCGTTGCGGCCGAGGAGGTAGTCCATCCCGCTCGCGACGCCGTCGGCGTACCTCCGCTTCCCGGAGAGGTCGTAGGCGGTCCCGACGACCTGCAGGTTGTTGAGGACGGCCGAGTTGGAGCCCCACACCCAGTCGCCGTCGGCCGGGTCGTAGGGCTGGCCGAACGGCTCGTCCCGCTCGGTCCGCAGGAGGCTGTCGGCGGCCCGCAGGACCGAGCGCTGGACGGCCTTGCGGCCGGGCAGGCGGCTGTCGACGGTCGCGAGGTCGAGCCGGCCCATGCCGGCCACGTCCTGCCACCAGAAGCCGTCGGCCAGGTCGCGCGAGGTGTGATGCGGCGAGGCGAGGACGGCGGTGCGGTACCGCGCGTCACCGGTGGTCAGGTACAGCTCTGCCGCGGCCCAGTAGAACTCGTCGGACACGTCGTCGTCCTCGTAGGGGCCGCTGCCCGGGTTGGGGTCGAGCGCGGGGTCCGCGGCCGGCTCCAGGAGGTCCGGGGTCCGCTCGGCGGCGGCGTAGGAGGACCGGGCGGCGGCCAGCAGCCGGTCGGCGAACGCGGCGTCGTAGGGCCGGAACAGCCGGGCGCCCTGCGCGGCCGCGGCGGCCAGGTTGAGCGTCGCCGCCGTCGACGGCCGGTGCAGGACCCGCGGCTGCGGGTCGTCGGCCGGCAGCAGGGGGAGTCCGGTCCAGTCGGCGTCGGCGACCTTGTGGTAGGCCATGCCCGCGTACTGCTCGCCGGCCGGGACCTGCATCCGCAGCATCCAGTCCAGCTCCCAGCGGACCTCGTCGAGCAGGTCCGGGACGCCGTTGCCCGCCTCGGGGATGGACAGCGTGCCGTCGGCGTAGGCGGCCGGGTCGGCGGCGCCGGTTCTCGTCCGCTCGAACTCCTGCATGAGCTGGGCGACCGAGATCCCGCCGTTGACGACGTACTTGCCCATGTCGCCGGCGTCGTACCAGCCTCCGGTGACGTCGTGGGTGCCCGAGCAGGTCCACGGCGTCGCGTAGAGCCGCTGCTTGTCGTCGCCCAGCGGCAGGCAGGGCACGGCGGTGTCGCCCCGGTTCGGCGCGACGCCGACGTGACCGGCCCGGCGCCCGTAGCCCGGCGCGAGGGCGTCGTCGATCGCGATGCCGCTGCGGTTGGTGTAGTAGAAGGTCTTGCTGTCGGTGCGCAGTCCGGCGTAGAGGTCGGACGCGATGTCGAACGGGAAGCTCGTCTGGTCCCCGACGCTCAGGGTGTACCCGCGTCCGGGCGTGCGGTAGGCCGAGAAGTCGGCGACGTGCACGGCGACGCCGGCGCTGTCCTCGACGCCCTCAGGCCTCGTCGTGCCGCGCCGCACGACGGTGCCGTCGGCGTTCCGGAGCAGCCAGCGCTGGGGCTCGGTGGCGTCGGTGACGATCGTCGCCTCCTTGGTGCCGTCGGGCAGGTAGCCGACCTGGTTCACCCGCACGGCGGAGTGGATGTCCGGCCGGTAGACCTCGGGCTCGGCGCCTCCGGTCACCGACACGTCGTCGACGCAGAACCGGTAGGCGGCGTCGTTGGTGATGTCCTGCTGGAAGGTGAGGTTGGCCTGCGCGTAGTCTCGGTCGGCGGTGAAGGTCGCGGTGACGGCCCGGGGCTCGGGGGTCAGCGGCACCTTGCGGGCGGTGAGGAACTCCGCGTAGTTGATGTCCGGGCCGCCCTGGATGACGATGCGGATGTTGGCCGCGGTCGCCGGCTCGCTGAGGATCGTCGCGGAGAAGGCGTACGTCTCGCCCTCCACCATGGGGATCTTCTGCTCGATGGCCGCGCCGTAGGCGCCGGTGCCGGCCGGGACGTCCACGCAGCCGCGGCCGTCGACGACCGCCGCGGTGGGGTAGGCGTTCCAGCCGGTGAGGCCGTCGTCGAAGGTGCCGTTGACGACCTGCTCGGGTCCGGCGGCGCCCGCGGGCGTCGCCGGGAGGGCGACGGTGAGAGCGGCGGCGGCCAGACCGGCCGCCGCGAGGACGAGTGGTCGCCGGACGGGCGCCGCGGTGGGGACACGTCGTTGTGCCATGGCGGGTTCCTTGGGTCGGGAGTCGAGGGAGGGGCCGCCGCCGGCGCCGGGCTCGACGGGGGTCGGACCGGTCCCGGCGGCGTGCAGCGATAACGGTATCGGCGCACGGCCTTCGACACCACCGGTGGCGTGGGCGGATCTCGCGGGGATCCTGCCCGTCGCCGACCTAGGGTGGCCCCATGAGCCGTGACGACGACGAGGGCCAGGTCTCCGAGGTGCAGCAGATGGACACCGCCGAGGCCGACACGCCCATCAGTGACAGCCAGTCCGTGAACGGCCAGCCGGACTCCGACTCCGGTGAGGTGCAGGAGGGCCCGGCCGGCCCGAACGCCAAGGTGCCGGGCGCCGACGACGAGCACCCCGAGGTCCGCGAGTAGCCCGCCAACCACGCCCCCGCCGGCTCGGGTCAGCCGGCCAGCGCGCCACGCAAGACCTGGGCGACGTGCCGCTCGACGTCGAGACTGTCCAGGGGGGCGGGGCTCGACGGAGCGGTCCGGTGCGGGTCCGGGTGCGGGAGCGGTCAGACCCGGCCGCGGACCGGAGTGCGCTCGATGTCGTCCGCCCCGTCGTCCGGCATCGTCATCTCGGCGCGGACCCCGAGCAGCCGGACTTCGCGCCCCTCCTCGAGGTGGTCGGCGAGCAGCGCCTGCACGGTCTCGTGCACCGGCGCGGCGTCCGAGGTGGCCGCGGGCAGCTTCCGGCTGCGGTTGACGGTGAAGAACGGCGCGTAGCGGATCTTCAGGCCGACCCGCTGCACCGGCCGCCCCTCGCGGGCGACGTCCTCCAGGGCCTGCGCGGTGAGCACCCGGACGGCGTCGCGCACCTGCTCCGGGGTCGTGAGGTTCTCCTGGTAGGTCGTCTCGCGGCTGTGGCTGCGCGCGACCCAGGGCGCGTCGTCGACCTCGGCGCTGCCCTCCCCGCGCCCGAGGGAGGCGTACCAGGGGCCCATCCGCGGCCCGAACTCGGTGACGAGGTCGGCCTCGTCGGCGCCGGCCAGCTCGTCGACGGTCCGGATGCCGAGGGCGTCGAGCCGTCCCGCCACCCGGGAGCCGACGCCCCAGAGCGCCGACGTCGGCCGCGCGCCCATGACCTCTCGCCAGTTCTCCGCGGTCAGGCGGAAGACCCCGCGCGGCTTGCCGAAGTCGGTCGCGATCTTCGCGCGTACCCGGGTGTCGCCGACGCCGACCGAGCAGTGCAGCCGGGTCGCGTCGAGCACCGCCGCGCGGATGCGGTGGGCGAGCCCCTCGGGGTCCTGCGTGTCACCCCCGACGAACATCTCGTCCCAGCCGAGGACCTCGACGACGAGGTCGAGCCCACGGACGGCGGCGACGACGCGCTCGGAGGCCTCGAGGTAGTGCGGCGCGTCGACCGGGAGGAACACGGCGTCCGGTGCCTTGCGGGCCGCGACGCGCAGCGGCATCCCGGAGCGCACGCCGTGCTCGCGGGCCTCGTAGGACGCGGTGGAGACGACGGCCCGCTCGGTGGGGTCGCCCCGGCCCCCGACGACGACCTCGCGTCCGGCCAGCTCGGGGTGACGGAGCACCTCGACGGCCGCGATGAACTGGTCGAGGTCGACGTGCAGGACGTACGGGTAGGAGCGCGCCACGGTCAGCTCGCGGGTCGCGGTCCGGCCGGGTGGGTCAGCGCCGCGGGTCCTCGGGCAGCGGGGTGCGGGCCGCGTCCTCGACGCGCGGGTTCTCGCGGGTCCCCCGGCGACGGGCGTCTTTCACGAGCGCGCGGGCGAGCCGCACCGTGGACGACGGGATGCGGAAGGTCCCCTGCGGTCCGGTCGTCGCGGTCATGGCGCCTCCTCCTGGTCGACCTCCCCATTGTCACCCGGCGGGCCCGTGAGGTCCACCTCCTCCCCGTCGCCGCGCTCGCGGTGCGACAGCTCGTCGCCGAGGCGGATCCGGGCGATCCGCCGGGCCAGGTCCCGGTCGTCGTCGCTGCCGAGGTCGGAGCCGATGAGGTCGGCGAGCAGTTCGTCGCCGATCTGCTGCTTCGCGGGGTCGTCGGCGGTCACGAGCGCGATGGCCTCGTCGAGCCGCTGCCGCCACTCGCCGCGTCCCTGCTGGCGCTGGCCGCGCAGGGCGACCCAGGCCGCCCCGCCCGACCCGGCGAGCGCGCCGGCGAACGCGAGCACCGCGACCACCCAGTCCATCGGGCCATCGTGGCGGACCGGTCCGACATCCGCCGCCGGGACGCCGCGCCGGCACCGCCCGCGAGCACGGACGGGCAGATTGTGGGGTCCGCCGGGGGCGGGCCGGGACGGACCTGGGCACGCTGCGGCGGGCCGCGGGGGAGGGGTGCCGGTGACGGACCCACGTCCTAGGGTGGCCACCAGCAGGCGCGGACGCCCGGGCACCCACCGGACGGACCGCGGAGCCCCGACCACAGCGAGGTGGAGTCCGACCGTGGCGCACTACCAGGCGATGGGCAGCATCCCCCCGAAGCGGCACACCCAGCACCGCCGGCCCGCGGGCCGGGCCGGCCAGGGCGAGCTGTACTACGAGGAGCTCATGGGCGAGGAGGGCTTCAGCAGCGACTCCAGCCTGCTCTACCACCGCAACATCCCGTCGACGATCACCGGGGCGCGGGAGTGGACGCCCGGTGACCTGTCGACGACGCCCAACCACCCGCTGACCCCGCGGCACCTGCGGCTGCACGACCTGTTCGCGGCCAAGGACGTCAAGACCACCGACGTCGTCACCGGGCGGCGGCTCGTGCTCGGCAACGGCGACGTGCGCATCTCCTACGTCGTGGCCGGCGAGCCCAGCCCCTGGTACCGCAACGGCGTCGGCGACGAGTGCGTCTACGTCGAGCGCGGCAGGGCCCGGGTCGAGACCGTGTTCGGGGCGTTCGACGTCGCGGAGGGCGACTACGTCGTCGTGCCGCGGGCCACGACGCACCGCTGGGTGCCGCGCCGCTCGACCAAGGACCCGCTGCGCGCGTACTGCATCGAGGCCAACAGCCACATCGCGCCGCCCAAGCGCTACCTCAGCAAGTACGGGCAGCTGCTCGAGCACGCCCCGTACTGCGAGCGCGACCTGCGCGTCCCGGAGGGCCCGCTGCTCGCGGAGGACGTCGGCGCCTCGGCCGGCGAGGAGTCCGAGGTCTACCTCAAGCACCGCGGCAACGGCCCGGGCGGGATCGCGGGCACCGTCCACGAGCTGCCCTTCCACCCGCTCGACGTCGTCGGCTGGGACGGCTGCCTGTACCCGTACGTCTTCAACGTGCGCGACTTCGAGCCGATCACCGGGCGGGTGCACCAGCCGCCGCCCGTGCACCAGGTCTTCGAGGGCTGGAACTTCGTCATCTGCAACTTCGTGCCGCGCAAGGTCGACTACCACCCCCTGTCGATCCCGGTGCCGTACTACCACTCCAACGTCGACAGCGACGAGATCATGTTCTACGTCGACGGGGACTACGAGGCCCGCAAGGGCTCCGGCATCGGCAAGGGCTCGGTCTCGGTGCACCCCGGCGGGCACGCGCACGGTCCGCAGCCCGGGGCCTCCGAGGCCTCGATCGGCACCGAGTACTTCGACGAGCTCGCCGTCATGGTCGACACCTTCCGCCCGCTCGAGCTCGGCGAGGCCGGCCGGGCGGTCGACGACGGCGTGTACGCCGACTCCTGGAACCGCGGGCGCGGCTGACCCCCGGCCGCGGGACGGGCGCCCGCCCCGGCCCCGCGGACGTGCGCACCGCCGCCACCCACCTATCCTGGGCACCGTGTCGCTCGCGCCCGTGACCGAGGAGGTCGTCCGGCCCGCCGAGGACGTGTCCCCCGACGTCCCGTGGGTGACGATCGTGTGGAACGACCCGGTGAACCTCATGTCCTACGTGACCTTCGTGCTGCAGCAGCACTTCGGCTACGGGCGGGCCAAGGCCGAGAAGCTCATGATGCAGGTCCACGAGGAGGGTCGGGCGGTCGTCTCCAACGGCCCGCGCGAGTCGATGGAGGCCGACACCGAGGCCCTCCACGGCTACGGCCTGTGGGCCACCTTCCAGAAGGACTCCTGATGGCGCGCGCCTTCCGCCGCAAGGGGCGCGGCGAGGACTTGCGCTACGTCGCCTCGCTCGACGCCGACGAGCGCGACGTCGTCGCCTCGCTCATGGAGCAGGTCGCCGGCCTCCTGGAGCCGCCGGAGCAGACCGCCACCGGTGACGAGGCGTTCGACGCCCTCGTCGCGGGCATCTCGCTGGACGGCGACCCCGGCGCCGGCGACGCCGGTCCGGCGCAGGAGCGCCCCGGGGACCGCGACCCGGCGCTGGACCGGCTGCTGCCGGCCGCGCACCGCGAGGACGCCGAGGCGTCGCGGGAGTTCCGCCGCCTCACCGAGGGCGGCCTGCGACACCGCAAAGCCGACGGCCTCCAGCGCGCGGTCGCCGCGTTGCGGACCCCGGGCGGCGACCTCGCGCTCGACGCCCCCGCGGCGGGGACCTTCCTAACGGCGCTCACCGACGTCCGGCTCGTGCTCGGCTCGCGGCTCGGGCTGGAGTCCGACGAGGACCTGGACGCGCTCGAGGCGCGCGCGGCCCGCCTGGACCCCGCCGACCCGCTCGGTCACGCGCTGGCCCTCTACGACTTCCTCACCTGGCTCCAGGAGACGCTGGCGTCCGCCCTGCTGCGGGCATGAGCGCGCAGCGGCGGCGGCGCGCCGGCGTCGTCCTGGCCGCGGTGGCCGCGGTGGTCCTCGGCCTGGCGGTCCTCTGGCCCGACGGGTCCCTGGTCAACCGCGGCGTCGTCGCCGTCTACGTCTTCTTCCTCCAGCGCGGGATGCCGCAGGCGGTGCTCCCGGAGCACTACGCGGCGGTGCTCAACGTCCTCGGCTTCGTGCCGCTCGGCTGGCTCGGGGTCGTGCTGCTGCGTCGCGGCGTCCTCGCCGTCACCCTCGGCCTCGGCGCGCTGAGCGTGCTCGTCGAGCTGGTCCAGCTGCTCCCGGTCCTCCAGCGCGAGGCGAGCCTGCTGGACGTCGCCTGCAACACCGGCGGCGCGCTGGTCGGCGCCCTGGTCGCGTCACGAGCGGACCAGCAGCCCCACGGTGACGAGGGCGTCGACGAACGCCGCGACGTCCGCGGCGACGACGTCGGCTGAGGTGCCGGCCGCCGCGGCGACCCGCCCGACGACCTCCTCGAGGCTCCCGCCCGGGAGGGCGGCGTGCCAGACGAGGGCCCCGGAGCCCTGGAGCACGAGCGGCGGGCCGTCCGGCAGCACCGCGGCGTAGACGACCTCGTCGGCCTCCACCCACCCGGCCTGCGCGGCGAGGACGAGGGGCCCGGTCACCGGCGCACCCGCCGGGCGCCGCGGACGACGAGGGCCCGGGTGCCGGTGCCGAGGCGGTGGACGAAGGCGAGCGCGACGTCGGCTCCCCGCGGCTCGCGGCCGAGGCGCTGACGCAGGTAGTAGCGGTTGACCCCGAGCGAGCGGACCGCCACCGACGCCTTGGCCGCCGGGCCTCGGGCGGAGCGCCACCGGGCCCGCCACTCGCCCAGCCGGTCGTCGTCCCCGGCGAAGACCTCCCACAGCGCGGCCTCGCGGGAGCCGGCGTGGACGCCGAGCTCACCGGTGGCCGCCGCCAGGCCGACGGTGGCCCCCGTGCGCTCGGCCAGGGTGCGCAGGTGACGTCGCTCGTCCTCGGTCCGCAGCGTCCAGTTGGGTCCGACGTCGGGGTGGACCCCGCCCGTGCGGGTCCGGGCGGCGTGCAGCAGGAGGAGCAGTGACTGGCCGAGCGGGCTCGGGACCGGGCAGGGCACGTGCCCGAGGTCGCGGCAGACCCGCTCGGCCCACAGCACCTCGAACGCCGCCGCGGGGTCACGGTCCATCCCGGGGAAGAGCCGGTGGACGTCGAGGAGCCCCCACGAGGAGTGGTACAGGTTCGCGGCGTGGTCGAAGGCGGAGCCGGCGCCGAAGGTCGTCTCGGTCCGCCAGCCGTGCGCGTGCAGCGCGGCGAGGAACCGGCGCACGTGGGCCGGCCGGACGAGCACGTCGGCGTCGGTGCCGCGGCCGTCGTGGCCGCGCAGCCCGGGGTCGACGGCCGGTCCCTTCACGTGGAGCAGGTCGACGCCGCAGGACTCGGCGAGACGCTGGACGGCGGCGTGGGCGAGCTCGACGCGCACCCGCAGGGGGACCAGCTGCCCCTCCGTCACGGCCTCCGACACGGCCCCCACTGTAGGTCCGGAGGGAGTCACGACACGGGAACCGCCCGAGGCTCCGCGCCCGGCGACGCCCCGCGGGTAGCATCGAGCGCGACCCTGCCGCCACACCCGGCGCCGTCCACCGCCGAGGACGTCTCGTGACCCTGCTCGACTTCGTCCGCCTCACCCGGACCCATCTGCTCTTCCTCGTCGTCCTCACCCTCGCCGGCGGGGCCGCCGCCTACGGCCTGACCCTGAGGATGCCCTCGGTCTACCTCGCCGACGCCAGCGGCTACGTCCGCATCGACGGGGCGGGCGCGAGCACGGGCGAGAGCATCGCCGCGAACTCCCTCGGTGGCTCCAAGGCCGACTCCTACCTGCCGCTCGTCACGAGCCGGGCCGTCGCCCAGCGCGCGATCACCGCGACGGGCATCGACGCCTCGCCCGAGGACGTCGCCCGACGGGTCACCGGCACCGTCGCCGAGAACTCGGTGATCATGCAGGTCACGGCCACCGGACCCACGCCGGACGAGAGCCGCCGCCTGGCCGACGCCGTCATCAAGGCCACCGCGCAGGAGGCCAACCGGATCGAGACGACCGGCTCGAACGCCAAGAACATCGTCACCATCGTGCCCATCGAGTCCGCCCTGCCCGGACGCCGGATCGCCCCGGACCCGCCGCGCAACGTCCTCATCGGGATCGGCCTGGGCCTGCTCGTCGCCTACCTGCTCGTCTTCGTCCGCCGGCAGCTCGACACCCGGCTGCGCAGCGCCCAGGACGTCGAGGCGGCCACGGGCGCCAGCGTCCTCGGCGTCGTCCCGGTGACGAGCGAGCTGCGCGTGCAGGGCGGGCGGGGGCGGCTGGACCACCTCGGCATCGCCTCGGAGTCCTTCCGGCAGATCCGCACCAACCTGCGCTTCGTCGGCGTCGACGACCCGCCGCGGAGCATCGTCGTCACCAGCGCCAACGCCCACGAGGGCAAGTCGACGGTCTCCTCGACGCTGGCCCGGGTGCTCGGCGAGGCCGGCCAGCGGGTCGTCATCGTCGACGCCGACCTGCGCCGGCCCACGCTGGCCAAGGTCTTCGAGGCCCCGGGGTCGATCGGGCTCTCGCACGTGCTCACCGACCAGGTCGACCTCGAGGACGCGTTCCAGCCCACCGACCAGGAGAACGTCCGGCTCATCACCTCGGGCCGCACCCCGCCGAACCCCAGTGAGCTGCTCGGCTCGGCGCGGATGCACGAGCTCGTGCGCGAGCTGACGGTCGACAACATCGTCATCCTCGACGCCCCGCCCCTGCTGCCGGTCACCGACGCGGGGGTGCTGTCGGCGTCCTGCGACGGCTCGCTGCTCGTCTTCGCCGTCGGACGGACGCACAAGGAGCAGGCCGAGCTCGCGGCCCGGATGATGGGTCAGGTCGGGGGCCGGGTCCTCGGCGTCGTGCTCAACATGGCCCCGAAGCGGCGGGCCGGCGGGGTCATGTACGGGTACGGCTACGGCGGCTACGCCTCGTACGCCTCGGACACCAAGACCCGCAAGGACTACGCGAAGGCGGCCTCGCGCGGCAAGCACGCCGAGTGAGCCGGGCCGGGCGCCGGGGCGACCGGAGGCCGGCGGGGCCGGTCAGTAGGCGCCGCGGCCGGTGAGCACCGCGGACACGGTGCGCCACAGGATCGCGAGGTCCTGGACCAGCGACCAGTTGTCGACGTAGTACAGGTCGAGGCGCACCGAGTCCTCCCAGGACAGGTCCGAGCGCCCGGAGACCTGCCAGAGGCCGGTCATCCCGGGGCGGACGGCGAGCCGGGTGCGCACCTCGTCGGTGTACTGCTCGACCTCGCCGGGCAGCGGGGGTCGCGGGCCGACGAGGCTCATCTCGCCGCGCAGCACGTTGAGGAACTGCGGGGTCTCGTCGACCGAGAAGCGGCGGATGACCCGGCCCGGCGGGGTGACCCGCGGGTCGTGGGCGTCCTTGAAGAGGACGTGGTCCTCGCCGTGCATGTTCTCGGCCACCTCGGGGCGCAGCCGGTCGGCGTCGACCACCATCGAGCGGAACTTCAGGCAGTCGAAGAAGTCGCCGTGCCGCCCGACCCGGCGCTGCCGGAAGATCACCGGGCCGCCGTCGTACCGGCGGATGGCCACCGCCGTCGCCAGGAGCACCGGGCTCGCGAGGACGAGGCACAGCCCGGCGCCGACGATGTCGAACGCGCGCTTGGAGACCCGGCTGGCGCGGTGCGCGCGCGGGCCCTCGAGCTCCATGAGGTGCAGCCCCGCGGCCGGGCGGGCGCGGACCCGGTCGGTGGAGACGTCGGTGAGGCTCGGGACGAGCATGATCTGCACGTTCGTGTCCTCGAGGTCCCAGGCCGCGCGGCGCATCGCCCGGGCGGAGGAGACGGCACCGCCGGCGAACAGGACGATGTCGCAGTCGGCGTCGCCGACGACCGCGGCGGTGCGGGCCGTCGTGCCGAGGACGGGGATGCCGCCGGGCGTGACGTCGGTGTGCTCCGACGGGGGGACGAGGGCGCCGACGACGGTGAACCCCAGCCACGGCTCGCGGCGCAGCACGGTGGTCACCTCGTCGACCGAGGCCGCGGAGCCGGCGACGACGACCCGGTGGCACAGCAGGCCGCGTCGCCGCAGGAGGTGGACGACCCGGCGCAGCAGGTGACGGCCGAGCAGCAGCAGCGGGACGCCGATGATGATGAGGAGGAAGAAGAACCCGCGCGAGAGCGGCACCTTGCCGAGGAAGCTCACGACCCCGATGGCGCCGGCGGCGACGAGGGAGGCCCGCACGACGAGCTTGTACTCCTGGGTGCCGGCGCCGAGCAGGTGCGGGGCGTAGCCGCCGGAGAGGGCGATGACGGCGAACCAGCCGAGGACGATCGGCGGACCGGCGGCGGCCACGAGCTCGGGGACGTCCCCGGCCTCCCGGAAGACCGGCAGGACCGCCCGGCCGAAGCCCGCGGAGAGGGTGACGACGACGAGCAGGAGGAGGTCGACGAGCATCGCGGCCACGACCGGCGCCCGGCGGTTCCACCGGGTGGAGCGTCGGTCGAGCGTCGGGGCCAGCAGCTCGTGAACCGTCATCGGGGTCGTGGCGTCGGGGACGGGGGGCGTCCCGGCATCATCACCCGGGCCCGGCGCCGGCGTGGCGGCCGCGGCGCGCTTCGGTCCGTTCGGACGACCCCCGGGGTCCGGCACCGCCCCGGGCCCGCTCACGGTCGCCCCGCGGTCACGACGCCGCCCCGAGGGCGTCGACCTCGGCCCGCAGCCGCTCGTGGAAGCGGGGCTCGGTGAAGGTCTCGGCGTGGGCGCGCAGGGCGCCGGCGTCGAAGGGGTGGGCCCGGGCGCGGGCGATGCCGTCGCGCAGCAGCGCGGGCTCGGGCGCCCGGACGTGCAGCCCGGTCGTGCCCTCGACCACGGTGTCGAGGTAGCCGCCGGCGCCGAGGGTGAGGGCGGGCACCCCGAAGGCGGCGGCCTCCAGTGGTGAGAGGCCGTAGTCCTCGACGCTCGGCGCCACGAGGAGACCGGCGTGGGCGTAGACCCAGCGGACCTGCGCGTCGGTGAGGCCGGACACGAGGCGGACGGTGTCCGGCGCCCCGGCGACCAGGGCGCGCCGCAGCGGGCCGTCCCCGACGACGACGAGCCGCTCGGAGGTCCCGCGGACGGCCTCGACCACGGCCCCGACGTTCTTGTAGGGCAGGAGGCGCGAGACGACGAGGAGGTAGCGCTCGCCGGCCCAGTCGGCGAGCTCCGGCACCGGCTCCCGCTCGGCCCCGGCGTCCATGGCGTGCGGGGCGGGCACGACGGCGGCGTCGAGGCCGTAGGTGTCGCGGATCCGGTCGCGCACCACGCGGGAGATGGCGAGGTAGCGGTCGTGGCGGCGGGCGGCCGCGGCGTCCCAGCGGCGCAGGGCCGGTCGCAGCGCGAGCAGGGCGACACCCTTGGGCGAGCGCCGCGCGGGACCACCGAGGTAGGTGTCGGTCTGGTAGAGCCAGCGGGCGGGGGAGTAGCAGTAGACGACCGACCGGCCGGTGTGCCGGAAGCCGTGCGCCCAGCCGCTGGAGGACACGACGGTGACGTCGGCCTCGACCCGCGTCGCCGAGGCCGCCGGGGCGTAGAGCGGCAGCCCGGCCCGGTGGTCGCGCCGCACCGGCCCGACCCGGTTGAGCGGCGAGGGGCGCACGTCCTGCCCGGCGAACTCGGGGTAGATCGACCCGGGCTCGTGGAGCAGGGTGTGCACCGGGGCCCCGGGGAAGGCCCGGGTCATCGCGAGGACGACCCGCTCCGCCCCGCCGCGCTGGGTGAGGTAGTCGTGCGCGATGGCCACGGTGCGCCCGTCGGGCCGCCGGTGGGTCACGAGGGCTCCTCGGCGTCGACCATCCGCGCCACGAGCTCGGCGAAGCCGACGGTGGGCGCCCAGCCGAGCTCCTCGCGGGCCCGGCTCGCGTCGCCGACGAGCAGGCTGGGGTCGGCCGGGCGGACCAGCGCCTGGTCGACGGTGACGAGCCGCTCCCAGTCCTCGACCCCCGCCCGCGCGAAGGCGGCGGCCACGAAGTCGCGGACGGTGTGCGCCTCGCCCGTGGCGACGACGTAGTCCCCGGGGGTGTCGTGCCGGACCGCCCGCACCATGGCGTCGACGTAGTCCGGCGCCCACCCCCAGTCGCGGCGGGCGTCGAGGTTGCCGAGGACGATCCGGTCGGCGCGGCCGGCGGCGATGGCCGCGACGGTCGAGGTGATCTTGCGGGTGACGAAGCTCGGCGGGCGGCGCGGAGACTCGTGGTTGTAGAGGACGAGGGAGGTGGCGTGCTGCCCCCGGGCCCGGGCGATGCCGACGGCGTGGTGGGCGAGGGCCTTGGCCGCGCCGTACGGGCTCACCGGCCGGATCGCGGTCCGCTCGTCCTGCGGTGAGTGCTCTGGCTCCCCGAAGATCTCCGCGCTCGCGGCCTGCACCACCCGCACCGGGCGGCCGGTGCGCTCCTGCGTGCTGCGGGCGGCCTCGAGCAGGACGACCGCCGCGGTGCCGTTGACCGTCGTGGTCAGCAGCGGCTCGGCCCAGGACTGGGCCACCGAGCTGACGCCGCCGAGGTTGTACAGCTCGTCGGGCGCGACCCGGTCGACGACGGCGGCGACGTCGGCCGCCGGCCCGCCGAGGTCGCACTCGTGGACGACGAGCCCGTCGGGCACCGGGCCGCCGCCGAGGTCCTCGCCGCGGACCAGGCCGTGCACCTCGGTGCCCTCGGCGAGCAGGCGCTCGACGAGGTAGCCCCCGTCCTGGCCGGTGGCTCCGGTGACGAGGGCGACGGTCACCGGGCCGCGCGCAGGACCGAGAGGTCGTGGTCGACCATCATGTGCACGAGCTCGTCGAAGCCGACGGTGGGCCGCCAGCCCAGCCGGTCGCGGGCCTTGCTCGCGTCGCCGATGAGCTGGTCGACCTCGGCCGGCCGCATGAAGCGCGGGTCCTGGCCGACCCGGTCGGACCAGTCCTCGATGCCGACGTGGGAGAAGGCGATGTCGAGCAGCTCGCGGATGGAGTGGGTCTCGCCGGTGGCGAGGACGTAGTCGTCGCCGGCCGGCTGCTGCAGCATCCTCCACATGCCCTCGACGTAGTCTCCGGCGAAGCCCCAGTCCCGCTGCGCGTCGAGGTTGCCCATGACGATGCGGTCCTGGAGGCCGAGGGCGATGCGCGCGACGGCCATCGAGACCTTGCGGGTGACGAACTCCGGTCCGCGCCGCGGCGACTCGTGGTTGAAGAGGATGCCCGAGGACGCGTGCATCCCGTAGGACTCGCGGTAGTTGATCGTCATGTAGTGGCCGAAGACCTTGGCGACGCCGTAGGGCGAGCGCGGCCACAGCAGGGTGGTCTCGCGCTGCGGCACCTCCTGGACCTTGCCGAACATCTCCGAGCTGGACGCCTGGTAGAAGCGCGTGCGGGTGGGGTCGGAGCCGCAGAAGAGGCGGACGGCCTCGAGCATGTTGAGGACGCCGTTGCCCGTGACGTCGGTGGTGACCCGCGCGTTGTCCCACGAGTAGGCGACGAAGGAGACCGCCCCGAGGTTGTAGACCTCGTCGGGCTGGGTGGCCGACATCGCCCGCATGAGCGAGGACAGGTCGGTGAGGTCGCCGGTGTGCAGGGTGACTTCCGGGACGACCTCGGCCACGAGGTCGCGCTTGGGGTTGTTCTGGCCGCGGACGATGCCGTGCACCTCGTAGCCCTTGCCGAGCAGCAGCTCGGCGAGGTACAGGCCGTCCTGACCGGTGATGCCGGTGATCAGGGCTGTGGGCATGGGGCAACGCTCGCTCTCGTCGTCGGGGTCGCCCGTCATCCTCGCAGACGGCGGACGTCAGGGGGCGGACGTGCCGATCCCGAGGCGGCGCAGGAGGTGGGCCACGTGGGCGCGTCCGGCGGCGGGCGAGTAGTGCTCCTGCCAGCGCTCGCGGGCCGCGGCGGTCGCGGCCCTGCGCACCTCTGGCGGGGCCGTGGCGCACGCGCGGACCACGGCGGCCAGGGCCGCGTCGTCGCCCGCCGGCACCACCCACGGGTGGCCGGCTCCGACGACCTCCGGCAGCGCGCCGGCGTCCGACACCACGAGGGGGACCCCGGCGCTCATCGCCTCCGCGGCGACGAGCCCGAACGGCTCGGCCCACGTCGAGGGGAACACGGCGAGGTCGACGGCGCCGAAGAAGTCGGCCCGCTCGCACCAGCCGAGGCGGTCGGTCACCGCCCCGACCCGAGCCAGCGCGGCGTCGACCCGGGCGGTCTGCTCCGCCGGGACGAAGCGGCCGTCCCCGGCGAGGACGAGGCGCCAGCCGTCGGGCTCGGCGGCGGCCAGCCGCTCGACGGCCCGGGCCAGCACGTCGAGGCCCTTGTCGGCGGAGTGCCGGCCGATGAAGCCCACCCGCACCGGCCGGTCCGGCGCGCCGTCCGCGTCCCGCACGGGCAGCGCGTCGGTCCAGTTGGGCACGACCGTGGCGCCGGGCACGGCGGCGGTCATCGCGTGGCTGGGCACGAGGACGGCCTCGGCCCGCAGCCGGGAGACCCCGATGGCGGCGCGGTGGGTGGCCGACGGCGCCTGGTGCACGTGGACGACCCGGCGCTGGCGGCCCGCCGTCGCGAGGGCGGGCGCGAGCCCGTGGCACCACAGCCAGTCCTCGCTCCCGCGGGCCGCCGAGCGCAGCGCGGCCATCGCGGCGCGCCGCTGCGCGGGCAGGCGGAGGACGGGGAACCCCCGCTGCTCGGCCTGGTCGACGACGCCGCCGGTGGCCCCCTCGGCGAGGACCGGGCCGGCGACCGCGGTCTCGACGCCGAGGTCGCGCAGCACCTCGGCGGTGGCGAGCAGCATGACCTCACCGCCGCCGACCTCGGCGTTGTTGGCCGCGAGGAGGACCCGGGTCATCGCCGGGGCTCCACGGCGCCCGCGTAGACGGCCGAGACCGCCGCCGTCATGTCCGCGCGGGTGGGCCAGGCGGGGTCCAGGCGTGGGCGGGTGGTCGGGTCCAGGCCCTGGCGGACGACGCCGGCCGCCACCGCCGCGGGGTCGCGGGGGTCGACGAGGGCGGCACGGGGGAGGATCTCGGGGTTGCCGCCGACGGGGGAGGCGAGGACGCCGCAGCCGTGGCCGAGGGCCTCGAGCAGCGCGTACGAGCAGTTCTCCCACACCGACAGCTGGACGAGGACGTCGGCGCGGGCCAGCAGGTCGGCGGCCTCGACGTGGCCGGGGAAGGTCACCGCCCCGGCGACGTCGAGGGTGTCGGCCTGGGAGCGCAGGGCCGCCTCGTCCGGTCCGGTGCCGGCCAGGGTGAGCCGCGCCCGCGGGTGCTCCCGGTGCAGCACGGCGAACCCATGGAGCAGCGCGTCGAGCCGCTTCTCCGGCGCGAGCCGGCTCACCGAGACCACGTGCAGCCCGGGCTCGCGGACCGGAGGCGTGGCCGGCCGGTCCAGGCCGTTGCGGACGACGTGCAGCGGGGTCCGGGCGCCCGGGTGCCACTTGCGGGTGATGCTGCGGGCGGTCGCCCCGGACACCGCGACCACCGCGTCGGCGCGGCGCAGGCGCGCGGTGTGCAGCGCCTCCTTCAGCCGCGCCCGCCACGCGGTGCCGTGGTAGACGAGGTCGTCGTCGGCGATGCCGTGCTCGGTGGTGACGAGCGCGGCGGGCGAGCCAAGGGTCGCCGCGGCGGCCACGACGTCGGCCCAGGACAGGTGCGAGTGGACGACCGCCGGCGCGAGCTCCCGGACGGCCCGCCGGACCGCGGCCACGGACGCGCGGACCCCGTCGTCCGGTCCGACCGGTGCGGTGCGGACGTCGGCGCCGAGGGCCCGGAGCCGGTCGGCGAGCGGCCCGGGCGGGCAGAGCACGGCGAGCCGCCACCCGGGGACGCCGACCTCGGCGACGTCGAGGACGTGCCGGGCGACCCCGCCGAGGTCGGAGACCGGCAGGACCCAGAGGGCGAGCGGGCGAGCGCTCAGAACCACTGCTCCAGCCGCTCGAGGGCCACCCAGAACCCCTCGCCGCCGTTGACGTGGCCCTGCCAGATCTCCGGGATGAACCCGGCGTCGGGGGCGAGCGCGTCCAGCTGCTCCGCGAGCACCGCCCAGTCGACCTCGCCGTCGCCGACCTGGACGCCCTCGCCGTCGACCCCGACGGCGTCGACGAGGTGCAGGTGCTCCGCGTGCGGCGCGAGCGCGTCGACGGCCTCGGAGAAGGGGATGCCGAGGAAGGTGGACGCGAGCTTGGTGTGGGACACGTCGAGGCACAGGCGGCGGCCGTAGCGCTCGGCGAAGGCGGCGGTGTCGTCGGGCCGGACGAAGAGGTTGCAGTACAGCTGGCCGCCCATGTACCAGGGGAAGGGCGGCAGGGTCTGGCAGGCCAGGCGGACCCCGGAGTCGTCGACGCGGTCCAGGCCGGCCGCCACCCGGGCGTACATGTCCGGGATCTCGTCCACCGGCACGTGCCGGTCGGAGGTGAACCCGCCGACGCTGGAGATGACGACCGGGTCGGCGTCCTGGGTGAACAGGCCCCGCATCGAGCGGGTCGTCTCGATGACCCGCTGGAGCTCCTCGACCGAGCGCTCCCAGTGCGCGTCGTCCTCGCTCGCGAGGTTGAGGATGAAGTCGCCCGCGAACAGGTCCGGCGCGTGGCAGGCGTAGCCCATCGGCAGCGGCCCGCGGATCGCGGTGGCGGGGTCGATCTCGAGGTCCTTGTAGGAGAAGTGGAACTCTAGGAAGCCCGGCGTGCAGTCGGCGGTGAGGGCCTCGACGTCGTGGTAGCGCACCGGCAGCCCCCAGGGCCGCCGGAAGGTGTGGTCGCGGCCCTTCGGCACGCCGTCGGCGAGGTCGGAGGCGTAGAAGAACTCGCCGGCGGCCAGGGCCCGGTTCGCGGTGCGCCCGACGAGCTTCGGCAGGGCGTTCGGCTGCAGGCCGCGGCCGGGACTCTTGACGTCGACGGCACCGGCGTCGATGACCTCGCCCGGTGCGATGTCGCGGGCGGCGACGAGGCTCTTGGCCAGGTTGACCCGGTTCATCATCTCGCCGGTGGACACCTGCCGCGGGCCGGTGCCGCCGAGCGCCTCCTCGACCTCGCGGATCCGCTGGACCATCTCGCGCATCTCCTCGGGCAGCAGCGAGACCTTGTGGTCGTTGCCCTCCATCGAGCGGTCGACCGTGAAGTGCTTCTCGACGATGGTCGCGCCGAGGGCGACGGCGGCCAGCGGCACGTGGAAGCCGCGCTCGTGCCCCGAGTAGCCCACCGGGCAGTCGCCGAGCTCGGCCAGCCGCGGGAGGTAGGAGAGGTTGACGTCCTTGAAGGGCGCCGGGTACGTCGACTGGCAGTGCAGGAGGGCGTAGGGGGTCCCCGTGGCGCGCAGGAGGGCGACGCTCTCGCGGATCTCGGCCTCGGTGGACATCCCGGTCGAGACGACGAGCGGGGTGCCGGAGGCGGCGGCGTGCCGCAGCAGCGTGTGGTTGGTGAGGTCCGCGGAGGCGATCTTCAGCGCGGGGACGCCGTACTCGACGAGGGCGTCGACGCTCGGCAGGTCCCAGGGGGTGCACATGACGTCGACGCCCAGGCCCGCCGCGTGGTCGAAGACCTCGAAGAGCCGCTCGGCGGGGAGGTTGAACCGGGAGAGCAGGTCGAGGGTGTACTGCGGGCCGAGGTCCTCCCCGGCGCTGCTGCCCGAGCCGCCGCGGTAGAGCGCGGCCATGTCCCGCAGCTGGAACTTCACGGCGTCGGCGCCGGCCGCGGCCGAGAGGTCGACCAGGTGCTTGGCCAGGTCGACCGACCCGTTGTGGTTGATGCCGATCTCGGAGATGACGAAGACCGGCCGGTCCTTGCCGACCTCGTGCCGGCCCACCCGGAAGACGTCGCTGCGGTTGACGGCGACCGCGACGAGGTGGCCCTGGTCGTCCAGGAGCGGGACGTGGTCGACGCTGGGGGTGAAGAGCGTCCGCACCTCGCTCGGGGCGGCGGTGGCCGGGGCCCGGACGGCGCCGGTGTTCGCGACGTCGGCGCACGGGCGGGAGAGGTCGACGTCGTCCTGGGCGGCGATCCAGCGGCGGACGTCGCCGTCGGAGATCGAGCCGAGCAGGTGGCCGTGCTCGGAGACGCAGAAGACGATCCGGGCCTTGTTGGCCGTGATCTTCTCCAGGGCGCGCAGGACCGGGTCCTCGCCGTAGACGACGTAGGGGGTGACGGTGCGTTCGATGATCATGTGGAGGCTCCGGTGACGGTGGCGGCGAGCAGGCGCTGCTCCGCGACGGCGAGGTCGAGGACGGTGTCGATGTCGACGCCCTCGGACTCGTCCATGACGAAGAGCCCCACGCGACCGCCGATGCGGTTGTCGAGCTCGTCGTAGACCCAGGTGCGGGTGAGGTACAGCGACCCGGTCTCGCGGTAGCGCAGGGTCGCGGGGGTGAGGTCCTGGCGGCGGGGGCGGGCGGTGACGTCGTAGGCGGCGGACGGCTCGGGGCCGTCGGTCCAGATGAACGGCGCCTGCGGCACGACGCCGACGAGGCTGTCGACGCCGGTCGCGGTGAACTGCGCGACGGCCCGCGACACCGTGCCCGGCAGCCGCACGGGGGAGGTGGCCTGCAGCAGCATCACGGCGTCGGGGGCGGCGTCGGCGGCGCGGGCGGCCTCGATGGCGTGCCGGACGACCGGCTCGGTCGGCGTGTCGTCCCGGGCGAGCCCGGCCGGACGGCGGAAGGGGACGAGGGCGCCGGCGGCCCGCGCGACCTCGGCGATCTCGTCGTCGTCGGTGGAGACCACGACGTCCATGGCCGGCCGGGCCGCGAGCGCCTGCTCGACGGTCCACGCGAGCAGCGGCCGGCCGGCGACCTCGCGGACGTTCTTGCGCGGGACGCCCTTGGACCCGCCCCGGGCGGGCACGACGCAGAGGATCCTCACCGCCCCATCATCCCCTCCAGCACCGTGGCCGCTGCGCGGGACGGCTCGGTGGCGGGCCGTTCGGGCGAGGGGGTGGGGCGCTCGTCCCAGGGACGCAGGCCGTAGCGGGACCAGAACCCGGCCACCCAGGACGGCGGGTCGGGGAGGAAGACGCCGCTCGGCAGCCCGGCCGCGGCGGCCTCGAGCACTCCGGTCGAGAACACGCTCGCCACCGGCGCCCCGAGCTCGCGCAGCGGGGTGCCGGACCGGTCCAGGACGATCCCCTCGGCCTCCCAGCGCGCGTGCGTGGCGCGGGACCGGCGGTCGGTCTCGGAGGGGTGCGGCCGATAGCGCGCCCCGTGGGTGCGGCAGAACTCCTCGGCGGCCCGCTCGGCGGTCTCGCGGCCGAGCTCGGCGCTGTGCAGCTGGCCGAGGAAGACCGGCGGCGCGGCGGGGTCCGGTGTCGCGGGGTGGTCGGCGGCGTCCCACAGCAGCTGGGAGCCGACGACGTGGGCGCTCACGTCGTCGCGGCCGGAGCGCCAGAAGTCGGCGTCGCCGGCGCTCCAGGCCAGCAGGGTGGTGCCCTCGGCCAGGGGAGGGGCGTGCGGGGTGAGGAGGCCGTGCTGCACCGTGACGAACCGCGACGGGTCGGTGACGGCCGTGCGGGCCGCGGCGCCGAGGGGCAGGAAGTGCCCGACGGAGAGCACCGCGGGGGCGCCGGACGCCAGGCGTGGCAGGTCCTCGTGCGCGACGCCCTGGCTCTCGCGCCACACCCACGGCGGGAGCAGGGGCTTGACGGCGTCGCGCGAGACGACGGCGACGTCCCCGAGCGGCAGGTGGCCCAGCGGCCGCAGGAGGGCGGCCAGGGAGGTCGGCGAGGTGGCGTCGAGGACCACGAGCAGGCGTACGGGGCCGGTGCCGCCTCGGGTGACGACGACGCCGCCGGGTCGACGGGACGGGCGGGCGATCTCCGCGAGGACCCCCGCGACCCGGCGGACCCGCCGGGCGAGCGGCTGCCGGCCCAGCTGCCACCGGTGCCACGCCTCGAGGTCGCGCGGGTGGGTCAGGCCGTCCACAGCGCCTCCAGGGACCGCGCGCGGACGTCGAAGGTGTGCTCGGCCAGGGTGCGGGCGCGGCCGGCCCGACGGAGGGCGTCGGCCCAGGGCCGGTCGGTGTGGGCCCGTCGGGCGAGGTCGCGCGCCTCGTCGGCGCCCGAGAAGACGGCGACCTCGGTGCCCGGCTCGTAGTGCCGCGCGACGTCGGCCCGGTCGACCAGCTGGACCGCGCCGACCCCGCACGCCTCGAAGGTCCGCATCGTGAAGCCGTCCTGGTCCCCGTGGATGTTGAGCGTGGCGGTCGCCGCCGCCATGACACCGTAGGCGTCCGGGCGGGCCAGGTCACGTCCGGCCGGCAGTCCCGGTGTGCCGAGGCGCCAGGTGCGCGCGCGGTCCACCGGGTGCTCGGACCAGTCGCGTCCGTGGGCGCGGACCGGGAGACCGGCGTCGGCGAGGGAGCGCAGCAGGGCCTCGCGGCCGGGGTAGCGCGCCCCGACGAAGACGACCTCGTCGCGGGGCGGGTAGGGGGTGACCGGTTCGTGCGGGTCGTGGGCGAGGGGGACGTGCTCGGCCCGCAGCCCGCGGGCCCGCAGGGCCTCGACGTCCAGGGGCGAGTACGAGGCGACGGGGCCGGCGAGGGCCAGGGACAGGGCGGTGTGCCCCGTGCGCCGCAGCTCGTCGTAGAGCCAGAGCACCCGGCGCTGCCGGCGGGCGGCGAGCAGGTCCCAGAAGTCGTCGTCGAAGGCGTCGCCCTTGACGACGACCAGCACGTCGGGGTCGTGGGCGGTGACCGCGTTCCTCGCCCGGCGACCGAGGGCCGCCCGGCGCCGCGCGTCGGAGGCGCCGAGACGCTCCGGCAGCTCGTGCAGGGCCTTGGCGCCGAGGCGGCCGGCCGGCCCGCGCTCGTCGTAGCGCACGGTTCGTACCTCGTGGCCCCGCCCCGCCAGCGCGCGCTCCAGGGAGCGCCAGTAGCCGTGGAAGGCGGGGCTGAGGACGAGGACCCGTGAGCGCGGCGTCACGAGGTGAGGCCGCGGCGGGCGAGCTCGTCGAGGGCGTCGTCCCACGCGGCCGCGTCCGCGCCGGGCTGCTGCCAGGAGCGACGGACGAAGTCGGCCACGGCGTCGGCGGCGGACCAGCGCGGCGGCGGGGCCCCGAGCGAGCGCAGCCGGGTGAGGTCGGCGCAGGCGTGCTCGATGTCGCCGGCCCGGTGGACGTCGAGGTGGGTGACGCCGGGGGAGGGGACGGGGGCGCCCGCCGCCGCGGCCTCGGCGAGGCCGACGAGGGTGGTGCGGACCCCGCTGCCGCAGTTGACGACCCGTGCCTCGCCGGGTGCGGGCGGGCGGTCGAGGGCCCAGGCGACGAGGGCCACGAGGTCCTCGACGTGCACGACGTCGCGGGTCTGGTGGCCGTCGCCGTAGACCGTGAGCGGCCGGCCCTCGCGCAGCATGGCGAGGAACGCCGCGAGGACCCCGGTGTACGGGTTGTGCAGGGCCTGGCCCGGTCCGACGACGTTCTGCGGGCGGATCACGGTGAGCGGCACGACGCCCTCGCCCTCGTCGGCCGCGGCCTGCTCGGCCAGCGACTTCGTCTCGCCGTAGACCGACACCGGGCGGTGCGGGTCGTCCTCGGTGGAGGCCACCGGCTGCCCGTGCCGGCAGCAGCGGGGGCCGAAGGTGGAGCCGTGCTCGGGGCAGGTGTACCCGCCCTCGCCGTAGACGGCGCGCGAGCTGAGCGAGACCAGCGCGGCGCCGTGCTCGCGGGCCCACCGCGCCGCCAGGCGGGTGCCCTCGACGTTGACCCGGTGGTAGCGCTCGACCTCGTACATCGACTGCCCGGTCCCGGTCTCCGCGGCCAGGTGCACGACGGCGTCGACCGTGCCCTCGGGCAGGGCGGCCCACGCGGCGGGGTCGGCCACGTCCCCGACGACGACCGGGCCGGGGAAGGCCGCGCGGGCCGCGCCCGCGTCGGCGTGTACCTGGGGCAGCAGCGAGTCCAGGGCGAGCACGTCGTGGCCGCCGGCGTGCAGGCGGCGGGCCAGGTGCTGGCCGATGAACCCGGCGCCCCCCGTGACGAGGACCCTCATCGCCGCGACCCCACGGGCCGGGCGGGCACGCCGGCCACCGTTGCGCCGGCGGGTACGTCGCGGGTGACGACGGCACCGGCGCCCACCGTGGCGCCGTCGCCGATGGTCACCCCGCCGAGCACGACGGCCCGCTGGCCGAGGAAGACGCGGTCGCCGATGTGCACCGGGCCGGTCCCGTGCACCCGCGAGCGGTCGCTGCGGTCGTGGTCGGTGGAGGCGACGAACACGCCGTCGGCGAGCACGGTGTCGCTCCCGACGCCGACCGGGTCGATGGAGTGCAGGTGCACGTCGTGGCCGACGTAGACGCGGTCGCCGAGGGTGATCGAGCCGCCGGCCTCCGCCTGCAGCCACACGCGCTCGTAGATCGCGCACCCCGCCCCGACGGTGATCCGCTCGACACCGCGCAGGGCGAGCGGGGCGACGATGACCGACCCCGGACCGAAGCCCGCGAACGCTCGCCGGTAGAGCGGCCCGCGGGCCCGGGCGAGGTGCCAGCGGAGGCCGGGGGCGGCCTCGACGACGCGACGCGCCGTGCTCATCGCCGGCCCCCGTGGATCAGCCGCAGCTCCTCGCGGGCGGTGGCAATCGGGGCGACGTCGCGCCCGGCCAGGCGCCGGACCCCGTTGACGGCGACGTTGGCGGCCGTCGCGACCGTGAGTGCGGTGGCGAGCCGGCGGCGACCACCCCACCGCTCCGCGTACCGCATCCGGGAGGTCACGAGCCAGGCCCGGCGCCGCAGGGGATCGGACGACCCGCCCCCGGTGTGGGCCAATTCGACGGTGCCGACGAAGACCGCCGGGACCCCGCGTCGGCGCAGCCGTCGCTGCAGGTCGATCTCCTCGGAGTTCATGTAGTACCGCTCGTCGAAGCCGCCGACCGCCCGGAAGTCCTCGGTGCGCAGGAGCAGGGCGGCCCCCACCACCCAGTCTACGGGCAGGACCACGCCGGGCACGGCGCGGGTGTCGTGACCCACGGCCTCGTGCAGGACCCGGTGGTGCCGGAAGCGTGCCAGGGGCGTCAGCCACTCGACCACCTGGTGGCCGACGGTGGGGAAGTGGCGCGCGGTCGGGGTCGGTGCGCCACGGGAGTCCCGCACGAGGGGACCCACGACGGCGGGCAGCCAGGGCCGGGCGGCCGCGAGCAGGTCGGCGAGGAACGTCGGGCCGAGGGAGACGTCGCTGTTGAGCACGAGCAGCATCGGGGCCCGGACCTGCTCCACCCCGGTGTTGACGGCCGACCCGAACCCGCCGTTCACGGCGCGCCGGACCACCTGCACCCCCGGCCGGTCCGGGAACGGCTCCGGGGAGCAGTCGTCGACGACGACGACCTGCACCGGCGGCGCGGTCTGGGCGCGCAACGCGTCGAGCAGGGCGGACGTCGGCGCCGGGTCCCCGTAGTGCGGGACGACGACTGCGAGCCCGGGCACCTCACTCGGCACGGTCGCCCCCCGCGGGGACCGGCTCGAGGCGCCCGAGGCGGACCAGGTGGGCGAAGTCCGGGCTCGCACGACGGACCTCCTCGAAGGTCCCCGCCGCCTCGACCTGGCCGGCCTTGAGGAAGACCACCTGGTCGCAGTCGCGGACCGTCGACAGGCGGTGCGCGACGATGATGACGGTCATCCGTCCGCGCAGGGCCGCCACGGTCTCGGCGACCCGCCGCTCGGTCTCGTTGTCGAGGGCGGAGGTGGCCTCGTCCAGGACGAGGAGGGCCGGTTTGCGGTAGAGGGCCCGGGCGATGCCCAGCCGTTGGCGCTGACCCCCGGACAGCCGCGAGCCGCGCTCGCCGACGCGGCTGTCCAGACCGTCCGGCAGCGCGGCGATGAGGGGTTCCAGCTCCGCGTCGCGGACGGCGGCGAGGACCCGCTCCTCGTCGATGATCTCCGGGGGCTCGCCGAGGGCGATGTTGGCGCGGACGGTGTCGTCGGGGATGAAGACGTCCTGCGGCACGAGACCGACGTTGCGCTGCCAGCCCGGGAGGTCGTCGGTGATCGGCCGGCCGTCGGCCAGGACCTCGCCGGAGACCGGTTCGTGCAGACCCAGGACGGTGTCGACGAGGGTGGTCTTGCCGGCGCCGCTCGTGCCGACGAACGCGACCGAGGTGCCGGCCGGGACGACCACGGACACCCCGTCCAGGACGTTCGTCGTGCCGTCCCGGTACCGGTGGATGGCGTCGCGGACCACGAGGCTCTCCGTCAGCGGCATCCGGCCCGTCGCGGTGGGGTCGTCGCCGGGCACGTCGGGCAGGTCGGGGTCGGTGAGGTCCGCGAGGACGAGCGTCAGGCCCGCGCGCCCGGTCCGGATGAGCTGGAGCGAGGCCATGATCCTCGTGAGGCTCGGCAGCAGCCGGAAGCCGGCGGCCACGAAGAGCGACAGGGTGGTCAGCGTCGTCGAGGAGTTGCCGGTGGAGAAGGCGACGACGACGAGCACCGCGACCCCGCCGATGAAGACGAGCTCGAAGATGCTCTTGGGCAGGTCCGCGAGGAAGGCGTTGGCGCGGCGGGCCCCGGCGTAGCGCAGGCGCGCCTCGCGGTAGCGGGCGAGGAACTGGTCCGAGGTGCGGCGGACCCGGATCTCCTTGATGCCCTGGATCGTCTCCCACGCCGTCATCGACATGTCGAGCGACGCCTCCTGGAAGACCCGGCCGACGTTCTCGGCGCGGGGCCCGACCGTGCGCTGGAAGAGGACGGCGACCACCGAGAAGTACACGATGGCCACGACGGCGGGGACGGGGTCGAGGACGAGGATGACGACGGTCAGCGCGAGGACGGTGACCGCCTCGGTCGCGACGATGATGGCGCCGGTGACGACCATGGCGTAGGTCTGTCCCGCCGACTCGGTCATCGTCCGGTTGAACTCGCTCGTGTGCCTCGACAGGTGGACCCAGTACGGGGCGGCCAGGTAGCGACGCAGCAGCGACTGGGAGGTGTCGGCCTCCTGACGGGCGAGGAAGCCGGCCATCCACCACCGGAACGCGACGCCGATGACCGCCTTGAGGATGAACGAGGCGAAGACGAGGACCGCGATGACGAGGGCCAGCCGGTCGCGCGGCGGGTTCCCGAAGACGTCGGCGAACCGTCCGAGGAGCCCGGTCCCGGTGTCGGCGCCGGTGAGCAGCTGCATGAGGGGCACGACGCTCGCGACGCCGACGACCTCGAGGAACGCCGTGACGACCGAGCCGACGACCGCGAGGAGCAGCCGGACCCGGTTCTCCGGGGAGAACAGGACCGCGATCCCGCGCGGGATGCCGAACACGTGAGTCCTCCTGGTGCGTTCCCGGGGAGAGGCCGGAACGCGACCATCGTAGGCGGGACGTGACGGGCCCGACGTCCATCCGCGACCACTCGCGGCGCGCCGCGCCTCTAGCCTGTCAGCGTGACCGACTCACCCATCGGGGTCTTCGACTCCGGCTACGGCGGGCTGACCGTCATGCGGGCGATCCTCGACCAGCTGCCCCACGAGTCGGTGGCGTACTTCGGTGACACCGCGCGCGCCCCCTACGGCCCCCGACCCATCGCCCAGACCCGCGAGTTCGCGCTGCAGTGCCTCGACCGGCTCGTCGACCACGGGGTGAAGGCCCTGGTCATCGCCTGCAACACCGCCAGTGCCGCGGTGCTGCACGACGCGCGCGAGCGCTACGACGTGCCGGTGGTCGAGGTCATCCGACCCGCGGTGCGGCGGGCTGCCGCGGCCACCCGCACCGGTCGGGTGGGCGTCATCTCGACCCGGGGGACCCACCAGTCCGGGGCCTACCTCGACGCCTTCGCCGCCGCCCCGCACCTCGACGTCACCTCCACCCCCTGCCCCCGCTTCGTCGAGTTCGTCGAGGCGGGCGTCACCGGCGGGCCGGAGATCGTCGGCGTAGCGCACGAGTACCTCGACCCGCTGCGGGAGCGCGGCGTCGACACGGTCGTCCTCGGGTGCACCCACTACCCGCTGCTCACCGGCGTCATCTCCTACGTCATGGGCGAGGCCGTGACCCTCGTGTCGTCGGCCGAGGAGACGGCCAAGGACGTCTACCGGGTGCTGGCCGACGGTGGGCTGCTGCGGCCGGACGGCCTGCCCGAGCCCAGCCACGGGTTCACGACCACGGGCGACCCCGACGAGTTCCGCCGGCTGGCCGTCCGCTTCCTCGGCGTCGGCTCCTCGGTGGGCCCGGTCTTCACGTCGCCGCCGGTCGTGCAGCGGGTGGGGATCGGATGAGGCTCACCGTCGTCGGCTGCTCCGGCTCGTTCCCGGGCCCCGGCTCGCCCGCGTCCTGCTACCTCGTTCGGGCCGAGCACGAGGGCCGGACGTGGAACCTGCTCCTCGACCTCGGCAGCGGGGCGCTCGGGGCGCTCCAGCGCCACCTCGACCCCGCCGACCTCGACGCCGTCGTCCTCAGCCACCTCCACCCGGACCACTGCGCGGACGTCCTCGGCCTCTACGTCACCCGCAAGTACCGGCCGCAGGGCCCGCTCGGGGGGCGCCTGGCGGTCCACGGACCGTCGGGGACCGCGGAACGGCTGGCGCACATGTACCACGGCATCGGGCCCGGCGGCATGGACGCCGAGCTCGACGTGAGAGTGGTCCGCCACGGGGAGCCCTTCGTCGTCGGCCCCTTCACGGTGGGGCCGGTCGCCGTGGAGCACCCGGTCGAGGCCTACGGCTACCGCGTCGAGGCCGGCGGCCGGGTGCTCGCCTTCACCGGGGACACCGACGACTGCCCGAACCTCGACCTCCTGCTCGCGGGGGCCGACGTCGCGCTGCTGGACTCCGCCTTCGTCGACGGCCGCGACCCCGTCCGCGGCATCCACCTCACCGGCTCGCGGGCGGCGGCGGCGGCCGTCCGCGCCGGGGGAGTGCGCCGGCTCGTGCTCACCCACATCCCGGCCTGGAACGACGCCGAGGTCTGTCGGGCCCAGGCCGCCGCGGTGTGGCCGGGGCGGGTCGAGCTCGCCCTGGCCGGTGAGACGCTCGTCGTCGGGGAGGACCCACCGGCGCTCGACGTGGGGGCGGCGCGCGCGATGTGGGCGGACTACGCGGCCGC
>NZ_SAYU02000037.1 GCF_004025965.2 Phycicoccus flavus | reverse complement strand
GAGGACCGGTCGATGTACAGCCTCCGCCCGCTCGCCTGGGCCGTCGCCGTCCTGGCAGCGCTCCTCCTGGCGGTCCCCATCCTGACCGCGCTGCTCGTCACCGCCGTCGCGGCCCCCGCCATGACCCGGACCGGCTGCACCGACCCCGTCGCCGCGGCGATCGCCGGTGGCTGGCAGGCCCCGTTCACGCAGCCCTACCTCGCCACCTCACCGTTCGGGATGCGGCTACACCCCGTCGAGCTGGTCTGGCGGCTGCACTCCGGCATCGACCTCGTCTCCCTCCCCGGCCCAGGACCCGTCCACGCCGCCCACGGCGGCCAGGTCATCGCTGCCGGCCCGCGCCCCGGGATCGGGCTCAGCGTCGACATCGACCACGGCGACGGCGTCACCAGCCGCTACGCCCACCTCGCCACCCTCGACCCCGCCATCCACCCCGGCACCACCGTCACCGGCGGGCAGCGCCTCGGCGTCGAAGGCTCCACCGGCACCTCCACCGGTGACCACCTTCACTTCGAGATCCGGGTCCACGGCCGGCCCGTCGACCCGGCCGGGTTCATGGCCGCCCGGGGCGCCCCACTCGACGGCCGCCCCGCCCCCGCCATCACCCCGACCACGATGGGGCCGCGTCCGCCCGACACCGGCACCGCCATGGTTCTGCTGGCACCAGGCCACCATCGGCTGCAGTCTCTCACTTCGCCCGCCGCACCCATCCCGCCCCGCATCAAGGCCCTCTACGTCGCCGCCGCGGACCGCTACCACCTGCCGTGGGAGCTGCTCGCCGGGGTCGGGATGGAAGAGACCCGCCACGGCGCCGCGACCGCCACCTCCACCGCCGGCGCCCAGGGGCTCATGCAGTTCCTCCCCACCACGTTCGCCCAGTACGGCGTCGACGGCGACGGCGACGGCCGCGCCGACATCCTCGACGACGCCGACAGCATCCACTCCGCCGCCCACTACCTCGCCGCCTCCGGCGCCGCCACCGGCCCCGACGGCATCCGCACGGCCCTCTTCACCTACAACCACGCCGACTGGTACGTCGGCGACGTCCTGCACTACGCCCACACCTACGCCGACACGCCCGGGACCGGCGGCCCCGACCCCTGCCCGGCACCGTTCCCGCCGACGTCCTGGACACCGACCGGAGGACCGACATGAGCCGCCACCCGCAGACCCCGCCGTCGGTCCTCGCCCTCGTCCACCGCGACCTCGGCCGCGCCGTCCGCGACGCCGCCTGCCACACCCTCTCCCCGTACCTGGCAGCGCACCGCCTCGACATCGAGCTCGCCCCCCTGCGCTCCCGCATCGACCTCCTTGCTCAACGCCGCCCCGACCTCCTGGACCAGCTGGCCGAGCACTGGGGCACCCGCCCCGACCCCGCCGACCTCGGCGACGCCGTCACCCGGCACGCCCACCTCCTCCTCGTCCGCCGCCACGCCCACGCCGCCGGCGACCGCGACCTCCTCGCGACACCGCTGCCCCGCAGCGCTGACGCGGCCGCGGCCCGCCTCGCCAGCGACCAGACCCACACACCACCCCGGCCGACCCGTCAGGTCGGGCTGTCCGGCCCCGCCCGCTGACCCACGTCCAGCCACCCCGAGCACCGGGAGCCCGCCTTGCAGACCAGCCGCCGCACCACCCCCTACCCCTGGACCTGGGAGATCCCCGCCGGCGCCCTCACCGCCGTGCTCCTCCTCCTCGTCCTCGCCGCCCACACCGCCCGGGCACTGGCCAACGGGTTCACCGGCGGCGGCTGGGACTACACCCCCCGAGACCAGCTCTTCACCGCCCTCCCCGCGCTGCTCGCCGGCGACACCCGCGCCGGCCTCCCAACGGGCCCCGGCGTCAGCGCTGCCGCGTTCTACGCGTGGCTGGCGGCCTGCGAGACCGGCGCCGTCGCCGCCATCGTCTGCGTGACCGTCATGGGTCTTCGCCAGTGGGGGCCCGGCCGCGTCCACGGCATGGCCAGCCGCACCGAAGCCCAGGCCCTGCTCGGCACCGCGCGGCTGCGGCGGGTCGCTCCGGTCATCCGGCCCGACCTCTACCCGCGACGCCGGTGGCCCCGATGACCCGCTTCACCCCGACCGAGGTCGGGTGGAGTCTCGGTCGTGCCCACCAGCCACGGGGCGGTGACCTGTGGGTGCCGTGGGACCGCACCACCGGCGTCATCGGCCCCCAAGGCTCCGGCAAGACCCTCGACCTCCTCACACCAGCACTGCTGGCCGCCCCCGGCGCGGCGCTGGTCACCCTCACCAAACCCGACGACCTCCACCTCACCCTCGACGCCCGCTCCGCCAGCGACCGGCCCTGCGTCGTACTCGACCCGTTCGGGCTCGCCCCCGGCGTCCCCGAACTGCTCTGGGACCCCGTCGCCGGCTGCGTCGACCCCCTCGTCGCAGAACGCCGCGCCAAGGCCTTCACCGCCGGCACCATCGGTGGTGCCGGCGTTCGAGGCCACGACCAGGACGCCGCCCGCTTCTACGCCGCCGAAGCCGCCAAGGTCATCCAGGGCTACCTCCACGCCGCCGCCCTCACCGGCCGCACCCTCGCGCACGTCCTGCGCTGGGTCGCCCACCCCGCCGCCGCCACCGAACCCCTGGAGATCCTCACCGGCCACCCCCACGCCGCACCGTTCTGGCACGGCCTCGTCCACGGCGCCCTGCGCGGGGACGACCGCACCGCCGGCAACACGACAACCACCATCCAGCAAGCCCTTGGGCTCTTCTTCCAAGAGAGCACGCGCACCCGCTGCACCCCCACGCCGGGGCGTCAGGACACTGACATCGCTGAGGTCATCCGCCGCGGTGGCACCATCTATCTGCTCGGCCGGGACAGCCCGTACGAGTCCGCGTCCCCGCTGATGACCGCCGTCGCCGAACACGTCCTCGACACCGCGCTGGCCCTCGCGCACACCTCCTCGTGGGGGAGGCTCTGCCCGCCGATGCTCGCCTGCCTCGACGAGCTCCCATCAACGACACCGCTACCGACCCTGCAGACCCGGATGGCCAACGAACGCGCCCTTGGCATCGCGTTCATCTGGGCCGCCCAGACCCGAGCCCAGCTCACCCAGATCTTCGGCGACCACCCCGCCCGAGCCGTCCTCGGCCTCACCAACACCCTCGTCCTGTTCGGCGGCTCGAAGGACACCGCTTTCAACCAAGAGACCTCCGACCTCATCGGCCGTGTGCGCGTTCCCCGCACCACCTGGACCACCGGAGCGGGCCGCCGGTCGGTCACCGGCGAGGACATCCCCGTCCTTACCGGCCCTGAGATCCGCCAGCTCCCACCCCGCCACGCCCTCGTCATCGCCGAGAACGGCAAACCCATCGTCGCCCGCCTCACCCGCGCCATCGACGGCAAGGCCGGGCAGGCGCTCCTTGCCGCGCAAGCCGCCGCCCGCGACCGTGCCGCCACTGCTCGACACGCTCAGGTGTCGGCCGCCGCCCGGGCCGCGGCCGCTCTCGCCGAGGCCCGCCACCACGGACTCGCACCCGCCGACACCAGCAGAGGTACGCCGTGAGCGACCAGCCCCGACCCGACAACCAGCCGCAGCCGCTCGTCCAAGGCTTCCCCCGACCAGGACGTCTCGTCGAACACGCCTACTGGGAGCTCACCATCGCCGCCACCGGCACCCCCGTCCAGGTCAAAGCCCTCGGTGACCTCCGCCGCCTCCCACGTCCCTGGGACCCACCCACCTGCACCCACCCCGACCTGCGCCTCGAGCTGTGGATGTGGCTCGAAGACGTCACCACCTGGATCAACCACGAATACAACTGGGACCCCGACACCTACATCCCCACCTGCTGGCCCAACCACCCCCACCTCGTCCACGACCTCGCCGTCCTCGCCGACCAACGCCGCCGCGCCGGCATGGCCAACACCTCCGATGCCCTCGAAGACTGGCACCGCTACGCCCTGCCCACCTTCCACGACCGCATGCGCGAACGCCTCAAAACTCACTGCGACAATGGCCACCAACCCTGGCCGTCCACAAGCCGCCACGCCCGACACACCAGCGACCCCCACCACCGCCGACGCATCCACACGTACACCATCGACGCCCGATTCGACGCACCCCAGGACCTCGCCCCGGTTGCGCCCAGCGCGCGCCTGCGCGTGGTCGATGGCGAAGTCCTCGACCAGGAAACCGGGGAGGTCCTCGAATGAGATCCTGCGGAGGTACACCGCCGTCACCCAAGCGCGCAGCCGCCAACGCGGTGATCCGCGCACCGATTGGCATGCCGATGGTTCCATGAGGGCTCCAAGCGGTGGGGCATCCAGTCTGCTGTGCTGCCAGCGTGAGCTCGTCGAGGGCCGAGCAGACTCGGGCTCTCGCAGTCGCCGCTGGAAGTAGCGCCACAACCGGGCTGTGTACTGGCGTTTCGAATAATTGACAAGTTCTTTTCAACCTGCTTCGATAGGTCCATGCAGACCACTCTGGGCCCGCTCAGCCGCTCCGAAGTCCACAGCATCGTCACCCCGCATATGTCTGCTCTCGAGTCTGCGTTCCACCGGGCTTGGGGTCGATGGCAGGGCCTCGTCAGCGACCCACGGCACGCCAGCGCCACGATCAGCGCTCGCAGTAGGGCCAGCTTGCTTTCTGACTTCATTGCGCTGGAAGTCACGGCGGAGTTTCGCGGCAAGTCCGCCGCTCGCCTGCGGAAGAGGCATGGCGTGCTTCTGCTGATCCTGGATGACCGGGTGGTGCTGCGCTTCAAGAAGTTCCGCGATGCCGCGCTGAACACCAGTGACAACCGCACCCAGGCGACCCTTGCCTTCGACGAGCAAGCGCTTGTCTCTGCGGGTGATCTCCAGCCCATCACCCACCTGGTGGCCGGCTACCGCCTCGACGGGTTGGCCCTTGAACTGGACCGACTGGCCATCACGTGTCGCGTGGATGGAGCTCACCATTGGGAACCCATCGACATCACCCCAGCGCCGTCGCGGCCTAGCGCCGTTGTCCCCCCCAACTCAGCAGCACCCAGAGCAAGGGTCAAGAGTGCGCGTAAGGAGGCTCAGGAGGGCAACAGCGCTTCGGGTGAGTCCAAGTGATGCACGTTCGCCCTCAAATGCTCGCGCTCGCTCGCGAAGCGGCTGGCCTAACGCAGAAGGATCTAGCGACGACGAGCGGAGTCAGCCAGTCGCAGATCAGCAAGGCAGAGAACGGGCTCGCCGCGCTCTCGGAAGAGGACGCGGATGCGCTCGCAGAAGCGACGGGTGTCTCTCCTCACCTTCTGTCTTGGAATGACCAGGTTCACGGATTGGGCACGGCAAGCTTCTTTCATCGCAAGCAGCACAGCCTCAGTCAGAAGGCGCTGCGAAAGATCCAGGGCCAAGTCACCTTGCTAGCGATGCGTTCTCAGCGGCTCGCCCATGGGCTTACGTTTGAGTCTCCCTTGTCCCTGCCGCACTTCGACCTCGATTCCGGGATCACGCCAGCCGAAGCTGCGCAGCGCCTGCGCGCTCATTGGCGCTGCCCAATGGGTCCGCTGCAGGGGCTCATTGATCACGCTGAGGCAGCAGGAGCTATCGTCGCGCGGCGGGATTTCGATACTCATCGGATCGATGCCATCTCCATCTGGGATCCAGGCGAATCACCATTGATAGTCCTCAACTGGAGCCTCTCTCCGTCGCGACAGCGGTTCGTCGTCGCGCATGAGATTGGACACCTAGTCCTGCATGAGGGAGTGCCCCCTCGAGACGATGCCGAGAAGGAAGCGGATGCCTTTGCTGAGGAATTGCTGCTGCCCAGAAGTGAGCTCCAGCGAGAGCTCGTCGGGCTTGATGTAAAGCGCGCTTTCGAACTGAAGCCGTACTGGCAGGTGCCCGCACAGAGCATCATTTTGCGCGCGGAGCATCTTGGCGTGATAACGCAGCGCAGATCTCGAAGCCTGCATGCTTACATGAACAAGCTCGGATATCTGCGTCGCGGTCAGGAACCCCTTGAATTTGCCCGAGAAGAGCCGGCCATTGTGAATGAGATGGTGCGGATCCACAAGGAAGAGCACCGCTACTCCGTACAGGACATGGTCTCGATCCTCGGACTGGCAAGTCCGAGGCAACTGGGAGAGTTCGAGGGTGATTCGCGAGACGGTCTCCGAATCGTCCACTAGTGCTGCGATATCCGCGCCTCTGGTCGGGGGCGGTAGCGGCGTTCGCGGGGCTTGCGGCATCGCGTGCGTTCGAGTCGAACTTGGGCAGCTATCCGCACATGAAGCCCCCGGCGCATGGCACGCGCCATGGTGCTGAAAGTAAGTCAGACGCGCGGGCGGTTCAGGTCGCGAGCCACGCCAGCCGCAAAGGCCGCCGCGCGCTCCACGGAGCGTTCCGGATCGGCGGCGATCACATCTAGCAGCGCCTGTCCCACCACCTCCGCGGTGTGTCCGGCAGCGTGCGCCTGATGCAGAGCAGCGTCGATGCTAGGGGTGATAGGCGCTGCCGGCGCGGGCCTGGTCGATGGGCGGCTGCGCTGGTTCCCTTCCGGCGCATCGGTGAACAGACTCGGTTGCTTGTTGGAAACGCTAGACCGAAGCTGGAATGGGGATGCGGGCGCAGCGCTCCAGACCTCGGCAGGAGGCAGCAGGTGGTGTGGCAGCGGTTTCGGGTTAGCCCGGTAGCGCAGGAACACGACCTGCCCGGTAGGCAGGGAGGCCCACTGGTAGAGGGTGGGCGCGGCGGAGCGTCCGCCCGCGACGGGCTCGCCCTGCCCGGTGATAGGTCCCTGCCCGGCCAGGGCGAGCCGGTTCCCGTCGGTCAGGCCGACCAGGTCCAAAGCCGACCGGGGTGGGTTCCAGGCGAGCAGGTCCGGGTAACGGAATGACGCCATCGCCTCTCCCGTGGCGATTCCATACATGCGACCTGCCTCGCGGTCGATCAACCGGCTGTCCTGGACCGGGGTGGGTGGTGGTGCCGCGACCACCACGCCGATCAGCGCCCCGGCCATCGTCGCGATGGTGTCGGTGTCCGACCCCAGCGTGTTCGCCGCCAGTTGCAGGGCCGCGGCGGGGTCCTCGGCCTTGGCGGCGAGGTATAGGGCCAGGATGGAGGTGCCGGTGCCGGAACCGCGTGTTGCTGGGTCGAACCCACCAACGGACTCGACCGCCGACCGGTAGGCATCCTGCTCACTTGCGTGCCGGGCACGCATAGTCGATCGGAGCTGTCGGAACAGGTCTGTCGTCTCGCGCAGGCACTCCTCCAGGGCGGGTAGCAGTGCTCGGCCGGCAGCCTGTTCCCACCCGGGTAGCCACAGTCCGCCCAGGTCTTCGTCCGCGGTGATCACCTTCGCCAAGCCAGCCAGTTGGTCGGCCAGGTGGGGCCACGCGTCCGGCCCGGGCACATGACCCTCACGCATGGTCCAGGCGAGTGACAGGGCGTGGATGGCAGCTCCGAGCAGGCCGACCGGATGGCCATGCGTGCAGACGGCGTCCTTCAGGACGGAGGTGAGGATGCTGTCGGTGTCGTCGAGGTTGCGGGCGGCCCAAACGTGCGGCTGAATCCGCATTGCGGCACCGTTCCCGCCGATGTCGACATACCGAGCCTCCTTAGTTGCGAAGGTGTTTTGGTTCCACCGCGCGTCCGTGCGGGTCATCGCGGCGGCTGCTGCCTTGCTGCCACGGCCTGCCCCGAGGTGGTAGGCCTGCCAGCCCACCAATTCGACCCGGGCGAAGCTCTCGACGTCGAAGTCGCCGTCACCACGAATGGACCGTGAGGTCGCCAGACGCAGCTGTGTGTCGTCCGAGTAGCTGCCGGCCGGCAGCTTGGCCTGCACACCGGTGCGGCCCCCGATCCTGCGGCGCCAAGCGATGGGCTCGACCACCGTGTCGACGCCGGCGCGATGCCGAAGACCAGCAGCATCGGTCAGCTCAGTGATGAAGCCCAGCGCATCGCCCCACGCCGCCCACGCAGCCGACGCTCGAGTTGCCGACAGACTTCGATCGCTTCGCACGCCGCCTCCTTGCTTTGGCATCACCGTCGGAACAGGTCGGAGTCAACCACCACGTCTACCTCAGGATGGTCGATGGCCCCGACAATGGCTTCGACCGATGCCGCGAAGTCATCATCGGCCACCGTCACCCTGGTCAGGAACTCTGTCGACACCTGGTCGGGGTAGAGCACCTCCGCTTGCGGGTTCGTCGGCAGGCCGACCGACCGGTCCGCAGGGCGCGTGACGGTCTTGCCATACCCGTAAGGCACACGGCCGGCGAACAAGGACGTGAACCCGTCGAAGCCAGCTGCCGGTGTCATGCCCTGATAGCCCATGTTCCCGGGGGAGAACAACACGTCAGGGTGGGCCAGGATGGCCGGGTCGAAGTGCAAGATCGCCCAGAACAGCCCGTCCTCGCGGGCATGCCATCGCTGGCTGATCCCGAAGAAGCGGCCGTTGACGTCGGTGACCGACATGTTCACGTACCGCCAGTACACGGGTGCCTCGTACCGGCTCGCGGCGTTGGGCCGGTACACGTGCTCCAGGTAGTCGTCGCTGGCCAGATGGGCCCGGGCCCGCAGCTCGCGTAGGGTCAGGATCCCTAGCAGGCCGTGGCTGGTGGTGAAGTGCAGGACATCTTCGATCCCGCGGCGGGTGAGCTCGACCGCGAACCGGCCGTCCGGGGCCTGGTCTGCGCTCACTGGGTGACCTGGTCGTAGGTGGCGGGGTCGATGCACGCGATTAGGTCGCTGGCCTCGTCGGGCTTGTACGTCACCCGCAGCGTGCTCCGGGCCCGTCCCGCCGCCATCGCCAGTAGCCTCAGGTGGGCGTCCCGTTCGCTGTCGCCGGCCTCGGCTCCGTGGGGCATCGTCTCCTCGTTGAGGCCGACGATGATGACGTGGTCGAACTCCAACCCCTTGACCGAGTGCATCGTCGACAGGGCGATCTGCTCCGGGCCCGACGGCCACTCGGACTGCCGTGTGATCTCGACGTAAGCCAACCCGGCCGACACCAGCCGTCGCTTGACGTAGTCGAACCAGTCCCACCCCTTGGCGTGCAGGATGGCCACCGACTCCTGCGCGTCAGGGTCCAGTTGCTTGATGAACGCGATCACGTGGTCCATCTGGGCGCTGAACCTGCCAGCGACCAGGACGGGCCTGGGGCCATTCGCGGTGCACGTTGTCAGGTCGGGAATCGCCGAGTCGTCGGTCACTTCCACCTGTGTCAGCAGGGAGGCGGCGAAGGCGGCGATCTGCCGGGTGTTGCGGAAGTTCTGGGACAACTGCTTGCTGTTGGACGGGCCTACGGTGAGACCGACCTCGGTCCAGGTGAACCGTTGTGGATAGATGCGCTGCGCCCCGTCCGTGACGAAGGTAACCGAGTGGTCGGCTGCCAGATGGGCCAGCACGGCACGGACCTGGTTGGCGGAGAAGTCCTGCGCCTCGTCGACCACCACGACGTGGTACTTTCCGGCTGGGGTCTGATCAACCATCTCGTTGGCCAGGTCTGGCCAGTCGTGCGTCCCCTTGTCGGCCTTCCATTGGGCGTAGGGGTATATAACCTCGTCCAGCAGCCGGCGCCGGGTGGCCTGCGCCACCCGTGGGGTCGCACCGCGGCCAGCGCGCTCACAGGTCAGGTACGACTCCAGTTCCGTGGTGCGGAACCGGCCCAGCACGTAGTCGACCTCGCTGCGCAGGAACGCCTCCTCCAGTCCCAGCCCCTTCCCCAGCTCGCGCAGCTTGACTGCCTTGGCGTTGTCCCGGACCAGCGTGTGGGCCGGCAGGCTCGAGGTGGCCCACTTGCCGAACGTCGCGATGGTCAGCTGGACGTCCGTCCCGGTGATGTCGGCTCGGGCCAGCTCCTCGATGTAGCCACGCAGGGTGCGGTTGTACGTCAGGACCAGCACCCGCACCGGGCCCAGCATGTGCCCGTCCCGGACCCGACGTTGCCAGTATCGGACCGTCTGCTTGAGCCGATACAGGGCCGTGGTCGTCTTGCCCGACCCGGCGGCCCCGCGCACCACCAGCACCCCCTTGGCTTGCCTGTTGATCACCGTTAATTGCTCCGGCGTCGGCCTGATCTGCCGAAGAACCTTCACCCGCATCCACCCCTTTGGAACCCATCGACCCCTGGCCTCTGCGCATTCTGCCCGGTCACGCCGCCGTTCGCTCGAACTGGCCGCAACCGGGCGGCATCCCCCGTCTGACATACGTGGCGGCCTGGGTCGCCGCGCGTCACACTCCTGCCGCGCCGGTGGACCAACAGCCAGCGAGCCCCGGCCGAACCGGGCACGCCAGAGTCTGCGGACTCGCCGGGGCGGTTCATCATCGAGCCGCGGGCCTGTCTTGGCGGAGTGGCCGGCGGGAAATTGGCCTCGGGTGTGGGTGCGAGGAGTACGTCGCCATGCGAGGTGCTCCGCTGCGGGAGCGTTCTACGGCAGGGCCTTTCCTTCGCTCATTGCGTCGGCCCTGAGCCTCGGACACGGTCAGCAGCTGCTCACTGGCTACCGCGGTAGGGGAGGTGTTCCAGCGCTCGACGGCCTGAGCAAGTTCGGCTCGAACCTCAAGTAGCGCGATGTTGTGGGACGCAGCGAGCTGTTCCGCCCGTGGGTGCCACAACGCGGAGTCTCCGGCGGCGATGATGGCCGCCCTGACCTCGACGGGGAGAGCGCGCGCCGTGAGCACATCGGTGAGCGAGTGGGAGCGATCGACGGCCCGGGAGAGTGCGGCGGGGCCCGCGTCATGCATTAGTGACGCGGGGTCTGTGCCGTCCGGCAGGGTGATGGTGCGCGGCGTTGTGGTGTGCTGAGCGAGGAGCCAGTATGCGCGTTCCATGGCTGCTCGGCCGGCGGTGTCGTTGTCGAACGCGACGATGGGCCCGCGATGGCGTGCGGCGATAGTTCGGGCTTGGGTCTGGGTGAGCGCAGTGCCGAGCGGCGCGAGGCCGAGGTGGCGGCCGTGGGTGGCGGAGGTGATGGCGAGGGCGTCGAGGGGTCCTTCGACCAGGACGGGGACTGCCCCGCCGCCCAGGGCGTCGTGGTCCATTCCGTAGAGCACCTGGCTCTTGTGGAACAGGACAGTGGTGGGGGTGTTGAGGTACTTCGGCCCGTGCTCGTCGCCATGGTTGGGGTGGCGGCGGCCGACGAACCCGACGGTGATGCCGTCGCAGTCGATGGGCAGCACGAGCCGGTCCCGGAAACGGTCGATGAGGCGTCCGGTCCGGGCGCGGGTGGCGAGGCCGATGGCGAGGAGCTCCTCGTCGGTGACGCCTTCACGGTGGAGGTGGTCGGTGAGGTGGGTCCATCCGGGTGGGGCGTACCCGGCACGACCGGGCGGGGCGGCGGTGCGGAGCCGGCCGCGCAGGTAGTCGCCGGCCCAGCCGGTGTCGAGGAGGCGGGCGTAGTAGTCGGCGGCGACGGTGTTGATCTGGGCGGCACGGGCGGGGGAGAAGGGTGCGTCGTCCCAGGCGGCCGCGTGGGCGACCATCTGTTCGATCTCGGCGTCGGAGGGCGGCAGGACGCCCATGGTGGCTCGGACGAGTGCGGCTGCGACGAGCCGTGCCTCGACGTCCTCACTGGCGGCTCCGGTCACGTCGATCCCGATGTCGGGAGGGTCGCAATCCGGTGGTTCTGGCGGGGTCCAGGCGTCGTCGCGCTCGCGGTCGGTGAGGTCCTCCGGTCCTGGTGGGGTGTCGTCGGCGGGTGGGTCCGTCAGGAGGCTGATCCGCCAGGTGAGGGCCTGGCAGGGATCGATCCAGTCGTCGAGGGTGGCGGTGTCGGCGGCCATGGCCTGAAGGTCCGTGAGGCGGGTGCCGCGGGCGAGGGCGTGGTCGACGGTGGCGACGAGCGCGGGCCACCACGAGCTCCGCCGCAGCGTGGCCGCGTGGTCAGCGTGAAGGTGCCGGGTGAGGCGGTCGGTGCCGTCGGTGGAGAGGGTGGTGCTGGTGTCGAGATGGTGGGCGACGGCGGGGGAGAGGTGGCGGCTGATACGCCACCACAGGGCGGAGGCGGCGTGGTCGTCCGGGAGCGGCGCGCCACCGGCGGTCCGGAGGAGGGCGGCGGCGTCGATGCCGGTGCGGTGGATCGCGGCGAGCCGCTGCGCCAGGTGGGGGGTGAAGTCGTCGCCGCGGACCGCGGGGGCGAGCGAGTGCAGGAGGGTGCCCCATTCGGCGAGGGCGGGGGAGCCGGTGCCGAGTCTGGTGTCGAGGGCGCGCTGCCAGAGGGCGGGTACTTTGGCGAGGTGGCGGGGCCCGGTGGGGCGGTGGTCGGTCTCGGGGACGCCAGTCGCGGCGCGCCACACGGCCAGGTCCGCCCGCAGCTCTCGGTCACCTTGGCTGGCTGTGTCGGGCCACCAGGACGGCGCCGCCGGGTCGCCGGCACCGGCGGCCTCGCGGACCTGGTCCGCGAGGTGGGTGACGAGGTCGCGCCGCGCCGCCAGGTAGCTACCCCAGTGGGGGTCACGGGCGAGCGTCTCGGGGATGGCGGGGAGCCACGGCAGTGGTCCGGGGCCGGTGTTGCGGAGGCCGGTGTCGTCCAGGCGCCAGCCGAGGACGGCGGCGCGGTCGCCGGCGGTGTCGAGCTCCCGCACCTGCGCGGCATCAGTCAGCGCGTGGACGGGGTCGGTGCCAGTGGCGGCCAGGAGGGTGAGGTGGGCGCGCAGGGTGGGCCAGGCTGGGTCCTCACCGATGCCGGGGACGAGCCGGTCGGCGGCCTTCTCGAGGCTAGCGACTCCGGCAGCGCCGAGGTGGTTGGTGGCGGCGTGGTGGAGGGCGTCGAGATAGCGCCCCGTCGCGGCGTGCAACCGCGGTCCGAGGAGAACGGCTTCGCGCTGGAGGGTGGTGGCGGAGCGGGGCGAGTCGTCGCGGGCGAGGACGCCTTCGAGGATGTCGGTGGCGGTGAGGGGGTGGGTGGTCTCGGGGCGGATGACGCCGTGGGGGTCTCCGTCGCCGACGGTCTGGAGGTATAGGTGGTTGGCGTAGGCGCCGCGGGTGAGCATCGTGTAGAGCTGTTGCCGGAACTCGGCGCCGGTGGCCAGGCCGTGGAGGGTGTCGACAGAGACGCCTTGGGCGCCGTGGATGGTGGTGGCGTACCCGAGCTCGACGAAGTCGCGCACGTAGTCGCCGGGAAGAGTGACCCGGCGGCGAGTTCGGGTGTGGGCGACGGTCAGGGCTCCGTCGTCGCGGACGGCAATGATGGTCCAGCGGTCGCCGTTCTTCACCCAGTCGGTGCTCGACAGTCGTAGCCGGCGGTCGTTGCGGCGGGTGATGACGGTGTCCCCGACGTGCCCGACCGCGCCGTCGGCGAGCGGTGTGCCGTGGCCGGTGGGGCTGCCGGCGTGGTGGTGGTGTTGGGCGCGTTGGTTGAGGGCGGTGGCGAGGTCGCGGGTGGGGGCGAGCATGAGGGTGTCGCGGCCGGCGTCGAGGTCGGCGGCCCACGCGGTGAACGCGTCCTCGGTGGTGGTGGCCAGGTCTCCGACGTGGATGCGGTGGTGGTCGAGGTAGAACCCGAGCGCCTCGGGGAGCCCGTCGCGCAGGGCGAGGGAGGCGGCGCCTTCGGCGGGGTCGGTGAACCGCATCAGTTCCGACAGATGGAGCGCGCCATGGGTGTGGGCGATGTCGCGCAGGACGCCGCCGGCGCCGATGGCGGCGAGCTGGTGGGTATCACCAATCAGCCGGACCTGCCCGCCTTTGGTGAGGACGAAGCGGATGGTGGTGTCGAGGGAGAGGGTGTCGGCCATCCCGGCCTCGTCGATGACCACGAGCGTGCGCTCGTTGATGCCGGTGACCCAGTCGGGTTGCTCGTGGTCGGGGTGGTCGAGGGTCCAGGTGAGCTTGGCGAGGGTGTCGGTGGGGGCGCCGGTGTGCTCGCGCAGGACCGCGGCCGCGGCGGCGGAGGGGGCCAGGCCGATGACGGTGCCGCCGTCCTCGACCCAGGCCGCGGTCAGGGCCCGCATGGCGGTGGTCTTCCCGGACCCGGCCGGCGCGATCGCCAATTGGACCCGGGCGCCGGAGGTGGCCATGCCCCGGACGAGGGCGACCTGGCCGGCGTTCAAGGGGGTGCCGTTGGCGGCCTGTTCGAGCAGCGCGAGGGTCACCGCCTGCTCGCTTGCTGGGTGCCGGCCGGCGGTGCCGGCGGCGGTGACGATCCGCTGCTCGGCGGCCAGGACCGCAGCCGAGGAGTACACGGTGGAGCCGGCGACCTCGTAGACGCTGGAGCCGTCGCTGCGGCGCAGCGACTCCGGTTCGGCGATCCCGTCACCGCCCGCGGTCAGCCGGATCGACGCGGCCAACGCGGCGTCGGTGACCAGTCCGACGACGGCGTCGACGCCGGCCGCCGCAAGGTCGGCGTCGCGGAGGTGACGGTGGGCCTCGGCCCGGACGTGCCAGACCTGCCAGGTGGAGCGTCGCGCCTGCACCTGCGCCAGCACCGCCTCAGCGGTGCGGTCGACCCACGCAGAGTCGACCACCGCTGATGGGGCTGAACGCTTCGGACTGAGGACTGTCCGGAGCATCGTGGCCACCCCGCTGGGCTCGCCGAGGACCTGCTCGGCCTCGGCCCGCCACGACGTGCGCTGCTCCGCGAGGGATCGGGGTTCGTGCTTGGCGTCGCGGGTCTCCAGGGTGGCCTGCTGGGCGAGATGGATGGCCTCGACCGGGGTCGGGGGCCGGCCGTGGTCGCGCTGGAAGCGGGTCGCGAGCTCGCCGCGGCGGGTCTCGATCGACGCGCGTCGGGTCGACCAGCGAGCCAGCAGGGCGGGGTCGACGCCGACGATCTCGCGAACCGGCCGCGCCCCTCGGCTGGTGCCGGGGCGTGCGGTGAACCGGAGTCCGAGCCGAGCCCGGAGGTGGAGCTCGAGGGTGGTGTTGTAGGTCTCGGACGCGGACACGTGGGCCTTGAACAGGACCCGCCCGTCGATGGCCAGCCACGAACCGGACGTCCGTGCTTGGACCTTGTTGGCGACGGCGACGTGGGTGTGGAAGTCGGGGTCGCCGGCGCGGGAGTCGCGGTGGGTGAACGCGGCCGCGACCAGCCCGGTGGTCTCGACCTGACGCACCCCATCGGTGCCCTCCCGCGTGAACAGCGCGTGCGTCTCGAGGTAGGTCAGGGCGTCGCGGACCGCGTCGTGATGGGCGCGCTCGATCTCCGCCGCGACCGCACGCGGAGCGATCGCCCACAGGGCGGAGACGGACTTGACGGGGGAGAAGGTCAGGTCGTAACCGCCGACCGCGCGGGTCCGCGGCCGGGAGTAGCGGGCGACCGCGGCGGCCAGCTCGCGCGCCCCGGACGGCGCCCGGCCGTGCTGGTGCGTGAACAGTTCGGTCGCGACCGCGGTCCGGATGCGGGCCTTGGCGTCGTGCTCGACCGGGTAGTCCCGCGGATGACCGAGGGCGGCGGCGTGGTCCTCGATCCGTCGGGCGACCTCGACCTGGAAGGTGGTGACGTCGCCGGCGTACACCTTGTACGGGGTGCCGAGCCGGCCGGCCGCCCGGTAGTCCCGCTCGGTCAGGTCCGGCCCCTCGAGGCGATTCTTGAGCTGCTCGGCGAGCGGGTGCAGCCCCGCCCCGAACAGCGCCTGCATCTGGGCCGCGGTCACCTCGTCCCCCGCCTGGATGCCGGCAACTCCGACCAGGCCGGACCCGACCCACCGGCCCGGGGTCTCGCCCTTCTCGGTGTAGTAGTCCGCCAGTGAGGTGCGGGGGCCGGTGGTCCGGTCGTGCGCGGCGACCTGCCGGGTCAGGTACGTGTACCCGGTCCCGGCGCTGAGCTTGTGCAGGCTCATCGTCACGCCAGCCGAAAGGCGGTCGGGTCATCGCCGGTGGACATGTCGTTGCGGATTCAACGACCGGGAATGCATGAGGTGTGCGGCTGACGGTGGTTCTGGGATTCCGGGCGTCGGGAGCGGCGTGGTCGGTGCGGGTGCGTCGGTCGTACCTAGCAGCGGCTGTCGAATCGTTTGTCGGGGATGTCCATCGGGGTGGGGTGATCGGTCTTTAGGAGGTGTGAAAGAGGTCTTGGCTGCGTTTCGCCGATCGAAAGTGACTCGTGGCCGGGCGGACGGTCGCCCGAGCGGGTGGGCGGCGACGCAGCCGGTGGCGGGCTCGCCCGAGGGCGCCTGTCCTATTGGCTGGATATCCACAGAGGCGCGGCGGATGGGGCGTCGTCCACGGGTTCGCGGCCTTCGGCCCGCGACCGTGGCGGACACCGAGCCTGGACACGAGGGACGGACGGGGGAGAGGCCAGAGGCATGGATGAGATTGAGGGGTGCCGGCACGCCGGACGCGGCCTGCTCGGCGGGGAGGACGACGACGGCGCGATCCCGGGATGGCCCGAGCTGGCGTACGAGTCGATCCGCGCGGTCAACCACATCACCGGGCATGGAGCGGCGATCGCGGCCCCGACGCTCTACCGGGTCTTGGGCGAGCTGAAGGGTGTCGGGTACCTGCTGCCGCAGGCTCTGACGCAACTCGGGGAGGGCCTGCAGCGTTCGCTGGAAACCCTGCCGGTCTACGACCACGAACGAGACCCCGAAGTGAGTGTCGCGCTGGCCCGGGAGCACCTGGCCGCCGCAGCGACTGCGCCCACGAGCTCGGGGCACTCTTGGAGCAAGCCCAGAGCGCGATCGCCCACCAGGGCTACGACGCGAACCGGGCCGGTGCGTGACCCCGCCGCCGTCGACCCGGAGCGCACAGTGGCGCCCAAGAATGCGCCCCTCGCCGGCGACGCCAGGTCCTCGTGGGCGCGGGCCGCGCGGGCACGCTGGCCGCGGCGCCCGGGAACCACGAGGCGCGCTGGTCCGTCCTACGATGGCAGCTCACTGGGGGAGGCGGAAAGTGATGGTCAGCCGCTGGATGATCTCCGCGATGTTGTCGGGGCTGTTGGTGCTCTGCGGCTGTGACAGCCCTCCACCGGACCCGACCCTTTCGCCGGTGCCGACGCCGCCACGATCGACCACGACTGCGCCGCCACCCACGACGGCACTGCCCACTCCGTCGGCCTCCACACCGATACCCGGGATTTCCACCCCGCCGTCGTCATCGGCCGGCCCGGCGATCGAGACGGTCGACGGGTTCCTCTCGATGCGGTTCGACTGCACGTACGTGAAGGACTCGTTCCAGGACCAGTGGACGACCCAGGCGGTGAAGAATCCGGACTACGGCCAACCCGAGCCCGGGCACCGGTACACCTTCGACCAGGTCGGCGGACGCGTGTTCACGATCTTTCCCGCCGCGTTCGGGGGAGGCGTGCTCAGCGATGACCCCCTCCGGGTCAAGGCCGACGCGCCGGGTCCACGCCGCGTCACGGTCTGGGTGACCAAGCCCAAGCCCGATCCGGATCTCGACGTCTCGACCGCGGTCGACATCGTGCTTGCCCGGTTGACCGCGATCATGAGCACGCAGCACCCGGAACGCGACGGGTTCTGCACCGTGCGGCCATCACCACCCCTGCCGCCGATCAACCAGAACACACCCGACGACACCCCGACCGGCTGACCGGCCCCCTCTCAGTCGATCATCACGTGCCCGAGCCGAGAATGTCCACCCACATGCACGTCGAGCCCCTTAGGCCCTGAGGATCAGCGGCGTCGACGGGAGGCAGAGCGATGAGCAGGCGGGATGACTGGCAGCGCGCCCGGCGGGCCGCGCTGGACGGGCAGAGCACCTGGCGGGCCGAGCGGGCCGCCAAGGACGAACGGTGCAGCCGGCTCGGGGTGGAGGTCGCGATGGCGCTGCGTGAACGGGACGCATGGGTCGCCGAGTGCGAGCAGCGGGCCGGGCGCGCCCTGGTCGCCCTCACCGGGGAGGAGGGTTTGTCGAGCGCGGAGACGCTCCGGTGGTGCGCCGGCAGCGTCACCGGACCCGAGGCGGCCAGGCTCCGGCGCCTGGCTCAGGCCACGGACCCGGCCGACGACGTCGAAGCCACGCACCCGGCAGTGCCATCGCCAGAGTCACCGGCTCGCGGCGGTCACCCTGCTGGGGAAGACTGACGGCATGTCCGCGACGTCGCACCCGGCGTTGGAGTGGTTGGTGCGACGCCGGGACGGAGAGTCCGCGGCCCTCATCGGATGGCGGGACGGGGTTCCAGCGGCGACGGTCCGCAGGGTCACCGATCCCTACGGCCCGTTCCCGCGCGCCACACGTCAGCTGGGCCGCACCCACATCCCCGAAGCGGTCGCCGGCGCCCGAGCGCGCCGCTGGTTGCAGGCCCGCCGCCGCGGCCAGTCCGTGACGGCCATCGCGGCACGGGAGGGCGTCGCACACCAGCTGGTGAGCCGAATGACCGCCGACTACGGCCCCTTCCCGGCGCCGGAGGTGATCGAGGAGTGGGCACAGGCGCGCCGCGCCGGGCGCACCATGGCCCAGATCGCGGCTGCCGACGACATCCCGGTCACGGTGGTCTCCCGTGCCACGCGCAGTCACGGACCCTTCACCCCGATCGGGCCGCGGCTGCCGGACGGGGTCGTCGGCCTGAAGGGACTGGCCCAGATGGTCGGGGTGACCGAGCCCACCGTGGTGCGCTGGGTCCGCCAGGACCGCACCCCCGCACCTGACTTCATCACCGCGTCCGGCCGCCGGCTGTGGCTGCCGGCCACCCTGACTCGCTGGCTCAGCGACGCCAACCTGGCCACGTGCCCGGACTGCCGAGCGCGGTGTATCAGCCTCAGCCACCACCGGCGCATCGCGCACCGGCCCTAGGACACCGATGCGACCGATCCGACCCGAGCACCGCTCGATGCGGGAGTGAGGCGCAGCCGCCGCTCCATCCCAGGCGCGCACCCGCTGATCTCGAGCAGCCGGACATAGCCCGAGCCAAGACCCGCGTCCCGCACCGCGGCATCGCCCACCTCCTGAACGCGATGCTGCGCGGCCCGCGCGGCCCTCGGGAAGAGGTAGGAGCCCGCCCCGATCGCCACCGACAAGGCGGCGACCCACAGGTGGCCGGCCTGGACCGCCTGGACCGCGGCCACAGCGACCACCACGCCCCGCGCCTGCCACATCAGAAGCGCCACCGGTGTCACCGGCAGCCCGCGACCCGCGCCGGCGACGGCACCGGCCAGGACGGTCCACGGCAGGCACCACACCTGCAGTGCCGGACGGTGCCTGTTCACACCGGCTCGGTTGATAGCGGCGGCGTGCACGATCCCTGCTGCCGCTTGCCGGGGCGTGACCCGGCCTTGATGCAGCGCCGCCACTAGAGCGACCGGCACCAGCACCGTGCGACGACCCGCCCCCGCCGGGAGGACGCCCGCACTCCCGCGAGCGGCCCGGAGCGCGACTGTTGGTGGGCCATGCCCGACCCGACAGGCGAGCGTCACGGCCGCAGCCAGCACCGCCTGCTCAGCCTCGGACAAGTCACGGGCGCCGTCGAAGACACGTGCCGCGCCCTGCTCGGCCACGGGACTTCCGGCCAGCCACGTCACCCCCAGCAGCACCAGCACCTCGGCGGCGCCCCAACCGGGCGGGACCAGCGCAGCGATGCCGCACCATACCGCCGTGCTCAGCGAGCACGGCCCCACCATCGCCGACGCGACGACAACGCTCCTCGGACAACGCATCACCACGCACCTCCCGCCTTGAACGGCCGCCGGCCGGCCGGCGGCCGCCTCCACATATCCACCCGGTGCTTCCGTGCTCCACGGTGCTCCCCAGCACCGTCTGCGGGTCACGGTTGTCCACAGGTACGGCCGGCCGGGCCAAGACGACCCGGCCTGGGGACAGGCTGACCCTGTCCAAACGAACCCGAAAGGAGGTGACAAGAACCTATGACCGCGCGATGTCCACCCACAGACCGCGGGACGCCCTTGGGAGGCATGGAAGACCAGCACCATCCGCCGCGCGCCACGTTGCGCCTGCTGCCCGACCCGCCGGTTGGCGACGGGTCCGCCCTGCCGCTCCTGCTCGCCCAACTCGGGGACCAGGCATCCGCGACGGCGAGCCCCGGCGGCGACGTCCGACCGCACATCCTCGCCTGCCGAGCCCAGCACCTCGCGGCCGACATCGACGCCCTCCCCGGATGGCCCCCGACCCCGCCGAGCGCTGCACCTTCACCGACGGACCTGCCTGGCACTCTCTGTCAGGTGCGGCGGCTGGCGCGCAGCCCGCTTCCGCGGCCCCTACCCCCGCACCTCGTGCAGGACCTCGCAGAGCTGATCAACCTCGCTGCCGCGGTGACCCCGTGACCACCTCGGACACCCGCAGCGTCGGCGAACTGCTCCTGGCCTGCGACCGCGACACCCGCGCCCTCCTGCTCGACCCGCACGACCTTGACGCCGCAGCCCTCGTGCGCGCCTGGCCGGAGATGGTCCAAGCCGCTCACGAGCTCCTGTCGGCGCTGCCCACCAGCTTGCCGCATCCCGGCCGGGCCACCCAACCCGGACCGGCAGACGTGATCGCGGAACGGCTCCGGATGGCCAGCGACGGCACCCACAGACACCTGGCCGCTCGGACCTGGCCCGGGACCGGCCCTTCCGACTCTCGCCTCATCGGCGTCGCCGACGCCTTCGTGCGCGCCCACGACCTCATCCATGCCACCTGGCGAGGGCTCGAACCCGGCCGGGTCGACGTCCTCGTTGACGCCACCGCTGCCCGCGCCCGGGTCCTGCACAGCGTCTACGTCGCCACCCACGCGGTCGGCCTCGCCGTCGGCCAAGAGATCCGCGACCGGGAACACGGCCCAGCTACCCGCAGCCGCCACGCCACCCACCGGCTCGCCGCCCTGCGCTACACCCGAGACCGGCTCCAGGTCGCCGAACGCATCACCGGCACCGAGCTCTACCGGGTCTTCCCGCACGCCCTGACCGGCGAACACCGCGACCCACCCGCGGCCGGCCGGGTCGCGACGGTGCTTGCTCGGTGGGACCTGGAAGCGCACCGCGCCCTGGCGACCCACCCCGGACTGCCCACCCTCTTCGAGGTCACCCGCATCCAGGCCGCCACCACCGCCATGACCCATCGGATCATGGCGGCCGCCGCCAGCCAAGGAGACCTTGACGCGCTCACCTTCCAGGAACAGCTCGACGCTCAGCTCGCGGCAGCCACCTCGGCCTGGCAGATCCTGCACACCGACCTGCGCGACCTCACCCCACCCACCGCACGCGCCATCCCCGACGCGCTCCATGCCGCCGGGGGCGAGGTCGTTGCCGCCCTGGCCGAGATCGTCATCGACGGCACGGCCTTGGCGTCCACCGCGACCATCGTGGATCGCTCGTCACCGGAGACGCTCCACGCCGCGGCCGAGACCCTCGCCGCGAGCCATGATCTCGCCATCACCGTCCTCGACACCGTCGCCGACGGCAGCCTCACCGTCAGTGCCCGCGCGGCACAGGCCTATCTCACCCACCAGCAGGGACCCACCGTCAGCGAAAGCCCAACGCGGACCTGGATCGACCCACGAGACCTCACCGCCCACCGAACCATCCCCTTGCCACCACCCGTGGCAGTCTGTCTGCAGCGCCACGCGAGCTACGTCCCCAACGTCACCGGCGGCTTGGCGGCTGCTGCTCTCCCGGTCCGTGACCTCCACCCGCCGGGCACCGAGGAACCGCGTCCCCCACATTGGTACGGAAACCACGACGCACCGCGATCCACGCCCGCTGCCTACGTTGCGCCGTGAGGGACTGTCCGTCTAAAGGATCGGGACCCGTGCCAAGCCGGTGCTGACCCACAACGCCAGCCCGGGCCAGGTCGTGGTAAAGCGGGACCAGAACGGCTCTTCCGAGCCGGTGATCGTCAAGAGGCGCCAGCGCCGCCTGTCCGGTGTCGACGCGATTGTGCTCTCGCAGGGGCACCCCCCTGCACGAAGTGCTTGTGGGAGACGCCCGGGTCTGACCACCGGCGAGATCAGCGCGCGCTTCGCCGAGATCTACCGTGCCTCGGTCAGCAAGGACACCGTCTCGAAGATCACCGAGAAGGTCATCGAGGACATGTAAGCGTGGTCCTCCCGGCCGTTGCAGCGGGGTGCACGCGGCGGTGTTCATCGACGCGATCTACGTCAAGGTCCGGGACGAGCAGGTCGGCAACCAGCCGTTCTGCGCCGCGATCGGGGTCGACCCGGCCGGGCACCGCGACGTGCTCGGGCTTGTGGTCCGGCCGCGGCGGCGGGGAGTCGACCAAGTTCTGGATGGGCGTGCTGACCGATGTCATGAACCGGGGCGTGGCCGACGTGTTCTTCAGTGTGTGCGATGGTCTGAAAGGGCTCCCGGACAGAGTGGCCGCGATCGTCCAAACCTGCATCGTGAGCCTCGACATGCCGTGGCCGTCGTCCTCAACCACGATGTGCTGCGCTTCGCCGCTGCCTACGACTCGGACCGTGATCTCGGTTGCGTCGGCGTCATAAGCATTCGCCACCAGCTCCGCGACGGCGTTGGGGAGCCAGGAGCACATGTTCGATCCAAGGTGCTCGATTGTGAGCGGGTCGAACCTGAGAACGAGCTCGGATTGGACCTGGGACTCAACCGTCCGGTCCATCATGTCGGGTGGCATCGGAGATGGCGTGCCTACTGGGCGTCGAGGGCCGACACAAGATGGGCACCGAGAGCCTGGGCGAGCGGAATGGGGACGGCGTTGCCGATTTGGCGGGCGATAGCAACCTTCGATCCGACCCACTTGTAGTCGTCGGCGAATCCCTGGATCCGCGCGGCCTCGTGGTGGGTGAGGGCGCGGTGCTCGGTCGGGTGCAGGTACCGGCCCTTCTCGGGCTTGAAGAACTCCGTTCGGATGGTGACCGACGGCTTCCCGAAGTTCAGCCGCCCCATGACGTCACCACTGCCACTCTTGTGCTTCTTCCAGCACTCGGCGAGAAGCTTCTTGGGGATGTCGAATCGGTTCCCGTCGGCCGGGATGTGGCGGAAGCGCTTAATCGAGAGTGGCTCGTAGTGCCGGGTCAGGTGAAGCTCACTCGTTTTGAATGCTCCGGGGAGCAGAGTGTCGCCGAACTCGATGGTGCGGTCGGGCGGATCGATGTCGGTCACGGCTGGGCGGAGGCCGTCGAGAACGTCGCCGAGCGTGCGCCACTCGGCATGCGTGGCGTCCTCGACCTTCGCATGCGTCGCAGTCGGGAATCCCGGAAACGGCAGGTCGCGGTGATGGCCGATAAGGATTACCCGCTTCCGGACCTGGGCAGCGCCATAGTCGGCAGCGTTCAGCACCATGGCCTGGAAGGTATATGCGCCGAGCCTCTGGCTCGGCTGGCACTGACGCTTGAACCGGGCCAACTGCACGGACGTCAGGAACTGGGGCACGTTCTCAAGCACGAAGTACTTCGGCTTGGCCTTCCGGATCGTCTCGGCGTAGCGCAGCCACAACTGGTTGCGCTCATCGAGTTGCTCCTGCTTGCCGAGGGCGGAGAAGCCTTGGCACGGTGGTCCGCCGATGACGACGTCTGCTTCGGGCGTCTCCTCCGACTTGAGCCAGTGCTCGATGCCACCTGCGAACACGGTTTCGGGATCGTGGTTCTCGGCGTACGTCGCGGCGGCCGCTGAGTCGTGCTCGATGGCCCTTAGTGTCTTGAAGCGATTCGACTCCGCACTGAGGCCAGCGCTGAGCCCACCGGCCCCGCTGAAGAGGTCGAGCACGCGGATCTCGGCGCGCGAAGACGAGCGAGAATCCACCATGACACGGCACTCTAGCCGGCCCGTACGACACTTTGCGGCGAGCTCGGCAGGACTCGCCGGCGACACCGTACCCGCCAGCCGCGACAAGGCGTGGGCTCGAAGTCCGGGTCGCGGTTCTGGGACAGTTGAGAGCTGTGGACGTGCCCACGGATCCGAGTACCTCTCAGCGGATGTCTCGCCAACGAACGCGCGACACGGCCGCCGAGTGGTCATTGCGCCGACTCCTGCACGCACGCGGGTTGCGCTACCGGGTGGATGCAGTGCTGCCGGGACTCCCGCGCCGACGGGCAGACATCGTGTTCCCCCGGCAGAAGGTCGCCGTGTTCGTCGACGGCTGCTTCTGGCACGGCTGCCCCGAGCACAAGACCGCACCCAAGGCCAACGCCGCCTGGTGGGCCGCGAAGCTCGCCCGCAACGTCGAACGCGACCGAGAAACCGACGCGCATCTCGTCGGAATGGGGTGGACCGTGCTCCGGATCTGGGAGCATGAGGACCCGGAGCGCGCGACGGATCTCGTCGAGGCTGCTGCTCGATCTGGTCATCCCGGGGCGTAACGGGTTCTGTCGGGCTTCTCTGGTACCCATGTCTAGGAGCCAGCCGGCTCAGCACCCGGTTCGAGTCGAGGGAACAGGTTGAAGCGCAAGCTCATCGAGGTATCGCTACCGCTGGAGGCGATCAACAAGCAGGCGGCGAGGGAGAAGTCCATACGCCACGGCCACCCCTCGACCCTCCACCTTTGGTGGGCTCGCCGTCCGTTGGCCGCCGCCCGTGCGGTGCTGTTTGCCCAGCTCGTTGATGATCCGAGCGCGTGCCCGGAGGAGTTCGCAAGCGAAGATGACCAGAGGCGCGAGCGCGAACGCCTGCACGAGATCGTCGAGCGACTCGCTGACTGGGACAACGTCCGCGATGAAAAGTTGCTCGCTGAAGCACACGCCGAGATCTTGAAGTCAACTGGTGGGGCACCGCCGACGATTCTGGATCCTTTCGCCGGCGGCGGGACGATCCCCCTTGAAGCGCAGAGACTTGGTCTGGACGTTCAGGCTTCCGACCTCAACCCAGTCGCAGTCCTGATCAACAAGGCTCTAATCGAGATCCCTGCGCAGTTCAGGGATCAACCGCCAGTCTTCCCAGGTCTCGCGGAAGCCGAGATTCGGAACTGGAAGGGTGCGGAGGGTCTTGCGGCCGACGTGCGCGCGTACGGCCAGTGGATGCGCGACCTGGCTGAAGAGGGACTCGGGCCGCTCTATCCGCAGGCGGACGGCAAGACGGTCATCGCGTGGCTCTGGGCGCGCACAATCACGTGCCCAAACCCCGCTTGCGGCGTTGAGATGCCGCTCGCAAGATCATGGTGGCTGGGGAAGAAGCGTGGCAAGCAGGCCTATGTGGTGCCGTCGGTCGTTGCAGACCAGACACACCCCTCAGGCAAGCGTGTTGAATTCAGCATCGGCACCGACAGTCGCTTTGCACCAGCGAGCGACAAGGATGGAACGGTTGGCCGGCAAGGCGCGGTATGCGTTGCCTGCGGTTCTGCGACTGACCTGAAGGTTGTCCGGGCGATGGCCGCGGCAGGCGGGCTTGGCCGTCGACTGATGGCTATCGTGGCTGAGGGCGACCGCCAGCGCGTCTATCTCGCACCCTCGACCAAACACGCTGAGATCGCTGACGAGGTTGCTGCGCCGCGCGACGCCCCGGCCGCGTCTCTCCCGGACCAAGCGCTTGGGTTCCGAGTTCAGGCATACGGATTCAAGAAGTGGGCAGACCTGTTCACCTCCCGACAGTTGCACGCCCTCGTCACATTCAGCGACATGGTTGCTTTGGCTCGCGAGAAGGTGATCGCCGACGGCGGGACTGCCGGTTACGCCGATGCGGTTGCGACGTTCCTCGGATTTGGCGTCTCGAAGGCCACGGACTACCACAACGCCCTCTGCGCATGGCGCTCGGACATCAAGAACGAGGGCATCGGGCACCTGTTCTCGCGGCAGGCGATCCCCATGGTTTGGGACTATTGCGAGGCGAACCCGCTGTCGTCGTCGTCGGGCAACATGCGCGACCAGTGGACGTGGGTGGCGAAGTCCCTGGAATCCTTGGTGCCCGCGGGTGCTGGAACCGTCGCTCAGGCCGATGCGGCATCGAGGTCGTACGACGGTGTGGTCGTTTCAACGGACCCGCCGTACTACGACAACATCGACTACTCAGATCTGTCCGACTTCTTTTATGTCTGGCTACGACGCTCCCTCCGCTCGATCTATCCTGAGTTGCTTTCGACACTTCTCGTGCCGAAAGACGAGGAGCTGGTTGCTAACCCGTTCCGCCACGACGGGCCGGCGGGCGCTAAGGCATTCTTCGAGAACGGCTTCCGCTCCGTCTTCTCCAGGGTCTGTGCGACGGCGGACTCTCGATTCCCGATCACCGTCTATTACGCGTTCAAGCAAACGGAGTCTGAGGCAGGTGGCGATGCCTCCACAGGCTGGGAGACCCTCCTGGAGGGAATGGTCCGGTCCGGTTGGGTCATCACCTCAACCTGGCCCATGCGAAGCGAACTCGGCAACCGCATGAGGAGTATCGACTCCAACGCGCTCGCGTCATCCATCGTGCTATCGCTGCGGCCGCGCCCCGAGGATGCACCAGTTATCGATCGACGCGGCTACTTGGATCTGCTTCGTGACGAGCTGCCGCCGGCGCTCGCAGACCTTCAGCGCGCTGCGATCGCACCCGTAGACCTTGCTCAGGCGGCCATTGGGCCGGGCATGGCGCTGTTCTCAAGGTACGCACGAGTCGTCGAGCCAGCTGGGTCCAGTGTCTCGGTGCGGGAGGCTCTGCGGTTGATCAACTCGGTCCTCGCCGAGGTGCTGTCCGATCAGGAGGGTGACTTCGACAAAGACACACGCTGGTGCGTGAAGTGGTTCGAGACTCACGGGTTCGACAAGGCGGCGTATGGCGGAGCTGAGACACTTGCCGCGGCATACAACACGTCCGTCGCGGGGCTTGACCGGTCTGGGGCCGTGTACGCCAAGGCAGGCGAGGTGCGTCTGCTGACCACCGCGGAACTCCCAACGGCCTACCGGCCCGAGCGCGACGAACACATCACGCTCTGGGAGATCGCCATGCACTTGGCGAAGGCCCTGGACGAGAGCGGACTAGCAGAGGCTGGCCGGATCCTCGACGGCGCGTCAGCGAGGGTCGATGTCGAGGCAGTGAAGGAGTTGGCTTACCTCGTGTTCTCTCTCGCAGAGAAACGGTCGATGGTCCAGGTCGCCGGCATGTTCAACGCACTCGTCACCTCCTGGCCCGAGGTCACAGCCGCAGCGAGAGCCCACGCGAGTGCGGCACCAAGGGCGACTGAGCAGGCCATGCTTGCTCTTGACGACGAACTCGGCGACTGAGGAGGCGCTCCATGGCTGTCAGCAACCGCGAGCGCGTTTCACGCGCACTCGAAACTACTGCCGAGGCCCTCGGCCCGTTCGTCGCCCGTCAACTCGCGCCATACGTGCCTGCTGGCGCCGAGTGGCCAGCGATCCTGAGGGTGCTCGACGAGCAGAAGGGAAACGACAAGGTCGGCTCCCTGTACGTGCCGACGGATCTGTCAATGCAACTCCGGGTCATGACCGAGCGCCTCGGCGCCATTGGCTTCCCGTTCTCGTCTGCGCTATCTAGGGCCGAACAGAACCTGGCTGGCGAACTCCGTGACATCCGGAACCGTGCAGCGCACGGCGCGCCCTTCAACTTCGACGACACCTACCGCGCACTCGACACCGCCGAGCGGCTCCTGCGAGCAGCAGACCAACCGGGCGCAGCCGACCGGATCAAGGCCGAGCGCACCGACCTACAGCGTGCCCAGATCGAGGCCGAGACCCGGCGAGACGTCCGGGAGAGCACCTCGATCTTCGGCCTCGGCGATGTCGAGCTAACACCGTGGCGCGACGTGCTCAAACCCCATCCGGATGTCCTCAGCGGACGGTTCAAGGAATCCGAGTTCGCAGCCAACCTTCACTCGGTGGCACATGACACCGGTACGACCTCGGCGGAATACTCTGACCCGGTCGAGTTCTTCCGGCGGACATTCCTCACGGCCGGGCTGAAGGACCTCCTCACCCAAGCAGCGAACCGCGTCGCCGGTGCCGCCGCCGCGGCACCAGTGATCAACCTTCAGACCACGTTCGGTGGCGGCAAGACGCACTCGATGCTTGCGGTCTGGCAATTGTTCTCGTCAGTTCCGGCTGCTGAGCTGCCGCAGGAGTTCCAGGAGATCCTCCACACGGCCGGGCTTGCTGACGGTGACCGCACGATCCGCAGGGTCGCCGTGGTCGGCAACGAAATCGCTGCAGGGCAGGCTCGGCAGCGTGACGGGCTGACCGTGCGGACGCTCTGGGGCGAGATTGCGCGACAGCTTGGCGGACGGGAGGCGTTCGACCTCGTCGCGGAGTCAGATGCCACCAGCACCAGCCCCGGCGACCACCTGCGTGACCTCCTGGCTCAATACTCGCCCTGCGTCATCCTCATCGATGAGTGGGTTGCCTACGCGCGCCAACTCGGGGACGACGACCTGCCCGGTGGCACGTTCGAGACCCAGTTCACCTTCGCTCAGCTGCTGACAGAGGCGGTCGCGGCGACACCCGGCGCGCTCCTCCTGGTCTCGATCCCGGCGAGCGACGTCCGGCGCGAGGCTGACGGAACAGCCGCGGAGTCCGTTGCATCCGATCTTGAGACCGGTGGAGAACGGGGGCGGGCCGCGCTGCGCCGACTCGAACACGTCGTCGGCCGCGTGGCTCACCAGTGGCATCCGGCTTCGGCCCAGGAGTCGTTCGAAATCGTGCGACGCCGGCTCTTCGAGCAGCCGGACGCGCAGGCCTTCCGGCAAGTGGCAGCGACTGCCCGCAAGTTCGTGACCTTCTATCGCGAGCACCAGGGAGAGTTCCCGCGCGAAACGACCGAGGACGCATACGAGCAGAAGATTCGCTCGGCGTACCCGATCCATCCTGAGCTCTTCGCACGCCTCTACGAGGACTGGGCCACTCTGGAGCGGTTCCAACGCACGCGTGGCGTACTCCGACTCATGAGCGGAGTGGTCAAGGAGCTGTACGCCGCCGGGGACGACTCGCCGCTGATCATGCCCGGGTCCGTCCCGATCGCGGCCGACAAGGTCGTCGGCGAGCTGACGCAGTACGTCGACGTGCAATGGCGCTCCGTCATCGACTCTGACGTCGACGGGACCGACAGCCTGCCGTTCCAGATCGATCGCGAGCGCCCCCTTTTCGGCAAACGGGGCCTGACGCGACGGATTGCACGCTCTGCGTTCCTCGGTTCGGCGGCCACCTTGCAGAGTGCCCATAAGGGCATCGAGCGCAACAACATCTTCCTCGGTGTCGCGATGCCGGGCGACACGGTCGGCAACTTCGGGTCGGCGCTCCAGATGCTAAGCGATCGGGCCACGTACCTCTTTGCCGAGGGTGTTCGTTACTGGTACGACCTGCAGCCTTCGCTGAATCGCACCGTCAACGAGCGCGCTGCTAACCTCCACGAGGAAGATGTGTGGGCCGAGGTCGTGACCCGACTCAAGCAAGCAGGCCAGGCCGGTGCCGACTTCGCCGCGGCCATCGTCGCCCCGACCGACGCCTCGGACGTCCCAGAAGCCGAAGCCGTCAGACTCGTCTACGTGCACCCGCAGTTCACCCACAAGAACAAGGACACCGACTCGAGCGCCATCCGGTTCGCACGGGATGTCGTGGCAAATCGAGGAAGCGCAAGCCGCGAGCGGCGGAACACTCTGGTCTTTCTGGCCGCCGACGAGCAGCGATATGCCGAGCTAGAGTCCGTCGTCCGGCAACACTTGGCCTGGCGCAGCGTGGTCACGGACAAGGATCACCTCGACCTGACCCAACAGCGCGTCGCGCTCGCGAGCGCGAAGGTCGACGAGACCAACAAGGTCGTCGCACAGCGCATCGGCACAAGCTGGATCTGGGCCCTCTATCCTCGCGACCGGGGCGAGAACGAACCGTTCAGCATCTCGGTAGTACGAGCTGACGGAGACGACGATCGCCTCGGAGTCCGCACCGGCAAGAAGCTCGTCAAGGAAGACGTGCTCCGAGTCGAGATCGCGCCGGCGACGATCCGCCACGATCTTGACTCCAAGCTCCACCGCGTGTGGAACCAAGGACGCATCCGGGTCGGCGATCTCTGGGACTATTACACGAAGTACCCCTACCTGCCGCGGCTGCGCGACAAGGAAGTCCTGATCCGCGCCATCGAAGATGTCGCGATGGATATCGCGTGGCCTCAGACCGGCTTCGCCCTTGCCGTTGACTACGACGCCGAGTCGGGTGACTTCAAACGCCTCACGGTTCCCATCGAGGACGGGCCGATATCTGTCACGGACGACACCTATCTCGTCGCTCCCCATGTCGCGTCGGCCCAACGTGCTCGCGAGCTGTCCGCCGCCCAGTCGAGTTCGCCTGGAGCTCCGGACACGCAGGTGCCCCCATCGAGCGGCCCTACGGCGACCGCAATAGCAGCTGACTCGCAGCCCGTCACGAGCAACTCGTCCGTCGTCGAACGCGCTCGATACGAAGGGCGCTACGAGGTCGATGCGTCGGATGCGGACGCAATCGCAGGCAGGCTGCGCGACGTCATCGACGAGGTAGTTCGGCACATCTTGTCCGCTCGTGGCTCGGAGAACGTCTCAATCGTCCTCGAAGTGAGTGCTGAGAACAGCGAGGGATTCTCGGAAGCCGTGGCACGAACGGTGCGGGAGAACAGCCGAGTTCTCGGATTCGACAAGAGCGACTTCGAGGACGTCGAGTGGTGAGGGCCGAGGACGACGTAGTCGAGAGGATAAAGCTCGCTCCTGACGCGGGGCTCGTCAAGGGTCTCGGGGCCAATCACACGCTCGAATCCGCGATCGCCGATCTGGTCGACAACAGCATCGACGCCGGTGCATCGCGAGTCACCATCCGGCTCCTCACTCAGAACGATCGCCTCAGCCAGGTCGAAGTTATCGATAACGGAAAGGGGATGGACGCGGCCGCGGCCAACGCCGCCATGACGATCGGCCACCAGCGCGTCTACTCCGACCGCGACCTCGGGCACTTTGGGATGGGACTGAAGGCAGCGTCGTTCGGCCATAGCGATGTGCTGACCGTCTGGTCCACGAGCTACGGCGCAACCCCGATCGGGCGCCGTATCCGGCGGGCGGACTTCTCGAAGGACTTCACGTGCGAGGTGTTGTCGGCCGACGCCGCATCGGAGCGCGCTGCCGACAGGCAGATCCTGCTCGGGTCGGAGGAAGGGACGTCGATCGTATGGACGGATGTCCGCAATGCCTACCGCGGCCGGAGTCACGACGAGGCACGTAGTTGGCTGTCGACGCGCAACGAAGCGCTCAGGTCACATCTCGGGGTGACCTTTCACAGGCTGATCGCGGCCAAGCAGCTCCGAATCGACGTGCTGATCGACGAGCTCGGCGAGGCGTTCGCTGGCCCGGGCGTACCGATACTGCCCATCGATCCGTTCGGCTACGCCACGTCGGGGCATCCCGAATACCCGAAGGACCTAACGGCGAAGGCGGGCGACACCCGCGTGAAACTACGTTGCCACGTCTGGCCGGCCAAGTCCGATGTGACGGGCTTCCGCATCGGCGGGAAGACCGGGGACCAGTTCCAGGGGTTCTACATCTACCGGAACGACCGCCTCCTGCAGATCGGCGGATGGTCCGACACCGCGACGCCGACCCCCGCACGTCAGCTCGCCCGAGTGGTTCTCGAAGACACCGGCGCCATAGGACCGTTCGTGACCATGAACCCAGAGAAGAGCGGGCTGAAGTTCGAGCCGGTCTTCCACGACGCGATCAACAAGGCCGAAGCCTCGGACGGCACCACGTTCCTGACCTTCCTGCAGGACGCCGAATCGATCTACACCGACGCGAACAAGCGCAAGCGTCGACGTAGGCCCGCCATCAGGCCCGACAAGGGCATTGCCCCTGCCGTGCGGAAGCGGATCGGCAGCGAATTGTCGTTCATCGACGGGGACCCGGTGAACGTCAAGTGGAGGCGCATGCCTGCAGGAGAGTTCCTCGACGTTGACCACCCGGGGAAGACCCTGTGGCTCAACAGTCGCTACCGCAGCCTGTTCGCACCCGACGGTGGCAGCCTGAACGACGCCCCTGTTCTCAAGGCGTTGCTGTACCTGCTGAGCCACCACGTATTCGAGGGCCAGATCCTCGGCTCGCGAGACAAGGACGAGATCGCGCTCTGGAAGAGTGTTCTTGGAGCGGCCGCAACCACCGAAGAGCACATGCGCGGCGAGTGAGGACCGAAGAGATGACCATTACGCCGGACGACGCACGCCATCTGACATTCACAACCCTCGACGAGTTGTGGAGCAACGGGGCACCGATGGTGTTGCCCATCAAGGGCGAGCCCTCCTGCCGACTCCAGCTCGACCCGAAGAACGGGCTCATCACCCTGGTGACGCCCTACGACACGCCCGAGCCGGACGTCGCGAAACTGAGGAATGTCGGCTTCGCCGCGGTCTCGGCTGGCGATGACGAAGTTGCCGAGCTGACCGTCCGCGTCGAAGGCAGCGTTCATGGGGGGTACGGACTTCTTGCGACCGTCGCCGATGAGCTTCAGATCGAGAAGATGCCGCTGGCGGCGGCCGTCGCCGCAGCGGTGACCCGCCACAGGAACGTGTTCGCGAGTCGTGGCGCGCTGACCACCGAGAAGGAGGTTGGGCTCCTGGGAGAGCTCCTCTTCCTGGAGTACCTGATCCATCAGGTCGGCGCGGGCCCGGCGACTGCGTCTTGGCAGGGACCGCTGTCGGAGGAACACGACTTCACCTTCGACTCGGTGCATATTGAGGTTAAGACGACAAGCAGCGAACGCCGTCGGCACGTCATCCATGGGCTTGACCAACTGGTGCCGCTGCGGGGGGTGCCACTCAGCCTCCTTTCGGTCCAGCTCACGAGAACGTCGCCGGACGGTGGGCGGACGCTCCCGCAGGTCGTCGCGCACGTCCGGACGATCGCTGGCGGCCACCAGGTCGCGGTCAACGCCATGCTCGCAAGTTTCGGCTGGGACGACGATGATGCTGACCTCTACCCGACTTACTGGGCCCTTCGCTCCCAACCACGCGCGTACGACGTGAAGGGCGACTTCCCGGCGATGACCCCCGATCTCGTCGGACCCGTCGTGCCCAACTTCGCGCTTCTGTCGGACGTCTCGTACAGGGTGGATCTGACCGAACTGCACCATGACGCGCTTCCCGACCCCATCGGCGGCTTCGTGGAGTCGAAGGAGAGCTGACGAACGTGACTGATCAACGCCCGATGTGGGCCGACGCACTAACCAATGCCTTCGTGGCACTGAAGAACCAACAACCCACACCGCCACTCGGTCCGATCCTGTCTGCGCTGGCCGGCGCACCGGTGGGCGATGCCGAACTTGCCACGTTCATTCAGCAGGCGGACGAGAACGACTCGGCCCTGACGCAGGCGCGGATGGCGTTGGCGAAATGGGACAACCAGGACGGCTTCCTAAGCCCGGACGGCGTCGCGACGTTCCCTTGCACACAGGAACGCCGCGCTGCCATCTACACATGCCTCGGCCTGTCGGCTGAGGTCGCCTCAGCATTCACGACGAGGGTTGAGGTGTTCGAGGTTCCTTCGGTCGTGATCTCCAAGGTCTTCGAGCCTTGGTACGCGACCGAACGGAAGCTGCGCACCAGCGTCTATTGGGACGACTACGAGGCATATCTCCGAGACGTCAAGAAGTGGCCGGCGCCGTCGATCACCTCGCTGGACGAGACCACGACGGAGGTTATCGAACGGCTCAGTCGCCCGACGCGCCCCGAGGCCAAGCAGACCAAGGGTCTGGTGGTCGGCTATGTCCAAAGTGGCAAGACCGCGAACTTCACCGGCGTCGTTGCCAAGGGCATCGACGCCGGTTACCGGCTGATCGTCGTGCTCACCGGCACGATCGAAATCCTCCGCGCTCAGACGCAGCGGCGCATGGACATGGAGCTGATGGGCGTCGAGAACATCCTCGCCGGCCAGGATCCGAACGATCCCGCGGTGGCGAAGGAGCTCGACTACCAGCAGGACCAGGAATGGATGGCTGGACGCTTCGTCGAGCACGGCGACGCCCTCACGCTGCCAGGCGTTGTCGAGATCGCTCGCGTGACGAGTCACCGCAGTGACTACAAGCGCCTCCCGCAGGCCATGACCAAACTCAAGTTCGCGCGCAAGAACAAGCAGAAGCCGCTCAACGATGAAGAGAATCTGTTCCACTCCGGGGCTTACGTCGCGGTCATCAAGAAGAACCCAGCCCCTCTCAAGAAGCTGATCCAGGACCTAAAGCCGCTCAAGAACGACCTCGCCGAGCTGCCCGTCTTGATCATCGACGACGAGTCCGATCAGGCGTCGGTGGACACCACCAACCCGGCCAAGTGGAAGAAGGGCTCGGCCGAGAACCGGAAGCGGACGACGATCAACCAGCTGATCACCGAGATCCTCGAAATCTGCCCGCGCGCCCAGTACGTCGGCTATACCGCCACCCCGTTCGCTAACGTCTTCGTCGATCCCGACGACGAGCGAGACCTCTTCCCGGCCGACTTCGTGCTCTCACTTCACCGACCGCCGGGCTACATGGGCGTCCAAGAGTTCCACGATGTCGGCAAGCGGTGGGACGATGAAGAGAAGACTGTCGCCAACTCGAACGAGTTGGCGCACATCCGGCCACTTGTCGGCGACAAGGACACCGACCCCGTCGGTCGCGTCGAGGAACTCCAGGAAGCCCTGGACGCATGGGTGCTCTCAGGCGCCATCAAGAAGTACCGCGAAGCGCACTCCGACCTCAGGTTCAGGCACCACACGATGCTCGTCCACGAGTCAGTCAAGAGGGACGACCACGCCGACACGGCCGCCGACGTCCGATCCCTCTGGAGCAAGGCCAAGTTCAACTCAGCAGAGGGCTTTGCGCGCCTGAAGAAGCTCTTCACGGACGACTTCCTTCCGGTCATGAATGCGCGGTCGTCGGGCGCCTCTGTCCCCGAGTCGTTCGACGCGTTGAAGCCTTACGTCGGGGAAGCCCTCGCTCAGATCACGATCGATGGCGACCCCGTGCTCATCGTCAACTCCGACAAGGAGATCCAGGCGCAGCAGAAGAAGCTCGACTTCGAGGCAGACAAGGTGTGGCGCATCCTCGTCGGTGGCACCCAGTTGAGCCGAGGCTTCACGGTGGAGGGGCTGACGGTCTCCTACTTCCGGCGCAAGGCGGGCCAGGCGGACACCCTGATGCAAGCGGGACGCTGGTTCGGCTTCCGGCCCGGCTACCAGGATCTCGTGCGCCTCTACATCCGCAGGGACCCTCAGGTCGACCTCTACGAGGCATTCGAGGCGTTGCTCATGGATGAAGAGGCGTTCCGCGCCGAGCTCAGCCAGTACGCCGGCTTCGACGAGCAGGGTATGCCGTTGCTGGAGCCGCGTCAGATTCCTCCACTCGTTAGCCAGCACCTGCCATGGCTGAAGCCGACTGCGCGCAACAAGATGTGGAACGCAGTCATTGCCAACAGAGCACCGACCGATATCCAGGACCTCTACGGCCTCCCGGAGCAGGGAAGCGAGGCGAATCGCAAGAACTTCGACAACGTCGTGGTGCCGCTGCTCGCCAAGGCAACCAGCGAGGTCATGCTCCCGTACGAGCTCGACGGCAAGTCGGGGTACACGCAGCGAGCGCGGGTGGGCCTTGTCGACGCCGGTGAGTTTAACGAGCTCTTCGGCAAACTGGGTTGGCATCCCGAGTACGAGGCCAACATCAGAGCTTTCCGGGGCTTCATCGAGAAGGCAACGGACGACAAGAAGATCACCGATTGGGCTGTGGTGTGGACTTGGCCCCACATGGATGGTCGTGTGTTCGACATCCCTGAACTCGGCGGCGAAGTCTCCATCGTGAAGCGCAAGCGTCGGGCTCGGCGAATCGACTTCGTAGGCTCCGACCGGAAGCACCGTGCTGCCGCCCGACCCATCGCGCTCGGCGAGACCGTTGCTCCGCTGGGTGAGTCCGCGACTCGGGGTGTCATCCTCATTTCGGTTGTGCCGGACCGTGAGCCTGACGACACGATGAAGCCTGTGGATCGCGATGACCTCGTCGGCCTGATCTCGATCGCTGTGCCGGCCAAGGCGGTTCCGAGAAGCAACCTGATCCAGTGGACCGTTATCAACTCGGCGAAGCCTGACGACGTAGTGGTTGACCAGCCAGCCGATTGATCGCAAGTACTTCTGGCTCGTCGCGGCGAGCGCGACCACACTGGCGCCCGCGACCGTGACGTTGGCAACGCGGGAGGTCGCCCGCCGATGCGCATTGAGCTCCGCGGGCGCCAGCCGTTCTGCCGGCACTGCGTCGATCGCCTGTGAGTCGCCACGAGCGAGGAGGCCGGCGTCATCGTCAAGGAAGAGGGTGACCTGGCCGTCGTCTGGCTCATCGAAAGGCTCGCGGGCGAGAGTAGACGAGCGATGGGAGCCTCATGCCCAACTTCGCGGGGGTGCGTCTTGCGGTCTGTAGGCACCCTCCGGGCGTGATCGCTAGGAACCTGACGAGCAAGATCGGCGCACTTGGGACGCGGTCTGGTCGGGGCATCAGCAACCCGCCCGGGCTCATCGAACAGATCACCTATAGGTTGTCCGGCGACGCCGATTCTGGGACTCCTCCGGCGCAGGTCGTGCACTGGACCGCTGGGCTGTGCCCGTCAGGAACGTCGACGATCCCTGCCCGCCGGTCACATGCTGCGGATGACCTTTGTAATAGTCGCGTTGCCGACCCGGACCGCGTATCGGTAATAGCCGCGGGTGTACGGGGGCCCGGAAGGCCACCTTGTCTGTGCCGGTCACGTACGTGCTCCAGGTCGTGAACCGCGGACAGGGCCTTCAAGGCGCGCTGCATGCTGCCGCGCAGCGACCGCTTGGATGCCTGAAGGCGCAAGGTGCGCACGGAGCGTCATCTGGGACTACTCCGGCTAAGAGCACCCTTGCCGCGCGTGGGGCCCGGCTTCGCCCTCGCACATTGCCATGCATTGCCCCCAGAGGAACACTGGAATGTGGCCAGTAGTAGCGAGAGCGTCGGTCCACCCATCGCCCAGCGCCCCCGACCGAGCATGCCGAGACAGCGACGGGCACCCTCGAGCGTCCCGAAAGGAGTGCCAGCCTCGGACCTCGCGGCGATGCTCCACGCCGCTCGGGTGAAGGCGTTCCTCGGCTGGCTCCCTGGCGCCGCGACTGAAGGGGACGTTCCAGCCGATCCGGCGCTGGCCGCGCTAGTCGATCACACCGCAGCGATGTACGCCCAGGCGATCACGGACTCGACGAGAGCGGCCTATGCCCGGCGCTGGAAGCTCTTTGAGGAATGGTGCGAGACCCGGGAGTTGGCGTCGCTGCCCGCGGCGCCGGAGACGGTCATGCTCTACCTGACCACTACCGTGGGAACCACGGCCTACTCACTGCCAACGATCCGCGGCTGGGTGGCGGCCATCAACCGGGTGCACATCGAGGCTGGCGCACCTGCCCCCGGCCTGGATCCGGGAGTCACCCTGTTGATGCGAGGGCTGAGCCGAAGCCGGCGAGACCGGCTTGCTCCTCCGTCGGTCTCCGCGCTGAAGATCGCCGAAGTCCGTACCGTGTGCGAGCTGCTCGATCGTCACGCGCGACGTCCCATCGACGTGCGCGACCGAGCGGTCTTCGCGTTGCACAGGGCCGGCCTCGGGGATGGCGAAATCGCGCGTCTTTCCCTCCAGGACCTCGAGATCGCGCCAGCCCGTGCCCTCGTCACCGTCCGGGCCACCAAACGAACCCCACCTCGTGAAGTCATCCTCCGACACGGACCCAAGACCGGCCCCGACCCGCTGGAGGCCCTCACCCAGTTTGTCGAACTCCGCGGAACCGATCCCGGACATCTCTTTGTCAGCTCCGCGGCTCACCGTCACCGGCGCCCGCTCTCGGCCAAGGGGATCTACTCCATCCGTCACTCGCGAAGCGGTGCGCTCGCCGCGCATTCGGAGCGGCCCGAGCTCGACGAAGTAATCGACGTTCTCGGTCGCAACGACAGCGAGGTGTTGCGGGACAAGGCGCTGATTCTGCTCGGCTTCGCAGGAGCCTTTCGCCGCGTCGACCTCGTCCGGCTCCGGTGGTCCGACATCACCCTGAAACCGAACGGTCTGCTCGTGATGCTCCGCCACTCCAAGACCGACCGATCGGGCCGCGGCCGCAGCGTCGGCATTCCTCGCGGCCAGAGCGAAGTCACCTGCCCAGTGCGGGCCGTCCTGGCCTGGCGAGCCCGCTGCGGACAACGCTTTGGTGCTGAACGCCTGCCGGACCTCCCGTGCTTCGTTCGGGTGGGGCGCTCAGGCCGGCTCGGCACGGATCCACTTACCCCTGAAGCGCTCGCCTACCTCGTCCGGCGCCGAGCCGAGCAAGCCGGCCTCGAGGGGCGGTGGGGAGGGCGCAGCCTGCGCGCCGGATTCATCAGCACCGCCGCCGATCTGGACATCCCTCTCCACAAGATCGCGCGACAAAGTGGCCACGCCACCCTCGACAGCCTGATCCGCTACATCCGCACCGATGATCCGTTCCGCGGTAACCCGGCTAACAGGCTAGGTCTGTAGCCATGACCACCCGAAGCGACCTGACCGCCCGCGGCGCATCCACCCGCAGGCTCCGCGCCGCGGACCGCGAGTGGCGCCGACTGGAGGAGTTCTGCAGGCCGCTCGGCCTGAGCGTGACAGAGGAGTCGGTCGTCCTCTACCTCACCCATACACACCTGACCCGGTCAACCACCGGACGAACGGCCCGCAACACCCTTCAACTCCTGGACCTGGCCTCCATCACACGCGGTACGACACCGTGGAGCCGATCCCCCGACGTGGCGCGGTTCCTGCAGGGCCTGCACGTACAAGCCCCGCTCGGTGGCTCCGCCCGCGCCGACCCCCTCTACCCGGAACTGGTGCGCGCCCTGGTGGACGCCACCATGCGCCCGTCGCACGACAAACTCCGAAGCCGGGCGGCAGTCCTTCTAGCCCACACGACCTCGCTACCCAACACTGTTCTCGCAGAACTGCGCTGGCGAGACATCTCCTTCAGCCGCTCAGCCGTCGACATTCACGTCCGTGACCACTGGTACACCCACCTGCGAAACCTCACGCTGCACCTCCAACAGGACCCCGACACCCGCATCTGTCCCGTCAATGCCCTCCGCGTCTTGCAGCGCGCCGATGCCGCCGGCGACGATCTCGTGCTCGGATCAGAGACCGGCAAGTGCAACGTCTCTCGCCTCGGACTCGTGACTCGGCAACTGCCCTACCAATCCCATCCGACTGCGAAGTCCAGAGCTCGTGCGGCGGCCGTGGTGTCCCAGCTGATCCAGCCCGGACCGCAGGAGAGCCGTGACCGCGCCATCATCCTGACAAGCTACGGTGCGGCGCTGCGCGGCCGTGAAGCTCTCGCGCTAAGACAGGGCGACATCGACGACCTCTCGAACGGCCTCCTCCTGCGCGTAGCAGGAAGACAACGAGCGGTCGGGCTAGCGACGGAAGAGAATCCCCTCTACTGCCCCCGAGAGGCGTGGCGCGACTGGCTGGGCAGACTGGATCCACACCAATGCCAAGCCGCGCAGCCAGCATTCCTGCAGGTCTCGGCCTCAGCCGTGTGGAACGTCCCGCTATCACCTATGGGCCTGAACTACCTGATCCATCAGCGCTGCAGCCAGGCGCGCCTCAAGGGCTACTACACGTTCACCAGCCTTCGCGTCGGGTTCATCCGCAACAGCATCCGACAGGACGTCCAAGCACACCGGATCGCCAGCGCCGCCGACCTCACTTCGCTACTGAGCGTCGAACGCCACGCCGTCCGAGAGACGATTCTGTCCGACAACATCGCCGGCATCATCGGCCTTTGAGGGCTCGCGGGCCGCCACCTAGTTCGAGGTTTCTCGAGGGGCAAGTCGAGACGACGCAACTGCTCTACATCGCTCGGCTCCGCCGTCGCCTCGCGAGCCCCTGGGTTCGCTTGTGCATCGGACTTCGCCTGATTTGCAAGCTTGTAGGGCGGTAAGACCTCCCTGTGAAGCGAAGCTATCTAACGGCTTGGCTTCGCCGCCAGGAGGCCCCTGAAAGCGATGCCACGGCAGCCGGCTCTCAGCCCACAGGCACGGCCTCGCGTCCGAACATTCCGTACAGAGTCTGTCACAGTGCTGACACGCCACCGGAAGGTAACAAGAAACTGCAGGTCAACAGCCAAAGAGTGAAGTTCCCGCCATCTCTCCCTCGGCGACGAGATCTCAGCTCGCCAGAGACACCCACGATCACCCCAACCTCAGCGGCGCGGTCCCGCCCAGCCCTCGTGCGATTCCGGGACTGCCTGGCTACCTCAGTCGATGGTTTCGGTGTCAACGACACGCCAGTTATGCCTCAGTTGTGCCCTGATCAGAGTTCCAAAGAGGGCCCTGACCGCGTTTCCGCTGGTCAGGGCCCTCGTGCTCACGGTCGGGGTGACAGGATTTGAACCTGCGACCTCGTCGTCCCGAACGACGCGCGCTACCAAGCTGCGCCACACCCCGTGGCTGCCTCCGAGGGCTGCTGCCCGCGGCGACACCCGAGGATAGCCGACCACCGGGAAGCATCCGAAATCGGTTCGCCGGGACCCGGCGCGGCCGGTCAGTCGGGGAAGTCGGGGTCCTTCGCGAGCAGGGTCAGCAGGGTGGCCTCGGGGCGGCAGGCGAAGCGCACCGGGGCGTACGGCGAGGTGCCGAGGCCGGCCGACACGTGGAGCCATGCGGCGTCCCGGGGTGCCTGCGAGGACGGCCGCACCCGCCCGCGCCGCCCGGCCGAGCCCGCGCCCGGCCACCAGCGCGAGACGCCCTTGGCGCGGCCGGTGTCGAGGTCGCAGTTGGTGACGAGCGCGCCGTGGAAGGGAAGGGCCAGCTGACCGCCGTGGGTGTGGCCGGCCAGGACGAGACCGGCGCCGTCGCGGGTCATGGCGTCGAGGATCCGCTGGTAGGGCGCGTGGACGAGCCCGACGGTGAGGGCGGCGTCCTCGCGGGCCTGACCGGACACCTCGTCGTACCGGTCGAAGTCGACGTGCGGGTCGTTGACCCCGACCAGCTCGACCCGGTGCCCGCCCATCGTCACGACCTCCCGGGCGTTGTCCAGGTCCGCCCAACCACCGGCGCGCAGCCCGTCGACGAGCTCGCCCACCGGCAGGTTGCCGCGCTGCCGCGGCGCCTTGGCGTAGGAGGAGGTGAGGTAGCGCGCCGGGTTCTTCGGGACCGGGGCGAAGTAGTCGTTGGAGCCCAGGACGAAGGCGCCCGGGAACTCCAGCAACGGCTCCAGCGCCCGCAGCAGCGGCGGGACCGCGGCGGCGTGGGCGAGGTTGTCGCCGGTGTCGACGACGAAGTCGGGCCGCAGGTCGGCGAGCGAGCGGACCCAGGCGATCTTCTTCTCCTGCCCTGGCGTCAGGTGCAGGTCCGAGACCTGGAGCACCCGCACCGGGGCCGACCCGGGCGGCAGCACGGGGACCGCGACCCGGCGCAGCGCGAACCACGTGCGCTCGACGAGCCCCGCGTACGCGACCGCCGCGACGCCGGTGCCGGCGGCGACGCCGAGCGTACGGAGCAGGGCGCGGGGGAGTCGGTCCATGCGTCCATCCTCGCAAACCCGGGGGCCGCGGCCGGGGCCGCACCGCGGCCCGACCCGGATGCCGCCGGCGGGCGCCGGGTGCGAGGATGCCTGCATGACCGACACCACCCTCAAGGCCCGGCTCCAGGGCGACCTGCACGACGCCATGCGCGCCCGCGACAAGGTGACCGCGGCGACGCTGCGGATGGCCCTCACGGCGGTCACGACGGCCGAGGTGGCCGGCGACGAGGCTCGCGAGCTGGATGACGACGAGGTCCTCGCGGTGCTGGCCAAGGAGGCCAAGAAGCGCCGCGAGGCAGCCACCGCCTACCACGGCGCGGGCCGCGAGGAGCTGGCCGAGGGCGAGGAGGCCGAGCTGTCCGTGCTCGAGGGCTACCTGCCGGCCCAGCTCGGCGACGACGAGCTGCGGGCTGTTGCCCAGCGGGCGGTCGAGTCCACCGGCGCCACCGGCATGCAGGACATGGGACGGGTCATGAAGGCCGCCCAGGCCGAGGTCGCGGGCCGCGCCGAGGGCGGCCGGGTGGCCGCCGCCGTGCGCAGCGCGCTCGCGGGCCGCTGACCGGGCGGCCGCCGACCCGGCCGCGCTACTTCTTCGGCGGAGGCGTCTTGCCGGGCTTGTCCGGCTTCGGGTCCGACGTCGTCTGC
>NZ_SAYU02000036.1 GCF_004025965.2 Phycicoccus flavus | reverse complement strand
AGGGCCATCGGTGAGGCTCCTTCTCGACGAGTACTTGGCGGTACACATCGAGAATCTCGCCGGTGGCCCCCTTCAGTCAGAGAGCCGCGCCGTCACCCCAAACCCCACCACTCCACGGGACGCTGTCAGTACAGGCGGGACTTCGCCTCGCGCACGGTCAACGTGACGGGGTCTCCGTCGAGGTCGACCTCGCCGGGGATGTCGATCCACCCGCTGCCACCGACGCGGAACTCGCCGGTGTAGACGATGTCGACCTGCACCGGCACCTCCCCCGCTCGCGCGTAGGTGTGGACGATGCTCCCCGACGGGTAGGGACCGCCAAGGTCCTTGGTCGGTCCGACCGTCTCCTCGCCGAGGTGATAAGTCACGCTCTTCAGCCGAGGGCGGACCTCGATGTCGTACCCGAGCAGCTGGATTTGGTCGACCTCGTCGGGGCCATAGCCCTCCTCGGGGAGGACGACCTCGAAGAACGTCGGCAGGTTGACGAGCGTCACGTCGCCTTCTGGCTGGATGTTGACCGTCGGAACTGAGAAGTCCGTGTCGCGGAACGCCTCCCGAATCATTGCCAAAGTAGGTTGTCGCCCAACGCCCGGGAGCAACGATGGCAGGCATGTGGTCCCGACCAACTCCCAGTCGCCTCGGGGTCCGTCGACCGGCGTCCCCGCCCTATCCGTGAACCGTCGGTAGACGTTCATTGCTGGGCCAGCGCCTATGGCGTCGTTGGTCTCGGAGCAACTCGCGTACGAGGCGTTGCAGAGAACGTCCTGGGCTACGTCGCCTGGCCCGGTAGCTCCGCAGACTGAGACGGTGGAGTAGTCCACAACCGTCTTGCTATTCGAAGCCTCGCGGCGGATGGCCGCATCTCTCATGCGCTCGATGTCCGACTGGAAGATGTTGATGCGCACCCCATCGGATTGCCCTTCACCCCAAGGACCGCCTCCCGCGGCGTAAGCGCGATCGACATACGTGAGAAGGGACATACACAAGGCAAGGAGCGTTGCTAGAGCGACTATTCGCCAATGCCGTTGAGGAGCCACCGCTCGTCCCTCCACACGGTTGAGATCGCTCGCACGATTCTGCGCTCCGGATACGAATCAACAGTGCTTCCCTTGCGGTCAACGACGCGCACAGCGTTTTCAACCAACGAGGCTTCAAACGCGACCTCGCTGCTACTGGATCGGATCGTCTTCATCTTTGAGATCCGGATGGGACTCGCGTCGTAGCGCTGCTTCTTGCTCGCAAGGTCCGCAGCAACGTCCGACAGGCGGGAACAGGACGAGCACTGTCGCGTACTGAGGCCGTCGAGAAGTGACGGATCGGGCTTGGTCCACGCGCGACCCGACTGTGCAATGTAGTAGCGGACAAATGCTTCGGCGCCGGCGTCTGTCTGTTTGCGGGCGGCGGCGGGGATGTCGGAGCCGGAAGGGGAAGGACTCGCCGAGGGGGACGGGTCCGGCGACGTCGTCTCGCTGGTGGTCGGGCTCGCGGCCGGGCTGGACGCCGACGGGGATGGTGACGGGTCGTCGGCACCGCTCGAGTCGCATGCCGACACCGAGAGGGCCAAGAGCCCTGCCAGCACCACCGCCGTGCTCGACCCCGCGCGCGTCATGAGTCCCTCTCCGGCCAGCCCCTCGGTGACCTCGGGCAATCACGCTAGCCAAACCCCCCGATCCCGCCACTCGAGTTGTCCACAGGTGCGCGACTTTCTCGACGGGCTTTCACCACGTCGCACCACGAAGCAGCAGTGGCGATCAGGAGTCACACGAGCCTCAGCGGCACTGCGTCTCGAGGGGCGTCGGACGAAGCCGTCGAGAGTGTCCGCTCACGATGACGGGCAAGGGCGGTTCGACCACGACGGGAGCAGCGCGAGGACGGCCGGGCACCAGCAGAGGTCATACGTCAGCAGGTAAGAGGCGGGCTAGTTGACGGAGGGCGTGGTTCGCGGCGCGAGCCGTCCCGAGGAACGGGGCGGACGCCACCCGGAAACGCGCGGGCGAGGGTGGTTCGATTGACGGAGTGCCTGCGTGACCGCGGAGGCCGTCACCGGAAAACGATCGACGCCACCCGGGAAGGCGCGGTCCAAGGTGGCCCAGCTGCCGGAGGGTCCGCGGCGCGGCGCAGGAACAGCGTTGGAAGGTGGGAGGACGTCGGCCGCCTATGGGTCAACGGGCAAGGAGGGCTGGCTGACCCAGGGCCCGGCGCCGAAGCGGCAAGTCGGTCGCCAGGAGAAGACGTGGACCTCGGCCGACGATGGGCCGACGGTTGGGGGGGCTTAGCTGACGGAGGGGCCGGCGCCGCGGCGGAAGCCGGCGGGGCCCTCGGCGATGGCGACGACCTCCCAGTCCTCGATGAGCGTCGGGGAGGACCCGATGATCTTGCTACCCGGCGAGGTGTCGGCGCCGGGCTCGAAGTCGGCGCGAAACGAGCGCCGCTCCTCCTCGCTGTCGAAGACGTACGTGCCCTCGAACCACTCGCCCTCGCGCATCCGCCAGGTCTTGAACGCCAGCCCGTCGAGGAACATGAAGCGCGCGATCGAGGTGCCGACGACGTACTCGCGCAGGCGGTCGGGGGTGTCGTCGGCGGCGCCCTCGAGCGACCACCGCACGGTCAGGCCGTAGCCGGCGTTCATCGTGTCTCCTCCAGCCACCGCAGCAGCAGTCGTACCCCGAACCCGGTGGCACCCTTGGCGGCGGTCCCGGCGTCGACGTCCGACCGACCGGTGCCCGCGACGTCGAGGTGCGCCCAGCGGCGCGGCCCGACGAACTCGCGGAGGAAGAGCGCCGCCAGGACGGCACCGCCGCCGACCCCCGGGGCGAAGTGACGCAGGTCGGCGACGTCGGAGTCGAGAACTGCACGGTAGGTGTCCGGCAGCGGCATCCGCCACAGCGTCTCACCGCTGCTCTCCCCCGCCGCGACGAGCTCGGCGGCCAGGTCGTCGTCGGTGCCGAAGACCGGCGCGGCCTCGCGGCCGAGCGCCACGCGGGCGGCGCCGGTGAGGGTGGCGACGTCGATGAGGACGTCGGGGTCCAGCTCGGCGTCGGCGTACGCCAGCGCGTCGGCGAGGACGATGCGGCCCTCGGCGTCGGTGTTCGTGATCTCGACGGTACGGCCGCCGTAGTGCGTGACGACGTCGCCCGGACGGTACGAGCCCCCGCCGACGGCGTTCTCGGCGAGCGCCAGCAGCCCGGTGACCCGCACCGGCACCTCGAGCTCGGCGCACGCCGCGACGACGGCGAGGACGGTCGCCGACCCCGCCATGTCGGTCTTCATGCCGACCATCCCGGCCACCGGCTTGACCTGCAGCCCGCCGGTGTCGAACGTGATCCCCTTGCCGACGAGCACGACCCGGGGCGTCGTCGGCACCGCACCGGCCGGGGCGTGGTCCACCCGCACGAGCCGCGGCGGGCTCGCCGACCCGCCGCCGACGGCCAGCAGCCCGCCGAACCCCTCGTCGGCGAGCGCCGTCTCGTCCCAGACGGTGACGTCGAGGCCATGCCGGTCGCCGAGCAGCCGGGCGCGATCGGCCATCCACGCGGGGTCCTTGACGTTCGAGGGGGTCATCGCCAGTGACCGGGCGAGCAGCTGGGCACGGGCGACGACGACGGACCGGCGGACGACCTCCACGGCGTCGCGCACGTCCGTGACGACGGTCGTCGCCTCCGCCGGGCCGGTCCGGGCCACCGCCCCGTCCGCCGTCCACGCCGGGGCGCCCCACCCGCCGAGCACGGCGCCCTCGGTCCAGGCGGCGAGGGCGACCGCGTCGGCGGCGCCGCCCAGGGCGTGCACCACGGCCGGTCGCCGGCGGGTGGCCCGCCCCGCCTCGGCCCCGGCGCGCCGCCAGTCCGCCGCGGAACCGGCGCCCACCCCGACGAGGTGCACGCGGCGGACCGGGTGCCCTCCGCCCGGCAGGGGCACGGCGGTGACGGCGCCGACCGTCCGCTCCGGCTCGTACGTCGCGAGCACCTCGGCCGGGTCGAGCCCGACCGCCCCCAGGGCCGCGGTGGCAGCGCCGTCGCCACCGACCACGAGAGGCACCACCAGCCCGACGTCGGCCGGTCCGCCGCTGGTCGCCGCGGCCACGTCGGGGGCGGTGTCCCAGGTCGAGACGGGAGGGTCGAGGAGGACGTCGCGCGGCACCCGTCCGAGGGTACCGACCGGCACGCGAAGGCCCCCACCGGATCCGGTGGGGGCCTTCCGCAGGGCCTCGGGAGCGGTCAGAGACCTTCGCAGTTGTCGATGGCCGCACCCAGCGCCCGGACCTCGTCGGGGGTCATCTCGACGACGAGCCGGCCGCCACCCTCGAGGGGCATGCGCAGCACGATGCCGCGACCCTCCTTGACGACCTCGAGGTCGCCGTCGCCCGTCCTGGGCTTCATTGCCGCCATTGGCTCATATCCCTTCCTCACCACGGCTGCGGGTGTCGCGCCGCGCGGACGGCCCGGCTCCCGTCGGCCGGACCATCCACCAGTATCCCGCAGTCTCGCGACGTGACGAAATCCACGATCCCGCTGTCACGGGGGGAAGGACCCCCACGGGGTGTAGGTGAGGAGGCTCGTGGTCCACCACAGGATGCCCCCGACGAGCAGCACGACGACGACACCGACCCGCCGCCGCCAGTGCGCGACGACCCGCTGGCCGTTGGCCGTGCGCATGGCCACCGACGCGACGAGGGCCGCGAGCGGAATGTCCAGGAGGAGGAAGCGCCACATCGAGGTGATGGGCCGCACGACGGCGAGGAGGAAGAACGGGTAGGCCAGCGCCCAGGCCCGCATCTCGACGCTGAGCCAGCGCCCGTGCCGGCCGAGGACCAGCGCGACGTACGTGGCGGCCAGCCCGAGCAGCACGAGCACGCCGAACAGGCCCTTGGCCTCCCAGGCCCACTCGAACCACAGCACGAACGGGCCCTGCGCCGGCTTCTGGCCCCACGCGGACTGGACGTCGAAGAACGCCGTCGGCACCCCGGTGGCGATGGCGGCCACCGCCGGCCAGGCGACCGCGCTGACCCCGAGGGTGCCGAGCATGACGACGACCCGCGTCCACTCCCCCTCCAGCGGACGGCGGCCGACGGCGCGGTCCTCGCGCCATCGCAGCAGCAGGTGGATGAGCACGGCGATGCCTAGGGCGGGCGCGACGCCGCGGGTGAAGCCGAGCGGCACGGCGACGGCGGCGACCCACAGGTACTGCCGGCGCACGAGGAACAGCAGCGACAGCGCGACGAGAGTGACGGCCAGTGCCTCGGTGTACGGCTTGAGCATGACGCCGGTGGTCGGGTAGAAGCACCACAGGCACGCGGCGACGAGGGCGAGCCGCTCGCGCTGCGGCTGCCGGGCCGCGTGGTAGCCGGTGCGCAGCAGCGCGTGGATGAGCACGGCCGCCACGCCGCCGAGGACGATGTTCAGCCCGACGCCCGCCCAGTCGAAGGGCAGGCCGGTGAGCATCACGACCTTCACGAGGTAGGGGTAGAGGGGGTAGAACGCCCAGGCGCTGTAGGTCACGAAGCCGGTGTCGGCGTCCACCGGCAGCGGCACCGGGTAGCCGTCCTCGACGATCCGGCGGTACCAGACGGTGTCCCACAGCGGCACCATGTCGCCGACCCCGGGGTTCGCGTGACCGACGCCCGCGGGGTTCTGGAACCACACGGCGGCGACCCACAGGGCGACGAACGCGACGACCCGGGTGACCGCGTAGACGGACAGGACGGTGAGCACCGGGTGCGCGAGGGCGTGCCCGGCGAGCTCGTGACGGCCGGCGGAGCTGAGCAGCCGGCGGGCGACCCCGGGCCGGCGCTCCGGCGCCGGCGCCTCCGTCGTCGGCGGCGCGACCTCAGCCCGCGCCATCGGTGATCCTCCGCACGTCCCAGACGTACACCCCGCCGACCTCGTCGGGCGCGCCGAAGACCCCGGTGACCGACTCGCGCAGCGCGTCCGCCGACGGCCGGCCCTGCGGCAGCACGAGGGCGTCGACGCGGCCGGCGCGCAGGTCGGCCTCGAAGCCCTGCGCCTCCAGCTCGCCGGCCGGCAGCGCCACGTCGTCCTGGGCGATCTGCGCCAGCCACTGGGTGAGGCCGGTCGGCGAGGCGCCGTACTGGCCCACCCGCTCAGGAGAGCCGTCGGGGCCGACGAAGTAGCCCGCGACGACGGGGAAGTCCCAGCGCGCCTCCGCCTGCCACTCCAGCGCGCGGGTGTCGGCGACGTTGGGCGGCGGCACGGCGAGGACCGAGCCGCCGTCGTCGACGTAGTCCCGCCACGTCCCGCTAGAGAAGAACGCCGGCATCGGGTCGCGCGGGTCGACGACGAGCGGGGTGGGAAGCACCGGGACGAGCGCCAGCAACGCGGCGACGACGCCGACGGCGAGCCCCGGGCCGGTCTCGCCGACGTACCCGTCGACGAGCCGCCGGACCGCGTCGGCCCCGAGCGCGAGCAGCACCCCGAGCACCGGCAGCGCGACGAGCGCGAAGCGGGTCGGCAGGACGTTCTGGACGACCGGTACGTGCTCCAGGAGCGCCCACGGGCCGGGGACACCGAGCGACCGGCCGTGCAGCGTCAGCTCCTCGCCGAGCGAGAGCCAGCACGTGACGACGACGACGACGGCGAGCGCCCGGACGACGACGCTGCGCCACAGCAGCAGCACGGTGAGCGCCGCCGCGACCCACAGCGCGACGCCGAAGAAGGAGTTCTCCTCGGTGCGGTTCATCGACAGGGCGGCCGACGCCCACGGGTCGGCGCCGACCGTGCGGGTGGCCCGCCCCCACAGCTGCGCGAGGTCGTTGCCGGCCGGCGGGTGCCAGATCGTCGCGTAGCTCTGCGGGCCGAAGAACTGCCACCACAGCGGCAGGGCCGTCACCGCGAGGGCCACGCCGACGCCGGTGCCGAGCCCGCGCAGCGCTGACGGGTCCGGCCGGCGTCCGTGTGCGAGCAGGACGAGCCCGAACACGGCGACCCCGACGGCGGTGAGCAGCAGCACCTCCTCGCCGATGAGCACCTGCCAGGCGGCGACCAGCCCGAGGACGACGCCGTCGCGCACCGGCCGGCGGCTGCCGCGGGCCAGGACGAGCAGCCGGTCGACGAGGACGGGCACGAGGGCCTGGACGACGAAGTTCGGGTGCCCGTTGGCGTGGGACACCATCCCCGGACCGAACCCGGCGAGCGCCCCGGCGAGGGCGGCCGCGGCCGGGTGCACGGGGAACCACCGGCGGACGAGCCAGTACCAGCCGGTGGCGGTGAGGGCCAGGCCGAGCAGCTCGACGAGGACGAACGTCGCCTGCGGCCCGGCCAGCAGCGTCAACGGCGCCAGCGGCAGCCCGAGGCCGAGCACCGCGGCGTTGGCCATGAGGTTGACCCCGGCGGGGAAGTTCTGCAGGTCGCTGGACAGGGGGTTCGAGAACGTGGCCAGGTTGTGCGCCGTCGCCCCGAAGTACCACTCGAACGCCTGCTGGTCCTGGACCCCCTGCGACAGGTACCCGGTGCGGACCGCCCCGAGCAGGTGCATCGTCACGTAGGCCGCGAGGAGCAGGTAGAGGACGGGGGCCACGAGGTCGAGGCGCCCCAGCGGCGGGGGCGTGCCGTGCACGAGGTCGTCGAGGACCGCCAGGGGGCGGCGCGCCGGCCAGCCGGGCGTCCCGTCCGGCCGGGACGGTCGCTCGTCCCGCTCGGTCGGAGCGGTGGTGGGCGCCGCGACGAGGGTGGCCGTGCCACCCGACCCCGGTGCGCCGGAATCCGACCCGCGCGAGGTCGCCTCCGCCGTCGTCGCCTCGCCCTCGGACCGCGGGCCCCCGCGCAGCGCGGCCAGCTCGGCGTCCCGGTCGGCGATGCGCGCCTCGAGCCGGTCGAGCACGTCGTCGACCTGGTCCATCCGGTAGCCGCGGAAGGCCAGCGGCAGGACGCCGTCGGGTGCCGTCCCGTCCTCGGCGTCGTCGGTCGCCGGACCGGCCGCGGCGTCCTCGGCGGACCCGCGCCACCCCTCCCGCCCCAGCCACCAGGCACCCGCGAGCAGGACGAGGAGGACACCGGCCCCCGCGAGGACGCTCCAGGTCACGGCGCCTCCCGGGCCAGCAGCCCGTCGACGACCCGCCCGAAGAGCACCTTCCCGAGGCGGTCGCCGACCGGCCGGGTGAGCCGACGCAGCCCGGGCAGCCACAGCTCCTCGGTCCACTCGACGGTGGCGCCGTCGTCGCCGGCCTCGGACACGACGATGTCCGCCCAGCCGCGCAGGAACCACCCGGTCTTGACGAGCCGCAGGCGCCGGCCGGGCTCGAGGGCGACGACGAGCATCCGGTCCGCGCCCGCCACCGGGCCCAGGCGGGTGACGGCCGACACCTCGGCCCCGAGCGCCAGGCCGTCGTCGGGCACCGAGACGTCGGTGAGCGGGACGTGCGCGGTGTGCCCGCGCAGATCGGTCATGACGTCCCACGCGGCCTGCCGGTCCAGCGGGGTCGAGCGGCGGATCGTGAAGGCCATCAGTCCTCCCGGGCGCGGAGCTCGGCGACCTCGCGCTCGCGCTCGGCGAGGGTCGCGCGCAGGGTGTCGAGCCGGTCGTCGACCTCGGCCATCCGGTAGCCGCGGGCGGCGGTGTCGAAGCGCACGGCGTCGACGTCACCGGAGCCCGGCTCGAGGGGCAGGCCGTGGTCGGGGGTGCTGTGCACCGGCGCCGCGAGGTCGTCGACGGCGACCCGCCCGGACGCGACCGCGAGCACGGTGACGACGAGCGCCACCGCGGCGAGCGCGAGGATCAGGAGCGGGACCACGGGCCAGATCCTACGGTCCCCACCTGCGGCTACTCGGTGCCCCGGGCCGGTCGCCGGGCGGCGCGCCCGGCCCGCTCGTCCGCCTCGACGACGGTGCGGACGGCCTCGTCGACGTCGTCGGTGAGGGTGAGCAGCGCCAGGTCCCGCTCGCTCACGGTGCCGGTGGCCGCGGCGGTCTCGCGCAGCCAGTCCAGCAGCCCGCCCCAGTACCGCGAGCCGACGAGGACGATGGGGAAGCTCGTGACCTTCTGCGTCTGGACGAGGGTGACGGCCTCGAAGAGCTCGTCGAGGGTGCCGAACCCGCCGGGCAGCACGATGAACCCGCAGGCGTACTTGACGAACATCGTCTTGCGGGCGAAGAAGTAGCGGAAGTTCACGCCGAGGTCGACGTGCGGGTTCAGGCCCGCCTCGAAGGGCAGCTCGATGCCGAGGCCCACCGAGGTGCCGCCGGCCTCGAGGGCGCCCTTGTTCGCGGCCTCCATGGCGCCGGGCCCGCCGCCGGTGATGACGGCGTACCCGGCCTCGACGAGCGCGCGGCCCACCTGCTCCCCGAGGGCGTACTCCGGCGCGTCGGGCCGCGTGCGGGCCGAGCCGAAGACCGACACCGCGGGCCCGACCTCGGCCAGCGCCCCGAACCCGTTGACGAACTCGGACTGGATGCGCATGACCCGCCACGGGTCGGTGTGCAGCCAGTCGGCGGAGCCGTCGTCGTCGAGGAGCCGCTGGTCGGTCGTGGAGCCCGGCACCTTGGAGCGCCGCATGACGACGGGGCCCTGGTGGTAGTCGCGGTCCTGGGTGCGGCGGGGCTCCCCGCCGGCGTCGCTCATGCCAGCCACCGCAGCATCGCCTCCTCGCAGGTGCCGTACTGCACGACCGGGCACCGTTCGTCGTCGGTGTGGGCCAGGTTGGGGTCGCCCGGGCCGAAGTTCACCGCCGGCACCCCCATCGCCGAGAAGCGGGCGACGTCGGTCCAGCCCTGCTTGGCGACGACGTCCAGGCCCAGCGCGTCGACGAACGCCCGGGCGGCCGGCACGTCCAGCCCCGGCCGGGCGCCCCGGGCGTTGTCGACGACGTCGACGGAGAACCCGTCGAACAGCTGCCGCACGTGGGCGTCGGCCTCCTCGGGGTCCACCGAGGGCGCGTACCGGTAGTTGACGGTGACCTCGCAGCGGTCCGGGATGACGTTGCCGGCGATGCCGCCGCTGATGCCCACCGCGTTCATGGCCTCGTGGAACTCCAGGCCGTCGACGACGCGGGTCCGCGGCTCGTACGCCGCGAGGCGGCGCAGCACCTCGGCGGCGTCGTGGATCGCGTTGTGGCCGTTCCACGGACGGGCCGAGTGCGCGGCGACGCCCTTGGTCGAGACGACCGCGCGCAGCGTGCCCTTGCAGCCCCCCTCGACCCGGGCGTCGGTGGGCTCGAGCAGGACGGCGAAGACGGCGTCGTCGATGAGGTCGGGGCGCTCGTGCTGGATGCGCCGCAGGCCGTTGAAGCGCTCGTCGATCTCCTCGGCGTCGTAGAAGACGTAGGTGACGTCGCGGCTGGGCTCGGGGATCTCCTGGGCCACCCGGAGCATGACCGCGACGCCACCCTTCATGTCGACCGTCCCGCGGCCCCACAGCACCTCGCCGTCCGGGCCGGGTGCCCGGCGGGTCGGCACGTTCGGCGGGTCGGCGGTCAGCGGCACGGTGTCGAGGTGCCCGGCGAGGACGACCCGCTCCTCCCGCCCGAGGTCGGTGCGCGCGACGACGGAGTTGCCCACACGGGTCACCTGCAGCCGCCCGAGCCCGGTCAGTGCCGCCTCGACGGCGTCGGCGAGGACGTCCTCCTCCCTGCTCACCGAGGGGACGTCGCACAGGGCCGCGGTGAGGGTGCTCGCGTCGCTCGTGAGGTCCAGGGCGGTGGGGGGCGGGGGCATGCGCTCCACCCTAGTGAGGCGGGCCCGGACGGTGCGGGGAGGACCGGCGCGCCCCCGTAGGCTTGGCGCCATGACATCCGCCGCCTGGGGCCACGGCCTCCTCACCGTCCACGACTCCGGGGCCACGCTCGACGCCTGGTTCCCGGCGCCGGCGCTCGGCGACGCGGGCGGCGCGGGCGAGCTCGCGGCCCCTCCCGGCCTCGAGGACCTGGCCGTCGCCGACGAGGCGCGCGGGACGCGGCGCGAGGTCCGGCTCGTCACGGCCGACCTCGACACCCCGCCGGCCGACGCCGCGGACGCCTACCTGCGGCTGCACCTGCTCTCCCACCGGCTCGTGGAGCCCAACACGGTGAACCTCGAGGGCATCTTCGGCGTGCTCACCAACGTCGTGTGGACCACCCAGGGCCCCTGCGCGGTCGACGGCTTCGAGACGACGCGCCTGCGCCTCATGGCCCGCGGGCCGGTGCAGGTCCTCGGCGTCGACAAGTTCCCGCGGATGGTCGACTACGTCCTCCCGGCCGGCGTGCGCATCGGGGACGCCGACCGGGTCCGCCTGGGCGCGCACCTGGCGAGCGGCACGACGGTCATGCACGAGGGGTTCGTCAACTACAACGCCGGGACGCTCGGCAGCTCGATGGTCGAGGGCCGGATCAGCCAGGGCGTCGTCGTCGGCGACGGCTCGGACATCGGCGGCGGCGCCTCGACGATGGGCACGCTCTCCGGCGGCGGCACCGAGCGGGTCCGGATCGGCGAGCGCTGCCTGCTCGGCGCCGAGGCCGGGCTCGGCATCGCGCTCGGCGACGACTGCGTCGTCGAGGCCGGGCTCTACCTCACCGCCGGCACGAAGGTGACGCTGCCGGACGGCACCGTCGCCAAGGCCGCCGAGCTGTCCGGCCAGTCGAACCTCCTGTTCCTGCGGCACTCCCTGACCGGGACGGTCATGGCCCGCCCGCGCGACGGGCACGGCATCGTCCTGAACTCGGCGCTGCACGCCAACGACTGACCGCGCCCCCAGCGCCCGAGACCGGAGGAACCACCCGCCCCATGGCACGCAGGACCCGTGGCGTGACGCTCGCCGAGGAGCGCGCACACCCCCGACGCACCCGACGCGGCATCGCCGTGCTCACCGTGCTCGCGCTCGGCGCCGCCGGGGTCGCCGGCTACGTCGGCGTGCAGCGGCTGGTCCACGCCGTGTCCGGCGAGCAGTGCCGCGTCACCGCCGCCGGGTCGGAGTACCGCTGGGCCCCTGACCAGGCGAGCAACGCCGCGGCCATCACCGCCATCTCGGTCAAGCGCGGCCTGCCCGCCCGGGCGGCGTCCATCGCCATCGCGACCGCCATGCAGGAGTCCAAGGTCCGCAACGTCCGCTTCGGCGACCGCGACTCCCTCGGGCTGTTCCAGCAGCGACCCTCGCAAGGCTGGGGCACCGCGCAGCAGATCCTCGACCCCGAGTACTCGACGAACACGTTCTACGACGCGCTGGAGAAGGTCGACGGCTACGCCGACATGGATATCGCGGAGGCGGCGCAGGCCGTCCAGCGCTCGGCCGCCGGGTCGGCGTACGCGCAGCACGAGGGGCAGGCCCGGGCGACGGCGTCGGTGCTCTCGGGGCAGACGCACGCCGGCGTCGGCTGCGCGCTGCGCGACCCCTCGTCGCCGGGGTCACCCCAGGACGTCGTCGCGCTGCTGGAGAAGGACTTTGGCCTCGAGGGCACGGTGTCCGGCGACTCCGTCGTCGTCACCCCCGAGTCGACGGACCTGGCCTGGGCCGTCGCGTCGTGGGCGGTCGCCCGGGCCACCGACACCGGCGCGATGCAGGTGCAGGTGGACCTGCGCCGCTGGACCCGCTCGATGGAGGACTCGGCGTTCACCTGGTCCACGGTCCGGCTCGGGCCCACCGAGGACGCGCCGGACCCGAACCAGGTCCGGATCTCCCTCGCCCGCCCCTCCTGAACCCGGACGTCGCCGGACGCCCGGGAGAGGGGACGGCCGGTCAGCGGTCGGTGAGGGCGACGTAGTCGCGCTCACCCTCGCCGGTGTACACCTGGCGCGGGCGGCCGATCTTCGTCGTGGGGTCCTCGATCATCTCGCGCCACTGGGCGATCCAGCCCGGCAGCCGGCCGAGGGCGAACAGGACGGTGAACATCCGGGTCGGGAAGCCCATCGACTTGTAGATGAGGCCGGTGTAGAAGTCGACGTTCGGGTAGAGCTTGCGCTCGACGAAGTAGTCGTCCGCGAGGGCGATCTCCTCGAGGCGCATCGCGATCTCCAGGAGCTCGTCGCCGCCGCCGGTCTTCTCCAGGATCGAGTGCGCGGTGTCCTTGATGATGGCCGCGCGCGGGTCGTAGTTCTTGTAGACCCGGTGCCCGAAGCCCATGAGCCGGACCCCGTCCTCCTTGTCCTTGACCTTCTTCATGAACTCGTCGGTGGAGTACTCGGCGGACTGGATCCGCTCGAGCATCTCCAGGACGGCCTGGTTGGCGCCGCCGTGCAGCGGACCGAAGAGGGCGTTGATCCCGGCCGAGACCGACGCGAATAGGTTCGCGTGCGAGGACCCGACGAGCCGCACGGTCGAGGTCGAGCAGTTCTGCTCGTGGTCGGCGTGCAGGATGAGCAGCAGGTCGACGGCCTTGACGATGTCGGGGTCGACCTCGTAGTCGGTGGCGGGGACGCCGAAGGTCATCCGCAGGAAGTTCTCGACGAGCGAGAGGCGGTTGTCCGGGTAGAGGAACGGCTGCCCGATGGACTTCTTGTACGCGTACGCCGCGATGGTCGGCAGCTTGGCGAGGAGGCGGATGGTCGAGATCTCGACCTGGTCGGGGTCGAAGGGGTCGAGGCTGTCCTGGTAGAAGGTCGAGAGGGCCGACACCGCCGAGGACAGGACGGGCATCGGGTGCGCGTCGCGGGGGAAGCCGCCGAAGAAGCCCTTGAGGTCCTCGTGGAGCATCGTGTGGTCGCGGATCCGGTCCTCGAAGTCCTCGAGCTCGGAGGTCGTCGGCAGGGTGCCGTAGATGAGCAGGTACGAGGTCTCGAGGAACGTCGACTGCTTGGCCAGCTGCTCGATGGGGTAGCCGCGGTAGCGCAGGATCCCCTCGTCGCCGTCGATGTAGGTGATGGCGCTCGTGCAGCTCGCGGTGTTCGTGAAGCCGCCGTCGAGGGTGACGTTGCCGGTCTCCTTGAGCAGCTTCGAGATGTCGTACCCGCTGTTCCCCTCGGTGGCCGGGACGAGGTTCAGGTCGAGCTGCTTGCCTGCTGCGTGCAGCGTGGCTCCGTCGGTCATGTCGCGGTCCTTGGGGGGTCTCGGGGCTCGGGACGTCATTTCGACCCTACCCGTCCGTAGGGGAACGGTGGAACCGGGGCGGCGCCCCGGTGGCTCAGCCCAACCGCCGGGCGGCCGCCGCGATGCGCTCGTCGGTGGCGGTGAGCGCGATCCGCACGTGCTCGCGGCCGGCGGGGCCGTAGAAGTCGCCCGGGGCGACGAGGACGCCTCGGTCGGCCAGCCGCTCGACCGTGCGGCGGGACGGCTCCCCCGCCGTGGCCCAGAGGTAGAGCCCGGCCTCGGAGTCGTCGACGCGCAGGCCGAACGCCTCGACCGCCGGCCGCAGCGTCTCGCGCCGGGCCGCGTAGCGCGCCTTCTGCTGCGCGACGTGGTCGGCGTCGCCCAGCGCGGCGAGCATCGCCCGCTGCACCGGCCACGGCACGATCATCCCGGCGTGCTTGCGCACCTCCAGCAGCCGCCGCACGAGCCCGGGGTCGCCCGCGACGAAGGCGGCGCGGTACCCCGCGAGGTTCGACTGCTTGGACAGCGAGTACACGCAGAGCAGCCCCTCGTGCGACCCGCCGCACACCCGCGGGTCGAGGACCGACGGGGTCGTCGGCGGCTCGTCCGAGCCCTCGCGCCGCGGCCGCCAGTCGAGCTCGGCGTAGCACTCGTCCGAGGCGACGACGACCCCGTGCTCGCGGGCCCAGGCGACGACCTTGGCCAGGTGCTCGACGCCGAGGACGCGTCCCGTGGGGTTGCTCGGGGAGTTGACCCACAGCAGGCGCGGCGTCGTCGCCGGCGTCAGCGGGCCGAGCGCGGTGAGGGAGTCGACGGCCATCGGCTCGGCGCGGGCCAGCCGGGCGCCGACGTCGTAGGTCGGGTAGGCGACCCGCGGGAAGGCGACGACGTCGCCGGGGCCGAGGTCCAGCAGCGTCGGTAGCCAGGCCACGAGCTCCTTGGACCCCAGGGTCGGCAGCACGCCGCCGGGGTCGAGGTCCGGCACGCCGCGGCGGGCGGCGAACCAGGCGGCGACGGCCTCGCGCAGGTCGGGCGTGCCGTAGGTCTGCGGGTACCCGGGGGCGTCGGCGGCGCCGGCCAGGGCCTGCCGGATCAGGTCGGGCGTGGGGTCGACGGGCGTGCCCACCGACAGGTCGACGAGCCCCTCCCCTGCGCCGTCGCTCAGCGAGGGGTCGGAAAAGGCACTCGCCCGCTCCTTGGCCGGAGCGAGCGAGTCCCAGGGGAAGTCGGGGAGGGTGGGCACCACGTCACTCGTCGTGCTCCTGCGGGGGCAGGTCGGCGATGATCTGGTGGTCCTTGGCGATGACGCCGAGCTTGGCCGCGCCGCCGGGGCTGCCGAGGTCGTCGAAGAACTCGACGTTGGCCTTGTAGTACTCGGCCCACTGGTCCGGCACGTCGTCCTCGTAGTAGATCGCCTCCACCGGGCAGACGGGCTCGCAGGCGCCGCAGTCGACGCACTCGTCGGGGTGGATGTACAGGCTGCGCTCGCCCTCGTAGATGCAGTCGACGGGGCACTCCTCGATGCAGGCCTTGTCCTTGAGGTCCACACAGGGCTGCGCGATCACGTACGTCATGCCGCCATACTATTCACGCCATGGAACCGCCGCGGCCCCGGCCACGGGACCTTCCACCGGCCGGGACACGCGTCGTCGTGCGCCACCGGCTCCCCGTCCCCGACCCCCGCTCCGGGGCCACCCTCACCGACGCCGTCGGCGACCTCGTCCACGTCGACGACGAGCACCTCGTCGTGCAGACACGCCACGGCGAGAACGGGATCGCGCGCGCCGACGTCGTGGCCGTCAAGGAGGTCCCGCCCACCCCGTCCCGGCGCGGGGCGCCGCACCGGGCCCTGTCGGCCGCCGACCTGCAGCGCGTCATGGTGGGGGCCTGGCCGCCGGTCGAGAGCGAGCACCTCGGCGGCTGGCTGCTGCGGGCCTCGGGCGGGTTCACCCAGCGCGCCAACTCGGTGATGACCGCCGGCGACCCCGCCCGCCCGCTGCCCGCCGCGCTCGAGGAGGCCGAGGCCTGGTACGCCCGGCGTGGCCTGCCCCCCGCCGTCACCGTCTTCGGCCCCGTGGGCCTCACCGCCGGCGCGGACCCCCTCGGCGCGCTGCTGCTGGAGCGCGGCTACGCACCCCGGGTCACGACGACGACGTACACCGCGGCCGTCGCCGAGGTCGCGGACTCGGTGGCCGCGACGCCCACCGCCGGCCCCGAGGTGACGACGACGACGGCCCTGGACGACGACTGGTTCGCCGCCTACACCCGTTACCGCGAGGCGCCGGAGCAGTGGGCGCGCGCGGTGCTCACCGGCTCCCCCGAGCAGGTCTTCGCCGCGGTCCGCGACGGCGGCGAGGTGCTGGCCCTCGGGCGTCTCGGGGTCGCGGCGACCTGGGGCGGCGTCGCGGCGATGTGGACCGCGCCCGAGGCGCGCCGCCGGGGCCTGGCCACCGCCGTCCTCGGGGCACTGGCCCGCGCGGCCCGCGAGCGCGGGGTGCGCTCGGTGCACCTGCAGACCGACGACGACAACGACGGTGCGGTCGCCGTCTACCGCCGGCACGGCTTCGCCCCGCACCACGCGTACGTGACGCTGCGTCGGCCCGGTCGCGGCCCCGGGCCGCGACCGGCCGCTCAGCCGGCCCGCGGGTTGGTGCAGGTGACGTCGTCCTGGGGGTCGTAGCGCGTGGTGAACGACTGCCGGTCCACGACCTCGCCGCCCCGGTGGAAGATGCGGCCGATGTCGACCGAGAAGCCCTCGACGGGCTGCTGCGGGATGCACTCGGGGTCGTCGTCGACGATCGTCGTCGGCTGCTCGATGGCGTAGCGGTCGCCCTTGGTCGCCGTCACCCGGTACTTCTTCGTGCCGTAGTAGGTGACGGTGATCGAGGTGTCCGTGGTCCGGGCCCGCACGAGGATCCCGCCGTCGAGGGTGTTGGTCCACTTGTTGTGCAGGTCCGGGTAGGAGATCGTCGCCTCGCGGCCCTCGGGGTAGCGCGAGATGTAGTACGAGTGCGGCGACCACGCGTCGAGCCTCACCCCCGCGAAGAACGAGGCGTTGAAGACGGTCGTCGAGACCTGCGACAGCCCACCGCCGTACGAGGTCGCGGCCCGGCCGTAGCGGATGATGCCGGCCTCGAGGTAGCCGCTCTCCTTCGTCGTCGTGTCGCCGAGGACGTCGTTGAGGCTGAACTGCTGGCCCGGCAGGACGTAGGTGCCGTCGACGGCGGCCGCACCACGCCTGATGTTCTCGACCCGCGACTGGCAGCACTGGAACTGCGTCGTGAAGGAGGCGACCTTCTCCTTCGGCAGCGTCCGGCGGATGTCGGTGACGGTCCACGTGGGCCGCACGGCCTTGGTCAGCACGTTCGCGGTCCGGTCGGTCGTCGTCACGGCCTTCCACACCTGCTCGGAGATGCTCTCGTCCAGCAGGGTGAGGCCGGCGCGGCCGCGGTGCACGGTGCGCTTCGTGTAGCCGCTCGGGGCGAAGCTCACCGACGCGTCCTTCGGCTCCCGCTCGACCCCCGCCTCCTGCGCGGCCGCGTGGACGAGCGAGCGCAGCTCGTCCTGGTCGGCGCGCGGGGTGATGGTGCCGTCCTTCGCGCGGGGCAGGCGGAGGGCGGAGGCGAACTGCTTCGGGGTGAGACGGAAGCGCTTGCCGTCGGCCCGGACGGTGACCGGCCCGGACACGGCGACGTCGGCGAACTCCGCACGGACGCGCTCGAACTCGGCGGCGGGCGTGCGCGGCAGCACCGGGTCGGCCTCGACCTCGACGGAGTCCTGCGCGGGCCACCAGCGCTCGATGACGGCGGCGGTGCCGGCGGCGTCGGTGGTCGTCCCGCGCACGGGTGCCCGGTACTGGACGGTGCCGCTGCGCACCGAGAGCCGGCCCTCCTTGGCCGTCGAGTCCAGTCTCTTCCGGACCTTGTCGACGGCGGCGGCGAACGCCTCCCGGTCGACGGTGACGACGGCCGGCTGCTCGACCCCGCCGTTCACGTGGTGCCAGAGCTCCCGCGGGCCCATGCTGAAGCCGGTGAGGCCCGCGACCGTGGCGTCGACGTCGACCACGACGCCCGCCCGCTCGGGCCGGATCCTCGCCTGACCGGCCTTGGAGGTCAGGAGGATCGGCTCCTGCGCGCGGCCGGCGACGGCGCGTTCGAGGGTGGTGCGGGCCTCGGCCGCGGTCTGTCCGCCCAGAGGCACCCCGGCGACGGTCGTGCCGCGCGGCACGCGCTCGCCCAGCCACCAGGCGGCCCCGGCGTAGAGGGCGCCGAGGAGGACGACCAGGCCGAGCAGCACCCAGGGCCAGCGCCGCGGCCCGGGCGCGCGGTCCTCCCAGGTGGGCTCCTCCCACCGCGCGTGCTCGAGCAGGTCGGTCATTCGATGCTCCCGTACCGCCCGCGGTAGTAGACGAGGGCAGGTCCGATGGTGTCGGGGATGGTGAGGCCGAGGACCTCGCCGACCACGATGACATGGTCACCGCCCGGATGCGTGGAGGTGGTGCGGACCTCCAGGTGGGCCAGCGCGTCGTCGAGCAGCGCCACCCCGGTGTGCTCGCCCCGCGTGAACGGTGCCCGGTCCAGCTGGCCGTGCAGGGGGCGCCCGCGGGTGGCGAACCACTCCGAGGTCGGCCGCTGCCGCAGCGAAAGCATGCTCACCCCCCAGACCCCGGCGTCGAGCACCGCGTCGTGGAACCGGCTCTCGGTCTCGACGCAGACCAGGACGAGCAACGGGTCGAGGGACACCGACGTCACCGAGTTCGCCGTCATCGCGTGGTCGTGGCCGCCCGAGGTCGTCGTGACGACGGTGACGCCCTGGGCCAGGCGCCCCATGGCCTGCCGAAAGACGGCGGGGTCGAGGTCGCTCACGCGGCCCCCTCCGGCGCCGGTCGCCCGCTCCCGGGGTCGAGAACCGCGTAGCCCTCGCGGCCGGCGAGCCGGAAGACGTGGTGGTTGGACAGGGCGAACCACCCGTCGCCGGACACGACCTGCGTGTCGTGCGCCCGCAGGGCCTCGACCTGCGCGGGCACGGCGTCGGGGTCGACCACGGCCCGCCCGACGACGTCGTCGGGCACGACCCCCGCGGTGTACGGGCTGCCCTGGTCGGGCACGACCCACGGCCCGTCGGCCGGCACGTGGGCGGCCAGCCACTCGCGGTCCTCGAGCGCCCAGGTGAGCGGGGTGAGCGTGCCGTAGAGCACGGGCCGCTCGCCGGCCGGCAGGGCGGCGACGGCGGCCCGGGTGGCCTCGTGCGTGCGGACGTGGTCGGGGTGCCCGTAGCCCCCGCCGGCGTCGTAGGTGACGACGACGTCCGGGCGCACCGCGGCGAGGACCCGGCCGACGGCGGCGGCCGCATCCTCGAGGGGCCGGCCGGCGAAGGCCCGCGGGTGCTCCGCGGCGGGCGTGCCGGCCATGCCGGAGTCGCGGAACGCGGGCTCGTCCTCGGGCCCCGCGGCCCCGAGCAGGTGACCCGTGGCGCCGAGCGCCGCCAGGGCCCGGGCCAGCTCCCCGCGGCGGTGCGCGGCGAGGGCCGGGCCGTCGCCCTCGAGGTGCGCCAGCGCCGGCGGGATGACCTCGCCCTCCTCGCCGAGGGTGCAGGTGAGGACGTGGACGTCGTGGCCGCGGGCGGCGTGGTGGGCGACGGCGACCCCGGTGGTCAGCGTCTCGTCGTCCGGGTGGGCGTGGACGAACAGCAGCGTCGGGGTGGCGCCGCGGACCGCGACGCCGTCGAGCAGTGACCTCACGGCGCCACCGCGATGTCGGCGAACTCGACGACGCCCCCCAGCACGGCGTTGGCGGACAAATTCCGGATGTCCGAGCCCGCGATGTAGAGCGCCCGGCGCTCGGCGAGCCCGATGTAGGCGCCCTGCTCCAGCAGCGTCCGGTCGACCTCGGCCCAGGCCTTCTCGCGCTCCCCGCGGTCGACGATGGCCGACACCTTCGCCATCCGGGCGTCGAGGTCCTCGTCCTCCCAGTACCCGTAGTCGCGGCCGGGTCCGGTCTTGGTGATGTTGATCGTGGAGTCGAACAGCGGCGGCAGGATGGTCGACGCCGAGGCCCACGCGGGGGCCCAGTTCGACCAGAACACGTCGATGTCCTTGCGGGCGTCCTTGTCGGCGATGGTCGAGAAGTAGTCGTCGGTGACCGGCATGGTCTTCGGCTCGAAGCCCGCCTGCTGCCAGCCGGCGACGAGCGCGGCGATGGCCTTGTCCGAGGTCGGGTCGGAGCGGTAGGCGATGGTGAACTCCACCGGCGTGTCGACCCCGGCCTTCTCGAGGATGGCCTTGGCCCTCGCCGGGTCCCCGCGGGTGCCGGCGCCCACCGGGTCGTCGTCGTGCGCGGCGGGCAGGCCGTGGGGGACGAGCGAGAGCGCGGGGTCGGCCGCGGTCCCGCCGCCGATCGCCGTGACGTACGCCTCCCGGTTGGTGGCGGTCGCGAGGGCCAGCCGGACCTGCTCGTCCTCGAAGACCTTGCTGCGGACGTTGGGCACGAGGTAGTCGACGATGCCGGTGCGCGGGTTGACCGAGCGCTCCTCGAGGCTCTGCACGGCGGTGATGTGCTGCTGGATGGCCGGCGGGGCCGAGCCGAGGGACACCGACTCGCGGCCGGCGGCGTTGTCGGCCATGACCTGCTGCGCCACCGTCTGGGTCTCCAGGCCCTCCTGGTAGCGGATCTCGTCCGGGTAGGCCTTGCGTACGGGGTCGCTGTCCGCCGACCAGTGCGGGTTGCGCACGAACGTGCCGCCGCGCCCCTCCTCCCAGGTGCCCTGAAGCATGTACGGGCCGGCCGAGAAGATGTCCCAGGTGCCGTCCTCGCCGCGGTCGACGGACTTCTTCACCGGACCGAACGCCGGCTGGGTGAGCATCTCGTCGAAGTCGCCGACGGGCATGCTCAGGGTGAAGGTGATCTTCCGGCCGTCGCAGCTCACGGCCTTCTCGAACGCCTGCCGGCCCTTCTTCGCGGACTTGCCCGTGGCGTAGGGGCCCTCGTAGGTGCTCGTGCCGTCGCTGTTGCGCGGGATGGCGAGGACGGCGAGCGCGTCGGTGGGCCCCCCGGTGATCCGGCCGGTCGCGAAGGTGCGCGAGATGCCGTAGGCGACGTCCTTGCAGGTCACGGGCGTGCCGTCCTGCCACATGACGCCGTCGCGGAGGGTGAAGGTCCAGGTCTTGAGGTCGTCGCTGGCCGTGCCGGTGTCCGTGGCCAGGTCGCCGACGAGCCGGGCCTGCTTCTCGGGGTCGGTGTCGGGCGCGTAGGCGGTGAGGGTGCGGGCGAAGACGCGCTCGGCGAAGGCCGTGTCGCCGCGGGCGGCGAGGCGCTGCGGGTCCCACGTCGGCACCGGCCCCAGCGAGAGGGCGTTGACCACCCCGCCCGGTGTCGTCACCCGGTCGCCGACGGCCGAGGTCGGCATCGTCTCGGGAGTCGGCGTGGGCGTCTGCCGGGTCAGCGCGTACCCGCCGGCCGCCCCGACGGCGGCGACGAGGAGCACGACGAGCAGCGCGACGCGCCAGGGCCGGCGGCGCCGTCGGCTGCGGCGACGCTCGGACCGGGTCGGGCTGGGGTCCTGCTCGGGCACCGCGGGTCAGCTCCTCCTGGCGCGGGCCGCCGCCCGGGCTCGCAGGGTCTGGTCGAGCTCGACCTTGCGGATCCGCACGGCCTCCGGCGTCACCTCGACGCACTCGTCCTCGCGGCAGAACTCCAGGCTCTGCTCGAGGGACAGCACGCGCGGCGGGGCCAGCCGCTCGAGGACGTCGGCGCCGGCGGACCGAACGTTGGTGAGCTTCTTCTCCTTGGTGATGTTGACGTCCATGTCGTCGGCGCGGGAGTTCTCGCCGACGATCATCCCCTCGTAGACCTCGGTCGTCGGGGCGAGGAACATCGTGCCGCGCTCCTGGAGGTTCGCCATGGCGTAGGCCGTCGCGGCGCCGGAGCGGTCGGCGACGAGCGAGCCGCTCACCCGGGTCGAGATCTCGCCGGCCCACGGCTCGTGGGTCTCGTAGACGTGGTGGGCGATGCCGGTGCCGCGGGTGTCGGTGAGGAACTGGGTGCGGAAGCCGATGAGCCCGCGGGCCGGGACGAGGAACTCCATCCGGACCCAGCCGGTGCCGTGGTTGGTCATCTGCTCCATGCGGCCCTTGCGGGCGGCGAGCAGCTGGGTGATGGCGCCGAGGTACTCCTCGGGGGTGTCGATGGTCAGCCGCTCGACGGGCTCGTGGACCTTGCCGCCGATCTCGCGGGTGACGACCTCCGGCTTGCCGACGGTCAGCTCGTAGCCCTCGCGGCGCATCTGCTCGACGAGGATGGCCAGCGCGAGCTCGCCGCGGCCCTGGACCTCCCAGGCGTCCGGGCGCTCGGTGGGCAGGACGCGCATCGAGACGTTGCCGACGAGCTCGCGGTCCAGGCGCTCCTTGACGAGGCGCGCGGTGACCTTGGCCCCCTTGACCCGGCCGGCCATGGGGCTCGTGTTGATGCCGATGGTCATCGAGATCGCGGGCTCGTCGACGGTGATGAGCGGCAGCGGCTGCGGGTCCTCGAGGTCGGCGAGGGTCTCGCCGATGGTGATCTCGGGGATGCCGGCGACGGCGACGATGTCCCCCGGGCCCGCGGCGTCGGCGGGCTTGCGCTCCAGCGCCTCGGTCATGAGCAGCTCGGTGAGCTTGACCGTCTGCACCGACCCGTCGCGGCGGCACCACGCCACCTGCTGGCCCTTGCGCAGCGTGCCGTTCTTCACCCGCAGCAGCGCGAGGCGGCCGAGGAAGTTCGAGGCGTCGAGGTTGGTGACGTGCGCCTGCAGCGGCGCGTCCTCGTCGTAGGACGGCGCCGGCACGGTCCCGATGATCGTGCGGAAGAGCGGCTCGAGGTCCTCCTCGTCCGGCAGCTCGCCGTCGGCGGGGCGGGTGAGGCTGGCCCGGCCGGCCTTGGCCGAGGCGTAGACGATGGGGAACTCGAGCTGGTCCTCGTGGGCGCCGGCGTCGTCGAGCAGGTCCATGAAGAGCTCGTAGACCTCGTCGACGACCTCCTCGATCCGGGCGTCCGGGCGGTCGACCTTGTTGACGCACAGGACGACCGGCAGCCGCGCGGCGAGCGCCTTGCGCAGGACGAAGCGGGTCTGGGGCAGCGGGCCCTCGGAGGCGTCGACGAGCAGGACGACGCCGTCGACCATCGACAGCCCGCGCTCGACCTCGCCGCCGAAGTCGGCGTGCCCGGGGGTGTCGATGATGTTGATGGTCAGGCCGTCGGCCAGCCCGGCGTCGAGCGCCGCCTTCCCGGCGTACCGGACGGCGGTGTTCTTCGCGAGGATGGTGATGCCCTTCTCGCGCTCGAGGTCGCCGCTGTCCATCGCGCGCTCGGCGATGTGGTCGTGCTCCCCGAAGGCGCCCGACTGCCAGAGCATCTTGTCGACCAGCGTGGTCTTCCCGTGGTCGACGTGCGCGACGATGGCGACGTTCCGGAGGTCGTCGCGGCGAGAGGCAGACATGCCCGCCAGTGTCTCAGGCGAGACCGGTCGCCACCGAATCGGCGCCGGACCGCCCCGGTGCCGGCCGCCGCCGACCCGTGGGTCTCACTTGGGTAACCACTCGCGTCCGGCCGGTGCAACCGCCGCGAATACGGCTAGTGTCTGGCCCCATCCGCGGCGGGCGACAGGTCCGGCGCGGCCCACTCGGGCGTCCGACCCGGACGTCACGAGCGTTCGCACACCCAAGCGAGGTTCACACTGATGACACTCAAGCGCACGGCGCCCCTCGTGCTCCTGACGGCGGCCGCCCTGAGCATGACGGCGTGCGCCGAGTCCCAGCGGGACGACTCCGGAGGCTCGGGCGGCGGGTCCGCGGACAGCAACGTGAAGGACACCTTCACCTTCGGCGCCGCCGGCGCCCCCGAGCTGTTCGACCCGCTCTACGCGACCGACGGCGAGACCTTCCGCGTGACCCGGCAGATCCACTCCGGCCTCCTCGGCATCAAGCCGGGCACCGCCGACATCCAGCCCGAGCTGGCCGAGAGCTGGGAGCCCTCGGACGACGGCCTCAGCTGGACCTTCAACCTCCGCCAGGGCGTGAAGTTCTCCGACGGCACCGACTTCAACGCCGAGGCCGTCTGCTACAACCTCGACCGGATGTACAACCAGAAGGGCGCGGGCCAGACCGCCGCCGAGTACTGGACGTACTTCTTCGGCACCTTCAGCGACGACCCGGAGAACTCGCTGTACAAGTCGTGCGAGGCCAAGGACGCGAACACCGCCGTCGTCGACATCACCCGGACGACCTCGAGCTTCCCGACGATCCTCTCGCTCGCCTCGTTCGCCATCCAGTCGCCGAAGGCGCTGGAGGAGGGCGACGCGAACAACGTCAAGGCGCAGGGCGAGGGCTTCACCTACCCCGACTACTCGATGAACCCGGTCGGGGTCGGCCCGTACAAGCTCGCGAGCTACGACGAGGCCAACAAGACCGTCAACCTCGTCGCCAACGAGAACTGGTACGGCGAGGCGCCGAAGACCAAGAACCTCGTCTTCAAGATCATCCCCGACGAGAGCACCCGCCGCCAGGAGCTCCAGGCCGGCTCGATCGACGGCTACGACCTGCCGAACCCGGTCGACTGGAAGGGCCTCAAGGACGCCGGCAACAACGTCGAGATCCGTGACGCCTTCAACGTCCTCTACATCGGCCTGAACCCGGAGCGGAACCCGAAGCTCAAGGACCTCAAGGTCCGCCAGGCGATCGCGTACGCGACCAACCGCGACCAGATGGTCAAGACCCAGCTGCCCGAGGGCGCCGCGGTGGCCTCGCAGTTCATCCCGCCGGCCGTCTCCGGCTACAACGAGTCCATCCAGCCGTACGCGTACGACCCGGAGAAGGCCAAGCAGCTGCTCCAGGAGGCGGGCGCCGAGGGCATGACCCTCAAGTTCGCCTTCCCGACCGAGGTCTCGCGGCCGTACATGCCGGACCCGCAGAAGATCCATGCGGCGTTCACCAAGGACCTGCAGGCCGTCGGCATCAAGGTCCAGGAGGTCAGCAAGCCGTGGAACGGCGGCTACCTCGACGACGTGTCGGCCAACGGCGCGTACGACGCCTGGCTGCTCGGGTGGACCGGTGACTACAACGCCGCGGACAACTTCCTCGGCACCTTCTTCTCCAGCCCGAAGACCAACGACTTCCACACCAACGTCCTGCCGTGGGGTCAGCAGCTCTCGGACGACCTGAAGAAGGCCGACGCCATCGTCGACGAGGACGAGCGCGCCACCGCCTACCAGGACCTCAACCAGCAGATCGTCGAGAAGTACCTCCCGGCGATCCCGGTCAGCCACAGCCCGCCCGCGCTCGTCGTGAGCGACAAGGTCGAGGGCCTCGTCCCGAGCCCGCTGACCGCCGAGACCTTCGACACGGTCACGGTCCAGAAGTGACGTCGGCCGGGCCGCCCGTCCGCGGGCACGCCCGGATCTGACGCACACAGCATTCCGGTGGCCGCCCCGAGCCAGTAGGTTCGGGGCGGCCACCGCCGCTCCCACCCCCGCAGGAGACCCGACCCGTGGCGAGATTCCTCATCCGACGCCTCCTCCAGATGGTGCTCGTCGTCTTCGTCCTCTCCGTCATGCTCTTCCTCTGGCTGCGCGCCCTGCCCGGCGGCACCGTCTCGGCCATCCTCGGCGAGCGGGCCACCCCGGAGACCCGCGCCGCCCTCACCAAGGCGCTCGGGCTGGACGAGCCGATCTGGGTGCAGTACGGCAAGTTCCTCTGGCGGGCGCTGCACGGCGACTTCGGCACCTCCACCCGGGTCCTGCCCGGCGCGGACGCCCTCGACATCTTCCTCACCCGGCTGCCCGCGACCATCGAGCTCAGCGCCTTCGCCCTCGTCTTCGCCGTGGCCCTCGGCATCCCCCTCGGCTACGTCGCCGCCCGGCGCGCCAACTCCCCGGTCGACAGCGGGCTCGTCATCCTCTCCCTCGTCGGCGTCGCGGTCCCGGTCTTCTTCCTCGCCTTCTTCCTCAAGTACCAGTTCGCCGTGGACCACAACTGGTTCCCGGTCTCGGGACGGCAGGACAACCTCAGCTGCACGCGGATCACGAACTTCTTCGTCCTCGACGGGCTGCTCACCCGGGAGCTCGACTGCTCGGCGAGCGCGCTGAAGCACCTGGTCCTGCCCTCGATCGCGCTCGGGACCATCCCCTTCGCCGTGATCTTCCGGATCACCCGGGCCTCGGTCCTCGACGTGCTCGGCGAGGACTACGTCCGCACCGCCGAGTCCAAGGGCCTCACCGCCCGGGTCGTGCGCGGCCGCCACGTGCTGCGCAACGCGATGCTCCCGGTCGTCACGACGATCGGTCTCCAGACCGGGCTGCTGCTCGCCGGCGCGGTGCTCACCGAGAAGGTGTTCAACTGGGGCGGCATCGGCAACGCCCTCGCGGACGCCTTCCAGTACCGCGACTACTCGGTGCTGCAGATCCTCATCCTGGCGGCGGCGCTCATCTACGTCGTCATCAACCTGCTCGTCGACATCAGCTACGCGATCATCGACCCGAGGGTGAGGACGCGATGACCCCCGCCAACCCGATGACCCGCCGCAAGGACCGGATCGACGACCTCGCCGCGACCGCCGGCTCGGACCGGGCGGCCGCCGTCCGCGAGGCCGGGTCGGTCGACGAGAAGCCCGGCGTCTCGCTCATCGCGAGCGCCTGGCAGCGGCTGCGGCGCAGCCCCGTCTTCCTCATCGGCGCGGCCATCACGCTCGTGTTCGTCGTCCTCGCGCTCGTGTCGCCGCTCATCGCGCCGCACGACCCGGCGGCGAACCTCTTGTTGGACCAGGTGCGCCCGCAGTCCAACCCCATCCCCGGCCCGCAGCCGGGCTACCCCCTCGGGGCGGACGACGTCGGCCGCGACCTGCTCTCGCGGCTGCTCGTCGGCAGCCAGCAGACCCTCATCGTCGGCGTGTTCGCGACGATCTTCGGGCTCACCGGCGGGATGACCCTCGGCATCCTCGCCGGCGCGTTCGGCGGCTGGGTCGACTCGCTCGTCATGCGCATCGTCGACGTCCTGCTCTCGATCCCGTCGCTGCTGCTCGCGTTCTCGATCGCGGCCCTGGCCACCCGGCCGAGCCAGCTGACCGTCATCATCGCCGTCGCGGCCGTGCAGGTGCCGATCTTCGCCCGGCTGCTGCGCGGGTCGATGCTCGCCCAGCGGCACAGCGACCACGTCCTCGCGGCGCGGGCGCTCGGCGTCACCGAGCGGGCGGTCGTCTTCCGGCACATGCTCCCGAACTCCCTCGGCCCGGTCATCGTCCAGTCGACCCTGGTGCTCGCGGTGTCGATCATCGACGCCGCGGCGCTGTCCTTCCTCGGCCTCGGCAACCCCAACGACCGCCAGCCGGAGTGGGGGCAGATGCTCGGGCGGGCGCAGCCGTTCATCTACGACAACCCGCACCTGGCCGTGTACCCCGCCCTGTGCATCATCGTCGTCGCGCTCGGCTTCACCCTCATGGGCGAGTCGCTGCGCGAGGCCCTCGACCCCAAGACCAGGAGGTGAGCCGCCGATGACCGCCACGGCGACCACACCCGGCAGCTCCCGGCACGGCGACGAGCCGCTGCTGTCCGTCCGCGACCTGCGGGTCACCTTCACCCGCCAGGGCGAGGACCCGTTCACCGCCGTCGACGGCGTGTCCTTCGACGTCCGGCCCGGCCAGACCGTCGGCCTCGTCGGCGAGTCCGGCTGCGGCAAGTCCGTGACGTCGCTGGCCATCATGGGCCTGCTGCCGGCCCGTGGGAACCGGGTCGAGGGCACGGCCACCTTCGAGGGCACCGACCTGCTCACCCTGGCCAAGGACAAGATGCGCGACCGGCGCGGCCGCGACATCGCGATGATCTTCCAGGACCCGCTCTCGTCGCTGAACCCCGTCGTGCCCATCGGCCGGCAGGTCACCGAGGTGCTGGAGCGGCACAAGAGCATGTCGCGCAAGGCCGCGACCCCCGTCGCCCGCGAGCTGCTGGACCGGGTCGGCATCCCCGACCCCGACCGCCGGCTCACCGACTACCCGCACCAGCTCTCCGGAGGCATGCGCCAGCGCGCCCTCATCGCCATGGCCCTGGCCTGCGAGCCCCGGCTGCTCATCGCCGACGAGCCGACGACCGCCCTCGACGTGACCATCCAGGCCCAGATCCTCGGGCTGCTCAAGGAGCTCGTCACCGAGTCCGGGACCGCCCTGGTGATGATCACCCACGACCTCGGCGTCGTCGCCGGCCTGTGCGACGAGGTCAACGTCCTCTACGGCGGGCGGATCGTCGAGCGGGGCCGCCGCCACGAGCTCTTCGCCTCTCCGCGGCACCCGTACACGACGGGTCTGCTGGCCTCGATCCCCCGGCTGGACGGCGCCCGCGGGGCGCCGCTCACCCCCATCCCCGGGTCGGTCGCCGACAACCTGCCGTGGGAGCACGCCTGCGCCTTCGCGCCGCGCTGCTCGCAGCCGGTCGACCGCTGCACCGAGCAGAGCCCGGAGCTCGAGCACGACGACGGCGGCCGCGCGCTGCGCTGCTTCAACCCCGTGGAGGCGACCTCATGACGACGACCGCCGAGCCCACCGACGCCGCCGCCACCGACGGTCCGGCCGACGACGCGCGCGCCCACGACGACGGCGACCTGCTCGTCGACGCCCGCGGGGTCAAGGTGCACTTCCCCATCAAGCGCGGGGTCGTCTTCGACAAGGTCGTCGGGCACGTCTACGCCGTCGACGGCGTCGACCTGCGCATCCGCAAGGGCGAGACCTACGGCCTCGTCGGCGAGTCCGGCTGCGGGAAGTCCACGCTCGGCAAGGCGATCCTCGGCCTGGAGCCGCCGACCGACGGCTCGGTCGTCATCGACGGCACCGACGTCGCCTCGCTCAAGGGCGAGGAGCTGCGCAAGCGGCGCAAGGACTTCCAGATGGTCTTCCAGGACCCGATGAGCAGCCTGGACCCGCGCCAGTCCGTCGAGTCGCTGCTCGTCGAGGGGATGAAGGCCCACGGCCTGGCCTCGGACGACAAGGCGACGGCGTCGCGGCTGCGCGAGCTGCTCAAGGCGGTCGGGCTGCCCGCGGCGGCGCTGAAGAAGTACCCGCACGAGTTCTCCGGCGGGCAGCGCCAGCGCATCGGCATCGCCCGGGCGCTCGCGGTCGAGCCCAAGCTCATCGTCGCCGACGAGCCGGTGTCCGCCCTCGACGTGTCGGTCCAGGCGCAGGTCATCAACCTGCTGGAGGACCTCCAGGACGAGTTCGAGCTCACCTACCTCGTCGTCGCGCACGACCTCGCCGTCGTCCGGCACATCAGCGACCGGATCGGGGTCATGTACCTCGGCGGGCTCGTCGAGGAGGCCGGCGCGGACGACCTCTACGCCCAGCCCCTGCACCCGTACACGAGGGCGCTGCTGTCGGCCGTCCCGGTGCCGGACCCGACCCGGGAGGACGAGCGCGAGCAGATCCTCCTCGTCGGGGACCTGCCCTCGCCGTCCAAGCCGCCGCCCGGCTGCCGCTTCCACACCCGCTGCCCCTGGCGGCAGGAGACCCGCTGCGACGACGAGCGGCCGCAGCTGCGCGTCCTGGAGATCGACGGCGTGCCCTCCTCGCACCGGGTGGCGTGCCACTGGGCGGAGGACATCGAGAGTGGGAAGATCCAGCCCCACCACGTCGACCCGACGGCCACCGAGCAGGACCTGCGCGAGGAGCAGGACGCGCCGCACGCCGTCGGCGACGTCGAGGAGGCCGTCCAGTACCAGCACGGCGGGCACGGCGCCGGTTCCTGATCCTCGTCGCGGTCCGGCGCCGCGGTGGCTGCCGGGTGTCCGTCCTCGTCGGCGAGGCCGGTGGCGGGTTCGGTGAGGCTCACCTGGGGTGCCGGGCGGGCCGCCGGCGGCGCATGATGGCCCGTATGAGCCGACTCCTCACCGACGACGAGGTCACCCGCCAGCTCGCCGACCTGCCCGGCTGGGAGCGCGAGGGCGACGCCGTCGTCGCGACCATCGAGGCCCCGGACTTCCCGGCGGCCATCCGCCTCGTCGCCGCCGCGGCCGACGAGGCCGAGCAGATGAACCACCACCCCGACATCGACATCCGCTGGCGCACGACGCGCTGGCTGCTCACGACCCACGACGCCGGCGGGCTCACCCAGCTCGACATCGAGCTCGCCCACCGCATCAACGCCGTCGCCCGCGCGGAGGGTGTGGACCTCGGTGGCTGACGGCTCCCCCGCCCCCTCGTCCCCGGTGGCCTCCGAGCAGGTGGAGCCGGCCGTCGCGGCCGCCGCGCTCGAGGAGCACGACGAGGCGCACGGCCAGGGCTACGCCGAACGGCTCAACTGGCTGCGCGCGGCGGTGCTCGGCGCCAACGACGGGATCGTGTCCACCGCCGGCCTCGTCATCGGCGTCGCCGCGGCCACGACGAGCCGGCCGGCGATCCTCACCGCCGGTCTCGCCGGTCTGGCCGCCGGCGCGATGAGCATGGCGGTCGGCGAGTACGTCTCGGTGAGCACCCAGCGGGACACCGAGCGCTCGCTCATCGCCAAGGAGGTCCGCGAGCTGCGCGAGGAGCCCGAGGCCGAGCTCGCCGAGCTCGCGGAGATCTACGAGGGCAAGGGCCTCTCCCCCGACCTCGCGCACCGGGTGGCCGTGGAGCTCACCGCGCACGACGCCCTCGGGGCGCACGCCGAGGCCGAGCTGGGCATCGACCCCGACAACCTCACCAACCCCTGGCACGCCGCGGTCGCGTCGATGGTCGCGTTCACCGTCGGCGCGCTGCTGCCGCTGCTCGCGATCGTCCTGCCGTCGGCGTCCTGGCGGGTGCCGGTCACGGTCGTCGCGGTCGTCGTCGCCCTCGCCGGCACCGGGGTGCTCAGCGCCCGCCTCGGCGACGCCGACGCCCGCCGCGCCACGCTGCGGGTGGTCGGTGGCGGGCTCATCGCGATGGCGGTCACCTACGCCATCGGCTCGCTCGTCGGCACCCACGTCGGGTGATGCGCCGGCTCCTCGTCGTCCAGCACGAGCCGGACGCCCCGGCGGGCTGGCTCGGCGAGTGGTGGCGCGCCGCCGGCGTCGACCTCGACGTCGTGCGCGGTGACCTCGGGGACCCGGTGCCCGGGCGGCTCGCCGACGGTGGGCACGACGGGCTCGTCGTCCTCGGCGGGGCGATGGGCGCGAACGACGACGCCGAGCACCCCTGGCTGCGGCCGACCAAGGACCTCCTGCGGGCCACGGCCCGGGCCGGCGAGCCGGTGCTCGCGGTGTGCCTCGGGCACCAGCTGGCCGCGGTGGCGCTCGGCGGGACGGCGGGTCCGAACCCGGCCGGACGCACCATCGGCGTCGTGCCCGTCGCGCTGACCGCCGAGGGGCACGCGGACCCGCTGCTGGGCGGGGCCGGCGGGGTCGCCGGATCACCCGCGGTGCACTTCAACGACGACACCGTGCTGTCGCCTCCGCCCGGGGCCACGGTGCTCGCGCGCCTGCCCGACGGGTCGCCCCAGGCGCTGCGCCTCGGGCTGCGCGCGTGGTCGCTGCAGTTCCACCCCGAGACCTCGCCGGAGATCTTCGCCGACTGGGTCCGCTCCGAGCGCCCCGACGGGCTCGACGACGCCGACCGCCGCCTCGTGGCCGAGGTCGACTCCGCCCGGGACGCGCTGCGCACGGCCTGGGAGCCCTTCGCCACGCGCTTCCTCGACCACCTCACCCCCTGACGGGACGCCGCGGACGGGCCGACGACACGAAGCCTGTCCTGCACCCACCCCACCTGCCCGAACGCCGCGACCGACCTCAGGCGTGTCGTCCGCCCGTCGCCGCCGACCCCACCGCGGACGGGTCGACGACACGAAGCGTGTCCCGCACCCACCCCACCTGCCCGAACGCCGCGACCGACCTCAGGCGTGTCGTCCGCCCGTCGCCGCTGCGGCGGGTCAGTCGCCGCGGAGGGCGTCGAACAGGGCGTCGACGAGCGGGGACTCGCGGATGTCGTCGAGGTCGACGGGCGTGCCCTCGGGACCGGCCAGCGGCAGCCGCCAGTTCGGGTACTCGTCGTTGGTGCCGGGCTGGTTGATGGCCCGGCGGTCGCCGACGAGGTCCGGCAGGGCGACGGCGAGCATGCGGCTCGGCGTCTGCGCGAGCCACCGGTGCAGCGCGACCACGGTGTCGTCGACGTCCGCCCCGGCCGCGAGCAGCCCGCGCTCGCGCAGCGCACCGAGCACCCGGTCGATCGCGGCCGTCTCGACCTCGCGCTCCTCCTGGACCGGACGCGTCAGCAGCCCCAGCGCCTCGCGGACGGCGACGTGCTCGAGCGTGAGGTAGCCCGCGGTCGGCGGCAGGTCGTGGACGGTCACGGTCGACAGGCACAGGTCCCGGTACGCCTCGGGCGGGCGCACGGCGTCGTCGTCCCACTCGAACCAGAGGATCGAGGTGCCGAGCAGCCCGCGCTCGGTGAGCACCTCGCGGACGTTGGGGGCGACGACGCCGAGGTCCTCCCCGATGACGACCGCCCCCGCCCTCTGGGCCTCGAGGACGAGGATGCCGAGCAGGGCCTCGTGGTCGTAGTAGACGTACGTGCCGTCCGCGGGGGACCCGCCGGTCGGGATCCACCACAGCCGGAACAGCCCGAGGATGTGGTCGACCCGGATGCCGCCGGAGTCGCGCAGCACGGTGCGCACCATGTCGCGGAACGGCCCGTACCCGAGCTCGGCGAGCCGGTCCGGGCGCCAGGGCGGCTGGCTCCAGTTCTGCCCGAGCTGGTTGAACGGGTCCGGCGGGGCGCCGACCGTGACGCCCCGGGCCAGGGTGTCGCCGAGGCCCCAGGCGTCGGCGCCGACCGGGTGCACGCCGACCGCGAGGTCGTGGACGATGCCGAGCGACATGCCCGCGACCTGCGCCTCGCGCTGCACCCCGGCCAGCTGCTGCTCGAGCAGCCACTGCAGCCAGCGGTGGAAGTCGACGAGGGCCTGCTCCTCCTGCTGGAAGGCGAGGACGGCCGGGCCGCTCGGGTCCTGCAGCTCGGCGGGCCAGTCGGTGAACGGCAGCCCGCGCCGCTCGGCGAGGGCGCACCACGTCGCGAACCGGAGAAGCCCCTCGCCCTCGCGGGCGCAGAACTCCTCGAAGGCGGCTGCGCCGGACGCGGACAGCCCGACGTCGTGCACGAGCCGCAGCGCGTCCAGCTTCACCGCCCAGGCGGCGTCCCGGTCGATGCGGTCGCCCTCGTCGAGGCTGCGCCCCCGGGCCGCGAGCTGGGAGAGCCGGCGGCGGGCGGTGGCGTCGAGCGCGGCGACCTCGGGCACGTCCTCGACCCGCAGGTAGAGCGGGTTGACGAAGCGCCGGGTCGTCGGCAGGTAGGGCGAGGGCTCCATCGGCGCGACCGGCTCCGCGGCGTGCAGCGGGTTGACGAGGACGAAGTCGGCGTCGTGGGCGGCGGCGGCCCACGTCGCGAGGTCGGCGAGGTCGCGCAGGTCCCCGACGCCCCAGGACCCGGGCGAGCGCACCTGGTACAGCTGCGCCATGAGCCCGACGACCCGGCGGGAGGCGACGGGCTCGGGCAGCTCGAGGCGCTCCGGAGTGACGACGAGCGTGGCCGTGGTCGTCGCCGGGGCCAGCGGGTCGGCGTCGGGGGTGGCGACGAGCCGGTGCCAGCCCAGCGGGAGGTCGGCCGGCAGCGCGAACGTCGCCTCCCCGAGCACGACGCCGTCGACCTCGCGGTCCGGCACCCAGCGGTCGACCTGCTCCAGCGGACGCGTGCCGCCGTCCTCGAGCCGGGCGGTGACGGCGACGCCCGACCCGGCGGCGACGTGGACGCGGACCTCGCCGCCGCGCCCGGCACGCACGACGACGGTGGCGGGGAGCGTGCGGCGCCACGGGGCGTCGTCGACCTCGGCCAGGGCGGCCTCGACCGCGGCGTCGTCGGCGGCGTCCACCCCGAGGGCGGCGAGCACGGAACGGATCGAGCCCTCGGCGACGGTGACGTGCTCCCCGAGCCAGTTCCAGTAGTCCGTGGCGACGCCGTGGGCCTGGGCGAGGGCGGCGAGCCGGTCGGGCAGCGGGGCGGACTCCATGGCCCCATCCTGCCAAGCGGAACGGCGGGTGCGGACAGCCGTCCGCACCCGCCGTCCGGAGGGGGTCAGCGGGTCTCGACCGACGGGTTCAGCGTGTCGAGGTCCTTGGTCACCCGGGGGTCCCCGGCGTCGGCGAAGTAGTCCGCGGCGACGGTCTCGTCACGGCCCTCCGGCGACTTCGTGGCCCGCAGGACCAGCGTCCCGACGACCGCGACGAGGAGGTTGAGGACGAAGGCCGTCATCGCGATGTAGCCGAGCTCGCCGATGACCGGGATGTTCGCCAGCGACCCCCCGAAGTGTTTGCCGGTGGCCGGGTTGACGACGTTGTACGCGGCGAGGGTCCCGTAGACCATGCCGACCGCCCAGCCGGCGAGCAGGGCCCACCGGTGCAGCCACCGGGTGTAGAGCCCGAGGACGACGGCGGGGAAGGTCTGGAGGATCCAGATGCCGCCGAGCAGCTGGAAGTTGATCGCGTTCTGCTTGTCCAGCAGGAGCACGAACACGAGGGCGAACGCCTTGACGACGAGGGAGACGACCTTGCTGACCTTCGCCTCCTGCGCCGGCGAGGCGTCGGGCTTCAGCCACTCCTTGTAGATGTTGCGGGTGAAGGTGTTCGCCGCGGCGATGGACATGATCGCCGCCGGCACGAGGGCGCCGATGGCGATGGCCGCGAAGGCCACGCCGGCGAACCACGACGGGAACATGTCCTCGAACAGCTGCGGGATGACGAGCTGGGCGTTGGGCTTGCCGTCCAGGCCGATCGGCTTGGTGCCGGCGGCGATGGCGACCCAGCCGAGGAGCGCGAGCAGGCCGAGCACGAAGCTGTAGGCCGGCAGGATCGAGGCGTTGCGCCGGATCGTGTTGCGGTCCTTGGCCGACAGGCTCGCCGTCACCGAGTGCGGGTACATGAACAGCGCCAGCGCGGACCCGAGGCCGAGCGTCGCGTAGGCCCAGTGCTGGGCGGCGCCGGGGATGAACGCGCCGGTGGGCTTGCCGGTGGCCTCGTTGACGGTGCCCATCTTCTGCTCCGCCGCCGAGAACACCTCGCCCCAGCCGCCGACCTTCGTCGGCAGGTAGACGATCGCCACGATGATGACGAGGTAGATGAGGAAGTCCTTGACGAAGGCGATGACCGCCGGGGCGCGCAGGCCGCTGGAGTAGGTGTAGGCGGCGAGCAGGGCGAAGGCGATGAAGAGCGGTGCGTCCTTGGCGATGATGTTGCCGCCGCCCCCGAGGCCGACGACCTCGAGGACGGCTTGGATGCCGACGAGCTGGAGGGCGATGTACGGCATCGTCGCGAGGAAGCCGGTGACGGCGACCGCGAGGGAGAGGCCGCGTGAGCCGAACCGGCCGCGCACGAAGTCGGCGGTCGTCACGTACCCGTGGCGGTGGCTGACCGACCACAGGCGGGCCATGAACACGAAGATGATCGGGTAGAGCACGATCGTGTAGGGCACGGCGAAGAAGCCGGACACCGAGCCGAGCGCGAACATCGCGGCGGGGACGGCGACGAACGTGTACGCGGTGTACAGGTCGCCGCCGAGCAGGAACCACGTGACCCAGGTGCCGAAGGACCGGCCGCCGAGGCCCCACTCGTCGAGGGACTCCATCGAGCTCGGGCGCCGCCAGCGGGTGGCGAGGAAGCCCATCACCGTGACGAGCAGGAACAGCAGCACGAGGACGACGAGGGCGGGGACGTCGATGCCGCTCATGCCCGCTCCTCCGTCCGGCGGTCGCCGTCCCGGCGCATCGGCCGGTGCGGCCGCGCGACGAGGACGATCCGGTAGGCGGTGTAGGTGAACGCCGAGGTGAGGAACACCCAGAGGAACTGGTACCAGATGAAGAACGGGAAGGCGCCGAGCTTGGGCTCGACCCTGCTGTAGCTGCTCACCCACATGAGCGCGACGACCGGGATGACGAGCAGCACGCCGGCGACGACGAGGAGTCCCGTCCGGGCCGGCGGTGCGCTGTCGGGGTCGACCGCGTCGGGGCGTGAGTCGCCGGGACCGGTCCTGTCTCGTGTGCTCACGGAAACCTCCTCGTTCCCAACGGGACGGCCGCTCGGGGCGTCGGCCAAGCGGAAGCGTAGGAGTGTCGTCCGACACGCGGGGGTTTCGTGTCCGACGAGGCCGGTGGCCGGGCTGTCGGCGCGCCCGTGCAGGATGACGGACGTGTCGACGATCGTCTTCCTCCACGCCCATCCCGACGACGAGGCCTCGCAGACGTCCGGGTCGATGGCCCGCGCCGTCGACGAGGGGCACCGGTCGTCCTCGTCGTCGCCACCAACGGCGACCACGGCACCGCGCCCGACGACCTGGCCGACGGCGAGACCGTCGTCGACCGTCGGCGCCGCGAGCTCGGGGCGTCCGCGCAGGCCATCGGGCTGCACCGGGTCGAGTGGCTGGGGTACGCCGACTCCGGCATGACCGGGTGGGAGCAGAACGGCGCCGAGGGGGCGTTCGCCGCGGCCGACCTCGACGAGGCCGGGGCGCGGCTCGCGGCGGTGCTCGACGACGAGGACGCCGACGTCGTCGTCGGGTACGACTGGCACGGCGGCTACGGGCACCCGGACCACGTGCGGGTCCACCACGTGCTGCACCGCGGCGCCGACCTAGCCGCACGCCGGCCGCGGGTGCTGGAGTCGACGATGAACCGCGACGCCATGCGCCGGATGTTCGAGGCCGCGCGGGCGGAGGGCCGCGAGGACGACTGGGACCCGGACCGGCCGATGGACGACGGCAACCCCATGGGCGAGCCCGAGGACGCCATCCACTGGCGGGTCGACGTGCGCGAGCGCATCGAGCGGAAGCGGGCGGCGCTCGCGGCGCACGCCAGCCAGACCAGCGACGTCGGGATGATGCTCGCCATGCCGCCCGAGGCGTTCACGCAGGTCTTCGGCTTCGAGCACTTCGTCGAGCCCGGCCGTGAGCCCGGCATGGTCGAGGGCTGGCCCTTCGGCGAGGGCGGGTGAGGCCGGCCGGGCGGGGCTCGTCCGGGCCTCGCCCGGGCGCTAGGTTGGCCTCGTGCCGACCGACGAGCGAGCCCCGGTGACGACGCCCGACCACCGCGAGGTGACCCTGGCCGACGGACGGACTTTGGAGTACCTCGCCAGCGGCGACGAGGACGGGCTGCCCCTGGTCTTTCACCACGGCACGCCCGGGGCGGCGGTGCCGTTCCCGTCGGCCGCGCGCGCGGCGCAGGAGCGGGGGCTGCACCTGCTGCTCGTGTCCCGGGCCGGCTACGGAGGCTCGTCGCGCGCGCCGGGCCGGAGCGTCGCCGACGTCGCCGCCGACACCGCGGGGCTGCTCGACCACCTGGGGCGGGACGAGTTCGTCACCCTCGGCTGGTCCGGGGGCGGCCCGCACTCGCTCGCGTGCGCGGCGCTGCTGCCGGGGCGCTGCCTGGCCGCGTCCACCGGCGCCGGCGTCGGGCCGTACGGCGCCGACGGCCTCGACTTCCTCGCCGGCATGGGGCCGGAGAACCACGAGGAGTTCGGCCTGGCCCTCGAGGGCGAGGGCGCGCTGCGTCCGTTCCTGGACCGCACGGCGGCGACGATGGGCCAGGGCACGGTCGAGGGGCTGGTCCAGGCGCTCTCCGGGCTGCTGTCCGACGTCGACCGCGCGGCCCTCACCGACGAGCTCGCCGAGCGCATGCTCGCCTCGAGCCGCCGGATGGCGGAGCACGGCGTCGACGGGTGGGTGGACGACGACCTCGCCTTCACCCGGGCCTGGGGGTTCGACCTCGCCGACGTCACCGTGCCGGTCGCGGTGTGGCAGGGCGGGCAGGATCGGTTCGTCCCGCCGTCGCACGGGCAGTGGCTCGCCGAGCACGTGCCGGGCGCCCGCTCGCACGTCCTGCCGGGCGAGGGGCACGTCTCGTTGCTCGCGCGGATCGGGGACGTCTTCGACGACCTGCTCGACCTCGCCGGGCGCCGGTAGCGCCGCCCCTGTGGCCACCGAGTCCTACGAGCCCTCGTACTACGACGTCCTCGGCGTGCCCGAGGACGCGGCGTCGCCGGAGATCGGCCGCGCCTTCATGCGGGCCATGCGCCGCGCCCACCCGGACGCGCACGCCGGCGACGACGAGGTCGGCCGTGCCGGAGCCGAGGAGCACGCCAGGCTGCTCACCGAGGCCCACGGCGTCCTCACGGGTCGGGACCGCGGCGGCTACGACGCCCGGCTCGCGGCCTGGCGGGAGGGCGCGGCGTCCGAGCACGAGCCGCTGCTGCCGGGTGAGACCACCGGCGACGAGGAGGAGCCGATCCTCCCCGAGGGCGCGCCGTCGGAGGTCGTCCTGCCCCTGGCCCGGCAGCGGTGGCTGCGCGGCGGCCGGCTCACGCCGGTGGTGGGCGGGGCGCCCATCGACGTCCCGGCCCAGGCCGGGCACCACGAGACCCTCGTCTACCCGGGTCGCGGCGCGCCGGGGCCCGACGGCTCCCCCGCCGACCTCGCCGTGCGCGTCGTCCACGTCGACCGGCACGGCGCCGAGCTGCCCGACGGCCACGACGCCCCCACCCGCCGCGGCGACGTGCTGCGGCGGATGCGGCCGGGCGACGCGGCGCTCCTGGCCCTCGGCCTGCTCGTCGTCCTCGCGGCGGCGGTGGTCCTGCTCGCCACCCGCTGACGGTGGCCGGCCCCCGGGACGTGAGTGGACCGGCCCCGGTCGCACTGCAGGGGGTGTGCAACCGGGCCGGCCGAGACACACGTTAGGGACCGGTCGGGGCACGACACATTCCCTTGGTGTGGAATCACGCCGGTCGGCCGATGCGTGTCGTCCGTTCGGCCCCGTTCCCGCGTGTCGGTGCGTGCGTTAGGTAAAGCGCAGGTAAAGTCGTCGTCTAGAGGTGGTCAAGACCGCAGGGGGTCGGGACCGCCGCCAGTCCTCGTCGCAGGGGTGAGGACCGGCCATCGCCACGGCGCCTCCTCGGCCACGACCCGAGGGGGCGCCGGTGGCGTTTTTGCAGGGTCGACAGTCGCGCGGCGTCAGACGTTGAAGCGGAACGAAAACCGCTGTATCCGAACGTTATTGGCGATCGTCGGCGACAAGCGAAAACACCACCTGGCCTGCGAAGACGCGCTGATCCCGTCATCGGGCCCCGATGACGACGAACGGCCTCCGCGAGGCCTCCTGCGGACTGTTTGCGGACTGCTGCCGCCGGCGAAGAGCTCTCCCGTCGAGGGTCAGTCCCGTGCCGGGAGGGCCCAGATCGCGACGAGTGCGCCGACCGCCGCGACGGCCTCGGCCACGGCGCTCAACGACTTCTCGAAGAACCACACGGGCTCGTACATCGCCGGCAGAGGGCCGACAGCGGGGACATCCACGTAACGGTAGAGAAGAACCGCCACCACGGCACTCAGGCCGACCACGATGGACGCCGCGAACGCCGCTCGGCTCCCGCTCACGAGCAGCCAGAGCGCGACGGCCATGGCCACGGCGGCCTCGACGCGGAAAAGGTTCCCGGCGCCGATTCCGCCGGGAGATGCCTGTTGGTACCCACCGGCCAACCGGATGTGCACCACGACGTCGACGACCAGGGCGGCCGCGACGAGCACGCGGAGGGACCACGCCATCAGGGGAGTCGCGAGGACGTGCCGTTCCGCGGTCGTGCCGGTCACTCGACGACCAACTTGCCGCTCATGTTGGCGTGGAAGTCACACGTGATCTCGTAGGTGCCGGGCTTGTTGGGCGCGGTCATGGTGGCGGTGCCGCCCGGGTCGACCTTGACGTCGAAACCGCCGGCCTCCGAGGTGACGGTGTGCGCCACTGAGTCCTGGTTCTTGATGCTGATCTTGGTCCCGGGCGCCACCGACGCGGGCGTCTTGTAGGCGAAGTCGGCGATCGTGATGACCGCCGGTGCGGCCTTCTCGCTCGGACTCGTCGAGGGGGACGCCTCCCCAGAAGGGTCGCTGCTGGACCCGGATGGCGTCGACGAAGCGGACGGTGAGGAAGCCGACGACGCCGGCGAGGCTCCGGCATCCGGGTTCGACGAACCGCAGGCGGAAAGGCCGAGGGCCACTGCGGGAAGGAGGGCGAGAAGCGCGATCTTGCGGGTCATGGGATACCTCCGGTCAGGCGACCGATTCGACGGTCACGATGAGGAGTTCGGTGCGGTAGCCCCCTTCGGGTTGCGCAGGCCGTCCCGAACCCGGATTCCACGGCCTGAAGGGCTGGACGAGACAAGAGTCCTTTTGCGGGTGTCAGTGGCATTGCAGCAGAACTGGACTCGTCGGCCGCGAAACCGGGTCGTCTACCAGCGTTCTTGATGGCAACGCCTGCTGGAAATATCTAATCTCTTCGAAAGATTTCAGCCGATTGAGTGCAGCGGAAACATTCAGATATCCCCCGCCCGTACTTGCATTCTGCCGCGAGGGCTCGCGATCACGTGCATAGTGAGGATCGTGCCGTCGCGACTCGCGGCGGGACGCGCCTCTACAGCAACCAAAAGGATGCGATCCATGCGCAAGTCCCTGACCGCCGCAGCCGCCCTCGCCCTCGGGGCGATGCCCCTGGTCGCGATGTCGCCCGCCCACGCCGCCGACTCGACGAGCTACCAGGCGAACCTGACCCAGCTCAACAACTCGGGGGCCTCGGCCACGGTGATGGCGACCCTCACGGGGAACAGCCTGAAGATCACGGCCCAGCGTTCCGGCTTCCTGGCCGGTGCCCCGCACGCCCAGCACATCCACATCGGTGGGATGGGCCAGTGCCCGCCGGCCGACGAGAAGGGCAGCGGCGCCAACGGGGCGCTGCAGACCACGGACGCGGCCAAGTACTACGGCGCCATCGGCGCCTCGCTGACCACCAGCGGCGACTCCAGCGCCAAGAGCGGCCTGGCCGTCGACCGCTTCCCCACCGGTGACGACAGCTACTCGCGCACCATCACGCTCGACGAGAAGACCGCCGAGTCGGTCCGCTCCGGCAAGGCCGTCATCGTCATGCACGGTGTCGACCTCAACGGCAACGGCAAGTACGACGGCAAGGTCAAGTCCGACCTCGACCCCTCGCTGCCGGAGGAGGCCACCGACCCGGCCGCCTGTGGTGTGCTGCAGGCCAGCCAGATGAACAGCATGCCCGGTGGCGGCGTCCAGACCGGTGGCGGCTCCACGGCCGGCATCGAGGACCAGGGCCTGATCGCCCTCGGCGGCACCCTCCTCGTCGGTGGCGCCGGCGCGGCCCTCGTGGCCACGCGTCGTCGCCGGACCGCGGAGGACCAGGCCTGACGTGAAGGGCCTCCTGAGCGGCCACCGTCGCCTCTGGGCGACGGTGGCCGCCGTCCTTCTGCTCGCCGGCGTCGGTGTGCTCGGGAAGGCGATCGCCGACCAGCGGTCGATCCCCGAGCCGCCCCTGACCGCGACGGCCCCCACCCCCGAGGCGCCGAGCAGCACGATCCCGTCGGCGTCAGCGAGCGGGACGACGAAGGAGAAGACGGCGTCCCCGACCCCGAGCCCGACCGAGACGGGTCTCACCCGGTCGGCGGCCACCCGGGTGGACATCCCGGCCATCGGCGTCGACTCGGTCCTGAACCGGACCGGGCTCGCGTCCGACGGGACGATCGCGGTGCCCCAGCCGGGCCCGCAGTTCAACACCCCGGCCTGGTACACCGGCTCCCCGGCCCCCGGTCAGCTGGGCCCCAGCGTCCTCATCGGGCACGTCGACGGCATCGACACCGGACCCGCCGTCTTCTTCAAGATCGGCTCCCTCAAGCAGGGCCAGGACGTGAAGGTCACCCGCCAGGACGGCAAGGTCGTGACGTTCTCGATCTACCGGGTCCAGCGCTACCCCAAGGACCATTTCCCCACCCTCGCGGTCTACGGGAACACCGACGACTCCGAGCTCCGGCTCATCACCTGCGGCGGGAAGCTCAACCCCTACACCCAGCACTACGAGGACAACATCGTCGTCTTCGCCAAGATGAAGAGCGTCTCCCAGGCCTGACCGCCACCGGCGGTCCCCCGCGTCGGGCGACCACGGGGCCTGCTCCGAGAATGCCCACCTCAAGGGCCCGAGAGCTGGTCGACCGGGTTCGCGATCATCGTTCTCTTCGTGCTCGTACTCGTTCCGAAGCGAACGAGCTCCGGCCCGTCATGAACGGGCGACCCACTTG
>NZ_SAYU02000035.1 GCF_004025965.2 Phycicoccus flavus | reverse complement strand
CGGGTGGTGTCGAGGGTGAGCTCGCGCAGGATCTCGCCGGTGGTGGCGTCGCTGATGGTGATGTGCAGGCCGTGGATGAGGGCGGTGACGGGGCGGCTGTTGTGGTGTCGGCCGAGGCCGATGGAGTTGAACCGCCCTGGGTTTCCCGGAGGGTGCTGATCTAGCAAGGGAGACTGACTCTCATGGCAGCACCGAGGAAGTACGAGCGGGAGTTCCGGGACCGGGCGGTGCGGATGTACCGCGACCGCCTCTCCGAGGGACATGACTCCAAGCTCGGAGCACGCCGGCATGTCGGGTCGATGTTGGACCTGAACCCGGCGACGTTGCGGAACTGGGTCGAGGACGCCGAACGTGCTGAGGGTGTGCGGGCACCGTCGGCGGCCTCGAGGTCGGTGGACTCCGAGGAGGTGCGGGCGCTGAAGAAGCGGGTGGCCGAGCTGGAGCGGGCCAACGACATCCTCACGACCGCGTCAGCGTTTTTCGCCCGGGCGGAGCTCGACCGCCGACTGAAGTGATCGTGGACTATGTCGACTCCGTGAAGGAGCGACACGGCGTCGAGCCGGTCTGTGTCGTGCTGTCTCAGCAGGGCATCACGATCGCGCCGTCCACGTACTACGCCCACAGGGCAGCCCCGGTCTCGGCCGCGGTGCTGCAGGACGCGTACCTGGCCAACGCGCTGTTCACCCTCTGGGCCGAGAACTGGGGCGTGTACGGGGCCCGGAAGCTGTGGCACGCCGCCCACCGCGCCGGGATCGACGTCGGCCGCGACCAGGTCGCCCGGCTCATGCGGGTATGGAGACCTCGAGCGCCCTCGACACCCCTGAGCCGTCCACGACCGACACCCTCCTCCTCACACTGGACGAGGCGGCCAAACAGCTGCGCTGCCCCCGGCGCAGCGTGGAGCGCTACGTCGCGGGCCACCGGCTGCGGGCGGTGCGTCTGGGCCGGTCGGTGCGGCGCAGCGCGGTCTTGGACAGGGCGCGGCGCTTGTACCGTTAGTAGCCCTGCCGGGAGACTCCGAGGACGGCGCAGCTGTTGTCGACGGGGACCCCGGCGTCGGCCAGTCGGTCGATCACCGGGTGAATCCTTTTGGGTGGGGCTTGTCCTCCGCCAGGAATGTCGCTGCTTGTCGGATGATCGCCAGCTCGCGCTCCAGCTCACGGATCCGCTTCCGGGCGGCCCGCAGGTCGGCGGACTCGCTTGCGGGAACGCCCGTGATCTCGCCGCGGTCGACCCGGTCCTGCTTGAGCCACTCGTGCAGGCAGCCGGCGCTGATGCCGAGCTCGTAGGCGGTCTGCTTGACGTGTGTGCCGGATCGGACCAGCGCGACTGCTCGCGCGCGGAACTCCGGAGGGTAGGGACGAGGCACTGTCAGAGCCTTCCAGTCAGGCGCTCGACTCACCACCACCACTGGAACCAAACCGGGGGGCAGGTCAGTGTCGGCCGAACCGTCAGCAGTCGCGAGTGCAGGCGACGGTCCTGAACGGGCCGTCGAGGGGGACGCAGTCGGTCTCGTACAAGCGGAACGGTGGGATCGCACCGCAAGGTGGCCCGGTACGGGCCGTGTTTCGAGGTGACCTTGCGTCAGGTACGGGAGGAGCACTACGTTCGCCTGACTGGACATCAGATGTCTGGAAGTGGGAGGCAGCGTTGCCGCGCACCAGCCTGGTCGAGGACGTCGCAGGACGTCTGTTGGACCGGATCGTCTCCGGCGAGTTCGTCGGGGGATCCCTGCTGCCCTCCGAGTCAGAGCTGGCCGGCCAGTTCGGGGTCTCCCGGCTCACTATGCGCGAAGCCGTGAAGATGCTGGCCGCAGGTCAAGTCGTGCGGTCCGTGCAGGGAGTCGGGACATTCGTGGCCCCCGTCGGCCGGTGGACCTCCGTCGGGGCGGTCATCCGGGTGAGCGAAGGGGATGCTTCGCAAGTCATCGGTCGCCTCGTGGAGGTTCGCGGGATGCTCGAGGTCGGCGCGGCCGAGTTGTTCGCGCCCTTGGCGGCCCCCGCGGATCTCGAGACGCTTGCCGACAACGTTGCCGCGATGCGGTTCGCTCATCGTGAGGACGACGTCGAGTCGTTCGTGGCCGCCGACCTCGCATTCCACACCCGCATCATCGAGGGCTGTGGGAACCCGTTCGTCCGGGTGGCCTTTGCTCCGGTCGCCGAGTCCCTTGTGTACTCCCAACGCCTCACGGCCGCGGTTCACGATATCCGCGAGCATGCGATCGTCCATCACGCCGCGATCCTCGCGGCTTTGCACACCGGCCGTGCCTCGACGACGGCCACGGCGATGCGCGAACACCTGATCCAGACCCGCGACGACGCCCGCAGGTACCTGTCCGGTGTCGGCAAGTCGGCGGTTTCGGCCGCTGGTCTCACCTCTGATGTGTCCTCATCCCTCAATCACCCAGATGGAGACGACGTGACCGACCACGATGCTGCCCGGACCAAGGACGAACTGCTCCGCGACATGCCTCCTCCGCGGAGTGTGACGGCCGAGGAGATCCGCGCATCTCGGGCCCAGCGACCCCGGCGCACGCTGGTCGTCCTCGACGACGATCCGACGGGCACCCAGTCGGTGGCGGACCTCCCGGTACTCACGCGCTGGGACACCGAGGACCTCGCATGGGCCCTGCGCACTGGTGCCGACGCGGTCTACGTGCTCACCAACTCGCGAAGCCTCGACGCGGCAGACGCCGAGCGGGTCAACCGCGAAGTGGCCCGCAACGCCTTGGACGCCGCCGCGCTGCTGGACGTGGAGATCGACTTCGTCTCTCGCTCGGACTCCACGCTGCGCGGCCACTACCCGCTCGAGCCCGACACACTGGTCGCCGCGCTCGAGGAGGCTCGGGCGCAGGTGGACGCCGTCGTGCTGGTGCCTGCCTTCGGTGACGCCGGACGCGTGACCGTTCGATCGGTCCACTACGCCGGGTCAGAAGCGGATGGCTACGTGCCGGCCAGCGAGACCGAGTTCGCTCGCGACGCCACCTTCGGGTACGCGGCGTCGGACCTTCGCGAATGGGTCCAGGAGAAGACCGCGGGTCGGATCGCGGCCTCGGACGTGGCGACAGTTCCGTTAGACATCCTGCGATCCGGCCATGAGGCCGTAACCGATATCTTGCTCGGTCTCCACGACGCTCGACCTGTCGTGGTCGACATCGTCGAGGAGACCGACCTGCGCGTGCTGTCGCTGGCCCTGTTGGCCGCAGAGGACGCCGGGAAGCGCTTCCTGTTCCGGGTGGGACCGCCGTTCGTCAGAGGCTTCATCGGGCAGGACGTGCTGGAACCTCTCAGCAACTCCGATGTCGACCAGATCATCGCAGGCGGAGAGGGCGACGGGTCGAGCTACGGGCTCGTGGTCGTCGGCTCTCACGTGGGGCTCACCACACGGCAGCTGAAACGGCTTCTGGAGGAGCAGGATCCCACTGTCATGACGATCGCGGTCGAGAAGGTGCTGGGCCCGGACCGTGAGGCGCATCTGGACCGGATCGTTCGCGAGACCGTGGAGGGCCTGAGCTCCGGCAACGTCGTCGTCACGACCTCGCGCGAGCTCGTGGTCGGTGAGAACGCCGATGACTCGTTGGACATCGCGCGGCAGGTCTCGAGCGCGGTCGTCGAGGTCGTACGCCAAGTACTCGAGGCCGCGCCGCCGCGGTTCGTCGTGGCCAAGGGAGGAATCACCTCGGCCGAGGTCGCGAGCCGCGGCCTCTCCATCGCGCGTGCGATGGTTCGCGGCCCGATGCTCCCGGGCATCGTCTCACTCTGGGAGCCGACGGACGGTCCGGCCCAGGGCATCCCCTACGTCGTCTTCGCCGGAAACGTCGGGGACGACTCGAGCCTGGCCGAGGTCGTCGCCACCTTGACGGCCTGATCGTTCATCCACTCGTACCACGTCTCATCCCGCCGCTCGAGCGCACGCCCTACGGCGTCACCGACTGTTCAAGGAGGAACAGCATGTCGTCCGAACCCACCATCGCCGTCATCGGACTCGGTGCCATGGGGTTGCCCATGGCGACCCGCCTGGCCGAGAGGTTCACCGTCCGAGGCTACGACCTCGACCCCGAGCGCATCCGAGCGGCGTCCGAGAAGAACGTCGACCCGGCGGACTCAGCGCGGGCCGCCGCCCAGGACGCAGACTGCGTCCTGCTCGCCGTCCGCAATGGTGCCCAGCTGGAAGACGCGCTCTACGGGGACAACGGCGTCGCCGAGGTATTGCGCACCGGCAGCGTCGTCGTCCTCACATCCACCATCGGCATCGGTCCGGTGCGCGAGGTCGCCCAGAAGCTGCAGGCCGACGGTATCCACCTGGTCGACGCACCGATCTCGGGTGGGCCCAAAAGAGCTGGCGTCGGCGACTTGCTCATCGTGGTCGGCGCGAGCGACGAGGCATACTCAGTCGCCGAACCCGTCCTGGAGCACCTGTCCTCCACGCTTCGGCGGATGGGCTCATCTCCTGGTGATGGCCAAGCGATGAAGACGGTGAACCAGCTCCTCTGCGGGGTCCACATCGCGGCCGGGGCGGAGGCGCTCGCTCTCGCCGGTGCTCTGGGTCTGGACCAGCGCCTGGTCCTGGAGACCCTGGGCGCCGGCGCAGCAGCGTCCTTCATGCTCGGCGACCGCGGCCCGAGGATGCTGCAGGCATTCGACGACGGGGGCGCCGAGGTCAACAGCCGCCTCGACATCTTCGTCAAGGACATGGGCATCGTCAGTTCGGCCGCCCGGGCAGCGGGGCTGGCCACCCCGGTTGCCGGAGCGGCCGAACAGATCTTCCTGCTGGGGCAGGCCGCTGGTCTGGCCGCGGCCGACGACTCCTCCGTCATCACCGTCCTGGGCGCGAGGGAGGACTGACATGGGCTCGACGATGTTGTTCGTGACCGCAGCGGTAGCCGTCGCCGTGCTGCTCCTGCTGGTGGTCCGGTTCAAACTTCCGGCTTTCGTCTCCCTGCTGTTGGTGTCCATGGGCGCGGCTCTCCTGGCCGGCATTCCGGTGGAGGAGGTTGTCCCCACCATGATCGCCGGGATGGGCAAGGTGCTCGGCTCGGTCGCGATCGTCGTCGGCCTCGGTTCGGTCCTCGGGCGTCTGATCGAGGTTTCCGGAGGCGCCGATCACCTGGCGCGCCGGTTCACCGAGCGTCTCGGCCCGGCCCGAGTCACCGTGGCGCTCACAGCGGCGGCATTCGTCCTCGGGATTCCTGTCTTCTTCGACGTCGCCTTCATCATCCTGGCCCCGATCGTCTTCGCCTTCGCCAAGATCGCCGGCCTGAACCCCCTCAAGGTCGGACTTCCTGTCGGCGTCGTCCTGCTCGCCCTGCACGTCACCGTCCCACCCCACCCCGGGCCGGTCGCCGCAGCCGCTGTGACTGGCGCCTCCGTGGGGTTGCTCACCCTCCTCGCCTTGGTGGTCGGCGCAGCAGCTGGAGCCGTGGGCTTCTTCGCCGCCAGGATCATCAAGGTCGACGGCATCACCCTCGGCCCGTCGCCCGCCACCGCAAGCACCGAGGACGCGGACGGGGGGACGTCCTTCGCGGACGGGCCCGACACGACCGGGTCCGGAGGGACCGCGACCAAGACCGAGGCGAGGACCGACACCGACAACGCGTCCTCACACAACGGCAGCGCCGGCGTGCCGGGCACCGGTACGGTCGTCGGCCTCATCCTGCTGCCGATCGTCATGATCATGGTGGGGTCGGTCCTCACCACGGTCCTCGGGGAGGACAACGCGCTGGTTCCGTACGCCTCGTTCATCGGCTCGCCGACCACCGCGCTTCTCGTCGGTGTCCTGGTGGCCTACCTGGTCATCGGCTCTCGGGCCGGATGGGATCGCACCCAGCGCAGCATCGTCGCCGACTCCGCCCTGCCGCTGGTCGCCATCATCATCTTCGTCACCGGAGCCGGCGGGGTGTTCGCCAACGTCCTCGTCGAGTCGGGGATCGGCAAAGCCCTCACCGACAGCCTCACCGGACTCGGCCTTCCGCTCATCGTCTCGGGGTTCTTGCTCTCGTCTGCTCTTCGCGCGGCCCAGGGTTCGGCCACCGTCGCCATCCTGACGACGGGAGGCCTCCTTGCCGACGCGATCACCAATGGCGGGTACAGCTCGTTGCAGGTGGCCCTCATCACCCTGGCCATCGGATTCGGCGGCCTCGGTCTGTCGCACATCAACGACTCCGGGTTCTGGATCGTCACCAAGTACTTGGGTCTGTCCGTCGCGGACGGCCTACGGACGTGGACGGTCCTGACGACCGTCACTGGCGTGTCAGGCTTCCTCCTCACCGCCCTGATCTTCGCGCTCGCATGAGCGTGGGGTGGCTTACGCCCTGACGAAATCGACAAGGAGAAGGCTTGTGCAGATGCCGCGTACACCCACGGATTACCCGCTCGACAACGACGGGGGCAACCCCGACGTACCCCCGAAGATGCCGTTCTTGCATCTCTGGACCGACTCGGAGGGGAGCAGTCGAATCACGGACTCCCTGATGGGCGGCTTCGCGATGAAGAGCATCGGAGGTGGCGCCGACCCGCAATGGCTCCGACCGTTCCCGGGTGAGGTTTCGTCGGTCTCCTTCGCGGTACTCCCGGTCGGCTGGGTAGGGCAATGGCACGAGAGCCCCCACCCGCAGTGGGTGGTCCCCGTGCGCGGCCGGTGGTTCATCGAGACCCAAGACGGGGGACGGGTCGAGATGGGTCCTGGTGACATCCACTTCGGCCAAGACCAGGACACCGTCGAGAAGGAGGAGCGGCGGGGCCACCTGTCCGGCTGTGTAGGCAACGAGCCCTGTTTCCAGATGCTTGTGCAGTTCGCGCAGTCTCCGGTGCCTCCGACGCGGCACCCCTTCTGATGGTCACCGGGCCGGTCGTCGTGTCCGGCGCCGGCTCCGCGTCTCCGCTCCGACTGCGAGACCCGGGTGAGCCGGAGATGCTCGAGCTCCCTGGAGTGCGGGTCGATGACGCACGGCTGGCGGAGGTGCTGGACCCGAGCGCTCGGCTCGTGCGCCTCTATGAGCATGCAATCTGGTCCGAGGGGCCAGTGTGGTGGCAGCATGAGCGGACCCTGGTCTTCTCCGACGTCCGAGGGCGTCAGGTCCTTGGTCGGCGGGAGAACGGTGCCGTCGACGTGCTGCTCGACGCCACGCCGTACTGCAACGGCAACGCGGTCACCGCAGACGGCGACCTCGTCCACTGTGAGCACGGCCGGCGCGGAATCAGCCGGACTCGGCGCGACAGCAACGAGCTGCTCGTGGAGCGATCCGCCGACGGACGGCTGAACTCGCCGAACGACATCGTCGTCGCCCGTGACGGCGCCATCTGGTTCACCGACCCCGTCTTCGGTCTCACCCAGCCGGAGGAGGGCTTCATGGGGCGGCAAGAGGTCGATCATGAAGGCGTTTACCGGTTCGTCGAGGGTGCGGCGACCTTGATGGCCACGCTGGACGGACCGAACGGCCTCGGGTTCTCGCCGGATGAGAGAGTGCTCTACGTCTCCCGGACCCCACCGGACGCGGCAGCGGACATCGTCGCGTTCGACTGGGACGGGCGCCGACTGTCGGGGCGGCGCCACTTCGCTCACGTGGAGCAGGGCATTCCGGACGGGTTCGCCGTCGACGATAGGGGCTGGCTGTGGTCGAGCTCGCGCACCGGCATCCAGGTCTTCGACGACCGGGGGGCCACTCTGGGACTGGTCCCGGCACCGCACATCGTCAGCAACTGCACCTTCGACTCGGACCACTCGCGCTTGTTCGTCACCGGCGACGCGGACCTGCTGATGCTGACTCTGGGTCCTGCGTCGCAGCGCTGACGGTTCTGGGCGCAGCCCGAGAGGGTGGGGTGACCATGGTCGGCCGCCCCACCCTCTCGGTGTCGCAGGTTCAGATCTTGTCCAGCGAGACGTTGCGCGTCTCCGTGGCGAACAGGTAGGTGACGCCGCCGATGACGAGCAGCAGAGAGAAGAGCCAGAAGGCGGTCGGCACCGCGTTGAGTGTCACGTTGACGTCGATCATCGAGCCGCCGATGAGAGCCCCCATCAGCGCCGGGCCGAAGATCTTGGCCGTCGAACCGATGCCGTAGCCCAGGCCGAGCCCGGTGGAGCGCGCCTCGTTCGGGAACTGCTCGGCACCGAAAGCATTGAGGATGCCGAACGCCCCGTCACCGAAGGCCATCGCGACGAGGATACCGACGAAGAACATCGTCGCGTTGGCCTGCGTCGCCGCGACGGCGCAGATCCCGGCGCCGACGGCCCCGATGAGCCCGAAGGAGAACATGACCAGCCGTCGTCCGACGATGTCGGCGAGCCAGGCCGAGCCGAGACGACCGGCGACATCAGCCAGCGCCACCCAGGTGAACAGCACCCCGACATAGGCGGCGTCGTAGCCGAAACCGTCCTTGAGCAAGGTCTGCCCCCAGGACTGGATGGTGAAGGACCCGAGGATGAAGCAGAAGGAGCCGATGGTGATGATCGTCAGCTGCTTCTTGTACTTGTCGAAGATCAATCCGTACGAGGAGCGCGCCGGCTTCTCGTACGTCGGGAGCTCACCCACCTCGTCGGGTCGGATCATCATCGCCCAGGCCAGCGACTCGCGGGCCTCCTCCAACCGGCCCTTGGCCTGCAGGTACCGCGGGGACTCGGGCACGAGTCGGAGCCACAGCAGCAACAGGATCGGGATGATGCCGAGAGCGACCATCCCCCGCCAGCCGATCGTGGGCCCGATCCACTTCTGGGCCTGGGCTCCGAGCAGCAGACCGGCCGGGATGAAGACCGATGCAAGCCCGGCAAGGAGCCCTCGCTGCTTGGCCGGCACGAACTCCTGGACGTAGGGGATCGAGCTGATGTTCAGTCCGCCGACACCGATGCCCACGCCGATGCGGCACAAGGCCAGGAACCACCATCCGCGGTCGGGCGTCAGCAGCATCACCGCGGTGAAACCCACGAAGGAGACCACACACCACCAGAAGGTCCGCTTGCGACCGATGACGTCGGCGAGACGGCCCCACATGATCGCACCCAGCACAGTGCCGAGGCCGGAACAGGCCAGGATGACTCCGGCCTCGACGCCCGTCAGGTTCCACGGCTTCGTCAGCAGCGCGACGACGAAACCGATGAGGAACATGTCGAAGAACTCGCTGATGTTGCCGGTGACAACCAGGCCGATGAGGCTCTTCTGGTTGCGGGTCAACGGCCTTCCGTCGATCTGCTCGGTCGCCGTTGGCGTCCGGGGATCTGTCGCGGTCATGGGTGTCACTGCCTTTCGTGTCAGGTTGGGCCGGCGAGTGCTGGCGTTGTCGTGCCGGGCTTGTCGCGCGGTCGTGGGGTTCAGCGCAGGATGTCGGTGCTCTGCGGGTCGGCGCCGAGCTCCTCCGCGGTGACATGGGTGAGGTCACCGTGATGCGTGAGAGCGAACTTCGAGACGTGGAGGCCGTGGCCGATGCCGCCGACGATGTCGCCGCTCAGGAAGCCGTGCAGAGTGCCCGCGACGAAGGCGTCGCCGGCGCCCGGCCGGTCGACGATGGGCACAGTTCGGACCTCGAAGTCCTGCTCACCGTCCGGACCGGCGTAGTAGACGCCGTCCGTGGAGTCCGTGGAGACGACGTGGGTGGCTCCGAACATCTCCCGGAGGGCCAGCGAGGCCTCGGCGCCAGGCGCGTTGATATCGAAGACGACCCGTGCGTCGGTTCGTGAGCAGAAGATGATGCTCGAACGTTCTGCGATCCACCCGAGCCTTCGGCGTGCCTGAGTGGGCGACCACAACAGGCTGCGGTAGTTGACGTCGAGCGCGACGTCGATGCCGCTGTCGTGCGCGAGGCTCACGAAGTGCCGGAGCGTCTCGTAGGTCTGGTCCGTCAAGGCTGCGGTGATGCCGGTGACGAACACCAGACGGGTCGAGAGCAGGACGTCCCAGTCGACCATCTCTGGAGTGATCGTGCGGAACGGGGAGTGGGTGCGGTCGTAGCTGACTCGCGATGGCATCGGGGGCTGTCCCGGCTCCATGAAGTACAGCGCCATCCGACCCTCGTCGGTGCGAAGCATCGCCGACATGTCCACCCCGACGGAGCGGAACTCCGACAGACAGCGTTCGGCCAGATCACCTCGCGGCACTCGTGAGCACCAGGAGGTTCGGTGGCCCAGCTGGGCCAGCAGGCCGGAGACGTTGGCCTCGGAGCAGGCAGCCGAGACTCTCAGGGTGTTGCAGCGGGACAGCCGCTCGCCCTGGGCCACCGTCAGCCGGATCTGTCCTTCGCCGATGGTCGTCAGGTCGAACATTGAGCTTCTCCTTTGAAGACGCAACCCGAGTCGGCGGGTGGCTCTGAACCGTGGTGAGGCGGGACGGATGGTGTGTGAAGAGAATGTCTACCGAAGGTGCTGGCCATCGCCGGCCGGTCCCGGCACATTCGTGCTCCGCCGGAGGAGTGTCCGCGCTCGACGCCTTCCGCGACCTGCTAAATGCTGGCAAAATGCAGGAAGCCGCGCCGCGTCCGTCGGCGCGTCAGGACAGAATCGAGAACGGATGTGCGCCGCACGGGGACCGGTCTCGGACCGGTCACGACTCGATCTCCTGCATCGGGTGGCTCGGATGTACTACCTCGAGGATGCATCCCAGGACGACATCGCCCGGACGGTCGGCTACTCCCGGCCGACCGTCAGCCGAATGTTGACCGAGGCGCGACAGTCCGGCATGGTCCACATCAGCATCAGCGAGCCTGCCGCCGGCTCCATGGACGAGGAACGCCGCCTGCGCGAGGTTTACGGTCTCGAGGTCGCTCTCGTGGCGGCGGTCGAGCCGAGGACACAGCCTGCCGAGGCGGTAGCCCGGCTGGCCTCCCTCGCCGTGGCGGAGCGGGGCAACGAACGGTCGATGATCGCGCTGTCCAACGGCACCTCCCTGCGCGCCTTCGTCCACGCGATGCCGCGCCAGCGATGGAGCTACTCCGGAGTCATTCAGATGGTCGGGTCCATCGGCTCCGGCGACCCTCTGCTGGCTGACAGCCCCGAGCTGTGCCGATCCCTCGCCGCGCGGCTGGGCGGCACCTTCCGCCCACTGCCCGTGCCCCTGGTCCTGGGATCGACGGAGGTGGCGCGCTCGATGCGTCAGGAGGAGGTCGTTCTCACGTCTTTGGAGCTGGCAGCCCGCTCCGACATCGCGTTGCTCGGAGTCGGAGCCATCGATCACCGAGGACACCCTGGCCCGATCCTCGGGCCGTTCATGGGTTCAGCCCAGACCAACGAGCTCCGTAGAGTCGGCGCCGTCGCGCACTTGTGTGGACATTTCTTCGATGCCAAGGGCCGGCACCTGCGTACCTCGCTCTGCGAGCGGACCATGGCGATGGAGCCGGAACGGCTGGCGGGAATCGGACTGGTCATGGCGATGGCGTGGGGCACCGACAAAGTTCCGGCGATCGCCGCCATCCTCAAGGCGGGACTCATCACGGGACTGGCCACCGACCAGTCGACGGCCCGGCTACTTCTGGACTACGCCTGACCTCCATCGCGATGGGGTAGGAATGGGCCGTGAAGACCAACACGGGTCGCCAAGACCACGGGATTCGCGGCCGGTACGGCCCGGTAGTGCTGACCACGTTGCTGGCACTGGTGCCCTACCTGGTGGCCACCTCGGCCCTCCGCCTGTTGGGCGACGGGCTCGCGGCCGACCTGTCTGTCTCGTCGGGCTTCGTGGACGTCACCCAGTCGATGGCGACGGCGATGTACGCCTTCGGAGCGCTGCTGGCCGGAGACCTGGGTCGGCGGTTCCCCCAGCGCCCGACCTACCTTGTTCTCATCGCACTGGCGCTCGTCGGGTGGCTTCTGGCGCTCGGGTTGCTGGGTGCGTGGTCCTTCGCTGTGGGCTTCGTGCTTGTCGGCCTGACGACCGGCCTCCTGCTGATCGTCTCGCTGCCCCCGGCGATCCAGAGATTCCCGGCGGCGAAGGTGCCAATGACAGCGGTGTTTGTCAACGTGGGTCTCTTCGGTGGGGTTGCGGGGGGCCCGCTCGCCGCCGGTATTGTCGACCGGTTCGGCGGCTGGCGCGTCCTCTTCGCTGTCCTGGCGCTGACGACGGCGCTCGCTGTGGTGCTCGGCGCCTCGGTGCTGGAGCGGACACCGGCCATGGCGCCCGACCTGGTGGCCGATCCCCCGGTGGTGGTCCTGGCGCTGGTCGCGACGGTTCTCGCGTTCGGCGCGGTGGCGTTGCTGCCGTCAGTCGGCTTCGTCTCTCCGTGGTTTTTCGCGCCCTTGCTCGTCGGGCTCACTGCTTTTGCGGCGATCTTCATCGTTGAGGACCGCCGCCGCGAACCTCTTGTCGCCGTCGGTCTGCTGATCCGCACCGCTCCGGTGATCGGGACACTCGTGGCGTCCTTCGCCGGAGGCGTCTTTCTGTCGCTGGTGAGTCTCACCCAGCTGCGTATGGTCACTCTCTGGGGTCTTGATCCGGGTCGGGTCGGTCTCGACCTGTGGCCACTCGTACCCGGTGCGCTACTGGCTGCCGTCACCCTCGGGCTGGTGTTCAGGACGCGCTACCTGCCCGTCCTGATCCTCTTCGGGCTGGTGGCGATGATCCTCGCAGGTCTGGTCTTGATGAGCACTGGACTCCCCGAGGACCTCGGCCGAAGTCAGCTGGCTCTCGGTGCTCTGGGGTTCGGTGCGGGAGCCACGGTCAGCCCGGCCCTCTTCCTCGCAGGTCTGTCGACGCCCTCGGCCGCTCTCGGTCGGATCTTCGCGTTCGTCGAGCTCGTCCGGTCGATCGGTGACTTCCTCATCGGTCCCGTGCTGGTGCAGTTCGCCGCCCTGATCTCTGCCGACGGGGCCGCACAGGAGCGGCAGGTCGCCATCACCCTCGGCATCGCGGTCACGATCGGGGTCGGCACACTGTTCGTCTGCACTGTCGCATTCCTTGCCTCCTACCGCCGGCTCCCCGTGCCGGACCTGTCCCGCTGGCTCGACGGTGACGACCCGGCCATCGAGAGCCCGGGAGCGTTCCGGGGCGCTCAGGATCGGGACGACTCGGTGGTCGGGTAGGACGATTTGGCAAAGGCGGGGCGGGGCGAACGAGCCTCACCTCGCCCACCCCGCCCCTTCTCGGCGCGCGTCGGCGTCGAGCCTGACGACGGACGACGTCAGAGGAAGGCGTCGTACGGCAGCTCGTGCTCGCAGCTGAAGACGTCCGAGAAGCCGCGAGGGTAGTGGTACCGCAGGTCGTCCTTGTTCTCGGGGAAGACGAACTTTCCCCCGACCTGCCAGATGTAGGGCTGGAAAACGTACTTCAGCGCGTGTCGCTTCATCTCCCAGAGCGTCACGATCTCCTCAGGGTTGGCCATGAAGTTCGACCAGATGTCGTGGTGGAAGGGAATGACGACCTTGGTCTGCAGGCCCTCGGCCATCCGAAGCATGTCCGCTGCAGTGAGCTTGTCGGTGATCCCGCGGGGGTTCTCGCCGAAGGCACCCATGGCCACGTCGATGTCGTGTTCGTTGCCGTGCTTGGCGTACATGTTCGAGTAGTGCGAGTCGCCGCCGTGGTACAGCGAGCCTCCTGGGGTCTTGATGATCCAGTTGACTGCGAGGTCGTCCATGTCCGCCACCGGCCGGCCCTTGGTTTCGACGTCCTCCGGCTGGGTGATGAGCATGGTGCGGTCGAAGGACTCGACGACGTGGATCTCGGTGTCCTTGACGGGCACCACGTCACCGGGGCGGACGGTGATGCACCGGTCCGCGGGTACCCCCCACTTCTGCCACAGGTCGGTGGCGGACTTCGGCCCTACGAAAGGAACGGTGGGCTCACAGTTCTGCAGAACCGCTGCCGCGACGTTGGCGTCGATGTGGTCGGTGTGGGTGTGCGTGGCCAGGACGGCGTCCACCGTCCGGATCGCGAACGGGTCGATGACGAAGGGGGAGAGGCGAAGGTTCGGCTGCAGCTTGCGGACACCGGACATGCGCGCCATCTGGTGACGAGCGACCATGTCAGCGGTCTTCTGGGTGCGCTTGCCGGAGCCCGCCCAGAGATCGATGAGGATGTTGGCGTCGCCCTCGGACTTCACCCAGATGCCGGTGTTACCCAGCCACCACATGGCGAACGTCCCGGGGGAGACCTGCGCTTCCTCGATCTCCTCGTTCAGCCACGTCCCCCACTGGGGGAACGTCGACAGGATCCATGACTCACGGGTGATGTCGGATACGTTCGTCACTGCACTGTGTCCTCTCGTCGTCGCCGGCCCGCGAGTCGGGTCCTGCTCGGTCCGTACCGTGGCGGCTGCCGCAATCGTCGGGCAATCGGACGAACGCCCGCTCCTCGCTATACGGCGCCGCAGATGCGGCTCCGTGAATGGTGCCGGTCATCCGGGCACGCTCGCCGGATCTGGTGCACTTTCGTGCACGAGGTGTCCTCGCGTACCGGTACGGCGTGAGCAACGCAGAGCCTTTGACGATGTCATCGCACAGATGTGCTGACGGATCCGTCAGTTGGCGCGCCCCCGGGGATGCCGATCGCAAGCCGGTGCCGCCGACGTCGGCCGAGGACGCCCTGATTGAACAGGTGTGAACGTCACACCCCTGTCCGAGGCACCGTCGAGGCGTGCTTCTGGGCTCTGTGGTGCTCGAAGGGCCAGCTCGATCCGACTGTGGGCACACATGTTCATGAGCCGTTCCTGACTGCCGAGTCCTGCTCCTAGGTTCGTCGCCTCACGTCCATTCCTCCCGGTTGGCCCACCGTTCCACGGTTGTGCCACCCGTACCGATGGAGGCGGCAGACGCACCGACACGCAGGAGATTCCGATGACTCACCTCCCCCGGCCACGGCTGCAGCTGGCCCTCGACATGACCGACCTCTCGAGCGCGCTTCGGCCTCTCAACAAGGCGGTGAGCCAGGTGGATGTGATCGAGTGCGGCACCGTCCTGGTCCTCGGCGAAGGACTCCGGGCGGTTCGCGAGGTCCGGGCCCTCTATCCCGACAAGGTCGTTCTCGCCGACGTTCGCATCGTCGAGGCCGGCTCCATCATCGCCAAGCACTGCTTCGATGCGGGGGCCTCCTGGGTCAGCGTGGTCGCCGGCGCCTCCCTGACCACGGTGGAGCAGGTGGTCACCGTGGCCGAAGACCACGGGGGAGAGGTCCAGGTGGAGCTCGGCGAGAGCTACGACGTCGAGCAGGCTCGACGCTGGCGCGACCTTGGCGTGCAGCACGTCATCGTCAAGCGATCGAGGGACAAGGAGGCGGCCGGATCACTCACGTGGGGCGAGCAGGACGTCGATCGGGTCGGAGAGCTCGCCGGCCTGGGTCTGACCGTGACGATCACCGGCGGTGTCACCGTGAAGGACCTCGAGACCTTCCAGGGCGCACCGGTGGGGGTGGTCATCGCCGGTCGGTCGATCGTCGAAGCGGAGGACCCGCTTGCCGCTGCCACCGAGCTGCAGGACGAGCTGGCCCGGGTGTGGGCGTGAGCGTCATCGCTTCCGGTGGCACCGGGACTCCGTGCTGCGAGGTCGTCCTCGGGATCTACGAGAAGGCCTTGCGGTGGACGGGCGACTGGGACCGGCTGTTCCGTCAGGCCAAGGACGCCGGGTTCCGTTTCGTCGACCTGTCGGTGGACGAGTCGACCGAACGGAGGGCCCGCTTGCACTGGCCGCCCCACAAGAGGATCGAAGTCCGTGACGCTGCGGCTCGCAACGGCATCGCCATCGGCGGGGTGTGTCTGTCGGTGCACCGCGCGGTCGGCCCCGGATCGGCGGACCCGGCAGTGGCCGACGAGGCCGACCAGATTTTCGAGCAGGGCATTCGCCTCTGTGCTGACCTCGGGGCACCGGTTCTGCAGGTGGCGGGCTACTACGCCTTCTACGAGTCGCCGGATCCCGGTCAGCGGGACCGCTATGTCGCCTCTCTGCGACGAGCGGTTCCCAAGGCGGCTCGCGCCGGCGTCCTGCTCGGCATCGAGAACGTCGACGGCGCGGACGTCACCTCGCTGACCCGCGCCATGGAGCTGGTACGCGAGATTGACTCGCCCTGGCTGCAGCTGTATCCGGATGTGGGCAACATCGCCGAGCAGCGACTCGACGAGGAGGTTGAACTCCGGGCCGGGGCAGGCCACATGCTGGCCATCCACGTCAAGGACGTCAGGGTGGGTGAACCTCGCCGAGTGCCTATGGGCGACGGCGTGGCTGATTTCGACAAGGCCTTCGCCGAGCTGGCCCGACAGCGGTGGAGCGGCCGGATGATGGTCGAGATGTGGAACGACGACGCGGACGACTCTGTCGAGCGTTGTGTGGCGGCGCGGCTGGTGGTCGAGAAGCACCTCGATGCCGCGGGTATCCGCCACTGAGCTATGTCCCCTGATATCGCCGAGGTCGGTTCGGCCCCCGGCACCCGATCAAGAGAGGGAAGCACCATGTTGGATGACTTGAAGGAGCAGGTGTGCGCAGGGAACCTCGCCCTCGCAGAGGCCGGGTTGGTGGCCTGGACGGGCGGGAACCTGTCGGCGCGGGACGAGGATCGGGAGATGATCGTCATCAAGCCCTCGGGAGTTCTGTATTCCGCCATGACACCCAAGGACATGGTCGTCGTCTCCTACGACGGCCACGTCGTCGAGGGTGACCACGGCCCGTCGTCGGACACTCAGTCCCACCTGGGGATCTATGCCGGCCGAGCCGATGTCCAGTCGGTGGTGCACACCCACTCTCGCTACGCGACAGCGTTCGCTGCGGTCGGCCGGGAGATTCCTTGCTGCCTCACCGCGATCGCCGACGAGTTCGGTGGGCCGGTGCCGTGCGGCGGGTACGCCTCCATCGGAGGCGACCAGATCGGCAAGGAGGTCATTGCGAAGATCGGTCGCTCGCCTGCCATCCTCATGCAACAGCACGGGGTGTTCACTATCGGGCCCTCCATCTCGAAGGCCCTGCAGGCAGCGGTCATGGTCGAGGACGTCGCTCACACGGTGGCGGTGGCGATGGGCCTCGGAGAGGTCACCTCTTTGCCCCAGGAAGAGATCGAGGCGAACTTCGACCGCTACAGCAACCGCTACGGCACAATGTCGGCGAGCCACGGAGTCACCGCCTGACGAGCCCTGCGCGCGCCCTCCTGCAGCCCATCGCCAGAACTCTCTGCGCCGCCCAGCGCGGTGCTATCGAGGGTGCAGCTCTACGGCCACTGAGCATTCCACGGGGCTCGAACACACCAGACGATGGGCCCCGTCGCTCCTGGCGACGGGGCCCATCGTGCCGACGAGGGAGCGGCTATACGTCGAACCGGGAGCGTCAGCCCTTCGTCACGTCGTACCGGTCGGCCATCATGACCTTGTCCCACACGGCGACGAAGTCGCGGACGAAAAGCTCGCCACCGTCACAGCCGGCGTAGACCTCGGAGATCGCCCGCAACTGCGAGTTCGCTCCGAACAGCAGGTCGTTGCGCGAGGCTTCGAACTTCGACTCGCCCGTGGCGCGGTCATCGACCGTGAACGAGGTGCCGGCCTCGTCGACCTTCGTCCACTCGTAGTCCATGGAGGTGACGACGTCGAAGAAGTCGGTCGAGAGCGTGCCAACTCGGTCGGTGAAGATCCCAACCGTCGACCCATCGTGATTGCAGCCGAGCGCGCGTAGCCCACCGGTGAGCGCCACCCACTCGGGGGCGGAAAGATTGAGCAGTGCAGCCCGGTCGAGGAACATCTGCTCGGGAGAGACCTTCGAGACCGACGAGAACTCCGGCATCACGTAGTTACGGAAACCGTCGACGACCGGCTCGAGCCACGCGTGCTGCTCGGGGTCGGTCTGCTCCTGGAGCGCATCGACCCGGCCCGGGGTGAACGGCACCGTCACCGGGTGACCGGCGGATGCGGCGGCCTGCTCGACGGCCACGCAGCCACCAAGGACGATGAGGTCAGCCAGGCTGACGTTGAGCCCGGACGACGCCTTGACCTGCGTAAGCCGGTCCACGACCTCTCCGGTCCGGACGTTGACCTTCCAGTCCTTCTGCGGTTCCAGCGCCAGGCGCGCCCCGTTGGGTCCGCCGCGCTTGTCGGTGTCGCGGTAGGTGGCAGCCGAGGAGAACGCGGTGAACGCCAGGTCCGACACCGACAGCCCAGTGTCCAGGATCGCCTGCTTCAGCGTTCCGATCTCGGACTCACCGACGACCGGACCCTCGTGCGGCGGCAGCGGGTCCTGCCAGAGGAAGTCCTTCTCGGCGACCTCCGGTCCGAGGTAGCGCGACTTCGGCCCCATATCGCGGTGGGTGAGCTTGTACCAGGCTTCCGAGAACGCCTTGGTGAAGTAGTCGAAGTCGTCGAGGAAGCGCAAGCAGATCTCGCGGTAGACCGGATCCACCTTGAGGGCGATGTCCGAGGTCATCATCATCAGGTGGTTCATCTGGCCCTCGACGTGCGCGTCGGGGGTCTTCGGGGCGTCCGGGTCGACCGGCCGCCACTGGGTCGCGCCGGTGTGGGGGTTCTCGTGCTTCTCCCACTCGAACCTGAACAGATTCGTCAGGTAGTCGTTGTCCCACTGCGTGGGGTTCGGCGTCCAGGCACCCTCGATGCCGTTGGTCATCGTGTATTCGGCGAAGCCCTTGCCCTCCGGATTGCTCCAGCCGAGGCCTTGGTCTTCCATCGGCGCGATCTCCGGCGGTGGGCCGATCTTGCCCGCCGCGACCTTCCCGTGGCTCTTGCCGAAAGCGTGCCCGCCCGCGATGAGTGCCACGGTCTCTTCGTCGTTCATCGCCATCCGCGCGAAGGTGATGCGGATGTCGATGGCCGAGTCCCGCGGATTGCCGTTCTCGTTCGGGCCCTCGGGGTTGACGTAGATGAGTGCTTGGTGCGAGGCAGCGAGCGGCTGCTCCAGTTCGTAGTCACTGTCGCCAGGCTGCCCGTTCCAGCGCTGCGAGCGCATCACCATCGCATCGAAGGACTCCGGATGGGAGTTCTCGATCCACTCCGGGCCCCAGTACGTCGCATCGTCGGCCTCCCAGGAGTCGCGGCGGCCGCCGCCGAACCCAGTCGTCGGCAGACCCATGATCTCGAGCGCACAGTTGCCGGTCAGGACCATGAGATCGGCCCAGCTGATCGCGTTCCCGTACTTCTTCTTGATCGGCCACAGCAGGCGTCGTGACTTGTCGGTGTTGCCGTTGTCCCACCACGAGCTGATGGGGGCGAAGCGCTGCATGGCTTGCCCCGCCCCACCGCGACCGTCTGCGATGCGGTAGGTACCGGCGGCGTGCCACGCCATCCGGATCATCTGCGGGCCGTAGTTGCCGTAGTCGCTCGGCCACCAGTCGACCGAGGTCGTGAGGAAGTCCTTGATGTCGGTCTTGAGCTCATCGAGGTCGATCCCGGAGAACGCCGTCTCATAGTCGAAGTCGGCGAGCGGGTCGGCCACGACACCGTCGGAGTGCAGCTGCTCGACCCGCAGTCGGTCCGGGTACCAGTCCGAGAGCGTGGGCTTGGAGGTGAACGCCCCACCCACGGTGTCGCCACCGAACGGGCATTTGCCGCCCAGCACCTCGGAGTATTCAGAATACTCAGGCATGCCATGAAACCTTTCCAGCAGAGTTGGCGCGTGGGGCGTCCGTTGACACCGTACCGGCACCCCGGGCCGAGCACGACGAGCGGTCACAGATTCGTGCCGATGTGTCACTGGCGCTAGCGTCTTGCCGTGGCTCGTCTCCGAATGTGGCGAACCGTCCGCGGGCGGCTCGCGCTCACCGCGGCTGCTGTCAACGTCGTCTTGGTACCCCTGTGCGGCGGGCTCGCCATCGCGACCTTGGACCGGAGGATCGATGCGGACGTCGCAGCCGTCCTCGGCGAACGTCTGTCCAGTGTCGAGACGGTGGTTCGAGTCAGCGGTCCGCGTGGTGTCGAGCGAGTGGGCTCGACCGCTGGCGTGGTTCCGCGCACCTCGATCGTCACCGAGATCTACACCGCGGAAGGGGAGCGGATTCTCTCCCAGCCACGTGCCGGCGCACGCTTGCTCCCCGCCGCGTCGATCCGTGCGTTGTCGGGCCGTACGGTCCAGACGTCGGCGGTCATGTCCGTGGCCGGAGAGCCCACCAAGGTCCTCGCCGTCTCCGTCGTGGGGCCCGACGACGAGCGGTTCGTTGTCGCCGTTGGTGGTTCGCTGACGGGCAATCGTCACGTCATCAGGACAGTTGTCCTCTTCCTGGCCGGTGCCACAGTCCCGTCCGCGCTCGTGGCCGGCGCGGTCGGATGGATCCTCGCCGGAGTCGCGTTACGACCGGTCGAGGAACTGCGTCGGCGCGCCGACTCGGTCACGGTGACCGGTGCGGGCGAAGGCTTGCCGTTTCCCGACACGGGCGACGAGGTCGAGCAGCTTGGCAGGACCTTGGACGATCTGGTCCGGCGGCTGTATGCCGCGCTCGCAGATCGGCATGCCGAGTACGCCGAACTCGCTCACGACATGCGGACCCCGCTGACGGCGTTGAGGCTGGAGCTGGAACTCGTTGAGACAGCCGACCCGCAGGCCTCGAAGGACCTACACACCGCGCGGTGCTCCGTCGAACGCCTGGTCGATCTCGTCGAGCGACATCTTCTGTTGGCCGTCGGAGCCTCCGGGTCGTCGCTCTTAGAGCTGGTGGTGCTGGAGCCGGCCGATCTGCTGAGAGAGAGCAGGTCTGCTCACGAGCGGGCGGCCGAGAGGCAGGGAACACGGCTCATCGTCGTCCAGGGAGATCTCGATGCCTTGTCACCGTTCGTGGGTGATCGGCTGCGCCTGATGCAGGTGCTCGGCAACCTCGTGGACAACTCGCTCCGCGCTCTGGGCCAGGGAGGAAGCATCGAACTGGCGGCGACAGCGGTCGACGCCGAGCGCCTTGCTCTCACGGTGGCCGACGATGGCCCCGGGTTCACCGGGGGCTCGGAGTTTGATCGCGACGTCGTCTTCACACGCTTCGTCCGGGGCGAGCAGGGCGGGAAGGCCACATCGCGTCGGCAGAGTCATGGCCTCGGTCTGGCCATCGCGAAGGCGATCGTCGAGGCTCACGACGGTGAGATCACAGCCTCCAATCGAGACAACGGCGGCGCACTCGTTCGCGTCGTCCTCCCGGTGCGCGGTCCGAAGTCCGTGTCTCCGTTGCACGCGGCCGATCGAAGTCGTGCAGATGCTCGGGACCGAGAGGGCATGCCAGGTCTGGGTGGGGGGTGAGCCTGCGGCTCCCGGGAACAACGCCCCACGCGTGTCAGTCCGGGAGCCGCAGGAGTCATGGAGGAACCGACTGCGATCAGTCGGGCGCCGTGGCCTTGCCCACGAATCGGTCGTACGCGACAGCTGCGAGGACGGCGCCGACGATCGGACCGACGAGGTAGGCCCACCAGGCCGTCATCGTGCCGGCGGCAAGCATCGGGCCGAGCGCTCGCGCGGGGTTGACTCCGGCCCCGGTGAGGGGGGCGGCAATGAAGACAGCCGCCGCCAGCGCGAAGCCGACCGCGAGGGGTGCCGCCGCTCCCGGAGCCCGTTCGTCGGTGGTCGCCGCGATGACGACCATCATGAGCAGGAACGTCACGACCGTCTCGACCAGGAGCACCGTCAGCGACGACACTCCGTCCGCCGGCGCAGTCGCCCCCAGACCCGCATCCGACCGAGCGGCGGAGCCGAACATCGCCCACGTGAGGAGGGCCGCCAGGACTCCGCCGACCATCTGTGCGCCGATGTACGGCGCCACGCTCCCCCAAGGAAACCGCTTGGTCACCGCCAGCGCGACGGTCACCGCTGGGTTGAAATGGGCGCCGCTGACGTGACCGAACGCGACTGCGAGCGCGGCCAGGCTCAAACCGTTGACGAGCGGCATGGACAGCGAGTTGTACGCACCGCCGACCGCCGGGTCTCGCAAGGTGCCTGCGACGGCCGTGGAGGCGATGGCCAGGACGAGAAGGAAGGTCCCGATGAGCTCGGCGCCGGAGGCGGCCGCCATGTTGAGCCCGGGTGAGCTTCCGTACAACCCCGCCATCCGACTCGGCGTTTGTCCGGTGTCGTTGGAGTCGCCGTCCTGCGTGTCGGTGCTGTCAGGTGGGTTCGACGTCATGGCGACTGCCTCCAGGGATAGCCGTGGACGACGAGCCGGTCGGCGCGTCGGCGCCGTTCTATCGACCCTTTATGTCACGACGATGTCAGAGCCGTCGTTCGCCCCGATAGGCGGCCTGACCTGCCCTCGACAGGGGTGACGTCCCCGCGGCTTCGAGATCTGCGACTGCCACTGGCGTGCAGTCGATATCCGACGCCCCGTACCGTCTGGATTTCGTCCAGGCCGAAGGGCAGGTCGATCTTGCGACGGAGGTAGCGAACCGTCTGGTCGACGACGTTGGAGTCGACAGCGTCTGGATCCTCCCAGGCTCGGGTCAGGATGACGCCTCGGGTCAGAACCTGCCCGGGGTGTCGCATCAGGACCTGCAGCACGGCGAACTCCCGTCGGGTCAACTCGATCTCCACGCCACCGCGCCAGCACCGCATCGACGCCGGATCGAGCGTCAGGTCGCCCACGCCGAGAACGACGGGCCGGCTGTCAGGTGGGCGCCGAGTGTGCGCGCGGACGCGGGCGGCGAGCTCGATGAGGGTGAAGGGCTTGGCGATGTAGTCATCTGCTCCCGCGTCGAGACCGAGCACGCGGTCGTGGACGCCGGCTCGCGCCGTGACAATCAAGACAGCACCCCAGAAGCCCCGCTCACGTAACGTGCGGCAGACGTCGACTCCGTCTACCGCGTCCCCGAGGCTGAGGTCGATGATTGCGGCGTCGTAGTCGTCGTGATCGCGCAGTAGAGCATCCGACCCGCCGCTCGAGACATCGACGTGATAGCCCCGCATCTGCAGGCCCCGCGCGACAGCGGCTGCCGTTGCTGCGTCGTCCTCAACGAGCAGAAGTCGCACGTCGTCCCCTTCTCATCCAGGAGTCGGCGTCGCCGGCCACGACCCTAGAACGCGTCGTCGCCTCCAATTTGACGCGGGGGCAAGCGCCGAGGGTGAGGTGGTCGTTAAACTGCGAACCTTTCGCAAACATCGTCCACGTCTCCCCAGTCCGACGACATCTGTGGCTTTCATTCAGCCGCGGGGGAGGCCCGCCTTCTGCTCGGACCCGATGTAACCCGCCTTGCCGGGATCTTCCATGATCTCGAGAAAGTTGCCGTCAGGGTCGAAGAAGTAGGCGAACTTGACTCCATCGAGGTCAGGTTGGTCCTGTGTGAACCAGGTGGGTGTCGACTGGAACTCGATCCCGCGCGACACCAGATCGTCGTACGCGGCTTGGATGTCGTCGGTCTGGAAGCACAGGTGCTTGGCCCCGGCCTGGTGGACGGGTGGCTGGACGAGATCATCGCCTGGCTTGGTCACCTGGATCAGCTCGACCGAGGTGTTGTCGACGTGGTAGAAGGCGATCTTGGCCACTGCGTCGCCGGGCTCCTCACCGACGCCGAACTGCCGCGACAGTCCTGCCGAGTTGTCGACGGTGGTGAGGATGTCCGGTTCTTTGTCGAACAGATCGTTGTCGAAGGCCATCGACCTCTCCAGATCGGTGACGATGAGTCCGACGTGGTGGACTCGAGCCGCTATGAAGGACATCTCTGCTCCCATCATTCCCGTGCGTTTCTGGTTCAGCGTTGCCGGAGGCGTGCATCCGCCCGGCTGGCATCACGTTAGTCATCAGATAACTGCCGGATCAAGAGCCACGGTCCGTCTGTCCAACCTCCTACACCGCCCGTGCTGATCCTTGGTGTCGTAACGCCGGTCATCTGACGAGAGTTGACTTGCAGATGTGGCACAACTGCAAGTACGCCGGCCATCCGCCCGTACGACGACGGGGAGCTCGGAATCGAGCACCGCATACGGCGCCCCGGCCCCGGCGGGTGTGACTGGCCCAGCGGGTGCGGCCTTCACGGTGGCTCCGCAGCGGCCACGAGGACGCAGGGGGATACGGGTCGCCCCGTTCAGCGTCAGGGGGTGTGATCGACGGCCGCGGCGCGCGCCATGCCGGCGAGGAACAGGTCGAGGGCGAGGTCGAGCTCCTGTCCGAGTGAGGACGTGCCGGCGGCGGCGGTCTCGCGCAGCGCCGGGTACCGGTCCGGGTCGGCGGTCCGGAGCCGCTCTCGAGCCTCGGCCTCCGCACGCTCGGCGTCGGGCCCGGAGCGCAGCTGCATCGCGAAACCAATGACCAACCGCGCGAACGACGCCGTAAGGACCCTGGCCGGCTCGGGCTCGAATCCGTGGGCGAGCAGGACGGCGACGCCGCGCTCTCGTAGCGCCATGGCGTTCGGCCCGGTCGGTACCGTCTCGGCGAGCACCGGCGCCACGTGGGGATGGTGGCCGATGGCGTCGAAGAGGCCACGTCCGATGGCGCGGAACGCCACGGTCCAGTCCGCGTCCTCGAGCGCGATCTCCTCGACCTGCACCTCCCCGAGCACACGCTCGACGACGTGCTCCATCAGGTCGGCCCGGTTCTGCACGTGACGGTAGATCGTGGCGGTGCTCGACCCGAGCCGCTGCGCAAGAGCCCGCAATGTGAGGGCGTCCGCACCGTTCTCGTCGATGATCTGCAGCGCTATGGCGACCATGTGTTCGAAGGGCAGCTTTGGTCGCCCCACCCCTCGACGAACGGGGCGAACGGGTTCCTGCGCCGACACGTGAGGACCTCCGGTCTATGGATGCGCGCGTCCATCATCGCGTGTCCCAGCCGTGTCGATGCCGCGGAGGCCGTGGAGATGGCGGATGGTCGCTGCCCGCCTCAGTAACGGCTACGCTGTAGCCGAAAAGGCGGGACGCCGACGCCGACCACCGTGGTGAAAGGAAGAGATGGCCAGGTCCGAACATGCCCCGATGAAGACGACCGGAGTCCGGGCCACCACCCGGGAGTTCCTCGGGCGCCGGCCCGCGGCCGAGGAGTCGTTGAGCGGACTCGGGGCCTCCGACCGGGCGGCGCTGCGTCAGTTCTCCGTCGAGCGACTCTTGGGCTACGGCGTCGGCTCCGCGGACGCCGTGGAGCTGCGCGCGCAGGTGCTCGGCGGGACGCCCTGGCAGCAGGCGGCAGCGGCAACGGCGCGTGTGTGCCTCGACAGCCTCGGTGCGCACTGGCCCGAGCCGTCCCCTCCGACCCATGCGGCGTTGCTGCGGAGAGCGTCGGCCCTGGTGCGGATGAGCCAGATGATGATGCTCGTGGACACCGACGAGCGTCGGGAGATCCACATCCGTGCGGCGGACCTGTACTCGCAGGCGGCCGAGATCACCGGCGACCGGTTCCGCCTCGAGGTGGACTCGCCCGAGGGACGGCTGGTCTCCTGGCACGTCCCCGAGCGCGAACCGGTCGGGGCGGCGCTCGTCGTCGGTGGCGTCGAGGGGTATGCGATGGACTTCGACGTCATGGGACTGGCGCTGGCGGCGCGGGGGATCGACGCCTACCTTGTCGACGGTCCGGGTCAAGGGGAGAGCCGGATGCGATACGGGGTGTACCTCACCCCGAGCTGGCAGGCGGCCTACCGCAGCGTCCTGGCTGCCATCGAGGGCCGCACGCCGGGGGTGCCGGTCGGAATTGTCGGCAACAGCATGGGTGGGTCCTTCGCAATGGCGCTGGCGGCCGCCGACGCGAGGGTGCGGGCGGTCTGTGACAACGGCGGAGTCCCCGCCCCGGGCCAGGTGCCGCCGGAGATCGGGACGTTCTTCGCGAAGATGAAAGCGTTCTGCGACGCCGCCACCGACGAGGAGGCCAGCCGAGACTGGAGCAGCGTCGACCCCACCGCACCCGGCCCGGGCGAGGGCTACCCATTGCTCGTCGTGCACGGCGGGCGGGACCCCTTGGTGTCGGACGAGCTGGTGCAGGCGGTACTGCATGCCGCGCCGACCGCGGAGCGCGAGTTGGTCGTCTTCTCCGACGGCGACCACTGCGTCTACAACCACCGCGAGGACCGGGACGACCTCGTGGCCGACTGGATGCGCGCGCGGCTGGTGCGCGCGGCGCGGACTGAGGAAAGGGCCGATCGAGATGGAGCACGATGTCGAGATCGTCGACGCACAGATCCACCTCTGGCAGGGCGGGGGCGCGCCGCAGCATCATCGCCAGACCCCCTTCCTCGTCGAGGAGGCGCTGGCCGAGATGGATACCGCCGGGGTCGACCGTGCCCTGAACTGCCCCGCCATCTGGGACCCGAGAGCCAACGACTATGCCGCCGAGGTCGCCGCCCAGCAGCCGGACCGTATCGCCTCCTTGGGCTGGTTCCCGCTCGAGGGCGAGCCGGCGCCCCGGGAGGTCGACCGGCTCATGGAACGCCCTGGGATGCTCGGGCTGCGCTTCGTACTGGCCATGCCCGACCTCGCCGAGCGGCTTGCCACCGGGGACCTGGACTGGGTGTGGGAGAGAGCCGACGAGCTCGAGCTGCCCGTCGCCCTCATGGTCCACCCGGCCCAGATCCCACTCGTCGGCGACATCGCCACTCGGTTCCCGGCGACCCGACTGGTCGTCGACCACCTGGGTGTTCTGCCGTTCCTGGGCTTGCCCGAGGCTGCCGCGCACCTCGACACCCTGCTCAAGCTCGCCCAGCGGCCGAACGTGGCCGTCAAGGCGAGCGGCGTCCCGAGCATGGCGACCGATCTTTACCCCTTCGAGAGCACCCACGAGGTGCTGCGTCGCACGCTCGACGCCTTCGGCCCGGAGCGCGTCTTCTGGGGGAGCGACATCACCCGGATGCCCTGTAGCTGGCGTGAGTGCGTCACGGCTTTCGCCGAGGAGCTGCCATGGCTCGCCGGGGACGACCTCGCACTCGTCATGGGTCGGGCCGTGCGGCGCTGGGTCGGCTGGCTCTGAGGCCACGCGCAGCGACCGAGAAACGGTCCGCGACCAGGATATTTCGAACACAAGTTATCTGTGATGACCAGGGCAAAGGGGCGTGCACGATGAACGAGACGATCAATACACGAAGCGGCTCGGGTGGGCAGCCTGTCCCCGAGGCGTCGGACGACGACGCGCACCCCACGGACGTCGAGGTGCTGATCGTCGGTGCGGGCCCGGCCGGACTCGTCTTGGCCTGCGACCTGCAGCGCCGCGACGTACGGCACCGGATCGTGAGCGCCGCCGCCGGAGGTTTCGAGGGCTCGCGGGCCAAAGGAGTTCAGCCGCGGACCTGCGAGGTCCTGGACGACCTGGGCGCGCTCGCTGACATCGAGGCGCACAGCACGCTCTATCCGAAGCTCGGAATCCACCTCGGACCGGTCACCCTCCCCAAGACGATGATCAAGCACCACGCGGCCTCCGAGGACGTTCCTCATCCGAACACCCTGCTCGTCGCGCAGTACGACACCGACGCCGCCCTGCGCCGCCGGCTCGCCGAACTCGGCGGCGGGGTCCATCACGGCGTCCGACTGGTCGGCCACTCGCAAGAGGACCGTGGGGTCCTCGCCGACCTCGAGCACGCCGACGGCCGGCTCGAGAGGGTGCGGGCGCGCTACCTCGTGGGAGCGGACGGGGGCGGCAGCACCGTCCGCTCCGGCGCGGGCATCGAGTTCCCGGGAACGACGGACGAGAGTGACCGGATGGTCGTCGCCGACCTCACCCTGAGCGGGCTGTCCCGGAACCGCTGGCACATCTGGCCCCGGCACGCCGGACGATTCATGGCCCTGTGTCCTCTGCCCGACGGAAGGTTCCAGCTCATGCTCAAGCTGCGCCCCGACGAGAGCGCAGACGTAGATCAGGCCACGGTGCGGCGCATGGTCGAGGACTTCGTGGGGAAGGCCGACATCGCCATCGAGGAGGTGCACTGGTCCTCGGTTTGGCGTCCCAACATCCGTCTTGCGCGGCGCTACCGTCACGGTGACGTCCTCCTCGTCGGGGATGCCGCACATGTCCACCCCCCCACCGGTGCGCAGGGCATGAACACCGGAATCCAGGACGCCTACAACCTCGGCTGGAAGCTGGCCCAGGTGCTCGCGGGAGCTCCCGACGCGTTGCTGGATTCCTACGAGACCGAGCGGCAGCCCGTCGCGGCCCGCGTCCTTGGGCTGTCCAGCGAGATCTACGCGAGCATGAGCAGCCGTCCGCTCGCCGGTGCCTCCCGCGGGGACGAGGAGCGCCAGCTGCGCCTGAGCTACAAGGGTGGCCCGCTGGCGGGGAAGGGAGCGGCCACTGGCCGCCTGGTCGCCGGGGACCGCGCCCCCGACGCCGTCTATGTCGACGACCGAGGACGCCACGGGCGGCTGCACCGGGCATTTCGTGGGCCGCACTTCACCCTTCTCGCTCTGGGCGCGGAGGCCGGTGCGGCGGTCGCCGGGCTGGACTTCCCGCGGGCGGGTGCGCAGGTCGTGACCGTCCTGGTGCCGGAGCCGAGCAGCGCGCTCCGGAGCGTCTACGGCATGCCGGGATCAGGGCTGGTTCTGGTCCGGCCGGACGGCTACATCGGTGTGGTTGCGCCGACGCCGCTCCCGGGCTCGAAGTCCGGCGACGAGGCGTGGACGGCCGTCCAGCACTTTCTCGCTCTGGTCTCGCCCCCTTCCGTTCGATGACGCCACGCGGCCGTAGCCCGGTACGTCGGGAGGCTCTATGTGGCCGCAAACTCGCAGCAGACCTCTGGAGGGCACGGCGATGTCCAAGGTCGCGTGAACGGCCGAGCCGACGGTCGCGCGTCCGGGATCCGGGGAGTTCCTTCACGCTGTCCAAAACGCAGCGGGCGCCCGGCTCAGCCGTGTCGTGCCCCGGTGCGCCCCTCGCGGCCTCGCGGGAAGTGGCAAGGAGTACGCGTCCCGCGGGGAGCTGTGCTTCAAGGTCGTCGTGGTGCCCATCGGTCAGCCCTGGGTGAGGGCGACGAGGTCACCATTGCCGGTCGTGACGATCCTGCTCGCGCATGCCTCGGAGAGATTGCGGCGTTCGTCGGGGGTCCACTCGTCGTGGGTGTCGGCCGGGACATTCCGATGAGGCGGATGACGGCGGCGTCGTTGGGACGGGATCCCGACGACGGAGCGGCGTTGGTTCTCCGGGCCCAGCCGGTCCGGTGGGTTAGCGCACCAGAACGTGCGCCAGTGTTCGCGTGGGGACGATTCGAAGATGAGGACCTCGCCCTTGCCGGCGTCCGTGACCGGGCCGACTGCGGGTCCAAGGATGCGTCGGTGACCGCTGCCGGTTGATCACCCCGGCCACACGGTGCCGCGCCACTGCGGCACCGAGGCGGTGGCACACTTCACATGTCACCACTTCGGTTCAGTGAGAGGCCCGCCATGCCATTGGTCAGGATCGACATCAACGAGGGTCGTAGCGCCGACGAGCTACGTCGCCTCGCGGACACCGTCCAGGACTGTGTCGTCGACGCCTTCGAAGTGCCCGCCGATGACCGCTACCAGATCGTCACGCAGCATGCGTTGGGTCAGATGATCATCCTGGACACCGGTCTCGGGTTCGAGCGCACCGAGCGGGCCGTCGTGGTGCACATCTTCACCAGCCCACGCACTCCCGACATGAAGAAGCGGCTTTACAGCCTTCTGGCCGAACGACTACAGGACCGCACCGGCCTGGACCCCCAAGACCTCTTCGTCTCGATCATGACCAACGGGACGGATGACTGGAGCTTCGGCAACGGCGAAGCCCAGTACCTGGTGGGTCGACTGTGAAGGTCTCGCCCTGATTGCGATGTGATCTGGTCTTCTCCGTCGCAGACGGCTTGGCATCTCGCTGACCCGTCGACACCAACACGACCGTCGATCTCATCAAGGGGACCGTGGCGATCCGGTGTCTGTGCTGACCAAGAACCGGAGCGGAAGCACGAATGGGCGACGCCATCGCCGACCTCATCGGGCCGGACATCCGCAACCCTGCGGCCACGTCCCGGCCGGTCAATGACGACCTCGGTGCGCCACCTGAACGGGTCGGGGACGTGTAAACCGACGAAGACGCGTGATGTTGCCCCTTGACGGACGCTCCGCGATCGCCCACACTCGTCGTCAACGGTTCGGAGTCGAACCGGTTCGACGAAGAACGGGAGGTGCGGCGTGGCGACGATCGAGGACGTTGCCCGGCAGGCGGGCGTCTCCCGGAGCACGGTGTCGTACGCCTTGTCCGGCAAGCGCACCATCTCCTCCGACACCCGGCGTCGGGTGCAGCAGGCGATCAGCGACCTCGGGTTCACCCCGAACGCCGGGGCGCGGGCCCTGGCCACCTCGCAGACCATGGTCCTCGGCCTCCTGCTGCAGTTCCACCAGGACGAGTTCGCACCGGCGATGCTCCAGTACGTCCTCCCCATCTCCATGCAGGCCCGCGAGCTCGGCTACGACATCCTCATGGTCACCGACCCCGACGGCCCGTCGGCGATCCACCGCATCGCCGACTCGCACATGGTCGACGGCATCGTCCTGCTCGACGTCACCGCGGACGACCCGCGGCTCGAGGCGTTGCGAGCGGTCTCCAAGCCCGGTGTCCTGCTGGGCCTGGCCCGCGACACCCGCGGTCTGGACATCGTCGACCTCGACTTCGGCGAGGCCGCCCGGATGCTCGTGGACCACCTGCAGGAGCGCGGCCACCGCGAGCTGCTGCTGATCGCCCCGCCCCAGCACGTCGTCGACCGCGGCGGCTCGTACGCCTGGCGGTTCCGGGACGCCGCCGTGGAGCGGGCGGCCCGGTACGGTCTGCAGATCCACGTGTACCACGGCGAGTCCCGGCAGCCGGCCATCGCCGAGTCCGTGCACGCCGTCCTGGACGCCCACCCCGGCGCCACCGGTCTCATCGTCCACAACGACGCCACCATCGCCGCCCTCCCTCCCATCCTGCGCGAGCGCGGCGTCCGGGTCCCCGACGACCTCAGTGTCGTCAGCCTCTACTCCCGGGACTTCGGCGAGGAGTTCTCCCTGCCGTACACCGCCGTCGAGTCCGCAGCCGACGACCTCGGCCGGCAGGCGGTCTCGCGGCTCATCGCCCGCATCGCTTCAGCGGCCGACGCGGGCCCACCCATCCTCCGGTTCGTGGCACCCGTGTTGCGGGACCGAGGTAGCACCCGGTAGGCCACGGCCGTCGCCCCAGCACGGCTCTCACGACGGCACTGTCGAACCGGTTCAACACCAACGCAATCGCTCTCACAACGACGTGGAAGGACACGCAATGAACACCACCCGCACGGTCCGGCGATCCGCCGCCCTCCTCCTCGTGGCCGCGCTGTCGACGACGGTCGCGGCCTGCGGCTCCGACGACTCCGCGAGCTCCGGCGGTGGCTCGTCCGCAGCCGTGACGAACATCGGCTTCTGGGACCCCTACCCCCAGTACGACGACAGCAGCGACTGGGCGAAGTACGTCCAGGCGTGCGCCCCCGAGGGTGCCACCATCACCCGGACGGCCGCGCCGAACACCGACCTCATCAACAACCTCACGACCGCGGTCAAGGAGGACAACGCGCCCGAGGTCGTGTTCCTGGACAACCCGGCGGTGCCCGAGGCCTCCGCGTCCGGTCTGCTCGTCCCGATCGACGAGGTCGGGATCGCCGCCTCGGACGCGGACCCGAACCTCGCCGGCCCCGGCACCGTCGACGGCAAGACCTACGGCGTGCCCCTCGGCGCGAACACTCTCGGCCTCTACTACAACGAGAAGGTGCTGAAGGACGCGGGCGTCGACCCCTCGGGCATCACCGACTGGGCGAGCCTGAACGCGGCGCTGGAGAAGGTCACCGGCGCCGGCCACAAGGGCATCACCTTCGCCGGCATCCCGGGCGAGGAGGGGACCTTCCAGTTCCTTCCGTGGTTCTGGGGCGCGGGCGCGAACCTCAAGGACATCGGCTCGCCGGAGGCCGTGGCGGCCGGCCAGCTGGTCTCGGACTGGATCGGCAAGGGCTACGCCCCGAAGTCGGCCATCACCGACAACCAGTCGGCCTCCTGGGACCTCTTCCTCACCGGTGACTACGGCTTCGCTGAGAACGGGTCGTGGTTCGCCAAGTCCGCGGCGGATGAGAAGTTCCCGATCGCGATGATGCCGATCCCCGCGAAGGACGGCGGCGCTGCCCCGGTCCCGACCGGTGGCGAGTTCGGTGTGGTGCCGCTGCACAAGGAGAACGCGCAGGCGCACTATGCCGCCGCGAAGGCCGTCATCGACTGCCTGCTCAGCTCGGACAACCAGGTGAAGACCGACAACATGCTCGGCTACTTCACCGCCAACCAGGAGACTCGCACGGAGCAGATCGCCGCCGAGCCGGTCTACACGAGCTGGACCGACGCCATCGACAACGCACAGGGCCGCACGACGGACCTGGGGACCGCGTACCTGCAGACCTCTGCGGCCCTGTCCAAGGCCGAGCAGGCGGCGCTCAACGCCGCCGGCGACGCCGGCCAGGTGAAGTCCGCGTTCGAGGCGGCGGCGCAGGAGACCCAGGGCTGAGGACCGTCCGGGACGGGCGGGCGCCCTGTACCACCAGCCCGTCCCGGACCCCCCACCGAGGAGGTATGGAGCAGTGAGCAGGAACTCCGCAGCAACGCCGACGCTGGAGCGCCGGGCCACGCGCGCGGCCGCGGCCGACCGGGTCGCGGACGCCGCCGGCGACCGGCCACGCCGCCGCCGCCGCCGGTGGGCCGGCGTCGCCTTCGTCGCCCCGCTCGTCGTCTACCTCGTCGTGTTCTACGCCTACCCGCTCGTCGAGAACGTGTCGATGAGCCTGCACCGCTTCACCCGGGCGACGTACATCACCGGTGAGGCCCCCTACGTGGGCACCGAGATCTACCGCGAGGTGCTGACCGCCCCGGCGTTCGTCCCGACCGTGCAGCAGACGGCGGTCTTCGTCGTCGGCTCGCTGGTCTTCCAGTACGTCATCGGGCTCGGCCTGGCGGTGTTCTTCCACCGGCACTTCCCGCTGTCGATCGTCCTGCGCGGCCTCTTCCTCGTCCCGTGGTTGCTGCCGATCATCGTCTCGGCGACGACCTGGCAGTGGATGATGGACGCCGACTCCGGCATCCTCAACCGTTTCTTGGGGCTGTTCGGGCTCGACCCGGTGTGGTGGCTCGGCGCGGACAACTCGCTGTGGGCGGTGACCATCGCGAACATCTGGCTCGGCATCCCGTTCAACCTCGTCATCCTCTACTCCGGCCTGCAGAACATCCCTGCCGATCTGTACGAGGCCGCCGCGCTCGACGGTGCCGGAGCCTGGCGCCGGTTCGTCTCCATCACGCTGCCGCTGCTGCGCCCGGTCAGCGCCATCACGCTGCTCCTCGGGTTCGTCTACACCCTCAAGGTCGTCGACATCATCTGGATCACGACGACGGGCACCGGCACGTCGCAGACGCTCGCCACCTGGGCCTACGGCATGGCCTTCGGGAAGGGCACCTCCGCCGTCATCCGCTACTCGGAGGCCTCCGTGGTCGGCACGATCTTGCTCGTCCTGGCCCTCGTCATGGGGGTCGTCTACCTCGTCGTACAGCGCCGGGACCAGGAGGCATGAGATGACCGACAGCCCCCGCACCTGGTGGAAGACCGGCGTCGGCCTGGTCCTCACCGCGCTCATGCTCTTCCCGCTCTACTGGATGGTCAACGTCTCGCTCACCCGGCGCAGCGCCATTCGCAGCGGTGACCTCTACCCGCGCGCGTTCACGCTCGACAACTACCGCCTGGTGCTCCAGGACCAGCTGCCCTACCTCGGGACCAGCCTCGTGGTCGGCCTCGGGACGGTGCTGCTCACCCTGCTCGTCTCGGCCCCCGCGGGCTACGCCCTGTCCTCGCTGTTCGTCCCCGGACGGCGAGCGCTGAACTTCTGCCTCATCGTCGCCCAGATGATCCCCGCAGTGGTCATGGCCCTTGGCTTCTACACGGTCTACACCGACCTCGGCGTCCTGGACACCCTGCCCGGGCTGGTCGTCGCCGACTCCACGGTCGCCATCCCGTTCGGGGTCATGCTCTTCTCGGCCTTCATGGCCGGCATCCCGCGCGAGCTGCTCAACGCCGCGGCCGTCGACGGCGCGAACACCTGGGTGACCTTCACCCGGGTCGTCCTGCCGATCTCCCGCAACTCGGCTGTCACGGTGGCGCTGTTCGCGTTCCTCTGGGCCTGGTCGGACTTCATATTCGCCTCCACCCTGAACCGCGAGGGCGGGAAGCTGCGCCCGATCACGATGGGTCTCTACGACTACATCGGGTCGCAGAACCAGGAGTGGGGCGCCCTCATGGCGACCGCTGTCGCCGCCTCGATCCCCACCGCCATCCTGCTCGTCGTCGCGCAGCGGTACGTCGCCGCCGGCGTGACCGCGGGCGCCGTCAAGGACTGACCCGAAGGACCCCATGACCATCCCCGACACCACCCTGCTGCCCGGCGACCGCGCCCGCGAGACCGCCGACGACCTCACCTTCGACGTCCGGGAGATCCCGTTCTCGCGGCGCGGCTCCTGGCTGGACCTCTCACCCGTTGTCGCGCTGCACACCCACAGCGACCTCGTGCACCTGGTCTCGCACCGCAACGGCTTCCACGGTGTCCTCGCGCTGGCCCCCGAGCGGGACGGCGTGCCGGTCGAAGCGACATGGTCCGCCGACCCCGGCGTGTTCCGCTGGTCGGACGGCGACGCCACGGTGGAGGCCGCCTTCGACGGGGCCGACGCAGTGCGGCTGCGGGGGTCGGGACTCGGGCTGCGACTCTCGGACGCCGCCGCCGCGCTCACGCCCTTCACCGGGACCTACCTCTTCACCGACCCGGTGGACGACGCCCTCGTCTTCACCAGCTACGAGACCGGGCACCGCTACCGGGTCTCGGTACTGTCCGGGGCCTCCATCGTCGAAGGTAGCGAGGCGCTCGGGCAGGCGACCCGCGCGGTGACCCTGGGCGCCGACGGCGGCTGGTGGGAGGCTGAGGTGCGCGAGTCGACCTCGCAGACAACGATCCCCTCCCCGCTCCGGACCTTCGAGCAGGTCGTCGCGGACTCGCGGGCGGACTTCGCCGCCTACCTCGAGGACCTCGCGCCGTGGCGGGACGCCCGGACCCCGGCCGCCGGCCGCGCGGCCTACGTGCTGTGGTCGGCGACGGTGGCGCCCAGCGGTCTGATGACCCGCGAGTCGGTGCTCATGTCCAAGCACTGGATGGACAAGCTGTGGAGCTGGGACCACTGCTTCAACGCCCTCGCCCTGGCCCCGGGTCGCCCGGACGCCGCGGTCGACCAGCTGCTCGCGCCCTTCGACCATCAGGACGACCGCGGGGCGCTGCCGGACTCGCTGACCCACACCGAGGTCCTCTACAACTACGTCAAGCCGCCGATCCACGGCTGGGCGCTGCGCCGGCTGCGGGCAACCGCGGCGCGCCCCCTGTCCCGCCCCGAGCTCGACCGCATCCACGACGGCCTGGTCCGGTGGACCCGGTTCTGGCTGGACTCACGACGCCGGCCCGGGCACGTGCTGCCGTACTACCAGCACGGCAACGACAGCGGCTGGGACAACTCGACCACCTTCGACCTCGACCGCGTCATCGAGGCCCCGGACCTCGCGGGCTTCCTCGTCGTGCAGCTCGACGTCCTCGCCGACCTCTCCGACGAGCTCGGCCACCCGTCGGCGGCGTGGCGTGAGACCCGGGACGAGGTGCTCGAGGTCATGCTGGAAGGGCTGTGGACCGGCGAGGAGTTCGTCGCCGTCGGTGCGCTGAGCGGGCGGCCCAGCACGGTCACCAGCCTCCTCAACCTGCTGCCGCTCGTCCTCGGCGAGCGCCTGCCGCGTGAGGTCCGCGACCTGCTGGCCACCCGGCTGGAGGGCCACCTCACCGAGTACGGGCCCGCGACGGAGCCGGTGAACTCGCCGCTGTACGAGGACGACGGCTACTGGCGCGGTCCGATCTGGGCCCCGTCGACCGCCCTCATCGAAGACGGCCTGCGCGCGAGCGGGTTCCCCGACCTTGCCGACACGGTGAGCGCGCGGTTCCGGGCCCTGTGCGAGCGGTCCGGCTTCGCCGAGAACTTCGACGCGCGAACCGGCGCCGGGCTACGCGACCGCGCCTACACCTGGACCGCAGCCGTGTACCTGACCCTGGCTGCCGACCACGCACGCCGCACCCCCTAACTGCTACGGCCCGGTCATGGGCCGCCCACCCCGATCCACGGAAGGCGCCGACCCGGCGCACACCGGAGCTGCAAAGGAGCACTCGATGTCATCACCCCCTTCCAGACTTGTCCATCGAACCGGTTCACCACTGGTGGCGGCCGCCGTCGTTGCCCTGCTGGCCACCAGCACCGGTGCTACGCCGGCCTCGGCGGCCCCTACCGCCGTCGACGTGCCTGGCCCGGTCGTGCACTACGCCTTCGACGACGACCCAGCGACGGGCATCATCGCCGACGACTCCGGTAACGGCCTCGATGGCACCCTCGTCAACGGCGCCACCGCCAGCAGGGTCGCCGGTGACGCGGACGGTGACGCCTTGCGTCTGCCCGGCGGCTCGTCGTCCTCGAACGGCGCCTACGTGCGCGTTCCCAAGGGCGTGCTGGACGGCCGGTCCAGCGTCACCGTCACCGCACGGGTCAGCTGGGACGGCACCGGCGGTTCGTGGCAGCGGATCTTCGACCTGGGACGCGGCACGAACCGCTATCTCTTCACCACTCCCTCCAACGGCAGCGTCCTGCGCACCGCCGTGACGACGAACTCTGCGGGTGCCGAGGCGCAGAACTCCGGCTACGCCCCCTTGCCCGCCACGTCTTGGAAGACCGTCGCCGTCACTCTCGACACCGACGCCGACCGTGTCACGACGTACCTCGATGGGGCCGCCGTAGCCTCGGCGACGACCACAGCGACCGCCGCGCAGCTCGTGGAGGGCGCGACCTCGTCCGGGTTCCTCGGCAAGTCGATGTACCCCGACCCGCTGTTCTCGGGAGCACTCGACGACTTCGCGGTCTACGGGTCCGCACTCACGCCGCAGCAGATCGCCGCCGCGACGGGGGTGACCCCGCCCACCGCCGGATCGCCGACCAGGACCGAGTTCGAGGTGCAGACCACCATCGGCACCGCCCCGGCGCTGCCGGCATCGGTCCGCACGTCCTACAGCGACGGTTATGACCGGAACGTGCCGATCGTCTGGGAGTCGGTGGACCCCGCCCGCTACGCCCAGCGCGGCACCTTCACCGTCGCCGGGGACGCCGCGGGCACGGCCGTCACCGCCACCGTCCGGGTGATCCGCGAAGGCGAGATCAGCATCGACCTCGGCACCGACACCGGTCCCTTCAAGGGCGGCGCTGCGGGCGCGCTCTACGGCCTCTACGACGACGGCATGCCCACCGACAACCTCATCGACGGGTTCGGATTGCAGACCAACGCCACCAAGGGCCAGGACGGCGCGCAGCACCCGGGCTCGGACGCCCTCGAGGTGCTGAAGCCGCTCGCCCGCACCACGAACGGCGACATCTACATCCGCCCGACGGACTACTACCGCGGCTTCCCCTACCAGTGGCCGGGCGACACCCCGCAGGCCCGTCTGGACGACTACTTCCGCGTCCTGCAGACCCAGCTGGACCAGGTCAAGGCCGTCATCGAGCAGAACCCGGACCTGGCCGACAACATCGTCATCGAGCCCTTCAACGAGCCCGAGGGCAACATGTTCGGCACCGGCCGGTGGAGCTACAACGGCACCAGCTGGCTCAACAACCCCACCGACTACTTCGCCGCGTGGGACAAGGCCCAGGCCATGATCAAGAAGGAGCTGCCGGACACGCCGGTCGCCGGGCCCAATACCAGCGTTCTCTTCAACCAGGTCAAGGGCTTCCTCCAGCACACGAAGGACGCCGGTACCGCGCCGGACATCATCACTTGGCACGAGCTGAGCAACCCCGCCTCGGTGCGCACATCCGTCGATCGTCTGAGGGGCTGGGAGGACGAGGTCTTCGGCACCGGCACCGACCGTCCCATCAACATCGACGAGTACGCGTTCAACTACCACACCTCCGTCCCGGGCCAGATGATCCAGTGGATCTCTGCCTTCGAGGACAAGAAGGTCGACGGGATGATCGCGTTCTGGAACCTCAACGGGAACCTCAACGACTCGGCCGTTCAGACCAACCGCGGCAACGGCCAGTGGTGGCTGTACAACGCGTACTCCCGGATGACCGGGCACACCGTGAAGGTGACCCCGCCGCAGCCGAACACCAGCTACACGCTGCAGGGTGTCGCGACGCTCGATCCCGACAAGAACCTCGCGCAAGCCATCGTCGGCGGCAAGAGCGGCCCTTCGCTCGTGGCCTTCGACCACGTCGCGGCAGCGATGGGCGAGCAGGTGCGGGTGACCGTCGAGGAGATCCCCTGGACCGGCCAGATCGGCGACTCGCCGGAACCCCGCCACGTCGCTGAGCTCACCGTCCCCGTGACCAACGGCTCGGTGGCGCTGGACTTCGGCGGTGACGCGCTGCCGACCCTCACCGAGTCCTCGGCCTACCGGATCCTCGTGTCACCGGCCGGCGTCGGGACCTCGACCTCGGTCGCACCGATGCTCTGGCAGAAGTCGTACGAGGCCGAGGCCGCGAGCCACACCGGTGGCCCGTACTACCTCAACGGCCCGGAGGGCAGCCCGAGCAACGTCAGCGGCTTCTACACCTCGGGACGACGCGACGTCGGCGCCCTGCGCACCGACTCCGACCTCACCCTCGACTTCTCCGTGGACGCACCGCAGGACGGCACGTACGACCTGCAGGTCTTCTCCAGCACCCTCAACACCTTCGCCTCGGTGCAGGAGCAGGGGCCGACGAACGTCTTCGTGCGGGTCGATGGTGGCCAGGAGCAGGAGATTCACCTGCCGCTGGCCTACAAGTGGGTGGTCTGGGACCACGCCGACACCACCGTCGACCTCACCGAGGGGACCCACACCATCTCGCTGTCGGTCCAGAGCAAGGACGGGACGAGGCACACGACCGGCGACGCCATCGTCGACCGGATCGTCCTCGGTCTGCCGAACCCGGCCGCGGCGGCCTCCGTCTACGAGGGCGAGTACGCCGAGCTCTCCGGCGGTACGACCAGCTGGACGGCCCCCGCAGGGGCGGACGTGTCCGGCCCCGGCGGCGCGACACTCGGGTCCGGCGACACGGCCACCTTCTGGGTGTACGCAGCACATGAGGGCGAGCAGGCATTGGACGTCGACACCGTCGGCACGGCGCGGGGCTCGCTCACCGTCAACGGCCGGGCTGTCCGGTACCTGAAGGACGGCACCGCCCGGGCCTACCTCGAGGGCGGCGTCAACAAGGTCGTCGTCACCGGGACGGCGTGGGTGGACCGGCTGGTCGTCGCCCCCGACGTCAGCTGGCTCCCGCGCAGCTACGAGGCCGAGGATGCGCGCCTGGGCGGCGATGCCCACGTCTCCGACCTCGACCTCGCCAGCGGCGGCCAGGCCGTGGAGGGCGTCGGCGGTGAGCCGGGCAACGACAACACGCTCACCTTCGACGTCACCGCGGACTCCGCGGGGACCTACGCGATGACGCTGCGGTTCTCCAACCCGGAGCAGGTGCCGGCGACGCACTACAACCCCAACCCGGTCGCCCGGCACGCCGACATCTCGGTCAACGGGAAGCTCGTGCTCCCGCAGACGATGTTCGTTCCGACGTTCCACGAGAACAACTTCTGGGAGCGCACTGTCTATCTGCCCCTGAAGGCCGGGAAGAACACCATCTCCTTCCGCTCGGAGGAGGAGCCCAACTGGGACGGCGAGACCTACGCCTCGGACGTCTGGGGGCCGAAATACCCCGGCCTGATCCTGCGCTCGCCGAACGCCCCGATCATCGACCGCATCGAGATCGCGCCGTTCACGCCGCCGCAGTGGGCGACAGCGACCTCGGTCGGTGCGGTGCTCGCTCGGGACGGCTCGGGTCCCGAGAACGGGCAGTCGGTGAACGGAGAGGACTACGACCTGTTCACCTTCGCCAAGAGCTGGGTGCTGAAGCAGAAGAAGGGCTCGACCCTGGCGCTGCTCGACGACCCGGCGACGTCGGCCACGGTGTTCCTCGTCGACGACACCGCCTTCACGAAGGCCCTGTCGCAGCTGACTGGGGAGAGCCTGCCCAACGAGCGGGCCGCGGCTGGCAAGATCCGGGACCTGCCGGTGGGCCAGGTGGAGCAGCTGCTGCTGGACCACGTGCTGCCCGGCACGACCCTGGTCAGCCGCAACCTGCTCGCCGCCGACGGTGACACGCTGACGACCGCGGGCGGCCACCGCCTCACCGTCTCGGTGCAGGACGGGTCGGTCCGGCTGCTCAGCGCCGACGGTGACGTCGTCGCCGTGGTCGACCCGCAGCGGATGGACGTGAACCTCGGCCAGGTCCAGGTAGCGCACGTCGTCGACCGGCTCATCCGCGTGGGCTGACAACGGCACCACCCCGTAGGCGCCGGCCCTCTTCTTGGGGTCGGCGCCTACGGCTGTCCGGAGTCGTCATCGCGACCAAGGACGGTCTGGGGTACGCCGGGGACTGCTGCACCGATCGGTGACAACTGATCTGTGGTGGTGACGGAGGCGGCTCCCACCAAGGGTTCGTCGCTGAGCGAACTGGTCAGCTACAGATCGAGGACGAGGCGGAGGGCTGCCTCCACGCGCCGGAGCTCGTTGTAGGTCAGGTGGCCCGTGCTGTCACCGAGTCGGCTGGGGTCGACGGCGGTCGTCTGCTCGGCGAGCACCAGCGTGCGCCGGCCGGCGATCAGGACCTCGGGTCTGAAGCTGGCCGGGCGTGCCGAGGTGGAGGTGGGGGCGACCAGCCAGGTCGTGAGCGGGAGTGAGTCGGACTGGACGACGACCGCGTACCTGGTGCGTGCCTGCTCGTGTCCGCGGGCGTCTCGGGGCGCCACCAGCCGGAAGACCTCACCACGCACGCAGGGTCTCCATGTCTCTCAGCACTTGTGCGGCTTCGGCCCGGTCGTGCTCGTCGGCGGCCAGCGCCTCGGCCTCGGCGCGCAGTGCCGTGCGGGCACGGTCACGGGCGGCGTCGATCAGTGCGGCCCGGACCGCGGTGGAGACTGATGTGCCGTCTGCGGTCAGCGCGGCGAGTGCTCGAGCGGCGTCCTCGTCGGGGCGAAAGGTGATCGTGTCGGCCATGCCAGCGAATGTAACACGCAGTGTAAGACAGTTTGGATCTTGGGAATCGGCGAGTGCTGGCCCCGGAATGGCCCCAGAACCTCTCCGCGACATCGGCGGTCCGCCCTGGCGCGACCGCATCCGACCGGTTCCGACACCGGGGAGTCCACCCGGCCTGACCTGCTACGTTCGACCGCAGTGGGTGTCGGCCGTGGGCGTGCCGGGTCGGCTCCAGACACCTGGCCGGCGGTCTACGGATCAGAAGGTTAGGGGTTCGAATCCCTTCGGGCGCGCAGGTGTGATGTCTCAGGACATCGCGGACTCCCCGAACCCTCAGGGTTCGGGGAGTTTCTGGTGTTGGGGTTGGTATCGGCGGGTGGTGTCGAGGGTGAGCTCGCGCAGGATCTCGCCGGTGGTGGCGTCGCTGCTGGTGATGTGCAGGCCGTGGATGAGGGCGGTAACGGGGCGGCAGCGGTTCTTGGTCCGGAGTCACCTCGGGTGCCGTCAAGGGGTGAGCGACGGTCGCCGTTCCCCAGTGGCCCGGCACCGGGACCGCGGACGGCCGACGGCGCGGTCCGCTGTGAGGGGCGGGCCGCGCCGCCGGTCCGTGGGCGGGACCGCCCGGGTCTTCTACCCGAAAGGGTCGTCCGGAGGGCGGTTGTGCGCGGTGGCCGTCACCTCCCCGTGGATCCTTCACCGCCGGTGAAGAGGTCGATGGCCGCCTGACGGTCCTTGCCCGCAGCTTGCGCAGGATGGTGTGGATGTGGATTCGGATCGTCACCGGCTCCAGGAAGAGCTGCGTGGCGATCTGCCGCGTCGTGGCTCCTCCGACCAGAAGGCCTAGGATCCCGGCCTCGCGATCCGTCAGGTTGCCGACGGACGCCGTCACGCCGCGTCTGGAGGCGGGCGCCGTCTGCCGACGGAAGTGTTCGACGACCTGCAGCGGTAGTCCGGGCGGACGCGCGACCTCACCCCGTCGTCAGGACCCCACCACCTGTCCAGCCCAGGCCCGCTCGTGCGCCCGAGACCTCACCGCCACCTGGCTGCGTCATAGCGCAGCGGAGATGCCTTCAGCTGCAGTGAGCACGTCTTCACGATTCGAGGTGTTCCACAGTTCAGCTCGACCCCTCGTCCTTCGCCTCGCTTGGGCGGCCGAGACGACGTACAGTCCGATCTCGCCTGGCCGCCTGCGCCTTCAGGAACTGGCGCTGGTTGTACTCGAGCATCGTGGAGGACCCCCGGGTCAACCTACCCACGAAGATGTCCAACGTGTTCGGTTCTGGGCGCTTCTGAGCCACAGCCGGATCTTAGGCGACGACGTCGGTCCGCAGCGGGCCAAATACCCCATGAGCGACATCCCCCTGTCGACGAATCAACAGGACCGCTGCCTGCACGGCAAGTAGCCCTCTCCACCGCGAAGCGCGCCGCGGCGGAGCCAATGCCTACGGTCGGGACGCGGCTCGTGA
>NZ_SAYU02000034.1 GCF_004025965.2 Phycicoccus flavus | reverse complement strand
GCTCGCCGAGGACCGCGGCATCCGCTGCGTCGTCCTCGACTACGACGCGTTGCGCGGGCTGGACGACCGCGACCACCGGCTCTTCTGAGCGAGCGCCACCCGTACCCCCGCGGGCATGGGCCGTTCGGCCAGAACGGCGCGCCGTTCACCCGACGTCCATGGGATTCCCAGACGTTCTTCCGTAGGGTGGACGCCAGCGAACCGAACAGATGTCGACGAGGACGGACCGAGGATGACGGGCGAGCCACTCCGGCACGACGCACGTCCGGCCGGCCTGATCGACGGGGGACCCCGATGACGCTGATGCACGTCGCCACCGCCTACCTGGCCGTCGCCGGGTCGGTCGCCCTCGTGGGCGCCGCCCTGGCCTTCGACTCGCGCCGCTCGATGCGGGTGCGCTCGGCCGCCGTCTGGACCGCCCTGTTCTGCCTGGTCTGGCCGCTGACCCTCCTGACCTTCGCCGGCATCGCCGTCGTCGAGCACCGCCGCCGCCCCGCCGTGGCCTCCCGTCACCGGAGCCCGCTGGGGATCGGCACCCGGGCCTGAGCCGCCGGCGCGGCCCGTCCCGCCCGCCCGGGTTGGTTTGTCCTGCGCCGCTCTCGGGTAGTCCTCTGGTGTACCCCGACCGGAGAGGACACCCCATGAGCACCACCCCCACCACGAACCGGAAGGTCGCCTTCCTCGTCGCCACGGAGGGCATCGAGCAGGTCGAGCTCACCGAGCCGTGGCAGGCGGTCGAGCAGGCCGGCCACACCCCGGTCCTGCTCTCGACGGAGTCCGGCTCCGTCCAGGCCTTCAACCACCTCGACAAGGGCGACACCTTCGACGTCGACGTCACCGTCGCGCAGGCCGAGGTCGGCGACTACGACGCCCTCGTGCTGCCCGGCGGCGTCGCCAACCCGGACGCCCTGCGGACCGACTCCGACGCCGTGTCCTTCGTGCGGACCTTCGTCGAGTCCGGCAAGCCCGTGGCCGCGATCTGCCACGCCCCGTGGACCCTCGCGGAGGCCGACGTCCTGCGCGGGCGCACCCTCACCTCGTGGCCGAGCCTGCAGACTGACCTGCGCAACGCGGGCGCGACGTGGGAGGACCAGGAGCTCGTCGTCGACGACAACCTCATCACGAGCCGCAACCCCGACGACCTGCCGGCGTTCAGCAAGGCGCTCACCGACGCCCTCGGCGGCTGACGCCCCCGGCGGCCGAGGCCGCCGCACCACCCTCGTGCCGGTCGGCGCCGTTCAGGCGTCGGCCGGCACGGCGGCGTCCGGGGCCGGCAGCCCCCGCGAGACCCGGATGACGTCGACGAAGCGGTCCACGATCTCCGTGAGCGCGACGTCCTTGGGTGTGAAGACCGCCGCCACCCCCATCTCCTCGAGCCGGGCGGCGTCCGCGGGCGGGATGATCCCGCCGACGACGACCGGGACGTCCCCGGCCCCCGCCTCGCGCAGCCGGGCCAGGACGTCCGGGACCAGCTCCATGTGCGAGCCGGAGAGGATCGAGAGCCCGACGAGGTGGACGTCCTCGGCGACGGCCGCCCCGACGATCTGCTCGGGGGTCAGCCGGATCCCCTGGTAGACGACCTCGAAGCCGGCGTCGCGCGCACGGACCGCCACCTGCTCGGCGCCGTTGGAGTGCCCGTCCAGGCCGGGCTTGCCGACGAGGACCCGTAGGGTCTCGCCCAGCTCGTGGCCGGTGGACCGGACGCGCTCACGGACCCGGTGCAGGGCCTTCGTCCCGGACCCGGCGCCCGCCGCGGCGCCGACGCCGGTGGGCGCCCGGAACTCCCCGAACACCTCGCGGAGGGCGCCGGCCCACTCCCCCGTCGTGACCCCGGCCCGGGCGCACTCGAGGCTGGCCGGGACGAGGTTGGCGTCGGTGCCGGCGTCGGTGCGCAGGCGCTCCAGCGCCGCGCCGGCGCGGGCGCGTCGCTCCGGGTCGGCGTCGCGCTCCTCCCGCCAGCGCCGGACGGCCTCGACGGCGGCCTGCTCGACGCCCGCGTCGACGGTCTGCACGGCGGTGCCGAGGTCGGCGGTCAGCGGGTTGGGCTCGCTCGTCGTCCAGCGGTTGACCCCGACGACGACCTCCTCGCCGGACTCGATCCGCGCCCGCCGGCGGGCCAGCGAGGCGACGAGCTCGGACTTCATGTACCCGCCCTCGACGGCGGCGACGGCCCCGCCGAGCTCCTCGACCCGGGCCATCTCCTCGCGGGCGCCGGCCACGAGCTCGTCGACCTTGGCGGCGACGACGACCGAGCCCTCGAACAGGTCCTCGTGCTCCAGCAGGTCCGACTCGTGCGCCAGCACCTGCTGGATGCGCAGCGACCACTGCTGGTCCCACGGGCGGGGCAGGCCGAGCGCCTCGTTCCAGGCCGGCAGCTGGACGGCCCGCGCGCGGGCGTCCTTGCTCAGCGTCACGGCGAGCATCTCCAGGACGATGCGCTGGACGTTGTTCTCCGGCTGCGCCTCGGTGAGGCCGAGCGAGTTCACCTGCACGCCGTAGCGGAACCGCCGCTGCCGCGCGTCCTCGACGCCGTACCGCTCGCGGGTGATCTCGTCCCACAGCCGGACGAAGGCGCGCATCTTGCACATCTCCTCGACGAAGCGCACGCCGGCGTTGACGAAGAACGAGATCCGCGCGACGACGTCCCCGAACCGCTCGGGCGGCACCTGGCCCGAGTCGCGGACGGCGTCGAGCACCGCGACCGCCGTCGACAGCGCGTAGGCCACCTCCTGCACCGGCGTCGCCCCGGCCTCCTGCAGGTGGTAGCTGCAGATGTTGATGGGGTTCCAGCGCGGGATCTCGGACACGGTGTACGCGACGAGGTCGGTGACCAGCCGCAGTGAGGGCCCGGGCGGGAAGGCGTAGGTCCCGCGCGAGAGGTACTCCTTGATGATGTCGTTCTGCGTCGTGCCGGCGAGGGCGGCCTTGACCGAGGCCGGGTCCTCCCCCGCCGCACCGGCCTGCTCCTCGGCCACGACCTCGTAGAGCGCGAGCAGCCACATCGCCGTCGCGTTGATCGTCATCGAGGTGTTCGTCGCGGTGAGGGGGATGCCCTCGAACAGCGCGCGCAGGTCGCCGACGTGGCTGACCGGGACGCCGACCTTGCCGACCTCGCCGCGGGCCAGCGGGTGGTCGGGGTCGTAGCCGGTCTGGGTCGGCAGGTCGAACGCCACCGACAGGCCCGTCTGCCCCTTCTCGAGGTTGCGCCGGTAGAGCGCGTTGCTCGCCGCGGCACTGCTGTGCCCCGCGTACGTGCGCATCACCCAGGGGCGGTCGCGCTCGGGCGGCACGGCGTCGGGGTGCTCGGACATGCCGGGAACGCTAGCCGGGGGCCTGCGAGCCGGGTAGGCGCTCGCGCGGTGACGGTGCCCACAGCCCCGGTCGGGGGCGGTGATCCTGCTCACCCCCGCGGGGCCGGGACCGTCGGCCGGCGGTCAGACGGTGGCGAGCGCGGCCGTCGGGACGAGCAGTGCCGGGGCGACGACCGCGCCGAGGCGGGCCCGGCGCAGCAGCCTCAGGGTGCGGGCGTCGGCCGCGACGACCTGGAGTGCGCTGCCCCGGCGCTCCGCGCGCCGGCGAAGCTCGACGAGGAGCGCGAGGGCGGCGGCGTCCCCGACCTGCGCGTCCTCGAGGTCGACGAGGACGGTGGTGCCGGGCGGGTCGACGAGCGGTCGGAGCGTCGTGCGCAGGTCCCCCACCGTCCCGCGATCCAGGCGTCCCGCGACGCGGACGAGCACCTCGTCCGCCGACCGCTGCTGCACCGTGACGACCGGCTGTGTCTCGACCCCCATGTCGGCTCCCCTCGTTCGAGTCCTTCGTACAGGAAGACGGCCGGGGGCGCCGGTCGGGTACGCCGATCCCGGTCACGGTTCGGTCACGAATCGGTGCGCGCCCCCCGGGAGGGGCCTCCGGAGGGCTCGTGGCCCCGGATCGGCGACACTGGGCCCATGGTCAACCTCACCCGCATCTACACCCGCACCGGCGACGAGGGGACGACGGCCCTCGGCGACTTCAGCCGCACGGCGAAGACCGACCCCCGGCTCGCCGCGTACGCCGACGCCAACGAGGCGAACGCCGCGCTCGGGGTCGCCATCGCCTGCGGCGGGCTGCCGGAGGACGTGCGCGCGGTCCTCCTGCGGGTGCAGAACGACCTCTTCGACGTCGGCGCCGACCTGTGCACCCCGCTCCAGGAGTCCTACGAGCACCCGCCGCTGCGGGTGCGGGAGGAGTGGGTGGCCGAGCTCGAGGCCGACTGCGACCGCTACCTCGAGCCCCTGCCGACACTGCGCTCGTTCATCCTGCCCGGCGGCACCGCCGGCTCGGCCTTCCTCCATCAGGCGCTCACCGTCGTCCGGCGGGCCGAGCGGAGCACCTGGGCCGCCATCACCGAGTACGGCACGGAGCCGGGTACGCAGCGTGGCGAGGGCGGGGTCAACCCAAGCACCGCCCGCTACCTCAACCGGCTCTCGGACCTGCTGTTCGTGCTCGCCCGCACGGCGAACCTCGACGCCGGCGGCGACGTGCTGTGGCAGCCCGGCGGCGGCCGCGAGGAGGCGCCGGACCGCTGACGGTCAGGCGACGTTGACGTTGTAGCCGGGCGGGCTGGACTCCAGCCAGGCCCGGACGGCGGTGTAGGCGGCCGGGACGAACGCGAACTCGCAGGTGCGTCCCGCCGCGCTGCCGGACACGGCGACCGGCTCGGCGAGGCCGGGGATGACGTCGGGGGTCGGCTTCGGCGACCCGAGCCGGACCTCGCCGCGCAGCCACGACACCTCGGGCCGCAGCGACGGCCCGACGATGCTGAACCACTCGAAGCGCTCGGCCCCGAGCCGGGCCAGCCCGAGCCGCCAGCGCGCCTGCGCGTCGTCGCGCCGCGCGCACAGCATGACGGGCCGGCCGTCCCCCGCGATGTAGCGACGGCGCGCCCACACGAAGGTGAGCGCGCCGACGACGAGCACGACGACGAGGGCGAGGACGAGCTCGGAGACGACCAGTGCGTCCATCCGGTGCCCGTCCCCGCCCGCCGTCAGGAACCCATGCCCGCGGCGTCGACCGACTCGGCCACGATCGTCACGCGGTCGTGGTCGACCGACATGAAGCCGCCGTCGACCGACGCGGTCTTCCAGCCGCCGGAGTTGATCCGCACCTCGCCCTCGGCGAGGACCACGAGGGTCGGCTGGTGCCCGGGGAGCACCCCGAGGTCGCCCTCGGTGGAGCGGGCGCTGACCTGGCTCGCCTCACCCTCCCAGACCTTGCGGTCCGCGGCGACGAGCTCGACCTGGAGGGCCATCAGAGGTTCTTCTGGATCTCGGCCCACTGCCGCTCGACGTCGTCGAGCCCGCCGCACATGAAGAACGCCTGCTCGCCGACGTGGTCGTACTCGCCGTCGCAGATCTTCGTGAACGCCTCGATGGTGTCCGACAGCGGGACCGTCGAGCCCTCGATGCCGGTGAACTGCTTGGCCACGTAGGTGTTCTGCGACAGGAACCGCTGAAGACGACGCGCCCGGTTGACGAGGATCTTGTCCTCCTCGGACAGCTCGTCGATGCCGAGGATGGCGATGATGTCCTGCAGCTCCTTGTTGCGCTGGAGGATCTGCTTGACGCGCACCGCGGTGTCGTAGTGCTCGGCGGAGATGTACCGGCGGTCGAGGATCCGGCTCGTCGAGGTGAGCGGGTCCACGGCCGGGTAGATGCCGAGCGAGGCGATCTCGCGGGAGAGCTCGGTCGTCGCGTCGAGGTGGGCGAACGTCGTCGCCGGCGCCGGGTCGGTGTAGTCGTCGGCGGGGACGTAGATCGCCTGCATCGAGGTGATCGAGTGACCCCGGGTCGAGGTGATCCGCTCCTGGAGCGTGCCCATCTCGTCCGCGAGCGTCGGCTGGTAGCCGACCGCCGACGGCATGCGGCCGAGCAGGGTCGAGACCTCGGACCCGGCCTGGGTGAACCGGAAGATGTTGTCGATGAAGAGCAGCACGTCCTGGCTCTGCACGTCGCGGAAGTACTCCGCCATCGTCAGCGCGGACAGGGCGACGCGCAGGCGGGTGCCCGGCGGCTCGTCCATCTGGCCGAAGACCAGCGCGGTCTGGCCGAGGACGCCGGCCTCCTCCATCTCGACCATGAGGTCGTTGCCCTCACGGGTGCGCTCGCCGACGCCGGCGAACACCGACACACCGCCGTGGTCGCGGGCGACGCGGGCGATCATCTCCTGGATGAGGACGGTCTTGCCGACCCCGGCCCCGCCGAACAGGCCGATCTTGCCGCCCTGGACGTACGGGGTGAGCAGGTCGATGACCTTGATGCCCGTCTCGAACATCTGGGTCTTGGACTCCAGCTGGTCGAAGGCCGGCGCGGTGCGGTGGATGCCCCAGCGCTCCTGGACGTCGAGGGTCTCGCCCTCCTCGAGGTTCAGGCACACGCCGGTGGCGTTGAAGACCTTGCCGAGGGTGACGTCGCCGACGGGCACCGAGATGGGGCCGCCGGTGTCCTGCACCGCCGTCCCGCGGACCAGGCCGTCGGTCGGCTGGAGCGAGATGGCCCGGACCATGTTGTCGCCGATGTGCTGGGCGACCTCGAGGTTGAGGACGTTGGTGTTGCCGCCGAGCTCGACCTCGGCGGTGAGCAGGTTGTACTGGTCCGGCATCGCGTCGACGGGGAACTCGACGTCGACGACGGGTCCGATGATGCGCGAGATCCGGCCGACGCCACCGGACTCGCTGGTCTCGCTGCGCTCGCTGACAGTTGCAGTCATGGTCTCTCTCTCGCTCACTTGCTCTCGGCCAGCGCGCTGGCGCCGCCGACGATCTCGCTGATCTCTTGGGTGATCTCGGCCTGGCGGGCCTGGTTCGCCAGCCGGGTGTACTTCTTGATGAGCTCCTCGGCGTTGTCGGTCGCCGACTTCATCGCCCGCTGGCGGGCGGCGAGCTCGGAGGCCGCGGCCATGAGCATGCAGTTGAACAGCCGCGCGTTGACGTACTTCGGCAGCAGCGCGTCCAGCACCTGGTTCGCGCTCGGCTCGAACTCGTAGAGCGGCAGCAGGTCGTCCGGGTCCGGCGCCTCGGTGCCCTCGACGATCTCGAGCGGCAGCAGGCGGATGACCTCGGGCTCCTGGGTGACCATCGAGACGAACCGGGTGAAGACGACGTGGACCTCGTCCACGCCACCCTCGTCGGTCGCGGTCGTGAAGTCGGCGACGAGCCGCTCCCCGATCTCGCGGGCCGTCTCGAAGGTCGGCTTCTCGGAGAAGCCGCTCCAGGACTCCGCGAACTCGCGCTGGCGGAAGGTGTAGAAGCCGATCGCCTTGCGGCCGAGGAGGTAGGGGACGACCTCCTTGCCCTCCTCGCGGAGCCGGGCGACGAGGCGCTCGCTCTCCTTGAGGACCGAGGAGGAGTACGCGCCCGCCAGGCCACGGTCGGAGGTCATGATGACGACCGCGGCGCGGCGCACGTCCTCCTTCTCCGTCGTCAGCGGGTGGTCCTCGTTCGAGAACGTCGCGACCGCCGAGACCGCCCGGGTCAGCGCCCGGGCGTACGGCGTGGACTCCCGGACCGCCTGCTGGGCCTTGACGACCCGCGAGGCCGCCATGAGCTCCATGGCCCGGGTGATCTTCTTCGTCGCGCTGACGGACCGGATGCGCTGCCGGTACTCCCGGATCTGCGCTCCCATGTCATTCCGCCTTTCGTGGTGTGTGCTCGGTGGACCGCGCGCTCAGCGCTTCTGCTTGACGATCTGCTCCTGGTCGGAGTCCATCGCGTCGCCGCCGTCCTCCTCGTCGGAGCCGACCGGCACCGAGGAGGAGCCCGAGCCGTCGAAGTGCTTGTCCTTGAAGGTCTTCACCTCGGACTCCAGCGCCTCGCGGGTCTCGTCGGGGAACTTGCCGGTCTCCCGGATGCCCGAGAGCAGGTCGGACTTGGTCCGCCGCAGGTGGTCGAGGAACTCGGCCTCGAACTTGCGGACGTCCTCGACCTCGACGTCGTCGAGCTGGCCGGTGGTGCCGAGCCAGATGGACACGACCTGCTCCTCGACCGGGAACGGCGCGGCCTGCGGCTGCTTGAGCAGCTCGACGAGGCGGGCGCCCTTCGCGAGCTGGGCCCGCGAGGCCGGGTCGAGGTCGGAGGCGAACATCGCGAAGGCCTCGAGGGCACGGAACTGCGCGAGGTCGAGCTTGAGGCGTCCGGCGACGTCCTTCATGCCCTTGATCTGCGCGGCGCCGCCGACGCGGGAGACCGAGATGCCGACGTCGATGGCCGGACGGACGTTGGCGTTGAACAGGTCCGCCTGGAGGTAGATCTGCCCGTCGGTGATGGAGATGACGTTGGTCGGGATGAACGCCGAGACGTCACCGGCCTTGGTCTCGATGATGGGCAGGCCGGTCATCGAGCCCGCGCCGAGGTCGTCGGAGAGCTTGGCGCAGCGCTCGAGCAGCCGGCTGTGCAGGTAGAAGACGTCGCCCGGGTAGGCCTCGCGGCCCGGCGGGCGGCGCAGGAGCAGCGACACGGCGCGGTAGGCCTCGGCCTGCTTGGACAGGTCGTCGAAGACGATGAGGACGTGCTTGCCGTCGTACATCCAGTGCTGGCCGATGGCCGAGCCGGTGTAGGGCGCGAGGTACTTGAAGCCCGCGGAGTCGGACGCCGGGGCCGCGACGATGGTCGTGTACTCCATCGCGCCGGCCTCCTCGAGGGTGCCGCGGACCGACGCGATGGTCGAGCCCTTCTGGCCGATGGCGACGTAGATGCAGCGGACCTGCTTGGTCGGGTCGCCGGTCTCCCAGAACTCCTTCTGGTTGATGATCGTGTCGACCGCGACCGTCGTCTTGCCGGTCTGCCGGTCGCCGATGATCAGCTGGCGCTGGCCGCGGCCGATGGGGGTCATCGCGTCGACGGCCTTGAGGCCGGTCTGCAGCGGCTCGTGGACCGACTTGCGCTGGACGACCGTCGGGGCCTGCAGCTCGAGGGCGCGGCGCTCGCTGGTGTCGATCTCGCCCATGCCGTCGATGGGGTTGCCGAGCGGGTCGACGACGCGGCCGAGGAAGGCGTCGCCGACGGGGACCGAGAGGACCTCGCCGGTGCGCTTGACCTCCTGGCCCTCCTCGATGCCGCTGTACTCACCGAGGACGACGACGCCGATCTCGTGGACGTCGAGGTTGAGCGCGAGGCCCAGCGTGCCGTCCTCGAACTGCAGCAGCTCGTTGGTCATCGCCGAGGGCAGGCCCTCGACGTGCGCGATGCCGTCACCGGCGTCCGTGACGCGGCCGACCTCCTCGCGCGCGGCGGCGCCCGGCTCGTAGGAGCGCACGTAGCTGTCCAGCGCGTCCCGGATCTCCTCCGGACGGATCGAGAGCTCCGTCATGTCTGATCTTCTCCTCGCATCGCCGGCCCCTCATGGGCCGAAGTTCTGGTGGGTCGTGCGGTCTGCAGTTGTGGTCGGGCGGGTGTCAGCTCCCGGCGACGTGCCGGCGAGCCTCCTCGAGGCGCCGGAGCACCGTGCCGTCGACGACCTCGTCGCCGACCTGGACCCGGATGCCGCCCATGACCGTGGGGTCCTGGACGACCTGGAGCGTGACGGCCTTGCCGTAGTGCTGCTCGAGGGCGCTGCGCAGCCGCGCCGACTGCTGCTCGGTGAGCGGCGCCGCGACGGTGACGAGCGCGGACAGCTCGTCGCGCCGGCGCGAGGCGAGCTCGAGGTAGGTCTCCATGACCCGGTCGAGCCGCCGGCCGCGCGGCACCCGCACGGCCTGCTCGGCCAGGCGCACCGTCTCCGGGGCCGCCTTGTCCTCGAGCAGGGTGCGCACGAGGCCGGCCTTGCCGTCGGCGTCGGTGTTCCGGCTCGAGAGCGTGTCGCGCAGCGCGGGGTCCGCGGCGACGATGCGCTCGAAGCGGAAGAGCTCGTCCTCGACCCGGTCGATCCGGCCGGTGCCCTCGGCGTTCGCGAGCAGCGCCTGGACGGCCAGGGCCTCGAGCGTGTCGCCCATGTCCCGCTCGGCCGCCCACCGCTGCGAGGCGACCGACGCGACGAGGCCGGACGTGGCGTCCGAGACCTTGCCGCCGAACAGCGAGCGGGCCAGCGCCGCCTTCTGCTCGCCCTCACGCGAGGGGTCGCCGAGCGCCCGCCGCAGCGAGGCGTTGTTCTCGACGACGCCCGTCACCGCGAACAGCTCCTCGGCGAGCGTCGTCCCGTCCGCACTGGACCCCAGGGCGGCGTCGAACGCCTCCTGGGACGCGCGGGCGGCACCGCGGGAGGAGCCGCGCATCAGGCGTCCTGCCCGGCCGGCGCGACCTTCTCGGGCTTGACCTCGCCGGACTCGAGCTCGCTGAGGAACCGGTCGACGATGCCCTTCTGGCGCACCTCGTCCTCGAGGGACTCGCCGACGATCTTGCTCGCGAGGGCGGTCGAGAGCGTCCCGACCTCCTGGCGCAGCTGGACGACGGCCTGCTGGCGCTCGGCCTCGACCTGACGCTTGGCGGCCTCGGTGATGCGGGTGGCCTCGGCCTGCGCCTGGGCCCGCATCTCGGCGACGATCTGGGCGCCCTGCTCGCGCGCGGACTCCCGGATCTCGCCGGCCTCGGCCCGCGCCTCGGCGAGCTGCGCCGTGTACTTCTCCAGCGCCTCGCGGGCCTCGGCCTGCGCCTGCTCGGCCTGCTGCATCCCGCCCTCGATGGCGGCCGCACGCTCGGCGTACAGCTCCTCGAGGCGCGGCACGACCTTCGTCTTGTACAGCCAGTACAGGATGGCGAAGGCGATGAGTCCGATGACCATCTCGCCGGGGTGCGGGAGCAGGGGGAAGCCGGACGGGTATCCCGTCTCTTCGGCGGCCACCAGGGATGCGGTGATCACGACGCGTCCAATCTGTCGGTCCTACGGGCGGTCGGAGCGGGTGCTCGTCAGCCCTGGAAGACGAAGGCGAAGACGAGGCCGAGGATGGCCAGCGCCTCGGTGATGGCCATGCCGGTGAAGGCGATGGTCTGGAGCATGCCGCGGGCCTCGGGCTGGCGGGCGACGCCGTTGATGTAGGCGGCGAAGATGAGACCGACACCGATGCCGGGGCCGATCGCGGCAAGGCCGTAGCCGAGGTAGGCGATGTCGCCAGTCATGTCACTGTTCCTTTCGGTGGCGCCGGGCCGGTCCCGGCGTCGGTGGTGTTCCTGGACGTGCTACCGGAGAGGTCCGGGGGTCAGTGGTGCTCGCTCACCGCGTCGCCGATGTACAGCGCCGCGAGGAGGGTGAAGATGAAGGCCTGGAGGAACTCGATGAGGAGCTCGAAGAAGGTCATCGCGATCGAGAAGACGAACGAGAGGACGCCGGAGAACTGGAGGAAGAGGTTGTCCCCGTGCAGCAGCAGGTACTCGCCGCCGACGATGAAGACGAGCAGCATGAGGTGCCCGGCGAGCATGTTGCCGAAGAGTCGCAGCGCGAGCGTCAGCGGCCGGATGACGAAGTAGGTGAGGAACTCGAGCACGAAGAGGATCGGCCGGAGCCAGCCGGGCAGCCCCGGCGGGATGAGCGACTTGAGGTAGCCCACGACGCCGTGCTTCCGGCGGATCGCCACCGTGTGGTACGTGACGTACACGATGAGGGTGAGGACGATCGGGATGCCGACGCGGCTCATCGTCGGGAACTGGATGAACGGCACGATGCCGAACACGTTGTTCACGAGGATCAGCGTGAAGAGGGTGAGCAGCAGCGGGACGAACTGGAGGAAGTCCTTGCTGCCGATGATGTCCCGGCCGATGGTGTTCCGGACGAAGTTGTAGGACCCCTCGACAAGGAACTGGTTCTTGCTGGGGACGACCGACAGCTTGCGCGTCGCGCCGACGTAGAACCAGGCCAGCAGGCCGACCGAGACGAGCAGGACGAGGGCCGGACGGGTGACGGCCCAGGGGCCGGTGCCGTCGAAGGGGATGACCGGCCACCAGAAGTTGCGGACACCGGGGGTGACGAAGCCCTCCCCGCCTCCTTCGGCGGCGACGACGGCTCCGGACAGCCAGCTAGCGGAGACCACGCTCGGGCTCACACCTTCTCCTCGGGGATGTCACGGGCGCCGGCGACGGGCACCCCTGCGGACTGGTCGTACGCTACCCGACCCTTGCACATGGCCGCGACGGTGGCGGACCCGCCCGGTGCGGACCTCATCGGTCCTGCTCCCGGCGGCCCGCGGCCTCGGCCGGCTCGTCGTAGATCGGCAGCCGCGCGGTGCGCAGCGCACGGTAGGCGAAGGCCTGCCAGGCGAGGGTGACGACGAGGGCGTCGACCGCGAGCGCCGTCCCGTCGACCCACGAGGCCCGCCGGAAGACGACGAAGAACACGAGCAGCGCGAGCACCTGGCCGAGGTACACCGCCATGGCGACGGCGAGGAAGGCGTGCGGGCTGGCGCTACGGACGAGCCGGCTGAGCAGGAACATGCCCGAGGCGTAGAAGGCCACCGAGACGGCGAGGCCGAGCAGGCTGCCGACGACCGACCCCGGACCGCGGACCAGCGCGAGGACGAGCACGGTGACCGCTCCGGCGATGCTCGCCGGGACCAGCGCCCCACGCAGCATGACCGCGAACGGGGCACCCGGCCCTGCGGTGGCGGTGCTGCGGTCGGTCATCGACGATCGGCCTCTTCGGTGGTCGTGGCGGGGGGTCCCGGACGGCTTGTGAAAGTTATCACAAGCGCTCGCCGCGCGGCAAAACCGCGGGACGGCGGGATCAGACGCGGCGGGCGAGGACCACCCAGACGGTGCGCACGATGATCTCGAGGTCGAGCACGGGCGACCAGTTGACGAGGTACTGCAGGTCGTAGCCGAGCTTGTACTCGGCGTCGGTGTGGTACCGCCCGTGGATCTGGGCCAGGCCGGTGAGGCCGGGCGGCACCTCGTGCCGGCGGGTGTAGCCGGCGATCTCCTGCTCGAAGCCGGCGGTGAGCTCCGGGCGCTCGGGGCGGGGTCCGACGACCGACATCTGCCCGGCGAGGATGTGGAGGATCTGCGGCAGCTCGTCGGCGCGCGTGGAGCGCAGCCAGCGGCAGGCGGGGATGACCCGCGGGTCGCCGCGGGTGGCGAGCTGGGCTCCCCCGCGGGCCTCGGCGTCGGTGCGCATCGTGCGGAACTTGCGCATCTCGAAGGTCTTGCCGCCGACGCCGACCCGGGTCTGGGTGTAGAGCAGCGGCCGGCCCGCGACGACGAGCTGGTGCAGCGCGACGCCGGCGAGCACGACGATCCAGACCGGCGCGGTGACGAGGACGAGGAAGAGGTCGAGCAGCCGCTTGAAGTGCCGCTGGGAGGAGGCCATGGTCTGCGGCATGAGGAGGACGAACGGCAGCCCCGCGACCTCGCGCAGCCGCGCGAGGCCGAAGAGCGTCTCGCGGCCGCCGACGCGCAGGAGGACGGTGACGTCGCGGCGGTCCAGGCGCCCGATGGTGCGCGGGTACCAGAGGTCGAGCCAGCCGCCGGAGAGCAGCAGCACGTCCGTGGCGCCGGTGCGGTCGACGACGTCGACGATCTCGTGCGGGTCGTCGACCTCGGCGACGACCCGCAGCTCCGAGCCGTTGACGGCGACGTGGTCGCGGGCCAGCTGCAGGTCGGCGGCGTCGCCGGCGAGCACGACCCGCGGCAGGCCCTCGCGGCGGGTGCGCAGCACGTGGACGATCCCGCGGTTCAGCACGACGACGAGACCGGCGAGGAGGATGACGAGCACGAGGCTGCCGATGGGGAACGGCAGCGCCCGGCCGGTGATCTCCCAGCGCTGGCGGGCGACGCCGCTGATGACGAGGTTGAGCAGGGCGACGAAGCTGCCCGCCGCGAGCGCCAGCCGGGCGGCCTTGGCGAAGACCCCGCTCCCCCCGAGCCGCGGCTCGCGCTCGTACAGCCCGCCGAAGTAGAACGTCACGAGGAAGACGAGCGTCGAGACCGCGAACGAGAACGCGTACTGGCCCACGGTGTACGTCGGCCACGGCAGCGCGCCGAAGCGCGAGACCATGACGACGAGCATGAGCGCGAGCACGCCCACCGCGTCGAGCAGCATGACGAGGCGGAAGCCCCGGCGGTTCAGCCGGGTGAGGAGTCGCGGCTCCGGCTCGCTCTCGGGGGCCTCGTCGGTCACGGCGGGGACGGCTCGCGCGTCAGCCTCGGGCCGGGCGGGGGTAGGCCGGGAAGGCGTCGACGAGCTCGGTGACCGCGCCGCGCACCTCGCGGGAGACGGCGTGCTCGGGGTCGGCGTCGCCGTCGACGACCGCACGGGCGATGAGGGCGGCGACCCGCCGCATCTCGTCCTCGCCCATGCCCTGGGTCGTCACGCACGGGGTGCCCACGCGGATGCCCGAGGCGATGTTCGGCTTCTGCGGGTCGAAGGGGATGGCGTTCTTGTTGAGCGTGATCCCGGCGGCGTCGCAGCGGGCCTCGGCGTCGGCGCCGGTGACGAGCACGCCCTGGAGGTCGTGCAGCGAGAGGTGGGTGTCGGTGCCGCCGGTCGTCGGGCGGATGCCGTGCTCGCCGAGGGTCTCGGCGAGGACCGCGGCGTTGGCGACGACCTGGCGCGCGTACTCGGCGTACTCCGGGGTGGCGCACTCCTTGAAGTTCACGGCCTTGGCGGCGATCGTGTGCATCTGCGGGCCGCCCTGCATCATCGGGAAGACGGCCTTGTCGATGGCGGCGCGGTGCTCCTCGGTGCAGACGATGGCGCCGGAGCGGGGGCCGCGCAGCACCTTGTGCGTCGTGAACGACACGACGTCGGCGTACGGCACCGGGCTCGGGATGGCCTTCCCGGCGACGAGGCCGATGAAGTGCGCGGCGTCGACCCAGAAGATCGCCCCGACCTCGTCGGCGATGGCCCGGAAGCGGGCGAAGTCGATGGTCCGCGGGATGGCGGAGCCGCCGGCGAGGATGACCTTGGGCCGGTGCTCGCGGGCCAGCCGCTCGACCTCGTCGTAGTCGACGTCCTCGGTCTCCTTGTCGACGCCGTAGTGCACGGCGTCGAACCACTTGCCCGAGAAGCTGACCTTCGTCCCGTGGGTGAGGTGCCCGCCGTGCGGCAGGCTCATCGCGAGGATCGTCTCGCCGGGCTTGAGGAACGCGCCGTAGACGGCCTGGTTGGCGCTGGCGCCGGAGTGCGGCTGGACGTTGGCGTGGTCGGCGCCGAAGAGCGCCTTGCACCGCTCGATCGCGAGCTCCTCCGCGACGTCGACCTCGGCGCAGCCGCCGTAGTAGCGCCGGCCCGGGTAGCCCTCGGCGTACTTGTTCGACAACGTCGAGCCGAGCGCGGTGAGGACCTCGGGGCTGGAGAAGTTCTCGCTGGCGATGAGCTGCAGCCCGCCCCGCAGCCGGCCGAGCTCGCCGGTGAGGACCCCGGCGATGTCGGGGTCGAAGGCCGCGAGGGCCTCGAAGTCGGACCCGTAGAACGTCTCACTCATCGCTGGTCTTCTCCCGCGCCTCGTGCTCGTCGGACTGCTCGGACTGCTCCACCGGCCCGTCGGCGTCGGGCTCCGCGGACGCCGGCGGCTCCTCGCCCGCCACGGCCTCGTCCCCGTCTGCTCCGGGCTCGGTGCCCGCCAACTCTAGGGCGTCCTCGGCCGGGGGCTCCACGGCCTCGCCGCGCACGCGCTCCACGACGGCCATGACCTGCTCCTCGGACAGCGCGCCGAGCCGCAGGACCACCGGCTCCTCGCGGGTGCAGTCGACGATGGTCGAGGCGAGCCCGCCGACGCTCGGGCCGCCGTCGAGGTAGACCTCGACGCTGGCACCCAGCTGGCTCGCGGCGTCCACCGCGGTCCGGCTGCTCGGGTAGCCGTGCCGGTTGGCGCTGCTCACCGCCATCGGCCCGACCTCGTGGAGCAGCGCGAGCGCGACCTCGTCGTCCGGCATCCGCAGCGCGACGGTGCCGCCGGTGTCGCCGAGGTCCCACATGAGCGAGGGCTGGGCCTGCAGGACGATGGTCAGCGGCCCGGGCCAGAACTCCTGCATGAGCGCCCGGGCGTACTTGGGGACGCTCGTCGCGAGCCCCTCGACCGTGCGGGCGGTCGGCACGAGCACCGGCGGGGGCATGTCCGAGCCACGGCCCTTGGCGGCCAGCAGGTCGCGGACGGCGTCGGGCGAGAACGCGTCGGCGCCGATGCCGTAGACGGTGTCGGTGGGGAGAACGACGAGGCGGCCGCGGCGCACCCCGTCGGCGGCCTTGGGGATGGCGTCGGCACGGCCCTCGGGCGTCGTGCAGTCGAAGACCGGGCTCATGGGCCCCAGCGTAGAAGGCGCGCGGCCCGCGGTCGGGGACGGCCCACCCGCGCCACCGCAGCGACCCCGCCGTCGCCCTCCCGACCTCGTCGGCGAAGAAGGGAGGGCCCAGACTGCCGTGCGCCGCACCGGGACCCCTAGGGTCTGGTCTCAGCCGGCGGGTGACCGCACCCGCCACGGACGGAGCTGGAGGTGAATCCCCCATGCGTGGTTCCGGTCTCATCTGGACGATCGTCGGCGTGCTGCTCATCATCGCGCTGCTGATCTTCATCCTCGGTCGCGTCTGAGCGACCCCGCCCGACGGGTCCGGTCGAGAAGAGGCCGGGTCCCGTTGCGGCCCCCCGTCCGGCCGTCCGGCCGGACCTCCCGGTCGACGGGTGCGTCCGCCCTCAGCCGGCGCGGACGGCCGTCGTCACCCGCGGGCGGCCCGCGAGGTCGCGGTGGTCGGCGACGTCCCGCCACTCCCCCGCCGCCCCCAGCGCCCGCGTGAGCGCCTCGCCCTGGACGTCGGCGTGCTCCATGACGAGCACCCCGCCCGGACGCAGCAGCACCGCCGCCCGCCGCGCGACCGCCAGCGGGATCGCGAGACCGTCCGCCGACCGCCCGTAGAGCGCCATCTCGGGGTCGTGGTCGCGGACCTCCGGGTCGAGGGGTACGGCCCCGTCGGGGATGTACGGCGGGTTGCTGACGACGACGTCGACCGCCCCCTCGAGGTCCTTGAACGCCGTCGTCGCGTCGCCCAGCCTCAGGTCGACCGGGGTCTCGTGGGCGCCGGCGTGGCGATCGACGTTCTGGGCCGCCCAGGCGTGGGCGTCCGGGCTCAGCTCGACGGCGTGGACGCGGGCGCCCGGCACCTCGTCGGCGACGGCGAGCGCGATCGCCCCCGAGCCCGTGCACAGGTCGACGACGACGGGCGTGTCGCCGGCGGCCCGGGCGGCGTCGATGCCCAGGCCCGCCGTCACCTCGGTCTCCGGGCGGGGGACGAAGACCCCGGGACCGACCTCCAGCGTGAGGTGCCGGAAGTACGCCCGGCCGGTGAGGTGCTGCAGCGGGACCCGGCCCGCCCGCTCCTCGACGAGGCCGGCGTAGGTGTCGAGGAAGCCCGCGTCGGCCGGGTCGCGCAGCACCATCCGCCGCCGGACGTCGGCGCCGTCGCTGCCGAGAACGAAGGCCGCGAGCTCGACCGCGTCGACCTCGGCGGAGGCGATGCCCTCCGCCTCGAGCGCGCGGTGGGCGGACGCGACCGCGGCGGCGATCGTCGGGCGGGCCTCGCCGGTCACCGGTCGGCCAGGGCGGCGAGGCGCGCGGCCTCGTCGGCGTCGACGGCCGACTGGACCACCGGGTCGAGGTCGCCGTCGAGCACCGCGTCGAGGTTGTACGCCTTGTAGCCGGTGCGGTGGTCGCTGACCCGGTTCTCGGGGAAGTTGTAGGTGCGGATGCGCTCGGAGCGGTCGACGGTGCGGACCTGGCCGGCGCGGGCGTCGGCGTCAGCGGCCCGGCGCTCGTCCATGGCCAGCTGGTGCAGCCGGGCCCGCAGCACCCGCATCGCGGCTTCGCGGTTCTGCAGCTGGCTCTTCTCGTTCTGGCAGGAGACGACGACGCCGGTGGGCAGGTGGGTGATGCGGACAGCGGAGTCGGTCGTGTTGACGCTCTGCCCGCCGGGTCCGCTGGAGCGGTAGACGTCGATGCGCAGGTCGTGCGGGTCGATGGAGACCTCGACCTCCTCGGCCTCGGGCATGACCCAGACGCCGGCGGCGGAGGTGTGGATGCGGCCCTGGCTCTCGGTGACCGGGACGCGCTGGACCCGGTGCACCCCGCCCTCGAACTTCAGCCGGGCCCACGGCGCCTCGCCGGGCTGGGCGGTGCCGCGGGCCTTCACGGCGACGCGGACGTCCTTGTAGCCGCCGAGGTCGGACTCGGTGGCGTCGAGCACCTCGGTGCGCCAGCCGCGGCGCTCGGCGTGCCGCAGGTACATCCGCAGCAGGTCGCCGGCGAAGAGGGCCGACTCCTCGCCGCCCTCGCCGGCCTTGACCTCGAGGATGACGTCGCGGTCGTCGTCGGGGTCGCGGGGCACGAGCAGGCGGCGCAGCCGGTCGCCCGCGGCGTCGGCGGCGGCCTCGAGCGCAGGGACCTCCTCGGCGAACGCGGCGTCGTCGGCGGCGAGCTCGCGGGCCGCGCCGAGGTCGTCGGTGGCGGCGGTCCAGGCCCGGTGGGCGGCGACGACGGGGCCGAGCGCGGCGTAGCGCTTGTTGACCTCGCGCAGCCGGTCGGGGTCGGAGGCGACGGCGGGGTCGGCCATCTCGCGCTCGAGCGCGGCGTGCTCGTCGACGAGCGCCTGGGCGGACTCCAGCACGCGGACCTCCCTCTCTCCGTCCCTGGCGGCTCCCGGCCGGCGGACATTTCGGGGTCACCCCGAAATGTCCGCGACACCGGGGAACGTAAGCGGGGTCTCGGTGACGAACCGGGGTGTCGTCCGGCCAGCGGCCGGACCGGACACGGACGCGCCGGCCCGACCACGAGGGTCGGACCGGCGCGTCGGGAGTGCTACTTGGCGGCCTTCTTGCCGTAGCGGGCCTCGAAGCGGGCCACGCGGCCACCGGTGTCGAGGATCTTCTGCTTGCCCGTGTAGAACGGGTGGCAGTTCGAGCACACGTCGGCGTTGATGCTGCCGCTCGTGGCCGTGCTGCGGGTGGTGAACGTGTTGCCACACGTGCACGTCACCTGGGTCTCGACGTAGTCGGGGTGGACGTCCTTCTTCACGATCTCTCCTTCGGATGTCTCCGGGTCGGCGGGCCCAGCACCGTGCTGCAAGCCCTTGGCGCCCCGCCTGCGACCCTCGTGGGGAGGTCGCTCAGGAAACGCGTCACTGCCGTGAACCGGTCCAGCGGTCAAGTGTGCCAGAGCAGCACACATGTGACCTAACGGGACGACCCCGCCCGGCATTCCCCCGACACCCCTGGTGCAGGACCCCTGACGAGCGCCCGACCGCGGGCTCAGACAGCGGCGAGGTGCGGCCCGCTCGACGCGGCGCCCGCCGCCGCCAGCGGCCACCACAGCCGCACCGACGTGCCGACTCCCTCGACCGACGAGTGACCGACGTGGCCGCCCTCGGCCTCGACGACGGCGCGCGCGGTCGGGCTGTCGAAGCGCCCGCAGGGCACGCCGTTGCCGGTGTCGACGACGTCGAGCGCGACGCCGCCGTCCGTGCGGTGCAGGTCGAGGACGACGAGCGCCCCGGCGTCGCACGTCGAGACCGCCTGCCCGACGACGTCGAGCACCGCGTCCTCGACGACCCGCTCGATGCCGGGGACGAGCAGCGCCCCCGACTCCACCTCGACCGAGAGCAGCACCCGCCGGGTCCGCGCCACGGAGCGCGCCGACTCGGCGACGCGCAGGACGACGTGGGACAGGTCGGAGACGACGGTGCTGGGGGCGGTCTCGGCGATCATCGGACAGGTCCTCTCGGGACGACGGCACCGGGGTCGGCGGCGTTCTGTCTGCACCGTATGGACGCCGCGGGCGCCGTCGTCCCCGCAACGGCCCGGGTCCGACCCGTTCGGCCGACGCCGGGTCACCCGGACGCCGCCGCCGCCCGGCGGTCGGTGGAGGCCCGTCCCGTCCTTCGCCCGAGGCCGGAGCGCGTCAGGCGCGACCGTCGGCCCCGAGAACGCCGCGGACGCGGACGCCGCCCCCGCGGTGGTGCGGGGGCGGCGTGCGCGGTGTCGCAGGCGGACGCGCGGTCAGTCGGCGTCGTCGTCGAGCTTGATGGAGCTCGTCTGCTGCACCTGCATGAGGAACTCGTAGTTGTTCTTCGTCTTCTTGATGCGGTCGAGCAGCAGCTCGATGCCCTGCTGGCTGTCGAGGGCGGCGAGCACCCGGCGCAGCTTCCACATGATCTTCAGCTCGTCCGGGGCGAGGAGGATCTCCTCGCGGCGCGTGCCGGAGTTGTTGACGTCGACCGCGGGGAAGATGCGGCGGTTGGCCAGGCCCCGATCGAGCTTGAGCTCCATGTTGCCGGTGCCCTTGAACTCCTCGAAGATCACCTCGTCCATCCGCGAGCCGGTCTCGACGAGCGCGGTGGCGAGGATGGTCAGCGAGCCGCCGTTCTCGATGTTGCGCGCGGCGCCGAAGAACTTCTTCGGCGGGTACAGCGCGGCCGAGTCGACACCACCGGAGAGGATGCGCCCGCTCGCCGGGGCGGCGAGGTTGTAGGCGCGACCGAGCTTGGTGATGGAGTCGAGGAGGACGACGACGTCGTGGCCCATCTCGACGAGGCGCTTGGCCCGCTCGATGGCGAGCTCCGCGACCGTCGTGTGGTCGTCGGCCGGGCGGTCGAAGGTCGAGGAGATGACCTCGCCCTTGACGGCCCGCTGCATGTCGGTGACCTCCTCCGGACGCTCGTCGACGAGGACGACCATGAGGTGGCACTCCGGGTTGTTCGTCGTGATGGCGTTCGCGACGGACTGCATGACCATCGTCTTGCCGGCCTTGGCCGGGGCGACGATGAGGCCGCGCTGGCCCTTCCCGATCGGGGCGACGAGGTCGATGATCCGGGTCGTGATGATGCTCTGCTCGGTCTCCAGCCGCAGGCGGTCCTGCGGGTAGAGCGGGGTGAGCTTGCCGAACTCGGGACGACGGCGCGCGTCGTCCGGGGTCATCGCGTTGACGGTCTCCAGGCGCGCCAGCGGCGTGTACTTCTGCCGGTTGTTGCGCGAGCCGACGGTCTGCTGCTGCGGCTCCTCGCCGTCGCGGGTGGCCTTGATCGAGCCGGTGACCGCGTCGCCCTTGCGCAGGCCGTGTCGCTTGACCATCTGCATCGGCACGTAGATGTCGCTGCTGCCGGGCAGGTAGCCGGTCGTCCGCACGAAGGCGTAGTTGTCGAGGATGTCGAGGATGCCGGCGACGGGGACGAGCACGTCGTCGTCGCTGATGCGCGGCTCGTCGTCGGGCTGGCTGCTGGTGCCGCCGCCCCCGCCGTCCTGCTGGCCGCCACGACGCTTGTCGCGGTTGCGACCCCGGTTGCGACGGCGCCGGCCGCGGCCCCCGCCGTCCTCGTCGTCGTTGTTGTTGTTGTTGTTGGCGTTGGTGCCGCCGCGGTTCTGGTTGCCCTGGTCGGCGCGGTTCTGGCCGCCCTGGTCCCGGGAGTCGCCACGGTCGCGGTTCTGGGCCCCCTGGCCCTGCTGGTCCCCACGGTCCCCGCGCTCGCCCCGGTCGTTCCGCTCGGACCGGTCGCCGCGCTCGGTCCGCTCGCCGCGGTCCTCACGGGGGCCCCGGTCGCCACGCTCGCGGCGGCTGCCGCCCTCGCGGGCCTGCTCGGAGCGGTCCTGCTCCGGACGGTCGCCGTTCTCGGAGCGCTCGGCGCGCTCCGCCCGGGCGGCGCGGGCCTCGGCCCGGTCGACGGCGGCCGCGACCTCGTCGCGGCGCGCGTCCCGGGTGTCGGATCCGTTGCTCGGTGCGGTCTGCGGGGCGGAGGAGCTCCGGCCCGATCCCCCGGCGGCGGGTCCGCTCTCGCCGTTCTGGCGGGCGCGGATGGCGGCGACGAGGTCCCCCTTGCGCATCTTCGCGGTGCCGCTGATGCCCATGCTCGACGCGAGCCCCTGGAGCTCGGCCAGCCGCATGGCGGAGAGTGCCCCGGAGCGGCGCTGGCCGGCCGGTGCCGACGTCTCGATGGTGGTGTCTGTCACGAAGGATCCTTCCCCTCGCTCGTGGACCGCCGCCGCGAGGACGGCCGGCCTGCTGGAAGAAACACGTCATGGGCGCGCAGCCAGGGACGGCCGCGTCTCTTCAGCCCGGTGTGACGTGGGAGCGTTCCGCTGCAGGTGCGCACGAATCGAGAGGTCGACCCGGCATGCGCTGCGGTCGCATGCAAAGAGTACCACCGGCCGGTCCGCGGGCCCAGCAGGACGCGGATCCCGGCGGTCAGGGGGCGTCGAGGACGCGGACCTCGGCGCCGCGGTCGGGGATGCCCGGGGTCAGCACCCGCCACCCGCGCGGCCCGTGCGCGACGACGTCCGGCACCCGGTCCGCGACGGCGAGGACGAGCACCGACGGCCCCGCGCCGGAGATGACGGCGGCGTGCCCGTCCGCCCGCAGCGCGTCGACGAGCGCCATCGACTCCGGGTAGGACGCGCGCCGGGCCTCCTGGTGCAGCCAGTCCCGGGTCGCCGCCAGCAGGTGCCGCGGCGCCGACCCGACGGCGTGCGCCAGCAGGGCGGCCCGGGCCGAGTTGGCCGCGGCGTCGGCCAGGCGCACCTGCTGGGGCAGCACGGAGCGGGCGCGCGCGGTCGACAGCTGGGCGTCCGGGGCGAAGACGACCGGCACGACGTCGGGGTGCACCGGCAGGCGCACCGTCGTCGTCGCCTCCCCGTCGGCCCAGGACAGCGTCATCCCCCCGTACACGCTGGCGGACGCGTTGTCCGGGTGCCCCTCCAGCCGCGCGGCCAGCGAGTTCGCCCGGTCCAGGTCGACCTCGCCGTCCCCGACCAGGGCGAAGGCCGCGACGATCCCGGTGACGATGGCCGTCGCGGACGACCCCATCCCCCGCCCGTGCGGGACGGCGTTGCGGCACTCCAGGCGCAGCCCGGCCGGCGCGTGGACGCCCAGGTCGGTCCAGGCCGCACGCATCGCCCGGTGCACGAGGTGGGACTCGTCGCGCGGGACGACGTCGGCCCCCTCCCCCTCGACGACGACCTCGAGGCCGCCCCCGGACGTGACCGTGGCCGTGCACTCGTCCCAGACGCCGAGGGCGCAGCCGACGGAGTCGAAGCCGGGGCCGAGGTTGGCGCTGCTCGCGGGCACCCGCACGACGACGGAGCCCCCGGCGCGCGGGCCTGCGGTCATCCCTCGAGCCCGAGGGCGCTCGCCACCGAGTAGGCGTCGACGGGCACCCGGACCGGCTCGATGTCGGCGCCGTCGGCGGTGCGCAGCGCCCACTGCGGGTCCTTGAGGCCGTGGCCGGTGACGGTGCAGACGACCGTCGCACCGGCCGGCACGAGCCCGGCGCGGTGCTGCTTCATCAGCCCGGCGATGCTCGCGGCCGACCCGGGCTCGACGAACACGCCCTCGGTCGAGGACAGCAGCCGCTGGGCCTCGAGGATCTCCTCGTCGGTGACGGCGTCGATGACGCCGCCGGACTCCTCGCGCGCCTCGACGGCCTGCCGCCACGAGGCGGGGTTGCCGATGCGGATGGCGGTGGCGATCGTCTCGGGCTCGTCGACCGGGTGGCCGAGGACGATGGGCGCGGCGCCGGCGGCCTGGAAGCCCCACATCGCCGGGGTGCGGGTGGCGACGGCGTCGACCTCGCTGCCGTCGGGAGCCGTTGCCGCGGAGGCGTACTCGCGGTAGCCCTTCCAGTACGCGGTGATGTTGCCGGCGTTGCCGACGGGCAGGACGTGGATGTCCGGGGCGTCGCCGAGCGCGTCGACGACCTCGAACGCGGCCGTCTTCTGGCCCTCGATGCGCGCCGGGTTGACCGAGTTCACGAGCTCGACCGGGTAGGACTCCGCGAGCTTGCGGGCGACGGTGAGGCAGTCGTCGAAGTTGCCCTCGACCTGGATGAGCGTCGCGCCGTGGGCGATGGCCTGGCTCAGCTTGCCGAGCGCGATCTTGCCGTCGGGCACGAGCACGGCGCAGGTCATCCCGGCCTTGACGGCGTACGCGGCGGCGCTGGCCGAGGTGTTGCCGGTCGAGGCGCAGATGACCGCCTTGGCCCCCTGACCCTTGGCCACGGAGATGGCCGCCGTCATACCGCGGTCCTTGAACGACGCCGTCGGGTTGAGGCCCTCGTACTTGACGTACACCTCGGCGCCGACCCGCTCGGACAGCCCCTCGCACGGGATGAGCGGGGTGCCGCCCTCGAGCAGGGTGACGACGGGGGCGCCGGCGAGCGCCGGCAGCCGGTGGGCGTACTCGCGCAGCACGCCGCGCCACTGGTGGGCCATCGCTCAGGCCCCTTCCACGCGCATGACCGACGCGACGCCCTCGACGGCGTCCAGCGCCGCGAGCGCCTCGACCGTCGCGGCCAGCGCGGAGTCGGTGGCCCGGTGGGTGACGACGATGAGCTTGGCCCGGCCGTCGCCGTCGGGCCCGGCCTGCTGGCGGACGGTCTCGATGGACACCCCGTGCTCGGCGAAGGCGGTGGCGACCTGGGCCAGCACGCCCGGCCGGTCGGCGACGTCGAGGCTGATGTGGTACCTCGTCACGGCCTGCCCGAGGTCGACGATCGGCAGGTCCGCGTACGCCGACTCCCCCGGCCCGCGCCCACCGGCCACCCGGTGCCGGGCCACGGCGACGACGTCGCCGAGCACGGCCGAGGCGGTGGGGTCGCCGCCGGCGCCGCGGCCGTAGAACATCAGCTCGCCGGCGGCGGCGGACTCGACGAAGACGGCGTTGAAGGCCTCGCGGACACTGGCCAGCGGGTGCCCGAGCGGCACCATCGCCGGGTGGACCCGCACGCTGACGGCGTCCGAGCCGTCGCTCGTCACGCGCTCGCAGATGGCGAGGAGCTTGACGACGCAGTCGTTGTCCTGGGCGGCGCGGATGTCGGCGGCGGTGACCTCGGTGATGCCCTCGCGGTACACGTCGGCGGCGGAGACGCGGGTGTGGAAGGCCATGCTCGCGAGGATGGCGGCCTTGGCGGCGGCGTCGAAGCCCTCGACGTCGGCGGTGGGGTCGGCCTCGGCGTACCCGAGCGCCTGGGCCTCGGCGACGGTCTCGGCGAACCCGGCGCCGGTGCCGTCCATCTTGTCCAGGACAAAGTTCGTCGTGCCGTTGACGATGCCCATGACCCGGTGGACGCGGTCGCCGGCCAGCGACTCCTGCACCGGCCGCAGGATGGGGATGGCCCCGGCGACGGCGGCCTCGTAGTACACGTCGACGCCGTGCTTCGCCGCCGCCTCGAACAGGGTCGGGCCGTCCTCGGCGACGAGCGCCTTGTTCGCCGAGACGACGGACGCGCCGTGCTCCATCGCGCGCAGGATGAGACCGCGGGCGGGGTCGATGCCGCCGATGACCTCGATGACGACGTCGGCGCGGGTCACGAGCTCCTCGGCGTCGGCGGTGAAGAGCGAGGGGTCCACCGGCACGTCCGGGCGGGGGCGGCCGGGGCGGCGGACGGCGATGCCGACGAGCTCGAGCGGGACGCCGCAGCGGGCGGCGAGGTCGTCGGCCTGCTCGACCAGCATGCGGGCGACGGACGAGCCGACGACGCCGCAGCCGAGCAGCGCGACGCGCAACGGAGCACCGGGATCGTGCGCCATGGTGGGAGGGTCTCCTCGAGTCTTAGGGCTCAGGCGTCCGCCACGTCGAGGGCGAGCAGGTCATCGATGGTCTCACGACGGACGATGACCCGGGACTCGCCTCCACGGACGGCGACGACGGGCGGCCGCGGGGTGTGGTTGTACTGGCTCGACAGGCTGCGGCAGTAGGCGCCGGTGCCGGGGACGGCGATGAGGTCGCCGGGTGCGAGGTCGGCCGGCAGGTACTCGTCGAGGACGACGACGTCGCCGCTCTCGCAGTGCCGCCCGACGACCCGCGCGAGCACCGGCTCGGCGGTGGAGTGCCGGCCGGCCAGGGTGCAGGAGTAGTCGGCCTCGTAGAGGGCCGGGCGGGCGTTGTCGCTCATCCCGCCGTCCACCGAGACGTAGGTGCGGGCGTGGCCGTCGCCGAGCTCGACGCGCTTGACGGTGCCGACCTCGTACAGGGTGAAGGTGCTGGGGCCGGCGATGGCGCGGCCGGGCTCGACCGATACCCGCGGCGCCCGCGCGGTGTCACCGTCGTGGAGGACCTTGACCTCGCGCTCGACGATGTCGGCCATGGCGTCGGCGAGGACGTCGGCGGGCAACGGGGTGTGCTGCGAGGTGTAGGCGATGCCGTAGCCCCCGCCGAGCCCGAGCTCGGGCAGCGCCACCCCGAGCTCGTCCTGGATCCGGGCCTGGAGGCCGACGAGCCGGCGCACGGACGCCTCGAAGCCGCCGGTGTCGAAGATCTGGCTGCCGATGTGGCTGTGCAGGCCACGCAGCTCGACGGCGTCGGGATGCTCCAGCAGGCGCCTCGCGGCCTCGAACGCGGCGCCGCCGGCGAGGCTGAACCCGAACTTCTGGTCCTCGTGGCCGGTGGCGATGAACTCGTGGGTGTGCGCCTCGACGCCGACGGTCACCCGGATCATCACGGCGGCGCGGACGCCGAGCTCGGTGGCGAGCGCGACGACGCGGTCGATCTCGTGGAAGGAGTCCAGGACGATCTTGCCGACGCCGTGCTCCAGCGCCGTGCGCAGCTCGTCCTCGCTCTTGTTGTTGCCGTGGAAGGCGAGGCGCTCGGGCGGGAAGCCGACGCGGCGGGCGACGGCGAGCTCGCCGCCGGTGCACACGTCGAGCGCGAGGCCCTCCTCCATGACCCAGCGCGCGACGGCGGTGCAGAGGAACGCCTTGCCGGCGTAGTAGACGTCGGCGCCGCCGAGCCGCTCGAAGGCGGAGCCGAAGCCGTCGCGGAAGGCGCGGGCGCGGGCGCGGAAGTCGTCCTCGTCGAGGACGTAGGCGGCGGTGCCGTGGCGCTGCGCGAGGGTGACGACGTCGACGCCGCCGACGGTGAGGCGGCCCTCGTCGTCGCGGGACACCGACGAGGACCACAGCATCGGCAGCAGCTGCATGACGTCTCTCGGGTACGGCAGGTAGAGCGGGGGGCCGCCGTAGCCCTCGGCGTGGAGGGCCCCGGCCTCGTGGACGCGCATCGCTCAGCCCCTCACATCCGGTCGGGGGCGCTGACGCCGAGCAGGCCGAGGCCGTTGGCGAGCACCTGGCGGGTGGCGTCGTTGAGCCACAGGCGGGTGCGGTGCAGCTCGGTGACCTCCTCGTCGGCGTGCGGCCGGACGCGGCAGGTGTCGTACCACTTGTGGAAGTGGGTGGCGAGCTCCTCGAGGTAGCGGGCGACCCGGTGCGGCTCGCGCAGGTGCGCCGCCTGGGCGACGACGCGCGGGAAGTCGCCGAGGGTGGCCAGCAGCGTCGCCTCGGTGGGGTCGGCGAGCAGTCCGGCGTCGAAGCCGTCGGCGCGGTCGACGCCGTCCTCCTTGGCCAGGCGGGCGACGTTGGCGGTGCGGGCGTGCGCGTACTGCACGTAGAAGACGGGGTTGTCGTTGCTCTGCTTGCGCAGCTCCTCGCCGTCCAGGCTCAGCGGGGTGTCGGCCGGGTAGCGGGCCAGGGAGTAGCGCAGGGCGTCCGAGCCGAGCCACTCGATGAGCTCGTCCATGTAGATGGCGTTGCCGCGGCGCTTGCCCATCCGCTCGCCGGCGATGGTGATGAGCTGGCCGATGAGGACCTCGATGTTGTGCTTCGGGTCGTCGCCGGCGCACGCGGCGATGGCCTGGAGGCGCGCGACGTAGCCGTGGTGGTCCGCGCCGAGGAGGTAGATCTTCTGCTCGAAGCCGCGGTCCTTCTTGCTCAGGTAGTACGCGGCGTCGGCGGCGAAGTACGTCGGGGTGCCGTCGGCCCGGACGAGGACGCGGTCCTTGTCGTCGCCGAAGTCGGTGGTGCGCAGCCAGACCGCGCCGTCCCGGTCGTCGACGTGGCCCTGCTCGCGCAGCCGGTCGACGGCCTGGCCCACGGCGCCGCCGTCGTGCAGCTCCGTCTCGGAGAACCACACGTCGAAGTGCACGCCGAAGGCGTCGAGCGTCCGGCGGATGTTCGCCATCTGCGTGGCGTAGCCGATGTCGCGGCAGACGGCGAGGGCCTCGGCTTCGGGCAGGTCGAGGACGTCGGGCCGCTGCTGCTGCACCTCCTGGCCCAGGGCGACGACGTAGTCGCCGGGGTAGCCGCCCTCGGGGACCTCCTCGCCCTTGAGCCGGGCGAGGATCGACGCGGCGAACTTGTCCATCTGGGCGCCGGCGTCGTTGACGTAGTACTCGGTGGCGACCTGCGCGCCGGAGGCCCGCAGCAGCCGGGCCATGGCGTCGCCGAGCGCGGCCCAGCGGGTGTGGCCGATGTGCAGGTCACCGGTGGGGTTGCCGGAGACGAACTCGACGTTGACGACGTGACCGGCCTCGGAGTCGTTGCGGCCGTAGGCCTCCCCCGCCTCGACGACGGTGCGGGCGAGCTCTCCGGCGGACGCGGCGTCGAGGGTGATGTTGAGGAAGCCGGGGCCGGCGACGTCGACGGTCTTGACGCCGTCGATGCTGCCGAGGCGCTGGGCGAGCGTGGTGGCGAGGTCGCGCGAAGGCATGCCGGCCCCCTTGGCCAGCTGGAGCGCGACGTTGGTGGACCAGTCGCCGTGGTCGCGATTGCGCGGACGCTCCACCCGGACCTCGTCGGGCACGGTGACGGCGAGGTCACCGGAGTCGACGGCGGACGTCAGGGCGCCGCGGATGGCGGCAGAGAGCTCAGCGGGGGTCACCCGCGCGAGTTTATCGGCGGCGCCGACGCCGCCGACCGGCCGCCGCGAGGCGTGAGACGGTGCCGACGACGTCCTCCGGCTCGAACGGCTTGGTGAGGAAGGCGTCGAACCCGGCGGCGGTCGCGTCCTCGGGCCGGGTGTCGTTCGTCGCGGCGGTCAGCAGGACCACCGGCACCCCGTCCAGGCGTGGGTGGGACCGGATCGCTGCGATGGCCCACCACCCGTCGTAGGGCGACATCTGCTGGTCGAGGAGGACGACGGCGGGCAGCGGCTGGTGCGGGTCGATGAGCCGGGACATGGCCTCGCGGCCGTCGGCGGCCTCCTCGACGGCGAACCCCTCGAGCTCGAGGTTGATCCGGAGCAGCCGTCGGATGGCCTCGGTGTCGTCGCAGACGAGGACCAGGCGAGCGCCCCCGGGGTCCTCCTGCCCGGATTGCATGGACGCCAGCGTAGGCTGCTACCGTCGGTGCGCGCCGTCGTCCGAACGTACGGCGCGACTGGTTCCGCCCCCGTAGCTCAGGGGATAGAGCACCGCCCTCCGGAGGCGGGAGCGCAGGTTCGAATCCTGCCGGGGGCACCATACCGCAGGTCTCTGACCTGCGGTGATGTGTTTCCAGGGGTCGAGCGTGCAACAACCGTGCAACAGGTCAATTGAGCCTCTCGGCGCCAGGCCCGCTGTTGCACGCCTGTTGCACGTCTCAGCGGCCCCTGTCCCGTTATCCGCAGGCGCCGCTCTGCAGGTTCCTGTCACGCTGGCCTGATGGAGACGGTGACGCTGTGGCGACCGACCGGGCCCGCCGAGTTGGCCCTGGTCGAGGCGTCGGGCTGGCGCGCGTGGCCACCGCGGCTACCGGACCAGCCGATCTTCTACCCGGTCCTCAGCGAGGAGTACGCGACGAGGATCGCGCGCGACTGGAACGTCAAGGCGAGCGGCGCCGGCTACGTCACGCGCTTCGAGGTGCTGACGTCCTTCCTCGCCGCCTATGACGTCCAGCAGGTCGGCGGCTCGACGATCCTCGAGTACTGGATCCCAGCCGAGGACCTCCAAGCGCTGAACGACAACATCGTCGGCCTCATCGAGGTCGTCGCGGAGTTCAGCGCGTCATAGGTCCTCTGACTCGGCCCCGTCGACAAGGTCCGACCAGAAGGGGGTCCGGCGGTCGGGGCTGATCGTCCGTGGATGCGGATCTCCCCCGAACTCGCGCGCCGACCAATCCGCGATGTCGTCGCCGTAGTAGATGACATCTGTCTGCCACACGGAAAACACCGGCGGGTCTTCGTTGGTCGGCCTGGCCGGAAAGTATCGGTGACCGAAGAGGGGAACGAGGGCCGGGACATCGCCAAGCCGTGATCTCGCGACAGCCTCCGCGTCACCCTTGCCCACTGGACGCGAGCCCCATGACGCCGGCCAAAAGGCGTCGTGGAGGACGTCGAAGACGACGCCGTCGGTTGGCCAGGTCAGACGGCCCATGAGCTCCTCGGTCGTTCCGTGCCGCCAGTCCGGCCACGCGGCTCGCTCGGTCACCTGCGGCCCCTCGACCGGCAGCACCCGCGAGAGGAACTCGCGCTGTGATCGAGCGAAGGTGATGCCGAAGCGTTGCTCGACGGCCCTCAGCTCGTCCGCGCTCAGCCCGGGGGCATACTTCACGCCCGCTAGGGCGAGAGTCTCAACGGCGATGTCCACGCTCCCCATGCGCCCAACCTGCCACGGCACGCGCTGGGTACACGGGCTTTCGAGCTTCCCGCTTCGGCTATCCGCCCTGCGGTCTCTTCCCTGCCTCGGCTCGAAGTCTCCTGACGCCGTCGCCCCGTCCCACAGGGCGATCCACCGGCCGCTGACGACACCCCCGATTTCCCAGAACCCCGTCAGCCGCACACCTCATGCATTCCGGACCTCGGTATATCGTTGTGACGACCAAATCACGCATCGATCGTGCGCACGAGGCGGTGCTCATGAGCGCAGAGCCACCCGAGCCAGCGGCCAACCGGAAACGTCGATCTCCGCGCGCACCTGGGCAGGTTGTGACCTGCGGATGGTGCGGTACAGACGTACCCGTACCGGCGCGCGGCAGGGTCCCAAAGTGGTGCTCCCCCACCTGCCGGCACCGCGCATGGGAGCAGCGCCGGGCCGCTGAATCGGGCCTGTCCGCCGTCGAAGTTCGTGACCGAATCATCGAGTCCGTCCGTACCGTAAAGGTCGTCGAGCATCACCGCGTCGCCGTTCCGGTCGACCCCCGGCCTCGGACGGTTGAAGACTACGCAGGGATACTCAGTGAGCTCGCCGAACGGCTCGACACGGGGCGCGTCTACGACCGAGATCTGCCCACGCTGACCCTCGCCGTCAACAGCCTCCTGGACGCGATGGCTCGACGGCTGCGTTGAGTAGAACGACCCACCGCGCCTGCGCCTCTGCGCCCGCTAAGGGCCGTGGTGACCTCTCCCGGCGGAGCTGCACTTGAGCCAGTAAGGAAGTCCTCACGAAGAGGTACCCTCTCCAGAACGGTGAGGCCGGTGATGAGTCCGGGGCTGTAGTCGTAGTTGTTCCAGGTGGGCGCGGATGGCTCAGTGTCGGCAGCGGGAGGGAGTGCCGTGGAACTCGCCTTCCAGACTCGACGGCTTCGAACCGCTTGCGAAGAGCCGATGGAGGCGGCGAAGCACTACCCGCCCTTGGTGGTTGCGAGCCTGATCCGCCGAGTTGCTGACATCCGAGCTGCGGATTCACCACTTTCGCTGGTGGCGGGTTCACCGTCTCTGGCCACTTCCGGCGATCCGCAAGTGGAGATCCGCCTCGCGTCGGACTACATCCTCATCGGCGTGGCCAATCACCAGACCTGTCCAGTGCGTCAGGACGGGGAGATAGATTGGGATCGCGTTCGACGCTTGAAGATCGTTGGCATAGAGAGGACCGGGGCTCATGCTCGCGCCATCTAGCTTCGCACCCCGCTGGGCCTCGCCTCCAGGTGACACGATCCGTGACGTTCTTGACGAACGTGAACTGACGTCGGAGGACTTGGCGGACGGCCTCGGCTGGGCTGAGGAACGGGTGTCCCGTCTGCTGGACGGGGCCGAGGGCATTGATCTGGAGACGGCACGAGTGCTGGCCGGCGTGCTCGGGGGGAACGCCCAGTTCTGGATGACGCGCGAGGCCCAGTACCACGAGGATCAGTCGCGGTTGGCCGCTGACGCCTGGGCGAGGTCGCTGCCAACGAAGGACATGCGGTCTTTTGGTTGGCTTCCGAAGACCGACGACTGGATCGCCCGGATTGACGCCTGCTTGCAGTACTTCGACGTCCCAGACGTGGCTTCGTGGAACGGCTCCTATGGGCGGATGCTGTCCTCAGCCAAGTTCAGGACCTCGACCAAGGCCAGCACAAGCGAAGTTGCTGTCGCTGCCTGGCTCAGGCAAGCAGAGATTCAGTCTCGGACTCTCTCTGCAGCGCGATGGAGTCCGGGGGCCCTTCGATCATCGCTGAGTCAGCTGCGTGCGTTGACGAGAATCAAGGATCCAGCTGAGTTCATCCCCAAGTTGACGGAACTATGTGGAGCCGCTGGCGTGCTGGTGGCGGTGGTGCGTTCCCCGTCAGGTTGTCCGGCCAGCGGTGTTGCACGCTTCTTGGACGGAGGAACGCCGTTGATCGCTCTTAGTGGTCGCTACCTCGCAGATGATCATTTCTGGTTCACGTTCTTCCATGAGGTGGGGCACGTCCTCCTGCACGGTGCTGGGGAAATCTACGTTGATGACTTCAGTCATCAGGATATCGAAGCGATAAACGGAGTAGAGCTCGAGGCGGACCGATTTGCGGGAGAGACCCTGTTCCCCCCGCACCTGCGTTCTGCGGTCCCGACGCGCAAGCTGGCAGCGAGAGATGTTATCCGCCTAGCGCATGAAGTTGGCGTCTCGCCGGGCGTTGTCGTCGGCCAGCTCCAGTTCTCGGGGCGCCTAGGGTTCCACGAGATGAACTACCTTAAGCGACGATTCCGGTGGAACGGGACTAGCCTCGAAATGGCTTGAAGGAGCCAGGGCTCTTCTGCCAGTTGCAGAGTGCATCCTCAACCACGTCGAAGCTCACGCCGAGGGCCTCCTGGAGTCGTGCTACGTGAGGTCGAAGTTCTTTCGCCGACCTTTGATGACCGTGGGCATCGGTGCCGAAGAGAGCCCTCGCGCCACTCAGGGGCCCCGTAGCTCCCTCAAGGTATGAGTGTCCGGGTCGAACCTCAGCGATTGCCAACTTCGAGATGAGCATGGAGTAATCGAAGGCCGCCGTCCTGCCGAACCGATGCACCCGGCGCAGTTCTTGATAGAGCGCCTCGAAGGCCTCCTCTGGCGTTCTGGCGCTCTTGAGACTGGCCAGCAATGCTGCATGACCCCCACGGCCGAGGATCAGTGCAACATACGAGGCCACGACTTCGCCGGTACCAGCTGGTGACCAGCCAGCAAGGCTCTCGTACTTCCTGTGGTTGCCGAAGCCACCGGGAATGTCGCGTCGTCGCAGCTCGACCTGGTTCCGATCTAGCCAGTTCCTGAAGGCGGGCACGTCTCGCGAGATCGCCGCCCAATCCCACGCTCCGCCTTGACCGAGTTTTCCAAAGACGTTGCTCGCGTAGCGCCAACCACCCGTGCGGTGTTTTCCAAAATGCACGTAGAGAAAGACCATCCAGCAGGCATCATCAACGGCTCCTGCCTTCGCGTGGCGGATAGCTGCCATCAGCGGATCGAAGGTAGGTGAGTTCGGGTCCGCCGATGAGGATGGGAGGTCGCGACCCCTCAGGCGTTGAATGTATTCGTTCCGACGGAGACTTTCGATGATTTGCTCGACGAGAACCTCAAGCCGCTTTGGATGTGATATCCCTGGCATCGGAAGTGCCCGCCTTAGCTCCCTAAGCGCCGCTGAGAGGCGTTCGCCTTCCTCTCTGTCGGCCGGCTTCATAATTGAGCCCGATCAATTTTTGCGCAGAGCCATACAGAGATGTTCCGGACGACCTCGGCGGTTACGCCGAAGCTGCTCTGAAGGTTGTGGTTGTAGCCGAATACCCGCACCGACTCGGCTAGCTCCACGCCACCGAGTTCAGTGATAGTTCCGGTGTATGCGTAACCCGGAATGTCGGAACCCGAGCTACGCGGGAGCGCCCAACCCTCCATTTCCTTCGCCGTTAACGGTTGGTCGAGGAGGCGATCGAACTCGCGAACCACGGATGCCCCGTTAAGGATTAGCATGCGGATTCCGGAGTCTCGAAGAATTAAACCCAATGCGTCCCGAGACCCGTTGAGCAAAGCGCGCTGGTCCTTCGCAGGCAAGTTTCCCCACTTTCCCTCGGTCGCATAGGGAATTAAATCGAGGTGGCAGGCACTTGGATTCGTGCCATAGAAAGTGGCCGTTCCGGACAATAGTCTTTCGAGCACCTGAAACCAGCGATCGTACGGGTTGGCCCTGAAGTAGAGCCTGCAGGCATTGACAATCTCTACAAGCTGCTCGCCGCTGACTTCCGCCCAGGAACTTCTTCCAAGAGAGCTCAAAGTTGGAAGTCGCCGTTGACTGTCAGACAGCTCTGCACCAGACACATTGACGAACTCACGATTGCTCGGATTGATGCCAACCGTGGCGACGGAGGCCGACGAGTAGTCGCCGAAGAAGGGCACTGGACATCCCCAGTCCAACACTTGCGATATCTCCCCGCTCTCAAGTCGGTCAATGAGAGTTGTCATGGTCGAGTACAAAAGTCTCGCTCCTAAAGTCGTTCAAGCCGGTCGTCGACGAAAAGGTCAAAAGTCCGAGTACGCAGCTGCGAGCGCAGTTCCTCTATGGACGCTAGGTCCTTCACTGCCGCCCTGGCGTGGATTGCCAAGATCCTTGCGAGGTCCGCCCAGTAGTCATCCAGTTGCTCCACGTCCGCCGCCGTGAGAGTAGCCCCTTCGCGGATATCCCTTTCAAGGTCCAGGAGGGTCTCGATGGAGCTCCACGGATCTTGCTCCGGCATCGGGGCCATCTCATGGAAGGTGGATTGCCATCCCTCACCCATGAAGTGCTCCGCTTCGCTGAAGTTGGCTTCGTACAGGTGAAGGCTCCCCACGAAGTGCTGATACTCACCCAAGGGGTAGCCGGTTGAGACGGCCACCAACTCTTGAAGCATGGTGAAACAGAAGATGTCGTGCGGCAGCCCGAGCCACGCGTCGTTGGAGCGCATGTAGGTAATTAGATGCAGGCGCCCCTCCCGGATAAGAAACTGGAGAGTGCAGGTGCATGGCACATCCTCATGAGGAGCGGCAACGTCAGAACGGTCGAAGAGCTGGATCACGGCCTTCCGCGTCCAAGGGTTCGCCCTGAGGGCCTTGATGACGTAGTCCACTTGGCCGGACCCATCCGCGTCGAATAGTCGCGGCCCGTATCCGCCATGGACCTTCCCTGCTTCGTCGCACTTTCGATAGGCGCGGATGTAATGGGCGATGTGATCCGTGTCGTTGGATCCGGAGAGATACCAGCAAAGTTCACCCAGCGCGCTAAAGAGCCTACCCCTTCCTTCGGTACGACTCAATCGAGCGCGGGGGTTCGTGAGCCGGAGGGACGCAGCCCAAGTGTCTAGGGCAGGACCCTTCGTCGGGAGGGTCCTTTCACCTTGATCGAGCACGAACTCGACGACGGACCGGAGCAGGTCATCCAAGGTGACTTCTTCGATCACAGCGCCCATGTCCACTCCCGAGGCGCTCTCGAAGGATGTGAGTGCGGCCCTGGGTGCCCCTTCCCGCCTGGCCGTTGCTGCATGTTACGTCGGCACTGGGCGACTCGCTCGGACGCGCGCTTAAATCGGGGGTCGTGTCCTTCCCATATGCGACTGCGAGCTGCGCTGGCGCACCATCCTCGACGCCCTACCCACTCTTCAAGATCTTGCGCTCAAGACGCCTGAACAACCCACGGGGTCGCAGAAACCTATCGGCCACTGCGGTCCTCATCTTCTCCACCAGAGACACACCCGCGAGCACGGAGGGCACCCCCAAGATGGCCAAGATACTCTTCCATGACAAGCTCGAGAAATCCCACTCCCACGGGCGCGAGGCGTCTAGACCCTTCAGTGCAATGAGCGCAAGGGCCACGCCACCCATCACGCGAACAATCTGCACCCACCAAGTGGCCGATGCAGCACGATTGAAATCGAGGAACACTCGATAGGGATTGTTCATATTGACGCGCCTAACCGCACCACCATTGGTGGGTTGCTTGGATGGATACCTCCAGTAATAGACCAACAGTCCACGCCCACCTCCGAAGCGGTGAGCCCCCTTGAGATACGTTGTCCATGCTCCAGGTTCGAGGATACGGAGGTACCGAAACTCCGGACTGTGCGCGACGAGTTGCAGTTTGGGAGAGGCCATCAAGAAGACGTTTACCTCCTCGATCTCGAGGATTCTGTCTCGAAGTGAGCGATCAACACTGGCATAGCGACTTTCGCGCACGTCAGAGATTCGGAGGTCCATCCGTGCTCCCCCACTAATTCTCTTCCATCGCCAAAGCGGATAGGCGCCGAAGACCCGCCAGCGCATTCGAAAGTACCCTTGCTCTCCAGGACTGATGGGGGACACGAGGTTAAACTTGTAGAGAGACGAGTCGGCCCGCGATGTGTACGCGTCAACTCGCTTGACACTTGACACGTCGACGCGAGTGAGCCTCAATTCATTTGGATAGTCCCCGATCTGGAGGTAATGATGGCCAGCCCTAGTCTGATGTCCTACGGGGCCCCCAAAGATGAGCTCCGCCGTATCTGAGGTCGTTAACGACTCGTAGAGGTCCTGAGCGACCTTGCTGCCATCCGGCCAAGGCCCTTCCTCAACACGAAAGGGAAGCATCATCTGGAGGCTTGTGACAGCCTCCGATCCCGCAAGAATCTCTACTCCGACGTCGAAATAAAAGAGCCGACGACCCGGGACCAGACTTGGCAGGGACCACAAATTCACATGCGCACGGCGGACTTGAGGACCCGCCCCAGGCGTCTCACTGAGAATAGAAAAATAGCCCACAGGATTACGAAAGCCTTACGTACGACTGTGGAGGACGGGCCAGTCCCAAATGACTTAAGGCAAGGGGCTCATCGAATCTTGCGGCATCTGTGAGGTGCAGGGCGCTCGCGCGAGAAGCCCCCGCCAAATATTTTGAGAGGTATTGCCGCTCTTCAGGATCGTGCTCGAAACGAAGAAGCTCGGAGGGGGAGCCAAAGAGGACGTCGGTGACTTTTGCCAAACCAGTCACCTTGGAAACAGGTGCAGTCTCGTAGATATACAAGACACTTGGAATGGCAACCTTCACGACGACGCGGCGAAACTCATGCACTTTCTCGGCGCTATAAATCCGCTCAGCGTGCCGTGTGCGTATGGAGAATAACAGTTTGTTGGGCGCAGTCATGGAGCCAGGCGCGTAAACACGGCCTCATGCCGGCCTGTCCCGTACCGATTCAGTTCCGTTGCGACTCGCACGAAGCCGCGCGGCAAGAGAACCCTGCCCAACGTGTCGCTCAGGTGATGCGCCACCGTAACGTAGACCTCGTTCACTCCAGCCACTTCGAGGTCAATAAGCACGTCATCTAGAAGGGCGGATCCGAGACCCTGGCCTCGAGAGTCTTCAGCCACAAAGAGTGTGCTTAGTTTGACGGCGCTGCTTCTCTTGGGTGTCACGATTGCAACCCCGGAGAGCGCGTCGTGAGTTCTGACGACCTTACAGAGAGCCTTCCCGTCAGAGACATCTCGGAGCCTCTTACGCAGCCAAGCCTCGCCCTCCGGGTAGAGAGACCCGATGCTTTCGCTTAGGAGGCGCATCACTTCAGTGGCCTCGGATCCAACCATGTCGCGCACCTCCGGCGGCGTAGCGACCCTCTGAGTGAACATGCCGTCACACTACTGTGCGACCCCGACAGTGGCCCGGAACTTCCTCAGGACACTCGCATTTGGGGTCCTACAGCCCCCGCGATCGCAATCCTGCTACTCGGCCACCGAGAAGGGCGGGCACACGGGGTCACATCGACGACGGAGCAATCGCTGGAGGCCACTAGCCTTCCTAGGCGTCGTCGGAGGTCAGCAGAGGGGCTCTCAGCAACCGATTTTGGCGGTGCATGACTCCGTAGGTTGTGGGTGACGGGCTAGAGCTTAGACGAGCGCCACCTCGATGGTTACCTCAGGGAGCTCCTGCCAGCCCGACCGCACCGCGGGGGCTGGTCGAGAGTGAGACCAGTCCGCGCGTCACTTCATCGACATCGGTACCCCTGCGGTGGGCATGCGCTTGAGGAGTCGGTCCACGTCCGCCGGGTTCAGACGGATGAGCCGGCCCGTGCGGTAGGCAGCGAGCTGACCGCAGGCGATCCGTCGGCGAAGCGTTTTGACGCTCACGCCGGTGCGGTCGGCGGCGTGAGCGAGCGACTCGTACTTGCGTGGTGCGGTTGTCGTCGTGATGTGCACCTTTTTCAGCTCCTAAAGGGGCGCGAGACCCCCTGGGTGGACACGTGGCGGCACTCGGCTCGCTGAAGGCACACGGGGAGTCCTACGACGAACCCTGAGAGGCGTGACGAGCGGCCATGCCGGACAGGGCCTCCGCGATGACCGCGTCCCTCCCCTGCGCTGCGTGCTGGTAGCGCAGCGCCGCGACGGAAGTGCTGTGGCCGAGACGGGCCATGAGCTCGGCGAGGGTCGCGCCCGTCTGAGCCGCGAGGACCGCTGAGGTGTGGCGGAGGTCGTGGAATCGGAGGTTCGGCATCCCGATGGCCTCCCGCGCCGGCACCCAGGCGGCCTTGTAGAAGTTGCCGTGGGTCCAGTGCAGACCGGAGCGGGTCGCGAAGAGCAAGGCGTGGTTCGCGCGGCCGACATGCTGGTCCAAGTGCTCCTGCAGCGCCGGGAGCACGTGGGGTGGGATGGCGACCTTGCGGATGCCGGCGTCGGACTTCGGACGGCCGACGACCTCGGCGCCGTCGACGCGGACGACGGCGCGGCGGACGTGGACGATGGCCGCGTCGAGGTCGAGGTCACCCCGGCGCAGTTCGAACACCTCACCGAAGCGCAGCCCGCACCACGCGGCGATGAGCACGGCGGCACGCAGCCGTTCGGGGGTCTGGAGGACGAGGAGCTCGAGCTGGCCGACGGAGAGCGGTTCGATGGCCCGCTCGCGCCGCGTGGCACTGGCGCCGCGGATCCGGCACGGGTTGTCCCCGACGAGGACACCCTCCTGGATCGCCTGCGCGAACAACGACCGGAGCAGGGCATAGGCCTGCGCACGGCTGGTGCGCAGCTGTGGGTCGATGTTGGAGTGCCAGCGCACGACGTCGACCGGCTTGACCGCCCGCAGTTGCACGTCCCCGAACGTCGGGTAGATGAGCCGCTCGAGCAGTCCGTTGTAGAGCTTCAGCGTGAGCGGCCGGAGCGGCTCACCCCGCACCCGCCGGCTGAGGAGCGCCTCCGGGGCGTAGTCCTCGAGCGTCGGCGCCGACCGCTTCCGAGCCTCCCGTGCGAGCGGGCTGAGCCACTCGCCGGAGTCGACGAGCCGGCGCTCGCCGGCAAGCCAGCCCTCGGCGTCGATCCGCGTCTCGAAGGTCTTCAGGGCGACGTGCCGGTCGAGGTCCGGGCCGAGGTAGCTGGCCTGGAACCGCTTGGACGGCAGCTTCCGGATGGCGCCGAAACCGCGCCGCCCAGGACGTCTCGTGACCATGCTGCGTTCCCTTCCGTGCAACATACGTGCAATAGCGGAGGGCATCCGTGACCATCTGTGTCCACGTCTGTCCACCACCAACCACGCTGTGCTGCAAGGATACTCGCGCGAATCCGGCTCTGCCAGACACGCCCTCGACACGCCGCAGCAGACAGTTCGAATCCTGTGCTCTCCGTCCGCAACGTCCACAGGAGCGTCGCGGCACAGGACGTCGCGGTCGAGAAGAACGTGGCAACCGGCAGAGATCTCGAAAGTCACGATCCTGACGAGGCGGTCCCCTCCACGGCCCGATCGAGCCATGGACGCGACGTCGGTATCAGCGGGACGATGTCGACCCTCCTGCGGTGAACAGGGCACACTCGGTGCCCTCCCGGTCGTCGTCGAGGGACGTGATCGTCGTGGACCACCCGACATCTGTCCGAGGGACGGATCTGGACGACCCGTGCCTGGTCTTCCGTACGCCGGAGCGGCTGCGCGGGCGCCGGGTCGTCGTGTCAAGTGCCGGGCTGCTCGTGGGACGGGGCGACTCCGCCGACCTGCGGCTCGACGACCCGTACGTCAGCCGCACGCACGCGAGGATCCGGCGGATGACGTCCGGAGTGGTCGTCGAGGACCTCGGCTCGACGACGGGCACGACCGTCAACGGCGACCCGGCAGACGCCGCGACTCCGCTCACCGCCGGCGACGTCGTGCAGTTCGGAGAGGTGCAGATGGTGTTCCAGGTCGGGTCCTCCGCGCATACCCGGACGTTCCCGGCCGTCGCCGCGTCCGCAGCGGCTGCAGCGCCCGCAGCAAGAATCCGTCCACCGGGGCGCGCGCCCGGTGGCGGTGCCCGGTTTGACCTGCGGGAGCAGAGCGCCGGGGTCATCAGCAACGTCGGTCGGGACCAGCACATCAGCTACGTCGCCCACGTCCGGCAGGAGCGCGAGAGCCTCCTCCGCGAGATCGCCGCCACCCGGACCAGGGCGCGATCCCTGGTGTGGGCCGGTCTCGTCATCAGCGCCGTCGGGTTCGGGATGTTCGCCTACGCCATCCTGCGGACGATGGCGCGGATCGGCGACCGGCTGGGGTCGCCTTCGGCGGGGCCGCCGGACTTCGGCGACTTCTACGGCACGCCGGTCCTCGGTGTGCCCTCCGGGCTGCTTGGGTTCGCCGTCTGCGCGCTCGGGTCGGTGCTCCTGACGTTCGGGATCGTCCTGCACGTCGTGGCGTCCTCCCGCCGTCGACGCCTGGGCCGCGACCTCCCCCATCCGTACTCGCTTCAGAGAGGAACGCCATGACCTTCACCATCGGCAGCCAGAACGCCGGCGTCGTCAACAACGTCGACGGGGACCAGCACGTCACGGGCGGGCAGCAGGGCACGCTCGTGACGACGGCGGACGCGGTGCGGACCGCCGCGGAGCTACGAGCGGCGCTGGACGAAGCCGCCCTCGAGCCACAGACGGCAGCCCGGGCCCGGCAGGACGTCGACGAGATCGACGCCGAGCTGCACTCCGCCCCGGAACCCGACAAGGCCCGGGTCGCCGGCGCGCTGGAGCGGCTCGCCCGGCTGCTCAAGGGAGCCGGCGCGGTCGCCACCTCGGGCGCCGCACTGCTCGGTCCGCTCAAGGCGCTGGCCCTGTGGCTCGGGGCGCTGGGCGTTCCCGCGCTCGCGCTGCTGACGTAGCCGCACCCGGGATGAGGGCGGAGTGCGGGGTCAGACCTCGACGGACCGCTCGCCGGCCTCGAGGATCCGGCCGAGGGTCGGCCCGGGCGGGTCGCCGAGCATGGTGGACGCCACCCAGCGCGCGGCGAGGCCGTCGAAGTCGTCGTGATGGCGCAGCATCGAGTGGCTGCCGCCGCGCACCCGCACGAGGCCGGCGCGGGTCGTCGTCGACAGCCGCGAAGCCACGGCCTCCGCCGGTCCGATCCGGGCCACGCGGTCGGCGTCGCCGTGGACGAGGAGGACGTCACGCCCGCGGAGCGCGCCGACCGGGTCGTCGGGCGCGAGCCAGGTGGCGAGACCGACGACCGAGCGGACCCGCTCGTCGTCCGCCGCCAGCAGGGCCGCGCGCCCGCCGAGGCTGTGCCCGACGAGCGCCACGGGCACGTCACCGAGCTCGTCGGTCACCTGGTCGAGGGCCCAGCGGGCGTCGTCGACGGGCGTCGGCCGACCGCTCCACCCACGGGCGGAGTTGAGCAGCCGGCGGACCGCGAGCCGTCGTCCGCCGGTGCGGGCCAGCCGCGCGGCCACCGGCACCATGCGCAGCACCGACAGCTGGGCCGGGCTGACCGGGACCCGGTCGCCCCGGCTGCCGCCGCCGTGCAGCGCGACGGCGACCGCCTCCGGGTCGCGCGGCGTGTGGGTCCGGATGAGCCGGGTACGCACGTCGTCCATGCCTTTCCCCTACCCCGTGACCGGCCCGGTCTCCCGTCCCGTCGAACCCCGGGCTCGTCTTGGGCTCCGTGGGCTATGGGCCGAGCTCGCGGTCGAGCACCTGGGGGTGGTCGGCGTGCGCGACGCCTCCGCTGACGAGCAGGTCGCGCCGTCCCGCCGCGCGAGGTCGAGCACGGCGACGAAGGTGTCCACCGACCCGCGTGCGGCGAGGACGACAGCAGCCTGGAGGCGCTCGGGGTCCTGGCGGCTGCCCACCTCGTCGGGGAGCCGCTCCAGCTCCTCGGCGAGCAGCGCCGCGTCGCCCCCGAAGTCCTCCTCGAGTCGACGCCTCACCCGCGGGGTCAGCGCCGTCACGGGACGCGGGCCTCGGCCGACGGGTCCAGGCCCTGGAGCGCGCGGAGCAGCGGGTCGGTGTGGGCCAGGAGCGCGTCGTAGCGGGGCCGGAGGTCGCGGTACACGGCCGCGTCCGGGCCCGGGGCGACCTCCGAGCCCTCGCGGACCATCGCGTCGACGGCGGCGTCGAAGCCCGGGTGCAGCCCGACGCCGACCGCGGCGCACACGGCCGCGCCGAGCCCGGCGGCGTCGGTGAACGCGGTGCGCCGGGCGGGACGGCGCAGGACGTCGGCGACGACCTGCGTCATCACGTCCGAGCGCGCCCCGCCGCCGGAGACGAGCACCGTCGAGAACGACCGGCCGAGGCCGCGCTCCATGGCCTCGACGTGGCGCGCCATCGTCATCGCGATGCCCTCGAGGATCGCCCGGTGGATCGCCCCCCGGCCCTGCGAGCCGTCGAAGCCGAGGAGCGCCCCCCGCCGCCACGGCGCGTCCGGCGGCGCCAGCCAGTCGAGCAGCGCGACCAGCCCGCCGCAGCCGGCCGGGACGGCCGCCGCCTCGTCGTCGAGCACCGCCTCGGGCCGCACCCCGGGCGGCAGGCCCCCGGCGACGAGGTCGCGGAACCAGCTGACCGTCCACATCCCGCGCCGGATGCCGCCGCTCTCGTACAGGTACTCCCCCGGCGCCGACCCGAAGTTCACCCAGTGGCTGTCGTCCCGCGGGAACGGCGAGGTGCCGACGGTCATCGACGCGATGTACGTCCCGAGCGACAGCAGCACCGTGTCCGGGGAGCGCAGCCCGCACCCCAGCGCCTCGACCGCCTTGTCGTTCGCGGTCGCGACGACCGGTACCCCGGCGGGGACCCCGGTGGCGGCCGACGCGGCCTCGGTCACCACCCCTAGCCGCTCCCCCGGCGAGACGAGGTCGAACAGCATCTCCCGGGGCAGCCCGGTCCGGACGTAGTCGGCGGGGTCCTCGGACCAGTCGGCGGTCTCCTGGTCGACCGGCCACGCGCCGGCGTAGTTGGCGCGGGTGTCGACGAACCGCCCGGTGAACCGGTGCGTGACGTAGCCCGACGACGTCGTCACCCACCGCACCCGCGGGTCGGCGGCAGCGTCGAAAGGACCGGCGACGCGCGGGTCCATCCAGCTCATCACCGGCTCGACCAGCCCGCCGCGCTCGTCCAGCAGCGCCCGGCAGTAGCGGATCGTGCACAGCCCCACGGCGACGATCTCCTCCGGCCGCCCGTACGCCGCCACCGCCGCCCCGCACGCCGCGACGACCGAGTCCCAGAGGTCGTCGCCGGGGTGGACCACCCGCCCCGGCACCGACACGTCGTAGGCGTGCAGCGGCCGCGAGGCCTGCGCCAGCACCCGCCCCTCGGCGTTGACCACCGAGACCTTCGTCGACTGCGACCCGTTGTCGACGGCGAGGACGACGCCCCGGCTCACGGGTCGGACCGGCCGGTGAGCGGGTCGAACCCCTCCAGTGGCCAGATCGTCCCCGCGTTCATCACGCCCTCGGGGTCGAAGGCGCGCTTCAGCCCCTCGAGCAGCCACCACGCGCTGCCGTGCTCCTCGTGCACCCACGGCGTGCGGTACTTGCCGATGCCGTGGTGGTGGGCCATCGACCCGCCGACGCGCAGCGCCTCCTCGACGACGATCGCGTTGAGCGGCACGTGGTACTCGGTGATCTCCTCGCGCGGCTCGCAGCGGATGTCGTAGTCGTAGACGAAGTACAGGTTCGTCCCGGTCTGGTAGCTGTGCGAGGAGTGCGCCCCGAGCATCGTCAGGTCGCCGGCCCGCGGGAACTCGGTGCGGACCCGGTGCATCACCGCGTCGAACAGCTCGCCGACCTTCGACCACCCCACCGACACCTCGGTGGTGTACCCGAGGTGGGCGTTCTCGCGCATCGCCTCGCGCTCGGCGTCGATCTGCTCCTGGCCCCAGTTGAGCCGCTCGAACCACGTCCGGACGTGGTGGTCCTCGACCCGGGTGCACGGCCGCGCGGCGAAGACCTCCTCGATCGCGGTGGCCGTCGCCTCGGCGAGCAGCCGCGGGCCCTCGGCGACGAGGACGACGACGCACCGGCCGCCCGCGAAGTGCGCGAAGTGCTGGGCGGCGTCCTCCTGCGAGTAGGCCCGGCA
>NZ_SAYU02000033.1:41288-44174 GCF_004025965.2 Phycicoccus flavus | reverse complement strand
TCTGCCGGGCTGGGAGACCTGCTCCTTCGTGACCGTCGGCCAGGTGACCGGGGCCTGGGCACGGGTGCCGTCGGAGTAGACCTGCTCGACGGTCTTCGGCAGCTCCGGCACGACCCCGACGGTGGTCGGGATGTGGACCGGGGTGGTCGAGACCGGGGTGTCGGCGAAGATCTTCCACTCCGAGGCCCCGACGGCCGAGTTCGTCGTGCCGTTGGAGTCGGCCGTGAAGGTCGCCCGCAGCGCGGTGGTCTTCACGGGGTCGAACGTCGTGAGGTTGCCGGCGTCCGGGTCCTTCCTTTCCCACCTTGCGGGTCGTTCCCCTGCCGCGGTGGGTATCGATCTCAACGGAGCTGAAGGACGTGCGCGAAGGTTCTCACTGAACGCGAAAAGGCCCATCGACGCCGGCGCGCACCGTCTCGCCGGCCGTCAACCTAGCACCAGGACCACCGCGGCGACCGCGACCGTCGAGGCCACGGTCGAGACCAGGACGCCGTCGCGGGCGAGGCCGACCTGACGTCCGTAGCGCACCGCGAGGACGAAGACGTTCTGGGCCGTCGGGAGCGCGGAACAGACCGTCACGGCCAGGGCCGTCAGCTCGTCCAGCCCGAGCGGACCCGCGGCGACGAGCCAGACCACGACCGGCTGGACGAGGACCTTCAGGACGACGACGACCGCCAGCTCGGCGGTCGGGGGCCGTGGCCCCAGCCGGGCGCCGAGCCGCAGCGCCATGCCGTAGGAGAGCAACATCGCGGGGACGGCGAGGTCGGCGACGAGCCCGACCGGCGCCCCGACCTCGTCGGGGAGACGGGTACCGCTGAGCGACAGCCCGAGACCGGCGAGCGTCCCGATGGTCAACGGGTTGGCGAGCGCCCGGGCCACGCTCCGTCCTGGTCCGGAGCCGCGGCCGGACTCGCCCCCCTGCAGCACGGCCACCGCCACCGGCTGCAGCACGAGCAGCTGCAGGAGGAGGGTCGGCGCCACGAAGGCCGCGTCGCCGAGGACGTAGGCGGCAATGGGGAGGCCCAGGTTGCCGGCGTTGACGTAGGAGGCACAGAGCGCCCCGACGGCCAGTTCGGCGCCCCGACGCCGCCAGCGCCAGCGCGCGACGAGGAGGTAGACCGCGGCGCACACCAGGACGCCGGAGGTCGTGGCGAGCAGACCGCCCGAGATGACGGTGCGGACGTCCGCCTCGGCCACCGTCGTCAGGAGGAGCGCGGGCGACCCCAGGTAGAAGGCCGCCCGGGCGAGGACGGTCTGACCCTCCGCGCCGAGGACACCGACGTGAGCGACCAGAGCCCCCACCGCGATGACGACGGCGACCGTGGTGAACCCGAGGACGACGCCACCCACCCGACCAGCGTGGTGCCGGGCGCTCACGGCGGTCGCTCGCGTCCATCCAGCGAGACATTTGTCCGCATTTCGGACTGATGGACGGTCCCGCTCACGACGGTGTCGAGACCCGCGAGGGTCTCGACACCGTCGCCGTGGAGCGCTCGGTCACCAGGTGCGGAAGGCCTTCAGGCTCGGCAGGGCCCGGTGGGGGTTCCCGTCGCCGAAGAAGCTCGTGTCTTCGGTCGTGGTGTCACCACCGACCACCCAGCCGTTGGGGTCGGCCCCGGGCTGGAGGTCGTTCGAGTTCGGGTCTTAGTAGCTGACCCCGGCAGGTGGGTGACGACCTTGCTGTCGGGCGACCCCTCGCGGACGCCCTCGGCGGCCGCCCGGAACATTCGCGCAGTCGTCGGCCTCGTCGTTCCAGCAGCTGACGTCCCGCCCTCGGCCTCGCCCGCACACTCCCTGCCACGAGCGCTAGGTAGGGCTCAACCTCAGGCACCGGCATGTACGGACCGTCACGAGCCGCGTCCCGACCGTAGGCATTGGCTCCGCCGCGGCGCGCTTCGCGGTGGAGAGGGCTACTTGCCGTGCAGGCAGCGGTCCTGTTGATTCGTCGACAGGGGGATGTCGCTCATGGGGTATTTGGCCCGCTGCGGACCGACGTCGTCGCCTAAGATCCGGCTGTGGCTCAGAAGCGCCCAGAACCGAACACGTTGGACATCTTCGTGGGTAGGTTGACCCGGGGGTCCTCCACGATGCTCGAGTACAACCAGCGCCAGTTCCTGAAGGCGCAGGCGGCCAGGCGAGATCGGACTGTACGTCGTCTCGGCCGCCCAAGCGAGGCGAAGGACGAGGGGTCGAGCTGAACTGTGGAACACCTCGAATCGTGAAGACGTGCTCACTGCAGCTGAAGGCATCTCCGCTGCGCTATGACGCAGCCAGGTGGCGGTGAGGTCTCGGGCGCACGAGCGGGCCTGGGCTGGACAGGTGGTGGGGTCCTGACGACGGGGTGAGGTCGCGCGTCCGCCCGGACTACCGCTGCAGGTCGTCGAACACTTCCGTCGGCAGACGGCGCCCGCCTCCAGACGCGGCGTGACGGCGTCCGTCGGCAACCTGACGGATCGCGAGGCCGGGATCCTAGGCCTTCTGGTCGGAGGAGCCACGACGCGGCAGATCGCCACGCAGCTCTTCCTGGAGCCGGTGACGATCCGAATCCACATCCACACCATCCTGCGCAAGCTGCGGGCAAGGACCGTCAGGCGGCCATCGACCTCTTCACCGGCGGTGAAGGATCCACGGGGAGGTGACGGCCACCGCGCACAACCGCCCTCCGGACGACCCTTTCGGGTAGAAGACCCGGGCGGTCCCGCCCACGGACCGGCGGCGCGGCCCGCCCCTCACAGCGGACCGCGCCGTCGGCCGTCCGCGGTCCCGGTGCCGGGCCACTGGGGAACGGCGACCGTCGCTCACCCCTTGACGGCACCCGAGGTGACTCCGGACCAAGAACCGCTGCCGCCCCGTTACCGCCCTCATCCACGGCCTGCACATCACCAG
>NZ_SAYU02000033.1:0-41278 GCF_004025965.2 Phycicoccus flavus | reverse complement strand
AGCTCACCCTCGACACCACCCGCCGATACCAACCCCAACACCAGAAACTCCCCGAACCCTGAGGGTTCGGGGAGTCCGCGATGTCCTGAGACATCACACCTGCGCGCCCGAAGGGATTCGAACCCCTAACCTTCTGATCCGTAGACCGCCGGCCAGGTGTCTGGAGCCGACCCGGCACGCCCACGGCCGACACCCACTGCGGTCGAACGTAGCAGGTCAGGCCGGGTGGACTCCCCGGTGTCGGAACCGGTCGGATGCGGTCGCGCCAGGGCGGACCGCCGATGTCGCGGAGAGGTTCTGGGGCCATTCCGGGGCCAGCACTCGCCGATTCCCAAGATCCAAACTGTCTTACACTGCGTGTTACATTCGCTGGCATGGCCGACACGATCACCTTTCGCCCCGACGAGGACGCCGCTCGAGCACTCGCCGCGCTGACCGCAGACGGCACATCAGTCTCCACCGCGGTCCGGGCCGCACTGATCGACGCCGCCCGTGACCGTGCCCGCACGGCACTGCGCGCCGAGGCCGAGGCGCTGGCCGCCGACGAGCACGACCGGGCCGAAGCCGCACAAGTGCTGAGAGACATGGAGACCCTGCGTGCGTGGTGAGGTCTTCCGGCTGGTGGCGCCCCGAGACGCCCGCGGACACGAGCAGGCACGCACCAGGTACGCGGTCGTCGTCCAGTCCGACTCACTCCCGCTCACGACCTGGCTGGTCGCCCCCACCTCCACCTCGGCACGCCCGGCCAGCTTCAGACCCGAGGTCCTGATCGCCGGCCGGCGCACGCTGGTGCTCGCCGAGCAGACGACCGCCGTCGACCCCAGCCGACTCGGTGACAGCACGGGCCACCTGACCTACAACGAGCTCCGGCGCGTGGAGGCAGCCCTCCGCCTCGTCCTCGATCTGTAGCTGACCAGTTCGCTCAGCGACGAACCCTTGGTGGGAGCCGCCTCCGTCACCACCACAGATCAGTTGTCACCGATCGGTGCAGCAGTCCCCGGCGTACCCCAGACCGTCCTTGGTCGCGATGACGACTCCGGACAGCCGTAGGCGCCGACCCCAAGAAGAGGGCCGGCGCCTACGGGGTGGTGCCGTTGTCAGCCCACGCGGATGAGCCGGTCGACGACGTGCGCTACCTGGACCTGGCCGAGGTTCACGTCCATCCGCTGCGGGTCGACCACGGCGACGACGTCACCGTCGGCGCTGAGCAGCCGGACCGACCCGTCCTGCACCGAGACGGTGAGGCGGTGGCCGCCCGCGGTCGTCAGCGTGTCACCGTCGGCGGCGAGCAGGTTGCGGCTGACCAGGGTCGTGCCGGGCAGCACGTGGTCCAGCAGCAGCTGCTCCACCTGGCCCACCGGCAGGTCCCGGATCTTGCCAGCCGCGGCCCGCTCGTTGGGCAGGCTCTCCCCAGTCAGCTGCGACAGGGCCTTCGTGAAGGCGGTGTCGTCGACGAGGAACACCGTGGCCGACGTCGCCGGGTCGTCGAGCAGCGCCAGGGTCGAGCCCTTCTTCTGCTTCAGCACCCAGCTCTTGGCGAAGGTGAACAGGTCGTAGTCCTCTCCGTTCACCGACTGCCCGTTCTCGGGACCCGAGCCGTCCCGAGCGAGCACCGCACCGACCGAGGTCGCTGTCGCCCACTGCGGCGGCGTGAACGGCGCGATCTCGATGCGGTCGATGATCGGGGCGTTCGGCGAGCGCAGGATCAGGCCGGGGTATTTCGGCCCCCAGACGTCCGAGGCGTAGGTCTCGCCGTCCCAGTTGGGCTCCTCCTCCGAGCGGAAGGAGATGGTGTTCTTCCCGGCCTTCAGGGGCAGATAGACAGTGCGCTCCCAGAAGTTGTTCTCGTGGAACGTCGGAACGAACATCGTCTGCGGGAGCACGAGCTTCCCGTTGACCGAGATGTCGGCGTGCCGGGCGACCGGGTTGGGGTTGTAGTGCGTCGCCGGCACCTGCTCCGGGTTGGAGAACCGCAGCGTCATCGCGTAGGTCCCCGCGGAGTCCGCGGTGACGTCGAAGGTGAGCGTGTTGTCGTTGCCCGGCTCACCGCCGACGCCCTCCACGGCCTGGCCGCCGCTGGCGAGGTCGAGGTCGGAGACGTGGGCATCGCCGCCCAGGCGCGCATCCTCGGCCTCGTAGCTGCGCGGGAGCCAGCTGACGTCGGGGGCGACGACCAGCCGGTCCACCCACGCCGTCCCGGTGACGACGACCTTGTTGACGCCGCCCTCGAGGTAGGCCCGGGCGGTGCCGTCCTTCAGGTACCGGACAGCCCGGCCGTTGACGGTGAGCGAGCCCCGCGCCGTGCCGACGGTGTCGACGTCCAATGCCTGCTCGCCCTCATGTGCTGCGTACACCCAGAAGGTGGCCGTGTCGCCGGACCCGAGTGTCGCGCCGCCGGGGCCGGACACGTCCGCCCCTGCGGGGGCCGTCCAGCTGGTCGTACCGCCGGAGAGCTCGGCGTACTCGCCCTCGTAGACGGAGGCCGCCGCGGCCGGGTTCGGCAGACCGAGGACGATCCGGTCGACGATGGCGTCGCCGGTCGTGTGCCTCGTCCCGTCCTTGCTCTGGACCGACAGCGAGATGGTGTGGGTCCCCTCGGTGAGGTCGACGGTGGTGTCGGCGTGGTCCCAGACCACCCACTTGTAGGCCAGCGGCAGGTGAATCTCCTGCTCCTGGCCACCATCGACCCGCACGAAGACGTTCGTCGGCCCCTGCTCCTGCACCGAGGCGAAGGTGTTGAGGGTGCTGGAGAAGACCTGCAGGTCGTACGTGCCGTCCTGCGGTGCGTCCACGGAGAAGTCGAGGGTGAGGTCGGAGTCGGTGCGCAGGGCGCCGACGTCGCGTCGTCCCGAGGTGTAGAAGCCGCTGACGTTGCTCGGGCTGCCCTCCGGGCCGTTGAGGTAGTACGGGCCACCGGTGTGGCTCGCGGCCTCGGCCTCGTACGACTTCTGCCAGAGCATCGGTGCGACCGAGGTCGAGGTCCCGACGCCGGCCGGTGACACGAGGATCCGGTAGGCCGAGGACTCGGTGAGGGTCGGCAGCGCGTCACCGCCGAAGTCCAGCGCCACCGAGCCGTTGGTCACGGGGACGGTGAGCTCAGCGACGTGGCGGGGTTCCGGCGAGTCGCCGATCTGGCCGGTCCAGGGGATCTCCTCGACGGTCACCCGCACCTGCTCGCCCATCGCTGCCGCGACGTGGTCGAAGGCCACGAGCGAAGGGCCGCTCTTGCCGCCGACGATGGCTTGCGCGAGGTTCTTGTCGGGATCGAGCGTCGCGACACCCTGCAGCGTGTAGCTGGTGTTCGGCTGCGGCGGGGTCACCTTCACGGTGTGCCCGGTCATCCGGGAGTACGCGTTGTACAGCCACCACTGGCCGTTGCCGCGGTTGGTCTGAACGGCCGAGTCGTTGAGGTTCCCGTTGAGGTTCCAGAACGCGATCATCCCGTCGACCTTCTTGTCCTCGAAGGCAGAGATCCACTGGATCATCTGGCCCGGGACGGAGGTGTGGTAGTTGAACGCGTACTCGTCGATGTTGATGGGACGGTCGGTGCCGGTGCCGAAGACCTCGTCCTCCCAGCCCCTCAGACGATCGACGGATGTGCGCACCGAGGCGGGGTTGCTCAGCTCGTGCCAAGTGATGATGTCCGGCGCGGTACCGGCGTCCTTCGTGTGCTGGAGGAAGCCCTTGACCTGGTTGAAGAGAACGCTGGTATTGGGCCCGGCGACCGGCGTGTCCGGCAGCTCCTTCTTGATCATGGCCTGGGCCTTGTCCCACGCGGCGAAGTAGTCGGTGGGGTTGTTGAGCCAGCTGGTGCCGTTGTAGCTCCACCGGCCGGTGCCGAACATGTTGCCCTCGGGCTCGTTGAAGGGCTCGATGACGATGTTGTCGGCCAGGTCCGGGTTCTGCTCGATGACGGCCTTGACCTGGTCCAGCTGGGTCTGCAGGACGCGGAAGTAGTCGTCCAGACGGGCCTGCGGGGTGTCGCCCGGCCACTGGTAGGGGAAGCCGCGGTAGTAGTCCGTCGGGCGGATGTAGATGTCGCCGTTCGTGGTGCGGGCGAGCGGCTTCAGCACCTCGAGGGCGTCCGAGCCCGGGTGCTGCGCGCCGTCCTGGCCCTTGGTGGCGTTGGTCTGCAATCCGAACCCGTCGATGAGGTTGTCGGTGGGCATGCCGTCGTCGTAGAGGCCGTAGAGCGCGCCCGCAGCGCCGCCCTTGAAGGGACCGGTGTCGGTGCCGAGGTCGATGCTGATCTCGCCTTCGCGGATCACCCGGACGGTGGCGGTGACGGCCGTGCCCGCGGCGTCCCCGGCGACGGTGAAGGTGCCGCGCTGGGCGTAGCGGGCGGGGTCCACCGACTCCCAGACGATCGGCACGTTCCGGTCATAACCGTCGCTGTAGGACGTGCGGACCGATGCCGGCAGCGCCGGGGCGGTGCCGATGGTGGTCTGCACCTCGAACTCGGTCCTGGTCGGCGATCCGGCGGTGGGCGGGGTCACCCCCGTCGCGGCGGCGATCTGCTGCGGCGTGAGTGCGGACCCGTAGACCGCGAAGTCGTCGAGTGCTCCCGAGAACAGCGGGTCGGGGTACATCGACTTGCCGAGGAACCCGGACGAGGTCGCGCCCTCCACGAGCTGCGCGGCGGTCGCTGTGGTCGTCGCCGAGGCTACGGCGGCCCCATCGAGGTACGTCGTGACACGGTCGGCGTCGGTGTCGAGAGTGACGGCGACGGTCTTCCAAGACGTGGCGGGCAAGGGGGCGTAGCCGGAGTTCTGCGCCTCGGCACCCGCAGAGTTCGTCGTCACGGCGGTGCGCAGGACGCTGCCGTTGGAGGGAGTGGTGAAGAGATAGCGGTTCGTGCCGCGTCCCAGGTCGAAGATCCGCTGCCACGAACCGCCGGTGCCGTCCCAGCTGACCCGTGCGGTGACGGTGACGCTGGACCGGCCGTCCAGCACGCCCTTGGGAACGCGCACGTAGGCGCCGTTCGAGGACGACGAGCCGCCGGGCAGACGCAAGGCGTCACCGTCCGCGTCACCGGCGACCCTGCTGGCGGTGGCGCCGTTGACGAGGGTGCCATCGAGGCCGTTACCGGAGTCGTCGGCGATGATGCCCGTCGCTGGGTCGTCGTCGAAGGCGTAGTGCACGACCGGGCCAGGCACGTCGACGGCGGTAGGGGCCGCCGAGGCCGGCGTAGCACCGGTGCTGGTGGCCAGCAGGGCAACGACGGCGGCCGCCACCAGTGGTGAACCGGTTCGATGGACAAGTCTGGAAGGGGGTGATGACATCGAGTGCTCCTTTGCAGCTCCGGTGTGCGCCGGGTCGGCGCCTTCCGTGGATCGGGGTGGGCGGCCCATGACCGGGCCGTAGCAGTTAGGGGGTGCGGCGTGCGTGGTCGGCAGCCAGGGTCAGGTACACGGCTGCGGTCCAGGTGTAGGCGCGGTCGCGTAGCCCGGCGCCGGTTCGCGCGTCGAAGTTCTCGGCGAAGCCGGACCGCTCGCACAGGGCCCGGAACCGCGCGCTCACCGTGTCGGCAAGGTCGGGGAACCCGCTCGCGCGCAGGCCGTCTTCGATGAGGGCGGTCGACGGGGCCCAGATCGGACCGCGCCAGTAGCCGTCGTCCTCGTACAGCGGCGAGTTCACCGGCTCCGTCGCGGGCCCGTACTCGGTGAGGTGGCCCTCCAGCCGGGTGGCCAGCAGGTCGCGGACCTCACGCGGCAGGCGCTCGCCGAGGACGAGCGGCAGCAGGTTGAGGAGGCTGGTGACCGTGCTGGGCCGCCCGCTCAGCGCACCGACGGCGACGAACTCCTCGCCGGTCCACAGCCCTTCCAGCATGACCTCGAGCACCTCGTCCCGGGTCTCACGCCACGCCGCCGACGGGTGGCCGAGCTCGTCGGAGAGGTCGGCGAGGACGTCGAGCTGCACGACGAGGAAGCCCGCGAGGTCCGGGGCCTCGATGACGCGGTCGAGGTCGAAGGTGGTCGAGTTGTCCCAGCCGCTGTCGTTGCCGTGCTGGTAGTACGGCAGCACGTGCCCGGGCCGGCGTCGTGAGTCCAGCCAGAACCGGGTCCACCGGACCAGGCCGTCGTGGATGCGGTCGAGCTCGGGGCGGGACAGGGGGCGCGCCGCGGTTGCCCGCAGCCGGCGCAGCGCCCAGCCGTGGATCGGCGGCTTGACGTAGTTGTAGAGGACCTCGGTGTGGGTCAGCGAGTCCGGCAGCGCCCCGCGGTCGTCCTGATGGTCGAAGGGCGCGAGCAGCTGGTCGACCGCGGCGTCCGGGCGACCCGGGGCCAGGGCGAGGGCGTTGAAGCAGTGGTCCCAGCTCCACAGCTTGTCCATCCAGTGCTTGGACATGAGCACCGACTCGCGGGTCATCAGACCGCTGGGCGCCACCGTCGCCGACCACAGCACGTAGGCCGCGCGGCCGGCGGCCGGGGTCCGGGCGTCCCGCCACGGCGCGAGGTCCTCGAGGTAGGCGGCGAAGTCCGCCCGCGAGTCCGCGACGACCTGCTCGAAGGTCCGGAGCGGGGAGGGGATCGTTGTCTGCGAGGTCGACTCGCGCACCTCAGCCTCCCACCAGCCGCCGTCGGCGCCCAGGGTCACCGCGCGGGTCGCCTGCCCGAGCGCCTCGCTACCTTCGACGATGGAGGCCCCGGACAGTACCGAGACCCGGTAGCGGTGCCCGGTCTCGTAGCTGGTGAAGACGAGGGCGTCGTCCACCGGGTCGGTGAAGAGGTAGGTCCCGGTGAAGGGCGTGAGCGCGGCGGCGGCGTCCGAGAGTCGCAGCCCGAGTCCCGACCCCCGCAGCCGCACTGCGTCGGCCCCGTCGAAGGCGGCCTCCACCGTGGCGTCGCCGTCCGACCAGCGGAACACGCCGGGGTCGGCGGACCATGTCGCTTCGACCGGCACGCCGTCCCGCTCGGGGGCCAGCGCGAGGACACCGTGGAAGCCGTTGCGGTGCGAGACCAGGTGCACGAGGTCGCTGTGGGTGTGCAGCGCGACAACGGGTGAGAGGTCCAGCCAGGAGCCGCGCCGCGAGAACGGGATCTCCCGGACGTCGAAGGTGAGGTCGTCGGCGGTCTCGCGGGCGCGGTCGCCGGGCAGCAGGGTGGTGTCGGGGATGGTCATGGGGTCCTTCGGGTCAGTCCTTGACGGCGCCCGCGGTCACGCCGGCGGCGACGTACCGCTGCGCGACGACGAGCAGGATGGCGGTGGGGATCGAGGCGGCGACAGCGGTCGCCATGAGGGCGCCCCACTCCTGGTTCTGCGACCCGATGTAGTCGTAGAGACCCATCGTGATCGGGCGCAGCTTCCCGCCCTCGCGGTTCAGGGTGGAGGCGAATATGAAGTCCGACCAGGCCCAGAGGAACGCGAACAGCGCCACCGTGACAGCCGAGTTGCGGGAGATCGGCAGGACGACCCGGGTGAAGGTCACCCAGGTGTTCGCGCCGTCGACGGCCGCGGCGTTGAGCAGCTCGCGCGGGATGCCGGCCATGAAGGCCGAGAAGAGCATGACCCCGAACGGGATGGCGACCGTGGAGTCGGCGACGACCAGCCCGGGCAGGGTGTCCAGGACGCCGAGGTCGGTGTAGACCGTGTAGAAGCCAAGGGCCATGACCACTGCGGGGATCATCTGGGCGACGATGAGGCAGAAGTTCAGCGCTCGCCGTCCGGGGACGAACAGCGAGGACAGGGCGTAGCCCGCGGGGGCCGAGACGAGCAGGGTGAGCAGCACCGTCCCGAGGCCGACCACGAGGCTGGTCCCGAGGTAGGGCAGCTGGTCCTGGAGCACCAGGCGGTAGTTGTCGAGCGTGAACGCGCGCGGGTAGAGGTCACCGCTGCGAATGGCGCTGCGCCGGGTGAGCGAGACGTTGACCATCCAGTAGAGCGGGAAGAGCATGAGCGCGGTGAGGACCAGGCCGACGCCGGTCTTCCACCAGGTGCGGGGGCTGTCGGTCATCTCATGCCTCCTGGTCCCGGCGCTGTACGACGAGGTAGACGACCCCCATGACGAGGGCCAGGACGAGCAAGATCGTGCCGACCACGGAGGCCTCCGAGTAGCGGATGACGGCGGAGGTGCCCTTCCCGAAGGCCATGCCGTAGGCCCAGGTGGCGAGCGTCTGCGACGTGCCGGTGCCCGTCGTCGTGATCCAGATGATGTCGACGACCTTGAGGGTGTAGACGAACCCGAGGAGCAGCGTGATGGCGCTGACCGGGCGCAGCAGCGGCAGCGTGATGGAGACGAACCGGCGCCAGGCTCCGGCACCGTCGAGCGCGGCGGCCTCGTACAGATCGGCAGGGATGTTCTGCAGGCCGGAGTAGAGGATGACGAGGTTGAACGGGATGCCGAGCCAGATGTTCGCGATGGTCACCGCCCACAGCGAGTTGTCCGCGCCGAGCCACCACACCGGGTCGAGCCCGAACAGCCCCAAGAAACGGTTGAGGATGCCGGAGTCGGCGTCCATCATCCACTGCCAGGTCGTCGCCGAGACGATGATCGGCAGCAACCACGGGACGAGGAAGAGGCCGCGCAGGACGATCGACAGCGGGAAGTGCCGGTGGAAGAACACCGCCAGGCCGAGCCCGATGACGTACTGGAAGACCAGCGAGCCGACGACGAAGACCGCCGTCTGCTGCACGGTCGGGACGAACGCCGGGGCGGTCAGCACCTCGCGGTAGATCTCGGTGCCCACGTAGGGGGCCTCACCGGTGATGTACGTCGCCCGGGTGAAGCGGTGCAGGCTCATCGACACGTTCTCGACGAGCGGGTAGGCGTAGAACACGACGAGGTAGACGACGAGCGGGGCGACGAAGGCGACGCCGGCCCACCGGCGGCGGCGGCGGCGTGGCCGGTCGCCGGCGGCGTCCGCGACCCGGTCGGCCGCGGCCGCGCGCGTGGCCCGGCGCTCCAGCGTCGGCGTTGCTGCGGAGTTCCTGCTCACTGCTCCATACCTCCTCGGTGGGGGGTCCGGGACGGGCTGGTGGTACAGGGCGCCCGCCCGTCCCGGACGGTCCTCAGCCCTGGGTCTCCTGCGCCGCCGCCTCGAACGCGGACTTCACCTGGCCGGCGTCGCCGGCGGCGTTGAGCGCCGCCTGCTCGGCCTTGGACAGGGCCGCAGAGGTCTGCAGGTACGCGGTCCCCAGGTCCGTCGTGCGGCCCTGTGCGTTGTCGATGGCGTCGGTCCAGCTCGTGTAGACCGGCTCGGCGGCGATCTGCTCCGTGCGAGTCTCCTGGTTGGCGGTGAAGTAGCCGAGCATGTTGTCGGTCTTCACCTGGTTGTCCGAGCTGAGCAGGCAGTCGATGACGGCCTTCGCGGCGGCATAGTGCGCCTGCGCGTTCTCCTTGTGCAGCGGCACCACACCGAACTCGCCACCGGTCGGGACCGGGGCAGCGCCGCCGTCCTTCGCGGGGATCGGCATCATCGCGATCGGGAACTTCTCATCCGCCGCGGACTTGGCGAACCACGACCCGTTCTCAGCGAAGCCGTAGTCACCGGTGAGGAAGAGGTCCCAGGAGGCCGACTGGTTGTCGGTGATGGCCGACTTCGGGGCGTAGCCCTTGCCGATCCAGTCCGAGACCAGCTGGCCGGCCGCCACGGCCTCCGGCGAGCCGATGTCCTTGAGGTTCGCGCCCGCGCCCCAGAACCACGGAAGGAACTGGAAGGTCCCCTCCTCGCCCGGGATGCCGGCGAAGGTGATGCCCTTGTGGCCGGCGCCGGTGACCTTCTCCAGCGCCGCGTTCAGGCTCGCCCAGTCGGTGATGCCCGAGGGGTCGACGCCCGCGTCCTTCAGCACCTTCTCGTTGTAGTAGAGGCCGAGAGTGTTCGCGCCGAGGGGCACGCCGTAGGTCTTGCCGTCGACGGTGCCGGGGCCGGCGAGGTTCGGGTCCGCGTCCGAGGCGGCGATCCCGACCTCGTCGATCGGGACGAGCAGACCGGACGCGGAGGCCTCGGGCACCGCCGGGTTGTCCAGGAACACGACCTCGGGCGCGTTGTCCTCCTTGACCGCGGTCGTGAGGTTGTTGATGAGGTCGGTGTTCGGCGCGGCCGTCCGGGTGATGGTGGCACCCTCGGGGGCGCACGCCTGGACGTACTTCGCCCAGTCGCTGCTGTCGTCGTACTGGGGGTAGGGGTCCCAGAAGCCGATGTTCGTCACGGCTGCGGACGAGCCACCGCCGGAGCTCGCGGAGTCGTCGGAGCCGCAGGCCGCGACCGTCGTCGACAGCGCGGCCACGAGGAGGAGGGCGGCGGATCGCCGGACCGTGCGGGTGGTGTTCATTGCGTGTCCTTCCACGTCGTTGTGAGAGCGATTGCGTTGGTGTTGAACCGGTTCGACAGTGCCGTCGTGAGAGCCGTGCTGGGGCGACGGCCGTGGCCTACCGGGTGCTACCTCGGTCCCGCAACACGGGTGCCACGAACCGGAGGATGGGTGGGCCCGCGTCGGCCGCTGAAGCGATGCGGGCGATGAGCCGCGAGACCGCCTGCCGGCCGAGGTCGTCGGCTGCGGACTCGACGGCGGTGTACGGCAGGGAGAACTCCTCGCCGAAGTCCCGGGAGTAGAGGCTGACGACACTGAGGTCGTCGGGGACCCGGACGCCGCGCTCGCGCAGGATGGGAGGGAGGGCGGCGATGGTGGCGTCGTTGTGGACGATGAGACCGGTGGCGCCGGGGTGGGCGTCCAGGACGGCGTGCACGGACTCGGCGATGGCCGGCTGCCGGGACTCGCCGTGGTACACGTGGATCTGCAGACCGTACCGGGCCGCCCGCTCCACGGCGGCGTCCCGGAACCGCCAGGCGTACGAGCCGCCGCGGTCGACGACGTGCTGGGGCGGGGCGATCAGCAGCAGCTCGCGGTGGCCGCGCTCCTGCAGGTGGTCCACGAGCATCCGGGCGGCCTCGCCGAAGTCGAGGTCGACGATGTCCAGACCGCGGGTGTCGCGGGCCAGGCCCAGCAGGACACCGGGCTTGGAGACCGCTCGCAACGCCTCGAGCCGCGGGTCGTCCGCGGTGACGTCGAGCAGGACGATGCCGTCGACCATGTGCGAGTCGGCGATGCGGTGGATCGCCGACGGGCCGTCGGGGTCGGTGACCATGAGGATGTCGTAGCCGAGCTCGCGGGCCTGCATGGAGATGGGGAGGACGTACTGGAGCATCGCCGGTGCGAACTCGTCCTGGTGGAACTGCAGCAGGAGGCCGAGGACCATGGTCTGCGAGGTGGCCAGGGCCCGCGCCCCGGCGTTCGGGGTGAACCCGAGGTCGCTGATCGCCTGCTGCACCCGACGCCGGGTGTCGGAGGAGATGGTGCGCTTGCCGGACAAGGCGTACGACACCGTGCTCCGGGAGACGCCCGCCTGCCGGGCAACGTCCTCGATCGTCGCCACGCCGCACCTCCCGTTCTTCGTCGAACCGGTTCGACTCCGAACCGTTGACGACGAGTGTGGGCGATCGCGGAGCGTCCGTCAAGGGGCAACATCACGCGTCTTCGTCGGTTTACACGTCCCCGACCCGTTCAGGTGGCGCACCGAGGTCGTCATTGACCGGCCGGGACGTGGCCGCAGGGTTGCGGATGTCCGGCCCGATGAGGTCGGCGATGGCGTCGCCCATTCGTGCTTCCGCTCCGGTTCTTGGTCAGCACAGACACCGGATCGCCACGGTCCCCTTGATGAGATCGACGGTCGTGTTGGTGTCGACGGGTCAGCGAGATGCCAAGCCGTCTGCGACGGAGAAGACCAGATCACATCGCAATCAGGGCGAGACCTTCACAGTCGACCCACCAGGTACTGGGCTTCGCCGTTGCCGAAGCTCCAGTCATCCGTCCCGTTGGTCATGATCGAGACGAAGAGGTCTTGGGGGTCCAGGCCGGTGCGGTCCTGTAGTCGTTCGGCCAGAAGGCTGTAAAGCCGCTTCTTCATGTCGGGAGTGCGTGGGCTGGTGAAGATGTGCACCACGACGGCCCGCTCGGTGCGCTCGAACCCGAGACCGGTGTCCAGGATGATCATCTGACCCAACGCATGCTGCGTGACGATCTGGTAGCGGTCATCGGCGGGCACTTCGAAGGCGTCGACGACACAGTCCTGGACGGTGTCCGCGAGGCGACGTAGCTCGTCGGCGCTACGACCCTCGTTGATGTCGATCCTGACCAATGGCATGGCGGGCCTCTCACTGAACCGAAGTGGTGACATGTGAAGTGTGCCACCGCCTCGGTGCCGCAGTGGCGCGGCACCGTGTGGCCGGGGTGATCAACCGGCAGCGGTCACCGACGCATCCTTGGACCCGCAGTCGGCCCGGTCACGGACGCCGGCAAGGGCGAGGTCCTCATCTTCGAATCGTCCCCACGCGAACACTGGCGCACGTTCTGGTGCGCTAACCCACCGGACCGGCTGGGCCCGGAGAACCAACGCCGCTCCGTCGTCGGGATCCCGTCCCAACGACGCCGCCGTCATCCGCCTCATCGGAATGTCCCGGCCGACACCCACGACGAGTGGACCCCCGACGAACGCCGCAATCTCTCCGAGGCATGCGCGAGCAGGATCGTCACGACCGGCAATGGTGACCTCGTCGCCCTCACCCAGGGCTGACCGATGGGCACCACGACGACCTTGAAGCACAGCTCCCCGCGGGACGCGTACTCCTTGCCACTTCCCGCGAGGCCGCGAGGGGCGCACCGGGGCACGACACGGCTGAGCCGGGCGCCCGCTGCGTTTTGGACAGCGTGAAGGAACTCCCCGGATCCCGGACGCGCGACCGTCGGCTCGGCCGTTCACGCGACCTTGGACATCGCCGTGCCCTCCAGAGGTCTGCTGCGAGTTTGCGGCCACATAGAGCCTCCCGACGTACCGGGCTACGGCCGCGTGGCGTCATCGAACGGAAGGGGGCGAGACCAGAGCGAGAAAGTGCTGGACGGCCGTCCACGCCTCGTCGCCGGACTTCGAGCCCGGGAGCGGCGTCGGCGCAACCACACCGATGTAGCCGTCCGGCCGGACCAGAACCAGCCCTGATCCCGGCATGCCGTAGACGCTCCGGAGCGCGCTGCTCGGCTCCGGCACCAGGACGGTCACGACCTGCGCACCCGCCCGCGGGAAGTCCAGCCCGGCGACCGCCGCACCGGCCTCCGCGCCCAGAGCGAGAAGGGTGAAGTGCGGCCCACGAAATGCCCGGTGCAGCCGCCCGTGGCGTCCTCGGTCGTCGACATAGACGGCGTCGGGGGCGCGGTCCCCGGCGACCAGGCGGCCAGTGGCCGCTCCCTTCCCCGCCAGCGGGCCACCCTTGTAGCTCAGGCGCAGCTGGCGCTCCTCGTCCCCGCGGGAGGCACCGGCGAGCGGACGGCTGCTCATGCTCGCGTAGATCTCGCTGGACAGCCCAAGGACGCGGGCCGCGACGGGCTGCCGCTCGGTCTCGTAGGAATCCAGCAACGCGTCGGGAGCTCCCGCGAGCACCTGGGCCAGCTTCCAGCCGAGGTTGTAGGCGTCCTGGATTCCGGTGTTCATGCCCTGCGCACCGGTGGGGGGGTGGACATGTGCGGCATCCCCGACGAGGAGGACGTCACCGTGACGGTAGCGCCGCGCAAGACGGATGTTGGGACGCCAAACCGAGGACCAGTGCACCTCCTCGATGGCGATGTCGGCCTTCCCCACGAAGTCCTCGACCATGCGCCGCACCGTGGCCTGATCTACGTCTGCGCTCTCGTCGGGGCGCAGCTTGAGCATGAGCTGGAACCTTCCGTCGGGCAGAGGACACAGGGCCATGAATCGTCCGGCGTGCCGGGGCCAGATGTGCCAGCGGTTCCGGGACAGCCCGCTCAGGGTGAGGTCGGCGACGACCATCCGGTCACTCTCGTCCGTCGTTCCCGGGAACTCGATGCCCGCGCCGGAGCGGACGGTGCTGCCGCCCCCGTCCGCTCCCACGAGGTAGCGCGCCCGCACCCTCTCGAGCCGGCCGTCGGCGTGCTCGAGGTCGGCGAGGACCCCACGGTCCTCTTGCGAGTGGCCGACCAGTCGGACGCCGTGATGGACCCCGCCGCCGAGTTCGGCGAGCCGGCGGCGCAGGGCGGCGTCGGTGTCGTACTGCGCGACGAGCAGGGTGTTCGGATGAGGAACGTCCTCGGAGGCCGCGTGGTGCTTGATCATCGTCTTGGGGAGGGTGACCGGTCCGAGGTGGATTCCGAGCTTCGGATAGAGCGTGCTGTGCGCCTCGATGTCAGCGAGCGCGCCCAGGTCGTCCAGGACCTCGCAGGTCCGCGGCTGAACTCCTTTGGCCCGCGAGCCCTCGAAACCTCCGGCGGCGGCGCTCACGATCCGGTGCCGTACGTCGCGGCGCTGCAGGTCGCAGGCCAAGACGAGTCCGGCCGGGCCCGCACCGACGATCAGCACCTCGACGTCCGTGGGGTGCGCGTCGTCGTCCGACGCCTCGGGGACAGGCTGCCCACCCGAGCCGCTTCGTGTATTGATCGTCTCGTTCATCGTGCACGCCCCTTTGCCCTGGTCATCACAGATAACTTGTGTTCGAAATATCCTGGTCGCGGACCGTTTCTCGGTCGCTGCGCGTGGCCTCAGAGCCAGCCGACCCAGCGCCGCACGGCCCGACCCATGACGAGTGCGAGGTCGTCCCCGGCGAGCCATGGCAGCTCCTCGGCGAAAGCCGTGACGCACTCACGCCAGCTACAGGGCATCCGGGTGATGTCGCTCCCCCAGAAGACGCGCTCCGGGCCGAAGGCGTCGAGCGTGCGACGCAGCACCTCGTGGGTGCTCTCGAAGGGGTAAAGATCGGTCGCCATGCTCGGGACGCCGCTCGCCTTGACGGCCACGTTCGGCCGCTGGGCGAGCTTGAGCAGGGTGTCGAGGTGCGCGGCAGCCTCGGGCAAGCCCAGGAACGGCAGAACACCCAGGTGGTCGACGACCAGTCGGGTCGCCGGGAACCGAGTGGCGATGTCGCCGACGAGTGGGATCTGGGCCGGGTGGACCATGAGGGCGACGGGCAGCTCGAGCTCGTCGGCTCTCTCCCACACCCAGTCCAGGTCCCCGGTGGCAAGCCGCTCGGCGAGGTCGGGCATGGCCAGTACGAAGCGCAGCCCGAGCATCCCAGGGCGTTCCATGAGCCGGTCGACCTCCCGGGGCGCCGGCTCGCCCTCGAGCGGGAACCAGCCCAAGGAGGCGATACGGTCCGGCTGCTGGGCGGCGACCTCGGCGGCATAGTCGTTGGCTCTCGGGTCCCAGATGGCGGGGCAGTTCAGGGCACGGTCGACCCCGGCGGTATCCATCTCGGCCAGCGCCTCCTCGACGAGGAAGGGGGTCTGGCGATGATGCTGCGGCGCGCCCCCGCCCTGCCAGAGGTGGATCTGTGCGTCGACGATCTCGACATCGTGCTCCATCTCGATCGGCCCTTTCCTCAGTCCGCGCCGCGCGCACCAGCCGCGCGCGCATCCAGTCGGCCACGAGGTCGTCCCGGTCCTCGCGGTGGTTGTAGACGCAGTGGTCGCCGTCGGAGAAGACGACCAACTCGCGCTCCGCGGTCGGCGCGGCATGCAGTACCGCCTGCACCAGCTCGTCCGACACCAAGGGGTCCCGCCCGCCGTGCACGACGAGCAATGGGTAGCCCTCGCCCGGGCCGGGTGCGGTGGGGTCGACGCTGCTCCAGTCTCGGCTGGCCTCCTCGTCGGTGGCGGCGTCGCAGAACGCTTTCATCTTCGCGAAGAACGTCCCGATCTCCGGCGGCACCTGGCCCGGGGCGGGGACTCCGCCGTTGTCACAGACCGCCCGCACCCTCGCGTCGGCGGCCGCCAGCGCCATTGCGAAGGACCCACCCATGCTGTTGCCGACAATTCCGACCGGCACCCCCGGCGTGCGGCCCTCGATGGCAGCCAGGACGCTGCGGTAGGCCGCCTGCCAGCTCGGGGTGAGGTACACCCCGTATCGCATCCGGCTCTCCCCTTGACCCGGACCGTCGACAAGGTAGGCGTCGATCCCCCGCGCCGCCAGCGCCAGTCCCATGACGTCGAAGTCCATCGCATACCCCTCGACGCCACCGACGACGAGCGCCGCCCCGACCGGTTCGCGCTCGGGGACGTGCCAGGAGACCAGCCGTCCCTCGGGCGAGTCCACCTCGAGGCGGAACCGGTCGCCGGTGATCTCGGCCGCCTGCGAGTACAGGTCCGCCGCACGGATGTGGATCTCCCGACGCTCGTCGGTGTCCACGAGCATCATCATCTGGCTCATCCGCACCAGGGCCGACGCTCTCCGCAGCAACGCCGCATGGGTCGGAGGGGACGGCTCGGGCCAGTGCGCACCGAGGCTGTCGAGGCACACACGCGCCGTTGCCGCTGCCGCCTGCTGCCAGGGCGTCCCGCCGAGCACCTGCGCGCGCAGCTCCACGGCGTCCGCGGAGCCGACGCCGTAGCCCAAGAGTCGCTCGACGGAGAACTGACGCAGCGCCGCCCGGTCGGAGGCCCCGAGTCCGCTCAACGACTCCTCGGCCGCGGGCCGGCGCCCGAGGAACTCCCGGGTGGTGGCCCGGACTCCGGTCGTCTTCATCGGGGCATGTTCGGACCTGGCCATCTCTTCCTTTCACCACGGTGGTCGGCGTCGGCGTCCCGCCTTTTCGGCTACAGCGTAGCCGTTACTGAGGCGGGCAGCGACCATCCGCCATCTCCACGGCCTCCGCGGCATCGACACGGCTGGGACACGCGATGATGGACGCGCGCATCCATAGACCGGAGGTCCTCACGTGTCGGCGCAGGAACCCGTTCGCCCCGTTCGTCGAGGGGTGGGGCGACCAAAGCTGCCCTTCGAACACATGGTCGCCATAGCGCTGCAGATCATCGACGAGAACGGTGCGGACGCCCTCACATTGCGGGCTCTTGCGCAGCGGCTCGGGTCGAGCACCGCCACGATCTACCGTCACGTGCAGAACCGGGCCGACCTGATGGAGCACGTCGTCGAGCGTGTGCTCGGGGAGGTGCAGGTCGAGGAGATCGCGCTCGAGGACGCGGACTGGACCGTGGCGTTCCGCGCCATCGGACGTGGCCTCTTCGACGCCATCGGCCACCATCCCCACGTGGCGCCGGTGCTCGCCGAGACGGTACCGACCGGGCCGAACGCCATGGCGCTACGAGAGCGCGGCGTCGCCGTCCTGCTCGCCCACGGATTCGAGCCCGAGCCGGCCAGGGTCCTTACGGCGTCGTTCGCGCGGTTGGTCATTGGTTTCGCGATGCAGCTGCGCTCCGGGCCCGACGCCGAGCGTGCGGAGGCCGAGGCTCGAGAGCGGCTCCGGACCGCCGACCCGGACCGGTACCCGGCGCTGCGCGAGACCGCCGCCGCCGGCACGTCCTCACTCGGACAGGAGCTCGACCTCGCCCTCGACCTGTTCCTCGCCGGCATGGCGCGCGCCGCGGCCGTCGATCACACCCCCTGACGCTGAACGGGGCGACCCGTATCCCCCTGCGTCCTCGTGGCCGCTGCGGAGCCACCGTGAAGGCCGCACCCGCTGGGCCAGTCACACCCGCCGGGGCCGGGGCGCCGTATGCGGTGCTCGATTCCGAGCTCCCCGTCGTCGTACGGGCGGATGGCCGGCGTACTTGCAGTTGTGCCACATCTGCAAGTCAACTCTCGTCAGATGACCGGCGTTACGACACCAAGGATCAGCACGGGCGGTGTAGGAGGTTGGACAGACGGACCGTGGCTCTTGATCCGGCAGTTATCTGATGACTAACGTGATGCCAGCCGGGCGGATGCACGCCTCCGGCAACGCTGAACCAGAAACGCACGGGAATGATGGGAGCAGAGATGTCCTTCATAGCGGCTCGAGTCCACCACGTCGGACTCATCGTCACCGATCTGGAGAGGTCGATGGCCTTCGACAACGATCTGTTCGACAAAGAACCGGACATCCTCACCACCGTCGACAACTCGGCAGGACTGTCGCGGCAGTTCGGCGTCGGTGAGGAGCCCGGCGACGCAGTGGCCAAGATCGCCTTCTACCACGTCGACAACACCTCGGTCGAGCTGATCCAGGTGACCAAGCCAGGCGATGATCTCGTCCAGCCACCCGTCCACCAGGCCGGGGCCAAGCACCTGTGCTTCCAGACCGACGACATCCAAGCCGCGTACGACGATCTGGTGTCGCGCGGGATCGAGTTCCAGTCGACACCCACCTGGTTCACACAGGACCAACCTGACCTCGATGGAGTCAAGTTCGCCTACTTCTTCGACCCTGACGGCAACTTTCTCGAGATCATGGAAGATCCCGGCAAGGCGGGTTACATCGGGTCCGAGCAGAAGGCGGGCCTCCCCCGCGGCTGAATGAAAGCCACAGATGTCGTCGGACTGGGGAGACGTGGACGATGTTTGCGAAAGGTTCGCAGTTTAACGACCACCTCACCCTCGGCGCTTGCCCCCGCGTCAAATTGGAGGCGACGACGCGTTCTAGGGTCGTGGCCGGCGACGCCGACTCCTGGATGAGAAGGGGACGACGTGCGACTTCTGCTCGTTGAGGACGACGCAGCAACGGCAGCCGCTGTCGCGCGGGGCCTGCAGATGCGGGGCTATCACGTCGATGTCTCGAGCGGCGGGTCGGATGCTCTACTGCGCGATCACGACGACTACGACGCCGCAATCATCGACCTCAGCCTCGGGGACGCGGTAGACGGAGTCGACGTCTGCCGCACGTTACGTGAGCGGGGCTTCTGGGGTGCTGTCTTGATTGTCACGGCGCGAGCCGGCGTCCACGACCGCGTGCTCGGTCTCGACGCGGGAGCAGATGACTACATCGCCAAGCCCTTCACCCTCATCGAGCTCGCCGCCCGCGTCCGCGCGCACACTCGGCGCCCACCTGACAGCCGGCCCGTCGTTCTCGGCGTGGGCGACCTGACGCTCGATCCGGCGTCGATGCGGTGCTGGCGCGGTGGCGTGGAGATCGAGTTGACCCGACGGGAGTTCGCCGTGCTGCAGGTCCTGATGCGACACCCCGGGCAGGTTCTGACCCGAGGCGTCATCCTGACCCGAGCCTGGGAGGATCCAGACGCTGTCGACTCCAACGTCGTCGACCAGACGGTTCGCTACCTCCGTCGCAAGATCGACCTGCCCTTCGGCCTGGACGAAATCCAGACGGTACGGGGCGTCGGATATCGACTGCACGCCAGTGGCAGTCGCAGATCTCGAAGCCGCGGGGACGTCACCCCTGTCGAGGGCAGGTCAGGCCGCCTATCGGGGCGAACGACGGCTCTGACATCGTCGTGACATAAAGGGTCGATAGAACGGCGCCGACGCGCCGACCGGCTCGTCGTCCACGGCTATCCCTGGAGGCAGTCGCCATGACGTCGAACCCACCTGACAGCACCGACACGCAGGACGGCGACTCCAACGACACCGGACAAACGCCGAGTCGGATGGCGGGGTTGTACGGAAGCTCACCCGGGCTCAACATGGCGGCCGCCTCCGGCGCCGAGCTCATCGGGACCTTCCTTCTCGTCCTGGCCATCGCCTCCACGGCCGTCGCAGGCACCTTGCGAGACCCGGCGGTCGGCGGTGCGTACAACTCGCTGTCCATGCCGCTCGTCAACGGTTTGAGCCTGGCCGCGCTCGCAGTCGCGTTCGGTCACGTCAGCGGCGCCCATTTCAACCCAGCGGTGACCGTCGCGCTGGCGGTGACCAAGCGGTTTCCTTGGGGGAGCGTGGCGCCGTACATCGGCGCACAGATGGTCGGCGGAGTCCTGGCGGCCCTCCTCACGTGGGCGATGTTCGGCTCCGCCGCTCGGTCGGATGCGGGTCTGGGGGCGACTGCGCCGGCGGACGGAGTGTCGTCGCTGACGGTGCTCCTGGTCGAGACGGTCGTGACGTTCCTGCTCATGATGGTCGTCATCGCGGCGACCACCGACGAACGGGCTCCGGGAGCGGCGGCACCCCTCGCGGTCGGCTTCGCGCTGGCGGCGGCTGTCTTCATTGCCGCCCCCCTCACCGGGGCCGGAGTCAACCCCGCGCGAGCGCTCGGCCCGATGCTTGCCGCCGGCACGATGACGGCCTGGTGGGCCTACCTCGTCGGTCCGATCGTCGGCGCCGTCCTCGCAGCTGTCGCGTACGACCGATTCGTGGGCAAGGCCACGGCGCCCGACTGATCGCAGTCGGTTCCTCCATGACTCCTGCGGCTCCCGGACTGACACGCGTGGGGCGTTGTTCCCGGGAGCCGCAGGCTCACCCCCCACCCAGACCTGGCATGCCCTCTCGGTCCCGAGCATCTGCACGACTTCGATCGGCCGCGTGCAACGGAGACACGGACTTCGGACCGCGCACCGGGAGGACGACGCGAACGAGTGCGCCGCCGTTGTCTCGATTGGAGGCTGTGATCTCACCGTCGTGAGCCTCGACGATCGCCTTCGCGATGGCCAGACCGAGGCCATGACTCTGCCGACGCGATGTGGCCTTCCCGCCCTGCTCGCCCCGGACGAAGCGTGTGAAGACGACGTCGCGATCAAACTCCGAGCCCCCGGTGAACCCGGGGCCATCGTCGGCCACCGTGAGAGCAAGGCGCTCGGCGTCGACCGCTGTCGCCGCCAGTTCGATGCTTCCTCCCTGGCCCAGAGCGCGGAGCGAGTTGTCCACGAGGTTGCCGAGCACCTGCATCAGGCGCAGCCGATCACCCACGAACGGTGACAAGGCATCGAGATCTCCCTGGACGACGATGAGCCGTGTTCCCTGCCTCTCGGCCGCCCGCTCGTGAGCAGACCTGCTCTCTCTCAGCAGATCGGCCGGCTCCAGCACCACCAGCTCTAAGAGCGACGACCCGGAGGCTCCGACGGCCAACAGAAGATGTCGCTCGACGAGATCGACCAGGCGTTCGACGGAGCACCGCGCGGTGTGTAGGTCCTTCGAGGCCTGCGGGTCGGCTGTCTCAACGAGTTCCAGCTCCAGCCTCAACGCCGTCAGCGGGGTCCGCATGTCGTGAGCGAGTTCGGCGTACTCGGCATGCCGATCTGCGAGCGCGGCATACAGCCGCCGGACCAGATCGTCCAAGGTCCTGCCAAGCTGCTCGACCTCGTCGCCCGTGTCGGGAAACGGCAAGCCTTCGCCCGCACCGGTCACCGTGACCGAGTCGGCGCGCCGACGCAGTTCCTCGACCGGTCGTAACGCGACTCCGGCGAGGATCCATCCGACCGCGCCGGCCACGAGCGCGGACGGGACTGTGGCACCGGCCAGGAAGAGGACAACTGTCCTGATGACGTGACGATTGCCCGTCAGCGAACCACCAACGGCGACAACGAACCGCTCGTCGTCGGGCCCCACGACGGAGACGGCGAGGACCTTGGTGGGCTCTCCGGCCACGGACATGACCGCCGACGTCTGGACCGTACGGCCCGACAACGCACGGATCGACGCGGCGGGGAGCAAGCGTGCGCCGGCACGTGGCTGGGAGAGAATCCGCTCCCCTTCCGCGGTGTAGATCTCGGTGACGATCGAGGTGCGCGGAACCACGCCAGCGGTCGAGCCCACTCGCTCGACACCACGCGGACCGCTGACTCGAACCACCGTCTCGACACTGGACAGACGTTCGCCGAGGACGGCTGCGACGTCCGCATCGATCCTCCGGTCCAAGGTCGCGATGGCGAGCCCGCCGCACAGGGGTACCAAGACGACGTTGACAGCAGCCGCGGTGAGCGCGAGCCGCCCGCGGACGGTTCGCCACATTCGGAGACGAGCCACGGCAAGACGCTAGCGCCAGTGACACATCGGCACGAATCTGTGACCGCTCGTCGTGCTCGGCCCGGGGTGCCGGTACGGTGTCAACGGACGCCCCACGCGCCAACTCTGCTGGAAAGGTTTCATGGCATGCCTGAGTATTCTGAATACTCCGAGGTGCTGGGCGGCAAATGCCCGTTCGGTGGCGACACCGTGGGTGGGGCGTTCACCTCCAAGCCCACGCTCTCGGACTGGTACCCGGACCGACTGCGGGTCGAGCAGCTGCACTCCGACGGTGTCGTGGCCGACCCGCTCGCCGACTTCGACTATGAGACGGCGTTCTCCGGGATCGACCTCGATGAGCTCAAGACCGACATCAAGGACTTCCTCACGACCTCGGTCGACTGGTGGCCGAGCGACTACGGCAACTACGGCCCGCAGATGATCCGGATGGCGTGGCACGCCGCCGGTACCTACCGCATCGCAGACGGTCGCGGTGGGGCGGGGCAAGCCATGCAGCGCTTCGCCCCCATCAGCTCGTGGTGGGACAACGGCAACACCGACAAGTCACGACGCCTGCTGTGGCCGATCAAGAAGAAGTACGGGAACGCGATCAGCTGGGCCGATCTCATGGTCCTGACCGGCAACTGTGCGCTCGAGATCATGGGTCTGCCGACGACTGGGTTCGGCGGCGGCCGCCGCGACTCCTGGGAGGCCGACGATGCGACGTACTGGGGCCCGGAGTGGATCGAGAACTCCCATCCGGAGTCCTTCGATGCGATGGTGATGCGCTCGCAGCGCTGGAACGGGCAGCCTGGCGACAGTGACTACGAACTGGAGCAGCCGCTCGCTGCCTCGCACCAAGCACTCATCTACGTCAACCCCGAGGGCCCGAACGAGAACGGCAATCCGCGGGACTCGGCCATCGACATCCGCATCACCTTCGCGCGGATGGCGATGAACGACGAAGAGACCGTGGCACTCATCGCGGGCGGGCACGCTTTCGGCAAGAGCCACGGGAAGGTCGCGGCGGGCAAGATCGGCCCACCGCCGGAGATCGCGCCGATGGAAGACCAAGGCCTCGGCTGGAGCAATCCGGAGGGCAAGGGCTTCGCCGAATACACGATGACCAACGGCATCGAGGGTGCCTGGACGCCGAACCCCACGCAGTGGGACAACGACTACCTGACGAATCTGTTCAGGTTCGAGTGGGAGAAGCACGAGAACCCCCACACCGGCGCGACCCAGTGGCGGCCGGTCGACCCGGACGCCCCGAAGACCCCCGACGCGCACGTCGAGGGCCAGATGAACCACCTGATGATGATGACCTCGGACATCGCCCTCAAGGTGGATCCGGTCTACCGCGAGATCTGCTTGCGCTTCCTCGACGACTTCGACTACTTCACCAAGGCGTTCTCGGAAGCCTGGTACAAGCTCACCCACCGCGATATGGGGCCGAAGTCGCGCTACCTCGGACCGGAGGTCGCCGAGAAGGACTTCCTCTGGCAGGACCCGCTGCCGCCGCACGAGGGTCCGGTCGTCGGTGAGTCCGAGATCGGAACGCTGAAGCAGGCGATCCTGGACACTGGGCTGTCGGTGTCGGACCTGGCGTTCACCGCGTTCTCCTCGGCTGCCACCTACCGCGACACCGACAAGCGCGGCGGACCCAACGGGGCGCGCCTGGCGCTGGAACCGCAGAAGGACTGGAAGGTCAACGTCCGGACCGGAGAGGTCGTGGACCGGCTTACGCAGGTCAAGGCGTCGTCCGGGCTCAACGTCAGCCTGGCTGACCTCATCGTCCTTGGTGGCTGCGTGGCCGTCGAGCAGGCCGCCGCATCCGCCGGTCACCCGGTGACGGTGCCGTTCACCCCGGGCCGGGTCGATGCGCTCCAGGAGCAGACCGACCCCGAGCAGCACGCGTGGCTCGAGCCGGTCGTCGACGGTTTCCGTAACTACGTGATGCCGGAGTTCTCGTCGGTCTCGAAGGTCTCTCCCGAGCAGATGTTCCTCGACCGGGCTGCACTGCTCAATCTTTCCGCCCCCGAGTGGGTGGCGCTCACCGGTGGGCTACGCGCGCTCGGCTGCAATCACGATGGGTCGACGGTTGGGATCTTCACCGACCGAGTTGGCACGCTCTCGACCGACTTCTTCGACGTCGTCACCTCCATGGACTACGAGTGGACGAAGGTCGACGAGGCCGGCACCTCGTTCACGGTCGATGACCGCGCCACGGGCGAGTCGAAGTTCGAAGCCTCGCGCAACGACCTGCTGTTCGGAGCGAACTCGCAGTTGCGGGCGATCTCCGAGGTCTACGCCGGCTGTGACGGTGGCGAGCTTTTCGTCCGCGACTTCGTCGCCGTGTGGGACAAGGTCATGATGGCCGACCGGTACGACGTGACGAAGGGCTGACGCTCCCGGTTCGACGTATAGCCGCTCCCTCGTCGGCACGATGGGCCCCGTCGCCAGGAGCGACGGGGCCCATCGTCTGGTGTGTTCGAGCCCCGTGGAATGCTCAGTGGCCGTAGAGCTGCACCCTCGATAGCACCGCGCTGGGCGGCGCAGAGAGTTCTGGCGATGGGCTGCAGGAGGGCGCGCGCAGGGCTCGTCAGGCGGTGACTCCGTGGCTCGCCGACATTGTGCCGTAGCGGTTGCTGTAGCGGTCGAAGTTCGCCTCGATCTCTTCCTGGGGCAAAGAGGTGACCTCTCCGAGGCCCATCGCCACCGCCACCGTGTGAGCGACGTCCTCGACCATGACCGCTGCCTGCAGGGCCTTCGAGATGGAGGGCCCGATAGTGAACACCCCGTGCTGTTGCATGAGGATGGCAGGCGAGCGACCGATCTTCGCAATGACCTCCTTGCCGATCTGGTCGCCTCCGATGGAGGCGTACCCGCCGCACGGCACCGGCCCACCGAACTCGTCGGCGATCGCGGTGAGGCAGCAAGGAATCTCCCGGCCGACCGCAGCGAACGCTGTCGCGTAGCGAGAGTGGGTGTGCACCACCGACTGGACATCGGCTCGGCCGGCATAGATCCCCAGGTGGGACTGAGTGTCCGACGACGGGCCGTGGTCACCCTCGACGACGTGGCCGTCGTAGGAGACGACGACCATGTCCTTGGGTGTCATGGCGGAATACAGAACTCCCGAGGGCTTGATGACGATCATCTCCCGATCCTCGTCCCGCGCCGACAGGTTCCCGCCCGTCCAGGCCACCAACCCGGCCTCTGCGAGGGCGAGGTTCCCTGCGCACACCTGCTCCTTCAAGTCATCCAACATGGTGCTTCCCTCTCTTGATCGGGTGCCGGGGGCCGAACCGACCTCGGCGATATCAGGGGACATAGCTCAGTGGCGGATACCCGCGGCATCGAGGTGCTTCTCGACCACCAGCCGCGCCGCCACACAACGCTCGACAGAGTCGTCCGCGTCGTCGTTCCACATCTCGACCATCATCCGGCCGCTCCACCGCTGTCGGGCCAGCTCGGCGAAGGCCTTGTCGAAATCAGCCACGCCGTCGCCCATAGGCACTCGGCGAGGTTCACCCACCCTGACGTCCTTGACGTGGATGGCCAGCATGTGGCCTGCCCCGGCCCGGAGTTCAACCTCCTCGTCGAGTCGCTGCTCGGCGATGTTGCCCACATCCGGATACAGCTGCAGCCAGGGCGAGTCAATCTCGCGTACCAGCTCCATGGCGCGGGTCAGCGAGGTGACGTCCGCGCCGTCGACGTTCTCGATGCCGAGCAGGACGCCGGCGCGAGCCGCCTTGGGAACCGCTCGTCGCAGAGAGGCGACATAGCGGTCCCGCTGACCGGGATCCGGCGACTCGTAGAAGGCGTAGTAGCCCGCCACCTGCAGAACCGGTGCCCCGAGGTCAGCACAGAGGCGAATGCCCTGCTCGAAAATCTGGTCGGCCTCGTCGGCCACTGCCGGGTCCGCCGATCCGGGGCCGACCGCGCGGTGCACCGACAGACACACCCCGCCGATGGCGATGCCGTTGCGAGCCGCAGCGTCACGGACTTCGATCCTCTTGTGGGGCGGCCAGTGCAAGCGGGCCCTCCGTTCGGTCGACTCGTCCACCGACAGGTCGACGAAACGGAACCCGGCGTCCTTGGCCTGACGGAACAGCCGGTCCCAGTCGCCCGTCCACCGCAAGGCCTTCTCGTAGATCCCGAGGACGACCTCGCAGCACGGAGTCCCGGTGCCACCGGAAGCGATGACGCTCACGCCCACACCCGGGCCAGCTCGTCCTGCAGCTCGGTGGCAGCGGCAAGCGGGTCCTCCGCTTCGACGATCGACCGACCGGCGATGACCACCCCCACCGGTGCGCCCTGGAAGGTCTCGAGGTCCTTCACGGTGACACCGCCGGTGATCGTCACGGTCAGACCCAGGCCGGCGAGCTCTCCGACCCGATCGACGTCCTGCTCGCCCCACGTGAGTGATCCGGCCGCCTCCTTGTCCCTCGATCGCTTGACGATGACGTGCTGCACGCCAAGGTCGCGCCAGCGTCGAGCCTGCTCGACGTCGTAGCTCTCGCCGAGCTCCACCTGGACCTCTCCCCCGTGGTCTTCGGCCACGGTGACCACCTGCTCCACCGTGGTCAGGGAGGCGCCGGCGACCACGCTGACCCAGGAGGCCCCCGCATCGAAGCAGTGCTTGGCGATGATGGAGCCGGCCTCGACGATGCGAACGTCGGCGAGAACGACCTTGTCGGGATAGAGGGCCCGGACCTCGCGAACCGCCCGGAGTCCTTCGCCGAGGACCAGGACGGTGCCGCACTCGATCACATCCACCTGGCTCACCGCCTTGTTGAGAGGCCGAAGCGCGCTCGAGAGGTCGGTCATGTCGAGGGCCAGCTGCAGCCGTGGCCGGGGGAGGTGAGTCATCGGAATCTCCTGCGTGTCGGTGCGTCTGCCGCCTCCATCGGTACGGGTGGCACAACCGTGGAACGGTGGGCCAACCGGGAGGAATGGACGTGAGGCGACGAACCTAGGAGCAGGACTCGGCAGTCAGGAACGGCTCATGAACATGTGTGCCCACAGTCGGATCGAGCTGGCCCTTCGAGCACCACAGAGCCCAGAAGCACGCCTCGACGGTGCCTCGGACAGGGGTGTGACGTTCACACCTGTTCAATCAGGGCGTCCTCGGCCGACGTCGGCGGCACCGGCTTGCGATCGGCATCCCCGGGGGCGCGCCAACTGACGGATCCGTCAGCACATCTGTGCGATGACATCGTCAAAGGCTCTGCGTTGCTCACGCCGTACCGGTACGCGAGGACACCTCGTGCACGAAAGTGCACCAGATCCGGCGAGCGTGCCCGGATGACCGGCACCATTCACGGAGCCGCATCTGCGGCGCCGTATAGCGAGGAGCGGGCGTTCGTCCGATTGCCCGACGATTGCGGCAGCCGCCACGGTACGGACCGAGCAGGACCCGACTCGCGGGCCGGCGACGACGAGAGGACACAGTGCAGTGACGAACGTATCCGACATCACCCGTGAGTCATGGATCCTGTCGACGTTCCCCCAGTGGGGGACGTGGCTGAACGAGGAGATCGAGGAAGCGCAGGTCTCCCCCGGGACGTTCGCCATGTGGTGGCTGGGTAACACCGGCATCTGGGTGAAGTCCGAGGGCGACGCCAACATCCTCATCGATCTCTGGGCGGGCTCCGGCAAGCGCACCCAGAAGACCGCTGACATGGTCGCTCGTCACCAGATGGCGCGCATGTCCGGTGTCCGCAAGCTGCAGCCGAACCTTCGCCTCTCCCCCTTCGTCATCGACCCGTTCGCGATCCGGACGGTGGACGCCGTCCTGGCCACGCACACCCACACCGACCACATCGACGCCAACGTCGCGGCAGCGGTTCTGCAGAACTGTGAGCCCACCGTTCCTTTCGTAGGGCCGAAGTCCGCCACCGACCTGTGGCAGAAGTGGGGGGTACCCGCGGACCGGTGCATCACCGTCCGCCCCGGTGACGTGGTGCCCGTCAAGGACACCGAGATCCACGTCGTCGAGTCCTTCGACCGCACCATGCTCATCACCCAGCCGGAGGACGTCGAAACCAAGGGCCGGCCGGTGGCGGACATGGACGACCTCGCAGTCAACTGGATCATCAAGACCCCAGGAGGCTCGCTGTACCACGGCGGCGACTCGCACTACTCGAACATGTACGCCAAGCACGGCAACGAACACGACATCGACGTGGCCATGGGTGCCTTCGGCGAGAACCCCCGCGGGATCACCGACAAGCTCACTGCAGCGGACATGCTTCGGATGGCCGAGGGCCTGCAGACCAAGGTCGTCATTCCCTTCCACCACGACATCTGGTCGAACTTCATGGCCAACCCTGAGGAGATCGTGACGCTCTGGGAGATGAAGCGACACGCGCTGAAGTACGTTTTCCAGCCCTACATCTGGCAGGTCGGGGGAAAGTTCGTCTTCCCCGAGAACAAGGACGACCTGCGGTACCACTACCCTCGCGGCTTCTCGGACGTCTTCAGCTGCGAGCACGAGCTGCCGTACGACGCCTTCCTCTGACGTCGTCCGTCGTCAGGCTCGACGCCGACGCGCGCCGAGAAGGGGCGGGGTGGGCGAGGTGAGGCTCGTTCGCCCCGCCCCGCCTTTGCCAAATCGTCCTACCCGACCACCGAGTCGTCCCGATCCTGAGCGCCCCGGAACGCTCCCGGGCTCTCGATGGCCGGGTCGTCACCGTCGAGCCAGCGGGACAGGTCCGGCACGGGGAGCCGGCGGTAGGAGGCAAGGAATGCGACAGTGCAGACGAACAGTGTGCCGACCCCGATCGTGACCGCGATGCCGAGGGTGATGGCGACCTGCCGCTCCTGTGCGGCCCCGTCGGCAGAGATCAGGGCGGCGAACTGCACCAGCACGGGACCGATGAGGAAGTCACCGATCGACCGGACGAGCTCGACGAACGCGAAGATCCGACCGAGAGCGGCCGAGGGCGTCGACAGACCTGCGAGGAAGAGGGCCGGGCTGACCGTGGCTCCCGCACCGAACCCCAGAGCACCGAGAGCCAGCTGACTTCGGCCGAGGTCCTCGGGGAGTCCAGTGCTCATCAAGACCAGACCTGCGAGGATCATCGCCACCAGCCCGAAGAGGATCAGGACGGGCAGGTAGCGCGTCCTGAACACCAGCCCGAGGGTGACGGCAGCCAGTAGCGCACCGGGTACGAGTGGCCACAGGTCGAGACCGACCCGACCCGGATCAAGACCCCAGAGAGTGACCATACGCAGCTGGGTGAGACTCACCAGCGACAGAAAGACGCCTCCGGCGAAGGACGCCACGAGTGTCCCGATCACCGGAGCGGTGCGGATCAGCAGACCGACGGCGACAAGAGGTTCGCGGCGGCGGTCCTCAACGATGAAGATCGCCGCAAAAGCAGTGAGCCCGACGAGCAAGGGCGCGAAAAACCACGGAGAGACGAAGCCGACTGACGGCAGCAACGCCACCGCGCCGAACGCGAGAACCGTCGCGACCAGCGCCAGGACCACCACCGGGGGATCGGCCACCAGGTCGGGCGCCATGGCCGGTGTCCGCTCCAGCACCGAGGCGCCGAGCACCACAGCGAGCGCCGTCGTCAGCGCCAGGACAGCGAAGAGGACGCGCCAGCCGCCGAACCGGTCGACAATACCGGCGGCGAGCGGGCCCCCCGCAACCCCACCGAAGAGACCCACGTTGACAAACACCGCTGTCATTGGCACCTTCGCCGCCGGGAATCTCTGGATCGCCGGGGGCAGCGAGACGATCAGCAGGAGGCCGGTCGTCAGGCCGACAAGCACGAAGCCCACAGCGAAGGACCACGCACCCAGCAACCCGAGCGCCAGAAGCCACCCGACGAGCGCCAGTGCGATGAGAACAAGGTAGGTCGGGCGCTGGGGGAACCGCCGACCCAGGTCTCCGGCCAGCAGCGCTCCGAAGGCGTACATCGCCGTCGCCATCGACTGGGTGACGTCCACGAAGCCCGACGAGACAGACAGGTCGGCCGCGAGCCCGTCGCCCAACAGGCGGAGGGCCGAGGTGGCCACCAGGTAGGGCACCAGTGCCAGCAACGTGGTCAGCACTACCGGGCCGTACCGGCCGCGAATCCCGTGGTCTTGGCGACCCGTGTTGGTCTTCACGGCCCATTCCTACCCCATCGCGATGGAGGTCAGGCGTAGTCCAGAAGTAGCCGGGCCGTCGACTGGTCGGTGGCCAGTCCCGTGATGAGTCCCGCCTTGAGGATGGCGGCGATCGCCGGAACTTTGTCGGTGCCCCACGCCATCGCCATGACCAGTCCGATTCCCGCCAGCCGTTCCGGCTCCATCGCCATGGTCCGCTCGCAGAGCGAGGTACGCAGGTGCCGGCCCTTGGCATCGAAGAAATGTCCACACAAGTGCGCGACGGCGCCGACTCTACGGAGCTCGTTGGTCTGGGCTGAACCCATGAACGGCCCGAGGATCGGGCCAGGGTGTCCTCGGTGATCGATGGCTCCGACTCCGAGCAACGCGATGTCGGAGCGGGCTGCCAGCTCCAAAGACGTGAGAACGACCTCCTCCTGACGCATCGAGCGCGCCACCTCCGTCGATCCCAGGACCAGGGGCACGGGCAGTGGGCGGAAGGTGCCGCCCAGCCGCGCGGCGAGGGATCGGCACAGCTCGGGGCTGTCAGCCAGCAGAGGGTCGCCGGAGCCGATGGACCCGACCATCTGAATGACTCCGGAGTAGCTCCATCGCTGGCGCGGCATCGCGTGGACGAAGGCGCGCAGGGAGGTGCCGTTGGACAGCGCGATCATCGACCGTTCGTTGCCCCGCTCCGCCACGGCGAGGGAGGCCAGCCGGGCTACCGCCTCGGCAGGCTGTGTCCTCGGCTCGACCGCCGCCACGAGAGCGACCTCGAGACCGTAAACCTCGCGCAGGCGGCGTTCCTCGTCCATGGAGCCGGCGGCAGGCTCGCTGATGCTGATGTGGACCATGCCGGACTGTCGCGCCTCGGTCAACATTCGGCTGACGGTCGGCCGGGAGTAGCCGACCGTCCGGGCGATGTCGTCCTGGGATGCATCCTCGAGGTAGTACATCCGAGCCACCCGATGCAGGAGATCGAGTCGTGACCGGTCCGAGACCGGTCCCCGTGCGGCGCACATCCGTTCTCGATTCTGTCCTGACGCGCCGACGGACGCGGCGCGGCTTCCTGCATTTTGCCAGCATTTAGCAGGTCGCGGAAGGCGTCGAGCGCGGACACTCCTCCGGCGGAGCACGAATGTGCCGGGACCGGCCGGCGATGGCCAGCACCTTCGGTAGACATTCTCTTCACACACCATCCGTCCCGCCTCACCACGGTTCAGAGCCACCCGCCGACTCGGGTTGCGTCTTCAAAGGAGAAGCTCAATGTTCGACCTGACGACCATCGGCGAAGGACAGATCCGGCTGACGGTGGCCCAGGGCGAGCGGCTGTCCCGCTGCAACACCCTGAGAGTCTCGGCTGCCTGCTCCGAGGCCAACGTCTCCGGCCTGCTGGCCCAGCTGGGCCACCGAACCTCCTGGTGCTCACGAGTGCCGCGAGGTGATCTGGCCGAACGCTGTCTGTCGGAGTTCCGCTCCGTCGGGGTGGACATGTCGGCGATGCTTCGCACCGACGAGGGTCGGATGGCGCTGTACTTCATGGAGCCGGGACAGCCCCCGATGCCATCGCGAGTCAGCTACGACCGCACCCACTCCCCGTTCCGCACGATCACTCCAGAGATGGTCGACTGGGACGTCCTGCTCTCGACCCGTCTGGTGTTCGTCACCGGCATCACCGCAGCCTTGACGGACCAGACCTACGAGACGCTCCGGCACTTCGTGAGCCTCGCGCACGACAGCGGCATCGACGTCGCGCTCGACGTCAACTACCGCAGCCTGTTGTGGTCGCCCACTCAGGCACGCCGAAGGCTCGGGTGGATCGCAGAACGTTCGAGCATCATCTTCTGCTCACGAACCGACGCACGGGTCGTCTTCGATATCAACGCGCCTGGCGCCGAGGCCTCGCTGGCCCTCCGGGAGATGTTCGGAGCCACCCACGTCGTCTCCACGGACTCCACGGACGGCGTCTACTACGCCGGTCCGGACGGTGAGCAGGACTTCGAGGTCCGAACTGTGCCCATCGTCGACCGGCCGGGCGCCGGCGACGCCTTCGTCGCGGGCACTCTGCACGGCTTCCTGAGCGGCGACATCGTCGGCGGCATCGGCCACGGCCTCCACGTCTCGAAGTTCGCTCTCACGCATCACGGTGACCTCACCCATGTCACCGCGGAGGAGCTCGGCGCCGACCCGCAGAGCACCGACATCCTGCGCTGAACCCCACGACCGCGCGACAAGCCCGGCACGACAACGCCAGCACTCGCCGGCCCAACCTGACACGAAAGGCAGTGACACCCATGACCGCGACAGATCCCCGGACGCCAACGGCGACCGAGCAGATCGACGGAAGGCCGTTGACCCGCAACCAGAAGAGCCTCATCGGCCTGGTTGTCACCGGCAACATCAGCGAGTTCTTCGACATGTTCCTCATCGGTTTCGTCGTCGCGCTGCTGACGAAGCCGTGGAACCTGACGGGCGTCGAGGCCGGAGTCATCCTGGCCTGTTCCGGCCTCGGCACTGTGCTGGGTGCGATCATGTGGGGCCGTCTCGCCGACGTCATCGGTCGCAAGCGGACCTTCTGGTGGTGTGTGGTCTCCTTCGTGGGTTTCACCGCGGTGATGCTGCTGACGCCCGACCGCGGATGGTGGTTCCTGGCCTTGTGCCGCATCGGCGTGGGCATCGGTGTCGGCGGACTGAACATCAGCTCGATCCCCTACGTCCAGGAGTTCGTGCCGGCCAAGCAGCGAGGGCTCCTTGCCGGGCTTGCATCGGTCTTCATCCCGGCCGGTCTGCTGCTCGGAGCCCAGGCCCAGAAGTGGATCGGGCCCACGATCGGCTGGCGGGGGATGGTCGCTCTCGGCATCATCCCGATCCTGTTGCTGCTGTGGCTCCGACTCGTGCCCGAGTCCCCGCGGTACCTGCAGGCCAAGGGCCGGTTGGAGGAGGCCCGCGAGTCGCTGGCCTGGGCGATGATGATCCGACCCGACGAGGTGGGTGAGCTCCCGACGTACGAGAAGCCGGCGCGCTCCTCGTACGGATTGATCTTCGACAAGTACAAGAAGCAGCTGACGATCATCACCATCGGCTCCTTCTGCTTCATCCTCGGGTCCTTCACCATCCAGTCCTGGGGGCAGACCTTGCTCAAGGACGGTTTCGGCTACGACGCCGCCTATGTCGGGGTGCTGTTCACCTGGGTGGCGCTGGCTGATGTCGCCGGTCGTCTCGGCTCGGCCTGGCTCGCCGACATCGTCGGACGACGGCTGGTCATGTTCTCCTTCGGGCTCATCGGGGCCGTCGGCGCCGGGATCTGCGCCGTCGCGGCGACGCAGGCCAACGCGACGATGTTCTTCGTCGGTATCCTCGTCGCGATGGCCTTCGGTGACGGGGCGTTCGGCATCCTCAATGCTTTCGGTGCCGAGCAGTTCCCGAACGAGGCGCGCTCCACCGGGCTCGGCCTGGGCTACGGCATCGGTTCGACGGCCAAGATCTTCGGCCCGGCGCTGATGGGGGCTCTCATCGGCGGCTCGATGATCGACGTCAACGTGACACTCAACGCGGTGCCGACCGCCTTCTGGCTCTTCTCTCTGCTGCTCGTCATCGGCGGCGTCACCTACCTGTTCGCCACGGAGACGCGCAACGTCTCGCTGGACAAGATCTGAACCTGCGACACCGAGAGGGTGGGGCGGCCGACCATGGTCACCCCACCCTCTCGGGCTGCGCCCAGAACCGTCAGCGCTGCGACGCAGGACCCAGAGTCAGCATCAGCAGGTCCGCGTCGCCGGTGACGAACAAGCGCGAGTGGTCCGAGTCGAAGGTGCAGTTGCTGACGATGTGCGGTGCCGGGACCAGTCCCAGAGTGGCCCCCCGGTCGTCGAAGACCTGGATGCCGGTGCGCGAGCTCGACCACAGCCAGCCCCTATCGTCGACGGCGAACCCGTCCGGAATGCCCTGCTCCACGTGAGCGAAGTGGCGCCGCCCCGACAGTCGGCGCCCGTCCCAGTCGAACGCGACGATGTCCGCTGCCGCGTCCGGTGGGGTCCGGGAGACGTAGAGCACTCTCTCATCCGGCGAGAACCCGAGGCCGTTCGGTCCGTCCAGCGTGGCCATCAAGGTCGCCGCACCCTCGACGAACCGGTAAACGCCTTCATGATCGACCTCTTGCCGCCCCATGAAGCCCTCCTCCGGCTGGGTGAGACCGAAGACGGGGTCGGTGAACCAGATGGCGCCGTCACGGGCGACGACGATGTCGTTCGGCGAGTTCAGCCGTCCGTCGGCGGATCGCTCCACGAGCAGCTCGTTGCTGTCGCGCCGAGTCCGGCTGATTCCGCGCCGGCCGTGCTCACAGTGGACGAGGTCGCCGTCTGCGGTGACCGCGTTGCCGTTGCAGTACGGCGTGGCGTCGAGCAGCACGTCGACGGCACCGTTCTCCCGCCGACCAAGGACCTGACGCCCTCGGACGTCGGAGAAGACCAGGGTCCGCTCATGCTGCCACCACACTGGCCCCTCGGACCAGATTGCATGCTCATAGAGGCGCACGAGCCGAGCGCTCGGGTCCAGCACCTCCGCCAGCCGTGCGTCATCGACCCGCACTCCAGGGAGCTCGAGCATCTCCGGCTCACCCGGGTCTCGCAGTCGGAGCGGAGACGCGGAGCCGGCGCCGGACACGACGACCGGCCCGGTGACCATCAGAAGGGGTGCCGCGTCGGAGGCACCGGAGACTGCGCGAACTGCACAAGCATCTGGAAACAGGGCTCGTTGCCTACACAGCCGGACAGGTGGCCCCGCCGCTCCTCCTTCTCGACGGTGTCCTGGTCTTGGCCGAAGTGGATGTCACCAGGACCCATCTCGACCCGTCCCCCGTCTTGGGTCTCGATGAACCACCGGCCGCGCACGGGGACCACCCACTGCGGGTGGGGGCTCTCGTGCCATTGCCCTACCCAGCCGACCGGGAGTACCGCGAAGGAGACCGACGAAACCTCACCCGGGAACGGTCGGAGCCATTGCGGGTCGGCGCCACCTCCGATGCTCTTCATCGCGAAGCCGCCCATCAGGGAGTCCGTGATTCGACTGCTCCCCTCCGAGTCGGTCCAGAGATGCAAGAACGGCATCTTCGGGGGTACGTCGGGGTTGCCCCCGTCGTTGTCGAGCGGGTAATCCGTGGGTGTACGCGGCATCTGCACAAGCCTTCTCCTTGTCGATTTCGTCAGGGCGTAAGCCACCCCACGCTCATGCGAGCGCGAAGATCAGGGCGGTGAGGAGGAAGCCTGACACGCCAGTGACGGTCGTCAGGACCGTCCACGTCCGTAGGCCGTCCGCGACGGACAGACCCAAGTACTTGGTGACGATCCAGAACCCGGAGTCGTTGATGTGCGACAGACCGAGGCCGCCGAATCCGATGGCCAGGGTGATGAGGGCCACCTGCAACGAGCTGTACCCGCCATTGGTGATCGCGTCGGCAAGGAGGCCTCCCGTCGTCAGGATGGCGACGGTGGCCGAACCCTGGGCCGCGCGAAGAGCAGACGAGAGCAAGAACCCCGAGACGATGAGCGGAAGGCCGAGTCCGGTGAGGCTGTCGGTGAGGGCTTTGCCGATCCCCGACTCGACGAGGACGTTGGCGAACACCCCGCCGGCTCCGGTGACGAAGATGATGATGGCGACCAGCGGCAGGGCGGAGTCGGCGACGATGCTGCGCTGGGTGCGATCCCATCCGGCCCGAGAGCCGATGACCAGGTAGGCCACCAGGACACCGACGAGAAGCGCGGTGGTCGGCGAGCCGATGAACGAGGCGTACGGAACCAGCGCGTTGTCCTCCCCGAGGACCGTGGTGAGGACCGACCCCACCATGATCATGACGATCGGCAGCAGGATGAGGCCGACGACCGTACCGGTGCCCGGCACGCCGGCGCTGCCGTTGTGTGAGGACGCGTTGTCGGTGTCGGTCCTCGCCTCGGTCTTGGTCGCGGTCCCTCCGGACCCGGTCGTGTCGGGCCCGTCCGCGAAGGACGTCCCCCCGTCCGCGTCCTCGGTGCTTGCGGTGGCGGGCGACGGGCCGAGGGTGATGCCGTCGACCTTGATGATCCTGGCGGCGAAGAAGCCCACGGCTCCAGCTGCTGCGCCGACCACCAAGGCGAGGAGGGTGAGCAACCCCACGGAGGCGCCAGTCACAGCGGCTGCGGCGACCGGCCCGGGGTGGGGTGGGACGGTGACGTGCAGGGCGAGCAGGACGACGCCGACAGGAAGTCCGACCTTGAGGGGGTTCAGGCCGGCGATCTTGGCGAAGGCGAAGACGATCGGGGCCAGGATGATGAAGGCGACGTCGAAGAAGACAGGAATCCCGAGGACGAATGCCGCCGCTGTGAGCGCCACGGTGACTCGGGCCGGGCCGAGACGCTCGGTGAACCGGCGCGCCAGGTGATCGGCGCCTCCGGAAACCTCGATCAGACGCCCGAGGACCGAACCGAGGCCGACGACGATCGCGACCGAGCCGAGCACCTTGCCCATCCCGGCGATCATGGTGGGGACAACCTCCTCCACCGGAATGCCGGCCAGGAGAGCCGCGCCCATGGACACCAACAGCAGGGAGACGAAAGCCGGAAGTTTGAACCGGACCACCAGCAGGAGCAGCACGGCGACGGCTACCGCTGCGGTCACGAACAACATCGTCGAGCCCATGTCAGTCCTCCCTCGCGCCCAGGACGGTGATGACGGAGGAGTCGTCGGCCGCGGCCAGACCAGCGGCCTGCCCCAGCAGGAAGATCTGTTCGGCCGCTCCGGCAACCGGGGTGGCCAGCCCCGCTGCCCGGGCGGCCGAACTGACGATGCCCATGTCCTTGACGAAGATGTCGAGGCGGCTGTTGACCTCGGCGCCCCCGTCGTCGAATGCCTGCAGCATCCTCGGGCCGCGGTCGCCGAGCATGAAGGACGCTGCTGCGCCGGCGCCCAGGGTCTCCAGGACCAGGCGCTGGTCCAGACCCAGAGCACCGGCGAGAGCGAGCGCCTCCGCCCCGGCCGCGATGTGGACCCCGCAGAGGAGCTGGTTCACCGTCTTCATCGCTTGGCCATCACCAGGAGATGAGCCCATCCGCCGAAGCGTGGAGGACAGGTGCTCCAGGACGGGTTCGGCGACTGAGTATGCCTCGTCGCTCGCGCCGACCACGATGAGCAAGTCGCCGACGCCAGCTCTTTTGGGCCCACCCGAGATCGGTGCGTCGACCAGGTGGATACCGTCGGCCTGCAGCTTCTGGGCGACCTCGCGCACCGGACCGATGCCGATGGTGGATGTGAGGACGACGACGCTGCCGGTGCGCAATACCTCGGCGACGCCGTTGTCCCCGTAGAGCGCGTCTTCCAGCTGGGCACCATTGCGGACGGCGAGCAGGACGCAGTCTGCGTCCTGGGCGGCGGCCCGCGCTGAGTCCGCCGGGTCGACGTTCTTCTCGGACGCCGCTCGGATGCGCTCGGGGTCGAGGTCGTAGCCTCGGACGGTGAACCTCTCGGCCAGGCGGGTCGCCATGGGCAACCCCATGGCACCGAGTCCGATGACGGCGATGGTGGGTTCGGACGACATGCTGTTCCTCCTTGAACAGTCGGTGACGCCGTAGGGCGTGCGCTCGAGCGGCGGGATGAGACGTGGTACGAGTGGATGAACGATCAGGCCGTCAAGGTGGCGACGACCTCGGCCAGGCTCGAGTCGTCCCCGACGTTTCCGGCGAAGACGACGTAGGGGATGCCCTGGGCCGGACCGTCCGTCGGCTCCCAGAGTGAGACGATGCCCGGGAGCATCGGGCCGCGAACCATCGCACGCGCGATGGAGAGGCCGCGGCTCGCGACCTCGGCCGAGGTGATTCCTCCCTTGGCCACGACGAACCGCGGCGGCGCGGCCTCGAGTACTTGGCGTACGACCTCGACGACCGCGCTCGAGACCTGCCGCGCGATGTCCAACGAGTCATCGGCGTTCTCACCGACCACGAGCTCGCGCGAGGTCGTGACGACGACGTTGCCGGAGCTCAGGCCCTCCACGGTCTCGCGAACGATCCGGTCCAGATGCGCCTCACGGTCCGGGCCCAGCACCTTCTCGACCGCGATCGTCATGACAGTGGGATCCTGCTCCTCCAGAAGCCGTTTCAGCTGCCGTGTGGTGAGCCCCACGTGAGAGCCGACGACCACGAGCCCGTAGCTCGACCCGTCGCCCTCTCCGCCTGCGATGATCTGGTCGACATCGGAGTTGCTGAGAGGTTCCAGCACGTCCTGCCCGATGAAGCCTCTGACGAACGGCGGTCCCACCCGGAACAGGAAGCGCTTCCCGGCGTCCTCTGCGGCCAACAGGGCCAGCGACAGCACGCGCAGGTCGGTCTCCTCGACGATGTCGACCACGACAGGTCGAGCGTCGTGGAGACCGAGCAAGATATCGGTTACGGCCTCATGGCCGGATCGCAGGATGTCTAACGGAACTGTCGCCACGTCCGAGGCCGCGATCCGACCCGCGGTCTTCTCCTGGACCCATTCGCGAAGGTCCGACGCCGCGTACCCGAAGGTGGCGTCGCGAGCGAACTCGGTCTCGCTGGCCGGCACGTAGCCATCCGCTTCTGACCCGGCGTAGTGGACCGATCGAACGGTCACGCGTCCGGCGTCACCGAAGGCAGGCACCAGCACGACGGCGTCCACCTGCGCCCGAGCCTCCTCGAGCGCGGCGACCAGTGTGTCGGGCTCGAGCGGGTAGTGGCCGCGCAGCGTGGAGTCCGAGCGAGAGACGAAGTCGATCTCCACGTCCAGCAGCGCGGCGGCGTCCAAGGCGTTGCGGGCCACTTCGCGGTTGACCCGCTCGGCGTCTGCCGCGTCGAGGCTTCGCGAGTTGGTGAGCACGTAGACCGCGTCGGCACCAGTGCGCAGGGCCCATGCGAGGTCCTCGGTGTCCCAGCGCGTGAGTACCGGGAGGTCCGCCACCGACTGGGTGCCCGTCGGATCGTCGTCGAGGACGACCAGCGTGCGCCGGGGTCGCTGGGCCCGAGATGCGCGGATCTCCTCGGCCGTCACACTCCGCGGAGGAGGCATGTCGCGGAGCAGTTCGTCCTTGGTCCGGGCAGCATCGTGGTCGGTCACGTCGTCTCCATCTGGGTGATTGAGGGATGAGGACACATCAGAGGTGAGACCAGCGGCCGAAACCGCCGACTTGCCGACACCGGACAGGTACCTGCGGGCGTCGTCGCGGGTCTGGATCAGGTGTTCGCGCATCGCCGTGGCCGTCGTCGAGGCACGGCCGGTGTGCAAAGCCGCGAGGATCGCGGCGTGATGGACGATCGCATGCTCGCGGATATCGTGAACCGCGGCCGTGAGGCGTTGGGAGTACACAAGGGACTCGGCGACCGGAGCAAAGGCCACCCGGACGAACGGGTTCCCACAGCCCTCGATGATGCGGGTGTGGAATGCGAGGTCGGCGGCCACGAACGACTCGACGTCGTCCTCACGATGAGCGAACCGCATCGCGGCAACGTTGTCGGCAAGCGTCTCGAGATCCGCGGGGGCCGCCAAGGGCGCGAACAACTCGGCCGCGCCGACCTCGAGCATCCCGCGAACCTCCACGAGGCGACCGATGACTTGCGAAGCATCCCCTTCGCTCACCCGGATGACCGCCCCGACGGAGGTCCACCGGCCGACGGGGGCCACGAATGTCCCGACTCCCTGCACGGACCGCACGACTTGACCTGCGGCCAGCATCTTCACGGCTTCGCGCATAGTGAGCCGGGAGACCCCGAACTGGCCGGCCAGCTCTGACTCGGAGGGCAGCAGGGATCCCCCGACGAACTCGCCGGAGACGATCCGGTCCAACAGACGTCCTGCGACGTCCTCGACCAGGCTGGTGCGCGGCAACGCTGCCTCCCACTTCCAGACATCTGATGTCCAGTCAGGCGAACGTAGTGCTCCTCCCGTACCTGACGCAAGGTCACCTCGAAACACGGCCCGTACCGGGCCACCTTGCGGTGCGATCCCACCGTTCCGCTTGTACGAGACCGACTGCGTCCCCCTCGACGGCCCGTTCAGGACCGTCGCCTGCACTCGCGACTGCTGACGGTTCGGCCGACACTGACCTGCCCCCCGGTTTGGTTCCAGTGGTGGTGGTGAGTCGAGCGCCTGACTGGAAGGCTCTGACAGTGCCTCGTCCCTACCCTCCGGAGTTCCGCGCGCGAGCAGTCGCGCTGGTCCGATCCGGCACACACGTCAAGCAGACCGCCTACGAGCTCGGCATCAGCGCCGGCTGCCTGCACGAGTGGCTCAAGCAGGACCGGGTCGACCGCGGCGAGATCACGGGCGTTCCCGCAAGCGAGTCCGCCGACCTGCGGGCCGCCCGGAAGCGGATCCGTGAGCTGGAGCGCGAGCTGGCGATCATCCGACAAGCAGCGACATTCCTGGCGGAGGACAAGCCCCACCCAAAAGGATTCACCCGGTGATCGACCGACTGGCCGACGCCGGGGTCCCCGTCGACAACAGCTGCGCCGTCCTCGGAGTCTCCCGGCAGGGCTACTAACGGTACAAGCGCCGCGCCCTGTCCAAGACCGCGCTGCGCCGCACCGACCGGCCCAGACGCACCGCCCGCAGCCGGTGGCCCGCGACGTAGCGCTCCACGCTGCGCCGGGGGCAGCGCAGCTGTTTGGCCGCCTCGTCCAGTGTGAGGAGGAGGGTGTCGGTCGTGGACGGCTCAGGGGTGTCGAGGGCGCTCGAGGTCTCCATACCCGCATGAGCCGGGCGACCTGGTCGCGGCCGACGTCGATCCCGGCGCGGTGGGCGGCGTGCCACAGCTTCCGGGCCCCGTACACGCCCCAGTTCTCGGCCCAGAGGGTGAACAGCGCGTTGGCCAGGTACGCGTCCTGCAGCACCGCGGCCGAGACCGGGGCTGCCCTGTGGGCGTAGTACGTGGACGGCGCGATCGTGATGCCCTGCTGAGACAGCACGACACAGACCGGCTCGACGCCGTGTCGCTCCTTCACGGAGTCGACATAGTCCACGATCACTTCAGTCGGCGGTCGAGCTCCGCCCGGGCGAAAAACGCTGACGCGGTCGTGAGGATGTCGTTGGCCCGCTCCAGCTCGGCCACCCGCTTCTTCAGCGCCCGCACCTCCTCGGAGTCCACCGACCTCGAGGCCGCCGACGGTGCCCGCACACCCTCAGCACGTTCGGCGTCCTCGACCCAGTTCCGCAACGTCGCCGGGTTCAGGTCCAACATCGACCCGACATGCCGGCGTGCTCCGAGCTTGGAGTCATGTCCCTCGGAGAGGCGGTCGCGGTACATCCGCACCGCCCGGTCCCGGAACTCCCGCTCGTACTTCCTCGGTGCTGCCATGAGAGTCAGTCTCCCTTGCTAGATCAGCACCCTCCGGGAAACCCAGGGCGGTTCAACTCCATCGGCCTCGGCCGACACCACAACAGCCGCCCCGTCACCGCCCTCATCCACGGCCTGCACATCACCATCAGCGACGCCACCACCGGCGAGATCCTGCGCGAGCTCACCCTCGACACCACCCG
>NZ_SAYU02000032.1 GCF_004025965.2 Phycicoccus flavus | reverse complement strand
GGGTCTTCGTCGTCCACTTCCTCGTCACCCGGCGCTGGCGCGAGGCCGCGACCGCCGTCGGGACGGCCGCGGCGGTGACGGTGGCCTCGGCGGTCGTCCTGCCGTCGGCGTCGTGGGCGTTCTGGCTCGGGGCGCTGCAGGACAGCGACCGGCTCGGGCCGAACGCGGGCACGGCGAACCAATCGATGCGCGGGTTCCTCCTGCGCCTCGGGCCCGAGGGGGTGCCGGGCACGGTGCTGTGGCTGCTGCTCGTCGCCGTCGTCGGGGTGCTCGGGTTCGCCCTCGCCCGGCGCATGTACCGGCGGGGTGACAGCGTGGCCGAGGTCGCGGTCGTCGGGCTGCTCGCCTGCCTCCTGTCGCCGGTGGCCTGGGTGCACCACTACCACTGGGTCGTCGTCGTGGTCCTCGCGCTGCTCGGGACGCAGCCCTGGCGGGACCGGCGGCGGCTCTGGGCCGGGGCCCTCGTCTGCGTGTTCTTCGTCCTGCGGCTGCCGTGGTGGGGCATCGACTGGCTCGCCACCGACTGGCCGGAGTGGCCGGGGCGGGTCCTGCAGAACGCCGACGTGTTCGGCGGGCTGGCCGCCCTGTGGCTGCTCTGGTGGGTGGCCCGCGACGCACCGGCCGCCCCGTCGCCGTCGGACGGGGTCGCCGGGGACCCCGCGCGCGAGCAGGTCCCCGCCCGTCCGGTGGAGCGCGCCGGACGGACGCCGTGACCCGACGAGCCGGGGCGGCTCTAGCCTGAGGGCATGCTGGGGCTGAACGGATGGGAGCTGCTGCTCCTCGGCGTTCCGACCCTCCTCGTGGTCCTCGCCGTGGCCGCCGTCGTCGCGCTGCTGGCCCGCACCGCGGACCTGCGCCGGCGGGTCGCGGCCCTGGAGGCCCACCGCCCGGCCGGCGACGCCGACCTCGCCGCCCTGCGCTCGGAGGTCGGGCAGGCGCTCAAGCACGTCGCCGTCGTCCGCTACGACGCGTTCGGGGACATGGGCGGCCGGCTGAGCTTCAGCGCCGCGGTGGTCGACGACGACGGCGACGGCATCGTCCTGTCCTCCATCCACGCCCGCGGGGAGTCCCGCACCTACGCCAAGGGGGTCGTCGGCGGCACCTCCGACGCGACCCTGACGCCCGAGGAGCAGCAGGCCCTCGCGGCGGCCCGCACCGGGAAGGACCGACCGTGACCCGACTCGCCTACCTCGGCCCCGAGGGCACCTTCACCTCGATGGCCCTGGACTCCTGGCCCGACGCCGACGGGGCCGAGCGGGTGGCCTTCGGCTCGGTCGACGGGGCGCTGGCCGCCCTGCGGGCCGGGGACGTCGACGGCGCCATGGTGCCGATCGAGAACTCCGTCGAGGGCGGGGTGTCGGCGACCCTCGACGCCCTGGCCAGCGGCGACCCGCTCGTCGTCGTCGGCGAGGTCCTCGTGCCGGTCACCTTCGTCCTCGCCGCGCGGGCCGGGACCGTGCTGGACGAGGTGCGCGCCGTGGGGACGCACTCGCACGCCTGGGCCCAGGTGCGCGGCTGGATGCACGCCCGCCTCCCCGACGCCGCCTACGTCCCGACCCTCTCGACCGCCGCCGCGGCGGCCGACCTCGCCGCCCCGACCGGGCAGGAGCCGCCCTACCAGGCGGCCGTCTGCGCGCCCGCCGCCGCGACGCTGCACGACCTCGACGTCCTCGCCGAGGGCATCGGCGACATGCAGGCCGCCGTCACCCGCTTCGTCCTCGTCGCCCGGCCCGGGTCGACGCCGCCGCCGACGGGCGCCGACAAGACGACCGTCGTGCTCTTCCAGCGCGACGACCACGCCGGCGGCCTGCTCGAGCTGCTCGAGCAGTTCGCCGCCCGCGGCATCAACCTGACCCGGTTGGAGTCGCGGCCGACCAAGGCGTCGATGGGGTCGTACTGCTTCTCCGTGGACGTCGAGGGCCACATCCGCGACGAGCGGCTCGGCGAGGCCCTCATGGGGCTGAAGCGGATCTGTGCCGACGTGCGCTTCCTCGGCTCCTACCCGCGCGCCGACCGGCAGCGGGCGACCATCGCGCCCCGCGCGAGCGACGCCGACTTCACCGCCGCCCGCGGCTGGCTGCACGGCCTGCGCGACGGCTGACCGTCCTCGACGACGCGGGCCCACCGGGGCGGCCGGGCATGGACTCCGGGACGGCGGTCTGCCTATGGTGACCCCCCACCCCCCGGAGGAGCCGCCATGCCGAGCCACCCGTCCGTCCGTCTCCTCACCGCCTGCGCGGTGACCGCCCTCGTGCTCCCCGTGCTGGCCGCCGGCCCCGCCGCCGCGGAGCCACCGCGGCCGGGGTGCGGCTACGGCGACACCAACCACAGCCACCAGGCCGCCCCCGGCCTGGACCCCCTCGGCCTGCGTCCGGGAGCCGGCACCGGCGACCCGGTGCACCCGCACACGGCGCCGCCCGGGCAGGCGCCCGCCGACGGCGGGGACCAGAGCGGGCCGATGCGCGGCTGCCCGGCTCCCGCCGAGGGCTGAGCCGGAGGTCGGCAAGGAGCCGGCCGCACGGCGGACCGCCGGCCCGGCGGTCAGCCGTGCTCGCCCGCGCCGTCCCGGGCGAAGCCGAGCCACGACCCCTCCCCCTCGCCCCAGAGCAGGGCGAGGGAGGGCCCGGAGCGTTCCAGCCGGGGCCGGGCGCCGAGCATGTCGAGCACCCAGTCCTCCTGACCGGCGCGGGCGTCGTCGCAGCCGGTCCCGGCGACGGCCAGCCCGGACCCGTCGAGGACGAGGCGGGAGTCCTCGACGGCGACCGTCGCCCGGCCCGTGGTGCAGCCGGTGGCCAGGGTGAGCCGGTCGCCCGCGACGACGAGCCGGACGTCGGCGACGAGGCCCGCCGGCGCACCGGCGTCGTTGACCGCCGTCCACGACCCCGCGAGGTCCTGGACGGACCCGACGGGCACCGACCCGTTCGCGGTCCGGTCGGTCCGCCGGTCCAGCGCGAGCAGGGTGCCCGCGGCGAGCACCGCGACGGCGAGGGCCAGGACGGGGAGGAGACGCGTCCGGCGCGACCGGGGGTCGGGCGCGGGCGTCGTCACGGGTGTCGGACGGTGCCCGGCGTGGTCGGGTTCCCCTCCGCGGGCCCGCCGTCCGTGGTCGCGGCCTCGTCGACCGGGTCCCCGGCCGGCCGGTCGGTGCGGTGCTCGGTCACCCAGGCGTCGACCTCGTCCCAGCGGGCCCGCAGCCACGGGTCGAACGTCTCGGCGTCGGTGGGGACGTCCTGCGCCCGGTAGGTCCACGTGCGCACGAGGAAGGGCCGGTCGCGGAACGGCATCGCCGCCCAAACCCGCCGGGCGCTCGTCAGCTCGCCGAAGCCCGCGTGGGCGATGACCATGACGTCGGCCCGCGGGCGCGAGGACCGGGCGGCGAAGGCGCCGCGGGTGCGCGGGGGCAGCACGTTGACGAGCCGCTCGGCGTGCGCGGCCCCGTCGGCGTCGCCGCGGCGTCGCAGCCGGTCGATGACGCGGGCGCGCCGGCTCGGGGTCCAGTTCTGGCCCTCGGGGAAGAGGAGGAAGACGTCGTCGCGCTCCAGCGTCGCGGCCATGGCGCGCACCCCGCCGAGCCGGTCGCCCGTGCTCGGGACGAACGAGGCGTCCAGGCGGGTGAGGATCGTGTCGATGCCGGGGTCCCAACGCATGGCCTCCGCGAGGACGATCCGCGGCAGCCGCTCGGCGGTCCGGGCCAGCAGCCAGGCGACGGCGAGGGAGTCGAACGGGCCGGCGTGACGGGCGAAGGCGACGAGCGGCTCGTCCTCGCTGCCGAAGTGCATCCGTTCCGTGAGCTCGACGCGCAGCCCCAGCCAGCGGCGGCTGTAGAACATCAGCGAGTCCAGGGCGTCGCCGAGCAGCCGCTCGTGGTCCTCACGCCAGGTCGGCGAGTCGCCCTCGGGGCTCGCCGCCCGCAGCGCCCAGCAGCGCACGAGCATCCGGATGTCGACCCACATGAGCAGCACCGCGAGGCAGGAGACCCGGAACAGCCGGGCCCGGCGGTCGAGCAGCGCGTGGAAGGCGCCGGCGACGACGACCGGGACCATGAGGCCGGTGACGACGACCCCGACGAGCGGCCACACCGCGTGCAGGACGGTCCGCACGGCTCGCGGCGGCGGGGGGATGCTCCGGGCGCCCATGCGCACGCAGCCTAGGGCCAGTCAGCCGGCGCCGAGGGCGGCGAGGTAGGCCGCCGACGCCGCGTACGCCTGGTCGGCGCGCTCGCGCATCCGGGCCCGGCGGACCTGGCGGACCGGCAGGTTGGGGCTCGAGGCGGCGCCGCTCGGCAGGACGTGCGTCTCGACGTCGCTCGGCAGCGAGGCCATCTCGTGGACGAAGCGGTGCCGCCGCGCGATCTCGAAGGCGACGGTCCCGACCTCCCACGGACGCCGCGGCGGGGCGAGCGGCTGCTCGACGCGCCCGACCTGGAGGACGAACAGCCGGGTGGCGCCCAGGGTCAGCGCCCGCCCGACCGGGATGGAGTGGACGAGCCCGCCGTCGAGGTAGTGCCGACCGCCGATCTCGACCGGCGGGAACAGCCCCGGCACCGAGCAGGAGGCGACGACGGCGTCGACGAGCGCGCCCTCGTCGAACCACGTCCCGCTCGCGTCCTCGACGCAGGCGGCGACGCACTGGAACGGCACGGCGAGCTCGTCGAAGCGGTCGACCGGCAGGTGGGCGTCGACGACGTGCCGCAGCGGGGCGTCGGACAGCAGGTGCGTCCGGAAACGGGCGACCCGCCCGGCCTGGCGCAGCGGGTTCTCGACGAACACCCGGTCGCGGACGACGGCGTCCCAGACGCCGGCCAGGCGCTCGACGCCGGCGGGCGAGGGGTCGGCGGCGACGAACGCCCCGTTGAGCGCACCGATGCTCGTCCCCACGACGAGGTCGGGGCGGACGCCGGCCTTCGCCAGCGCCCGCAGCATGCCCACCTGCGTCGTCCCCAGCACCCCGCCGCCGCCGAGGACGAACGCCGTCGTGCCGCGCTCCGTCATCCGGCCAGCCTAGGCACCCCGCCGGCCGCGACCCGTCCCCCGCGACGCCCCGTGCCGGACAGCGGCCCCCGGGTAGCCTCGGGCCATGTCCGCAGCGCCGCCGGCCGACCCGCCCGGCGCCGCGATCTTCGACCTCGACCGCACGCTGCTGCAGGGCGGCACCGGGCCGCTGCTGGCCCGCGCGATGTACGACCTCGGGGTCGTCACCCGGCGGCTGCCCGGCGAGCGGCTGATCTTCAGGGCCTTCGACGTCCTCGGCGAGAACCTCCCCTCGGTCGCCCTGGCCCGTCAGGCGAGCCTCGTCGCCCGCGGCCGGGACGGGGGCGCCTTCGACTCCGCGGCCGACCTCGCCGCCGAGGCCATCCGCACCGTCGTCCACCCCTTCGCGCTCACCCTCATCGAGCAGCACCGCGCGGCCGGCCGCCCGGTCGTCCTCGCGACGACGACGCCCGAGCACCTCGTCCGGCCGCTCGCGGACCGGCTGGGCATCGACCACGTCGTCGCCACCCGCTACGCCCTGACCGAGGACGGCCGGTTCGACGGCTCGCTCGACGGCCCGTTCGTCTGGTCGCGCGGCAAGCTGTCGGCCGTGCGAGCCTGGGCCGAGCGCGAGGGTGTCGACCTGCGCGAGAGCTTCGCCTACTCCGACTCGATCTTCGACCTGCCGCTGCTCACGGCGGTCGGCAACCCCGCCGCGGTCAACCCCGACCCGCGGCTCACCGTCTACGCGCTCGCCCGGGGGTGGCCCATCGTGCACTTCGACGTCTCGCCGGGAGTCGTGAAGATCCCCGTCCTCGGGGTGGAGCTGCAGCGGCTGCTGTTCGCCGCCTGCCCACCCGCCCTCTGGCCCTACGCCCGCTTCGACGTCGCCGGGCCCGAGCACGTCCCGCGCTCGGGCCCGGCGATCCTCGTCGGCAACCACCGCTCGTACTTCGACGTCCCCGCGATCATCCAGATGATGCGCGCCACCCCCCGCACCGGGCGCATTCTCGCCAAGCGGGAGCTCTTCGACGTGCCGCTCGTCGGCGGGCTCGCGCTGGCCCTCGGCGGGATCCCGGTGGACCGTGGTCGCGCGGGCACCGAGTCGCTGGAGGCCGCGACCGTGGCCCTCGAGGGGGGCGAGCTGGTCTGCCTGCTGCCGCAGGGCACGATCCCGCGCGGCGAGCGGTTCTTCGACCCCGTGCTCGTGGGCCGCACCGGCGCCGCCCGGCTGGCCGCCGCCACCGGGGCCCCGGTGATCCCGTTCGGCATCTGGGGCAGCGAGGAGGTGTGGCCACGGTCCTCGCCGCTGCCGCGGATGCACCGGCTGCGGCACCCGCCGACGGTGCGGGTCCGGGTCGGCCCTCCGGTCGGGCTCGAGGGCGACGGGTTCGTCGCCGACACCGCCCGGATCATGGCCGCCATCTCCGACCTCCTGCCGCCGCAGGCGCGTGCGGCGCGCACGCCGACGGCCGAGGAGGTCGCGCGGGCCACGCCCCGCAGCAGGCGCCGCCGCCGCTGACCGAGCAAGACTGCCCCACGCCTCGGGGCCGTCGCCCTGCGGCCCCGGGTGCGTCGTCCCGCCCCGAGGAAGATCTCCTTGACGCACGGGCGGAGGTTAGGGTTACCTTATTTAGGTAAGGAATACCTCACTTCGAGAGCTCGTGGGAGATCCGGATGTTCGTGAGCAACGCGCTCATCGGCCTGCGCGAGGGCCTCGAGGCCGCCCTCGTCGTCGTCATCCTCCTCGCCTTCCTCACGAAGACGGGACGCACCTGGGGCGTGCGCTGGGTGTGGGCCGGGGTCGGCGTCGCCGTCGCCCTGTCGGTCGCCCTCGGCGCCGTGCTGACCTTCGGCACCCGCAGCCTCTCCTTCGAGGCGCAGCAGATCGTCGGCGGGACCGCGAGCATCGTCGCCGTCGGATTCGTCACCGCCATGGTCTTCTGGATGAAGTCCGCGGCGCGCACGATCTCCGGTGAGCTCAAGGGCCGCCTGGACCGCGCCCTCGACCTCGGGCCGCTGGCCGTCGCGCTCGTCGGCTTCCTCGGCGTCGGGCGCGAGCGGCTCGAGACCGCGATCTTCTTCTACGCCACCGCCGAGGCCGCCGGCGCGGGCAACACCGTGCCGCTGCTCGGCTGGGCGGTCGGCATCGGCGGCGCGGTCGTCCTCGGGTACCTGCTCTACCGCGGCGCACTGCAGATCAACCTCGCGAAGTTCTTCCGCTGGACCGGCATCGGTCTCGTCGTCGTCGCCGCAGGGATCCTCGCCTACGGCCTGCACGACCTGCAGGAGGCCGCGGTCCTGCCCGGCCTGAACACCCTGGCCTTCGACCTGTCCGGCACCATCAACGGCGGGTCCTGGTACGCCGCGCTGCTCAAGGGCATCGTCAACTTCACCCCGCAGACCACCGTGCTGCAGGCCGTCGCCTGGGTGCTGTACGTCGGCGTCGTCCTCTTCTTCTTCCTGCGCCCGACCCGCACCACCGTCGCCGCCGCCCCCGAGCGCACCCCCGCCCCGACCGAGACCGCGGCCGTCTGAACCCCTTCCCGCCCGGAGACCACGAATGCGCATCCCCGCCCTGCTGCCCGCCCTCGCCGTCTGCGCCCTCGCCCTCACCGGCTGCGGTGAGAGCGACGAAGGCACCGTCACCGACGGTGCCGCCGGCGCCGACACGGCCGGCACGTCCGTCACCGTCACGGCCACCGACGACGCGTGTGAGCTCTCGGCCACCTCGGCCAAGCCCGGCAGCGTCGCGTTCACCGTCACCAACGAGGGCAGCTCGGTCACCGAGTTCTACCTCTACGCGAGCGACGAGGAGATCATCGGCGAGGTCGAGAACATCGGCCCCGGCCTCACCCGCACCCTCACGATCGACGACGTCGTCGCCGGCGACTACGTCACGGCCTGCAAGCCGGGCCAGTCCGGCGACGGCATCCGCGCCGACTTCGAGATCTCCTGACCCCGGCGCTCGAGCACACCGGGTCGGCGGGGTCCGCGTGTCCGCCGGGGCTCGCGGCCGACGAGGACCGGGGTCGCCGGCTGTTCGGGTGAGCCGGCTGCTCACGTGCGCCCGGCCACCGGTCACTCGCGGTCACGGTCCGACGAGGGCAGGTCCGCGCGGGCCCCTGCGCCGGCGCGGCCCTGCCCGTGCCGAACACCGGCGAGCGAACGCCGACGTCGTCGAGGGGGCCAACCCCCTGCGAACGTGAACCTATTCCGGGGGCGACGAACTGGCGGCGGGTGTTCGACGGGTGGACGTCCGCGGCGCCCCGGGGTAGCGCCGGGCGCCGCGGGACCGACAGAGTGGAGGCCATGACCGCGCCCACGACCGTCATCCTCTTCGGCGCCACGGGGGACCTGGCCAAACGCAAGCTCATCCCCGGGCTGCTGCACCTCTTCCAGTCCAAGCTCCTGGACGACCTGCGCGTCGTCGGGACCTCCCTCGACGAGATGTCGCGCGAGGAGTTCCGGGACCTCGCGATGGACGCGGTCCGGGAGTTCAGCACCCGCGACGTCGGCGACGCCGACTGGCGCGAGTTCGCCCAACGGCTCGACTACGTGGGGCTGGAGGCCGGACCGGGCGCCCTGCACGACGCCGTCCTCGCGGCCGAGGAGCAGCTGCCGGGGGACACCTCGCAGCGCCTGCACTACCTCGCGGTCCCGCCCAAGGCGGCGCTGGCGGCGGTGCGCACGATCGGCGAGGCGGACCTCGTCGGCAAGAGCCGCGTCATCATGGAGAAGCCTTTCGGGCACGACCACGGGTCGGCCGTCGCCCTCAACGCCGAGCTGCACGAGGTCTTCGACGAGGAGCAGATCTTCCGGATCGACCACTTCCTCGGCAAGGAGCCGGCCCAGAACATCCTCGCCTTCCGGTTCGCCAACGGCCTCTTCGAGCCGATCTGGCACCGCAACAACATCTCCCATGTGCAGATCGACGTGCCGGAGACGCTCGGCCTCAGCCAGCGCGCCGACTTCTACGAGACGACCGGTGCCTACCGCGACATGGTCGTCACGCACCTGTTCCAGATCCTCGCATTCACGGCGATGGAGCCGCCGACGGCGCTCGAGCCGTTCGCCATCAGCCGGGAGAAGAACAAGGTCTTCCGCTCGATGCAGCCCATCCAGCCGGCCGACGTCGTGCGCGGCCAGTACGTCGGCTACCACGACGAGCCGGGCGTCGCGCAGGACTCCGAGACCGAGACCTTCGTCGCGCTGAAGTGCTTCGTCGACAACTGGCGCTGGGCCGGCGTGCCGTTCTACCTGCGCACCGGCAAGCGGATGGCGGAGGGGGCCCGGATCATCTCCATCGCCTTCAAGGAGCCGCCGCAGTCGATGTTCCCCAAGGGCTCGGGCGTCGGCGACCAGGGGCCGGACCACCTGACCTTCGACCTCGCCGACCGCTCCCGGATGTCGCTGTCGTTCTACGGCAAGCGGCCCGGGCCGGGCTTCCGGCTGGACAAGCTGTCGATGCAGTTCGCGATGGGCGAGACGAACTGGGCCGGCAACGTCCTCGAGGCCTACGAGCGGCTCATCTACGACGCCGCCCGCGGCGACCGCACGCTGTTCACGTCCGCCACCGGCATCGAGCGGCTGTGGGAGATCAGCCAGCCGGTCATCGACAACCCCCCGCCGGTGCACCCGTACTCGCAGGGCACGTGGGGGCCGAACCAGATCCACCAGCTCATCGCACCGTTCACCTGGCGGCTGCCGTTCGAGCGCAAGTGGCGCGAGGGCCGCACGACGACCAAGCCCGAGGAGCACCCCGCCCACTGACCCCGGCGCCGGTCACCCCCGTCCGGCTGCACACGGTCTGCCGTGTGCGGTGGCTGGTCGCGGGGGCGGTCGGCCGGCGCGGTCGCCCGGCGAGGGGACGGTCGCCGCGCGATCGGCTGCCGTGCGGTCGCCCGGCGAGGGGACGGTCGCCGCGCGATCGGCTGGCGTGCGCTCGCTCGGCCGACGGGCGACCCCCGCGCGCCGGCGCACCTTTCTCGCCTGATCCCGCAACCTTCGGGTTCGCGCACCCTCCGAACCCCGGCGAACCCGAACCTTCCGGGATCAGGCGAGAAAGTTCACGAGGTGGGGGAGCCGTTCTTGCCGACCTCGGTGCGGACGACGACGGCGCGCGGTTCGATCTCGACGGCGAGCCGGCTGGCCTCGCCGATGATGTCGCCGTCCAGCTGGACGCGCTGCTTCTCGTCGACGCGCACCGTGGCCGCCGTGCACTTCGAGCGGGAGAGGTCCGAGCTCGTCCGGTCGCTGCGGGTGACGACCCGGGCCGCGACGGACGCCCAGGCGGCGACGCCCCGCGGCGCGAGGACGATGAGGTCGAGCAGGCCGTCGTCCGGCTCGGCGTCGGGCATGAGCTCGATGCCGCCGGTGATCTTGCCGCAGTTGCCGATGACGACCATCCGGGCGCGCTTGGTCTCCTCGGCGCCGCCGTCGATGGCCACCGTCGTCGTGAAGCGGTCCCCCAGCCAGTGCGAGAAGCCGGACGGGACGTACGCCGCCCAGCCGATCCGCTTCTTCAGCTCCTCGGACGTCGAGTCCATGATGGCGGCGTCCAGCCCGAGCCCGGCCATGACGAAGAACGCGTGCTTGCGTGGCCCGCTGGAGGAGTTGGCGCCCGCGCCCTCCTCGAGCTCCAGCGACTCGTCGTCCTCGTCGAGCACCATCCACGCGACGTCGATGCGGCGGTTGCGCCCGGTGAGGGCCACCGCCATCGCCTTCTCGAGGTCGTCGACCGGCAGCAGGAGGTTGCGGGCCAGGAGGTTGCCGGTGCCGCCGGGCAGCAGGCCGAAGGGCACGTCGGTGCCGACGAGCTCCTCGCCGACGGCGCGGACGGTGCCGTCCCCGCCGAGCGCGCAGACGAGGTCGACGCCCTGCTCGAGCGCCTCGCGGGTCTGCCCGAAGCCGACGTCGTCCTTCGTCGTCTCCAGGAACAGCGGGTCGTCCCAGTCGTGGTCGGCGCAGACCTTCTTCAGCTTCTCGTGAACCTCGTCGAGGTCCTCGAACTTCGTCGGGTTGACGACGACCGCGGCGCGCTTGCGCGGCGGCGGCTCGGGGGCCTCGCCCTGGCGGAAGGCGTCGCGGGAGGGGCGGGTCCCGGGGTCGGCGTGCCGACCCGGCTCACGGGACTGCAGCACGAGGACCAGCCCGACGACCGCGAACACCACGGCCACCGCGATCCCCACGAACGTCCACGTCTCGCCCGACACAGACGGCAACGTACATCAGTCCAGGCCACGGGCGGTCATCGCCGTAGGCTGCGCGACATGACGGCAGCCTCGCCGGACGGCATCGTCCCGGACTCCAAGGACTGGACCTGGACGCTGCAACGGGCCTGCCCGGACTGCGGCTTCGAGGCGGGAACGGTGCCGGCGGACGACCTGGCCGGGCTGATCGTTGCGCTCACCGCCCCCTGGGCCGGCGTCCTCGCGGGCGACGGCGCCGCCCGGCGCCCCGACGCCGCCACGTGGTCGCCGCTGGAGTACGGGTGCCACGTCCGCGACGTGTGCCGGCTCTTCGACGAGCGCACCCGCCTGGTGCTCGAGGAGGACGACCCGACGTTCGCGAACTGGGACCAGGACGAGACCGCCGTCGCGCAGGGCTACGGCGAGCAGGACCCGGCCGTCGTCGCGCACGAGGTCGACGCCGCGGCGGACGCCTGGTCGCGGACGGTGGCGGACGTGCCCGACGACGCGTGGGAGCGCCCGGCGACGCGGTCGAACGGCTCGCGCTTCGACCTGCTCGGGCTCGTGCGCTACGGCCTGCACGACCTCGCGCACCACCTGCAGGATGTCGGGGCCGCCCGCCGGTGAGCCCGACGCTCGTCTACTGCCTGCTCGGGGCGGCGCTGCTCCTCGCCGCCGTCCTGCCCGGCGTCATCCGGCGATGGGCGCTCTCCGCGCCGATCGTCCTCGTCCTCGCGGGGATGGGCGTCGGGCTGCTCCCGGTGACCCGGTCGGCGACGATCGACCCGGTGGCCGTCCGGCCGTGGATCGAGCACCTCGCCGAGGTCACGGTGCTCGTCGCGCTCATGGGCGTCGGGCTGGCCCTGGACCGGCCGCTGCGCCCGCGGCTGCGCGCGTCGTGGGGGACGTGGTCGCCGGCCTGGCGGCTGCTCGGCATCACGATGCCGCTGACCATCGCCGGGGTGGCGCTGCTCGCGTGGGGCCCGCTCGGGGTGGCCCTGCCGGCCGCCGTGCTGCTCGGCGCGGTGCTCGCGCCGACCGACCCGGTGCTCGCGTCCGACGTGCAGGTCGCCGGCCCGACGCTCGAGGGAGCCGAGGACGAGGTCGACGAGGACGACGAGGTCCGCTTCGCGCTAACGAGCGAGGCCGGGCTCAACGACGGCCTGGCCTTCCCCTTCGTCTGGGCGGCGATCTTCCTCGCGGCGGGCGCGCCGGCCGGCGGGGTGTGGCGCTGGGTCGGCTGGGAGCTGGTGGGCAAGACCGTCGTCGGGGTCCTCGTCGGGGCCCTGCTCGGGTGGCTGCTCGCGTGGCTGGCGTTCCGGTCCACGCGGCGCTCGTTGCGGCTGGCCGAGGCCGAGGAGCCGCTGCTCGCCGTCGCCGCGCTGCTGCTGTCCTACGGCCTGGCCGAGGCCGTGCACGGCTACGGCTTCCTCGCCGTGTTCGCCTGCGCGGTGACCATCCGGTCGGTCGAGCGGATGTCGGACTTCCACGCCGCGATGCACGGGGCCGTCGAGCGGCTGGAGACGCTGCTCACGCTCGTGCTGCTGCTCGGGCTCGGGTTCGCCTTCACCCGCGGGCTGCTCGCCAACCTCGACCTGCGCGGGGTGGTCGTCGGCCTCGCTCTCGTGTTCGTCGTCCGGCCCCTGGCCGGCTACCTCGCCTTCCTCGGCCACCGCACGCGCCGGGGCACGGCGGGACTGGACCACCGCGAGCGGCTCGTCGTCGGGTTCTTCGGCGTCCGCGGCATCGGGTCGGTCTTCTACCTGGCGTTCGCCGCCGGCACGACGGCCTTCACCGAGGAGCGCTGGATGTGGTCGACGGTCACCTTCACCATCGCCCTGTCCGTCTTCGTCCACGGCGTCCTCGCGACCCCCGCCATGCGCTGGCTGGACAACCGGCGCGAACCCCTCGCCGGGCAGCCCGCCTCCCGCTGACCCCACGACCCACCCCAGCCCCTCCCGCCTCCACCCGGTGGACATTTCGGGGTGACCCCGAAATGTCCGCTGAGCAAGGGTTCGGAACCGGGGTCTCGGTGACATTTCGGGGTCACCCCGAAATGTCCGCTGGCCGGGCGGGGGGGTGTTGCACTCCACGCACCCACGGGGCGTGACGTGCGCACCGGTGGACGTCGCCGGCGGGGCGCCCGTGTCCCGGCGAAAGGGCCGCCGGTCCCTGGCGGGAGCCTCGGTAGAGTGCGCCGGGTGATCGACATCAGGCTGCTCCGTGAGGACCCCGAGGCGGTGCGTGCCAGCCAGCGTGCCCGGGGTGAGGACGCCGGCGTCGTCGACGCCGTGCTCGCCGCCGACGAGCGCCGCCGGTCCTCCCTCACCGCCTTCGAGCGGCTGCGCGCCGAGCAGAAGTCGATGGGCAAGGACGTCGCGAGGGCGCAGGGTGAGGAGAAGCAGCAGCTGCTGGCGCGGACCAGGGAGGTCGCCGCCGAGGTCAAGCGCCTGTCCGCCGACGCCGACGCCGCCCAGACCGAGCTCGACGACCTCATGCGGCGCATCGCCAACGTCGTCGAGCCCGAGGTCCCCGTGGGCGGTGAGGACGACTACGTCGTGCTCGAGGAGGTCGGCACCCCGCGCGACTTCGCCGCCGAGGGCTTCGAGCCCCGCGACCACCTGACCCTCATGGACGCCCTCGACGCCGTAGACATGGAGCGCGGCGCGAAGGTCTCGGGTGCCCGCTTCTACTTCCTCAAGGGCGTCGGGGCCCGGCTCGAGGCGGCGATGCTGCAGCTGGCCATGCAGCGCGCTGTGGCGCTCGGGTTCGTCCCGCTCGTCACGCCGACGCTCGTCAAGCCCGAGGTCATGGCCGGCGCCGGCTTCATCGACCACCACGCCGAGGAGGTCTACCGGCTCGCCGACGACGACCTGTACCTCATCGGCACCTCGGAGGTCGCGCTCGCCGGGTACCACGCCGACGAGGTCATCGACCTGGCCGACGGGCCGGTCCGCTACGCCGGGCAGTCGACGTGCTACCGCCGTGAGGCCGGCTCGTACGGCAAGGACACCCGCGGCATCATCCGCGTCCACCAGTTCAACAAGATCGAGATGTTCGTCTACTGCCGTCCCGAGGACGCCCAGGCGGAGCACGAGAACCTCCTGCGCATCGAGAAGGACATGCTCGCGGCGATGGAGGTGCCCTACCGGGTCATCGACACCGCGGCCGGCGACCTCGGCACCCCGGCGGCCCGCAAGTACGACTGCGAGGCCTGGGTGCCCTCGCAGGGCCGGCACCGCGAGCTGACCTCGACCTCGAACTGCACGACCTTCCAGGCCCGTCGGCTGGGCACCCGGTTCAAGGGCGAGCAGGGCAACGAGGTCGCGGCGACGCTCAACGGCACGCTGGCGACGACGCGCTGGATGGTCGCCATCCTCGAGAACCACCAGCAGGCCGACGGCTCCGTCGTCGTGCCCGAGGCGTTGCGCCCGGCGCTCGGTCTCGACGTGCTCACCCCCGTCCGCTGAGCCCTCCGCCCCGCGGGCCGGACGTCGCCGTCCTCAGGAGGCGCGCCGCACCGGGTGGAGCACGAAGTCGCACCGCGGCGCCCCGCCGGCCATGGTGCCGGTGCGGGTGAAGCGCAGGGTGCGGGGCATCCGCGCGTAGGCGAGCTCGTCGCCGTGGCAGAAGACCCCGGTGAGCTCGCCGGCGCCGTAGTGCCGCAGCACGCGCAGGTAGAAGCACGCCGAGAAGTCGAAGGCGAGGGAGTCGGGGTCGTCGCGGACCCAGTCGATGGTGAAGCCGGCCGCCGGGAACATGCGGGGGACGAGACGCCGGTTCAGCGCGCGCAGCGCCGCGAACGGCAGCCGGAGGCGGTCGAGCGCGCCGACGACGCCGAGCACCGGGGCCATCTGCGCCTCGACGAGCCGCCCGACCTCGGCGCGGGCCGGCTCCGGCGGGACCCCGTGGCGCTGCAGCACCCGGTAGACCGCGAGGGCGGGGGCCACCGACTGCTCGAGGTGGAAGCGCAGCGCCGACGACTCCTGCGCCCACGGGGGCCGGTCGGCGAGGACGACCCGGTACTCGGACTCGACCTCGTCCACCAGGCGCCCTGCGGGCGGCAGGGACCGTGCGAGCGCCGGTGGCGAACCGGCCAGAGCGCGACGCCACCACCCGCGCCGCGGCAGCCGGGGCGCCCGCCCCGTCGACGTGGACCTGGACACCCAGTGATTGATGCCGGACTCCGGCGCGGCTGTCAAGGGTGCGCCCCCGACCCCGTCGGCGGCGGCCGCCCGCCGGGGGTCAGGAGGGCAGCAGGCCGGCGGCGACGAAGGCGCGGTGGTGGATCTCGCGGATGACGGCCTCCTTGCGGGCGTTGTACTGCATGCCGTGCTCGCCCGCCGCGACCGCCGCCGCCGACGCCTCGCGCTTCACGGTGGCGTAGCGGTCGCGGTCCTCGTCGCAGGCGCGCAGCCAGTCGCGGAAGACGCGGTCGCGGAACGGGGCGGGGGAGTCCGGGCCGAACACGTGCAGGTTGGCCGCCGGGTCGGTGTGCCGCAGCATCCGGTGGCCCTCGAACCAGGGCTCGCGGATCCAGTGGACGAACCCGGCCGCCTCCAGGGGAGGCACGTAGGCATCCTCCGCGTCCGGGTCGGCGACGACGAGGACGATGTCGATCACCGGCTTCGCGGCGAGCCCGGGGACCGACGTCGACCCGACGTGGTCGAGGGTGAGGACCCGCAGGCCGAGCGCCGAGCGCACGAGCTCCGCCAGCTGCGCGTACTGCTGCGGCCACGACGGGTCCGGGTCGACGACGGCCACCATCGGCGACGGGCCGCCGCCGAGGTACGGCGAGAGGCCCGGCGGCGGGGTGTCGTCGGGGAAGGTCGTGATGTCCTGGGGCGTCGGCACCCGGGCACGGTATCCCCGCCCGGGCGGAGCCGTCCTCCACCGCGAGGGGGAGGGCGACCGCCCCCGCCCCTCCTACGCTGGGCGCATGGACGCCTCCGCCCCCACGCCGCTCGTCCGGCTCGGCCGGTGGTTCGGCGTCGACGACCCGTGGCAGCGGCCGCGTCCGGCCGTCGACCGGTCCGACGTGCTCCTCGCCCTCGCCCTCGAGGCGTTCGGCCTGGTCACCCTCGAGCTCGTCCGCAGCGTCGGCGCCCTCCAGGAGCTCACCGCGCCGCTCTGGGCGCAGTGGCTCGCGGTGTCCAGCGGCGCCGTGTTGCTGCTCGGCCGGCGGCGATGGCCGGTGACGGTGGCGGCGCTGGCCGCGACGCACCTGGTCGTCGTCGGCGTGACGATGCCGGTGGTCATGGGCCAGCTGACGATGCAGGTCGTGTACTTCGTCGCCATCATGTCGGGCGTCGCCTGGGCCCGTGACCGTCGCTGGATGCTCGCCGCCGTCGGCGTCATCCTCGTCGTGATGTTCTCCTGGGTCGCCCTGCAGTTCGCGGTCGGGAACGCCGCGCAGCGCTTCCTCGACTCCGCCGGGGGCGACGTCACCGAGCGGGTCGGCCTCCTCGGCCCGGTCCCCGCCGCCGTGCTCCTCACCCTGGCGGTGAACGTCGTGTACTTCGGCGGCGCGGTCGTCATCGGCCAGCTCATGTGGCGGACGGCCCGCGACCGCGCGCTCCTGGAGGACCAGGCCGGGACCATCCGCGCCCAGGCCGGCGAGCTGCGCACCCGCGCGGTCACCGAGGAGCGCCTCCGGATCGCTCGCGAGCTCCACGACGTCGTCGCCCACCACGTCTCGGTCATCGGCATCCAGGCCGCCGCCGCCCGGCGGGTCATGGGCCGCGACCCCGACGCCGCCGACCGCGCGCTCGGCGGCATCGAGGGCTCCTCGCGCGAGGCCGTGACCTCGATGCGCGGGCTGCTCGGCACGCTGCGCACCGCCCCGACCGTGGACGCCGGACCCGCCGACCGCACCCCGCAGCCCGGCCTCGGCCAGCTGCCGGCGCTCGTGGCGGCCGCGAGCACCGCCGGCCGCCGCGCCACCTACGACCTCGTCGAGTCCGCCCCGGGCGCCGCCGAGGTGGTGCCGGCGCCGCTCGCCCACTCGGTGTACCGCACGGTGCAGGAGGCGCTGACCAACGTCGAGAAGCACTCGACCGCGACCCGGGTGTCGGTCGTCGTGCGGGTGCGGCGGGGCCCCGACGGGCACGTCGAGCTCGAGGTCGTCGACGACGGCCGTCCCCGCCCGGGCACCTCGACCGGTGGCCTCGGCCAGCTGGGGATCCGCGAGCGCGCCGCCTCGCACTCCGGGGTCGTCGACCTCGGCCCCCGCGCCACCGGCGGCTACCGGGTGCGGGTCCGCTACCCGTGGACCTCGGGCGCCGACGGCACCCGCCCCGGCACCGGACCGGGCGCTGGGCCCTCCGCGGACCGCCGCACCGCCACCCCGGCCCGCGCCCGATGAGCCGGGACGACAGCCCGCTCCCGGACGCCGGGCCGCCGGCCGGGGCCGACCCCATCCGGGTGCTCCTCGTCGACGACCACGCGATGGTCCGCTCGGGCTTCTCGATGATGCTCTCGGTCGAGGACGACATCGAGGTCGTCGGCGAGGCCGCGAACGGCGCCGAGGCCGTCGTCGTCGCCCGCGAGACCCGGCCCGACGTCGTCCTCATGGACGTCCAGATGCCGGTGCTCGACGGCATCGAGGCCACCCGCCGGGTCGTCGCCGAGGACCTCGGCCGGGTCGTCATCCTCACCACCTTCGACCGCGACGACTACCTCTTCGACGCCCTCGACGCCGGCGCCAGCGGCTTCCTGCTGAAGAACGCCGAGCCCGACCAGCTCGTCGACGCCGTCCGGGTCGTCGGCCGCGGCTCGGGCATCCTCGCGCCCGAGGTCACCCGCCGGGTCATCGAGCGGATGACCGGCGAGCGCGCCGCCCCCCGCCGTCCCGACCCGCCCGGCCTCGCGCGGCTCACCGAGCGCGAGCGGGAGGTCTTCGTCCTCGTGGGCCGCGGGCTCTCCAACGGCGAGATCGCCGCCCGGCTGTTCCTCGGCGAGGCGACCGTCAAGACCCACGTGTCGAGCTGCCTGGCCAAGCTCCACCTGCGCGACCGGGTGCAGGCCGTCGTCCTCGCCCACGAGGCCGGTCTCATCTCGCCGAAGGAGGCCTGACCATCCCCTAGGCGGATCCGGCGGGGCCTGCCCGCCCGTAGCGTCCACGCCATGTTGGAGATCGAGGGACTCACCCGCCGCTTCGGCGACACCACCGCCGTCGACGACGTCTCGTTCGAGGTCCGGGAGGGGATGCTCACCGGCTTCGTCGGCGGGAACGGCGCCGGGAAGACGACGACCATGCGGATGGTCATGGGTGTGCTCGGCATCGACGCCGGGGAGGTCCGCTGGGCCGGGCGGCCGGTGACCCCGCAGGACCAGCGGCGCTTCGGGTACATGCCCGAGGAGCGGGGCCTGTACCCGAAGCAACGGGTGCTCGACCAGCTCGTCTATCTGGCCCGGCTGCGCGGGATGGCCGACGCGAGCGCCCGCGAGGCGGCCGAGCGGCACCTCGAGCGGTTCGGCCTCGCCGACCGGGCGACCGAGCGGCTGCAGGCCCTGAGCCTCGGCAACCAGCAGCGGGTGCAGATCGTCGCCGCGCTCCTGCACGGGCCGACCGCCCTCGTCCTCGACGAGCCGTTCTCCGGCCTGGACCCCGTCGCCGTCGACGCCATGGCCGACGTCCTGCGCGAGCACGCCGCTGCCGGCGTCCCCGTCCTGTTCTCCAGCCACCAGCTCGACCTCGTCGAGCGGCTCTGCGACCGGCTCGTCATCCTCGCCGCGGGCCGGGTCGTCGCGGTGGGCGACGCCGACGAGCTGCGGGCCCGGGGACCCCTGCGCTACCGGGTCGTGCTCGACGCCGACACCGGCTGGCTGCGCGACGTCCGCGGCGTCCACGTCGTCGACGTCGACGGGCCGACCGCGCTCGTCGAGGTCGTCGACGACGGCGCCGAGCAGGTCGTCCTGCGCGAGGCCGCCGCCCGCGGCACCGTCCGCGAGTTCACCCCCGTCCGACCCGCCCTGGCCGACATCTACCGAGAGGTGGCCGCCCGATGAGCAGCACCACGACGACCCCCGACCGCACCGGCGCCCCCGGCCCGGCCACCGCCGACGGCGGCTCCGCACGGTCCGCCTGGGCGCTCGTCGCCCGCCGCGAGATCGTCGTCCGGCTCACCGACAAGGCCTTCCTCGGCGGGACGGCCTTCACCCTGGTCCTCATCTGCGGCTACCTCGGCTGGCAGGTGTGGGACTCCTCGCGGACCGACTCCTACACGGTGGCCGTCACCGCCGCCGACCGGTCGATGGGGGACCGGCTCGTGCAGGGCGCACCGGAGTCCGGCCAGGACGTCGAGGTCGCCCTCGACCCCGTGGCGGACGCCGACGCCGCGCGGGCCGCCGTGCGCGCGGGCGACGCCGACGCCTGGCTGCACCCGGGGGAGGGCGGCTGGGTGCTCACGACCCTGGACTCCGAGGAGGACACCCTGGCCGGCGTGACCCGCGAGGTCGTCCGCTCGACGGTGCTGGAGCAGCAGGCGACCCGGCTCGGGACGACGGCCACGGCGCTCGAGCAGGGCACGACGGTGACGCCCCAGCTGCTCGAGGGCGATGCCGAGCAGGCGCAGATCGCCCGGGCCGGGTCCTTCGTCTTCGCCTTCCTCTTCTACATCGCGACGCTGACCTTCGGCTACGTCATCGCCAACAGCGTCGTCGAGGAGAAGCAGTCCCGCATCGTCGAGATCATCGCGACGGCCATCCCGGTGCGCCAGCTGCTCGCGGGGAAGGTCGTCGGCACGAGCGTCATCGCCATTCTGCAGATGCTGCTCTACGCCGCGGTCGGCCTCGTCGGGCTGTCGTTCACGCCGTACTCCGACGTGCTCGGGGCGGTCTCCGGCCCGGTCGCCTGGTTCCTCGCCTTCTTCGTCGGCGGCTTCGTCGCGCTCGCCGCGCTCTGGGCCGTGGCCGGGGCGCTGGCCTCGCGGGCCGAGGACGTGCAGAGCACGGGCACGCCGCTCATCATGATCGTGCTCGGTGTCTTCTTCGCCGGCTTCCTCGTCGACGGGCCGGCCCGCGTCGTGCTCTCCTTCGTCCCGCCGTTCTCGACGGTCGTCATGCCCGCCCGGGTGCTCGAGGGGACGGCGACGTGGTGGCAGGCCGTGCTCGCGCTCGTCCTGCTCCTCGCGGCGGCGGGGCTCGTCCTCTACGTCGCGGAGCGGCTCTACCGCCGCTCACTGCTGCAGACCGGCGGGCGGCTCTCGATCCGGCAGGCCTGGTCCACGCCCGAGTGACGCGCCCGGCACCGGGAGTTCACCCGGCCTCGGTAGCGTGGTGCCCGATGAGCACCCCGTACCTGGTCTGCCTCGACATCGACGGCACCACCGTCGACCACGACGGCCGCCTGCACGAGCCCGTCCGCACCGCCGTCCAGGAGGTGATGGCCGCCGGCCACCACGTCGTCCTCGCCACCGGCCGGGCCGTCGTCGGCACGCTGCCGATGCTCGAGGCCCTCGGCATCACCACGGGCTACGCCGTCTGCGCCAACGGCGCGATCACCGTGCGCCTGGACGCCGGCGCCGACGCCGGCTACGAGCTGCTGGAGGCCGTCACCTTCGACCCCGCGCCCGCGCTGCGGGTGCTGCGGGCCGAGTTCCCCACGGCGCTCGTCGCGGTCGAGGAGGTCGGCGTCGGGTTCAAGGTCTCGGCGCCCTTCCCGGACGGCGAGCTCGACGGCACCCCGCGCGTCGTCCCCTTCGAGGAGCTCATGGCCCACCCCGTGACGCGCCTGACCATCCGCGACCCGGAGAGCACGAGCGAGGCGTTCGTCGCCGGCACCGAGCGCATCGGCCTGCACGGCGTCGAGTACGCCGTCGGCTGGAGCGCCTGGCTCGACATCACCCCCGAGGGCGTCTCCAAGGGCGCGGCCCTGGAGCACGTGCGGCGGCTGCTCGACGTCGAGCCCGCGCTCACCGTCGCCGTCGGCGACCAGCGCAACGACCTCGAGATGCTGCGCTGGGCCGCCCGCGGGGTGGCCATGGGCAACGCCCCGGACGAGGTCAAGGACGTCGCCGACGAGGTCGCCGGCCACGTCGACGAGGACGGTCTCGTCGCCGTCCTCGCCGCCGTCCCGCGAGGTTGACCGGGCGCCCATCTGTACGCGGCATCGTCGCAGGTGGCAGGGTGCACCCATGGACAAGAGCGCCGAGGCCAGGAACGCCACCGAAGAGGCCAACGAGAGCCCCGCCGTCGAGTGGGGGGCCCGCATCGGCTACGGAGTCCTCGGCGGGCTGCACCTGCTCATCGCGTACATCGCCCTCAACGTCGCCTGGGGGATCAGCGGCGGCTCGAAGCAGGCCGACCAGAACGGTGCGCTGAAGTCGCTGTCGAACAACACCGGTGGCCAGATCCTCCTGTGGATCGGGGTCGTCGGCTTCGTCCTCCTCGGGGTCTGGAACATCACCGAGGGGATCATCACGAGCAGCAAGGAGGCCAAGGACCGCGCCAAGCTCGTGGCCAAGGGCGTCATGTACGGCTTCTTCGCGTACACGACCTTCAAGGTCGCGGCGCTCGGCGGGACCAAGGGCGGGGACCAGCAGACCCAGGACTTCACCCAGAAGCTCATGGGCGGTCCGGGCGGCCCGGTCCTCGTCGGGATCCTCGGGCTCGTCATCCTCGGGGTCGCGGCCTACCACGTCTACAAGGGCTGGAAGAAGAAGTTCCTCGAGGACCTCGAGGAGCACCCGGGGGAGTGGGCCGTCCACGCCGGGCAGTACGGCTACATCGCCAAGGGCGTGGCGATCGGCATCGTCGGCCTCTTCTTCATGACGGCGGCGTTCACCTCGAACTCCAACGAGGTCAAGGGACTCGACGGCGCGCTGAAGTCGCTCAAGGACATGACCGGCGGGCCGGTCATCCTCACCCTCGTCGCGCTCGGGTTCGCCGCGTACGGCGTGTACTCCTTCGCCCGCGCCCGCTACGTCCGGCTCTGACCGCCGGGCGGCCGGCGGGGGGAGAACCGGTCGCGGGCGTCAGTGGCCGCTGCCCCGGGGCTCGCGGCGCAGGTAGTTCCACGACAGGAGCACGCAGCCGATGCCGTTGAGCATGCCGACGACGACGTCGCTCACGTGGTGCATGCCGCGGTAGAGCCGGGCGAAGGTCACGACGAACGGCACGACGGCGCCGACGAGCACGGCGAGCCGGCGCAGCACCGGGTTGCCGATCCGGGTGGCCATGAGCGCGAACGAGAAGTACAGCGCCGACGACGCCCCGACGTGGCCGCTCGGGTAGCTCGAGGTCGGCGGTGCCGGGTCCAGCTTCTCGACCTCGGGGCGCGGGCGGCCGACGATCCAGGCGGCGAGGACGAACCACGTCGCCTGCAGCGAGATCGCGATGAGCGGGACGACGGCGAACCACCACTCCCGGGTCCGCCACCAGACGAGCAGCGCGACGAGGACGCCGACGCCGATGACGTACTCGGTGTTGCCGATGGTCGACATCCAGTGCGTGACCTCGTTCCACAGCGGCGTCCGCCACGACGCGAACCAGCGGTTCACGCCGTTCTCGGCGGTGCCGAGCCGGTGCAGCGGGCCGACGATCAGCAGCCCGATCCCGACGACGGCCGCGAAGACCAGGACGCTCGGCAGGAGCGCGCGTACGGCCGCGTCGCGCAGCGCGGCGAGGAACGGGGGCCGGGACCGGTCCTCGTCGTAGCGGGTGAGGAAGGACATGGGTGCTCCTCGGGGGAGGCGGTCCGCCGGGTCAGTACCCGGGGTCGGAGCGGTGCGGGTCCCGGCGCAGGTAGCCCCAGGCCAGCAGCGCGCAGACGACGCCGTTGAGCATCCCGAACACGATGTCGGTGACGTGGTGGGCGCCGCGGTAGAGGCGGGCGAAGCCGACGGAGAACGGGACGAGGACGCATAGCGTGACGAGCACCCGGCGCGCGACGACGTTCTCGATCCGGGTGGCCATGAGGGCGAAGGCGATGTAGAGGGCCGTCGAGGCGCCGACGTGGCCGCTGGGGTAGCTGGAGGTCGGCGGCGTCGGGTCGAGCCGCTCGACGTTGGGACGCGGGCGGCCGACGACGTACGCGGCGGCGACGAAGATCAGCGCCTGCACGGAGATCGACACCAGCGGCACGACGGCGTACCACCACTTCCGGGTGCGCCAGTAGACGACGAGCGCGACGATCACGCCGACGCCGATGACGTACTCGGTGTTCCCCATCGACGACTGGAACAGGGTGATCGTCTCGCCGAGCGGAGTGCGCTGGTCCTCGAACCAGCGGTTCACCTCGTTCTCGCCCTCGAGCCCGCGCAGCGGACCGACGATGAGGAAGCCGATCCCGGCGATGACGGCGAACAGCAGGACCCCCGGGGCCAGCGCCCGCACGGCGACGTCGCGCAGGGCCTCTCCGAACGTCGGCCTGCTCGGGTCGTCCCAGCGGTCCAGGAAGGTCATCGGTGCTCCTTGCGCGAGAGGGTCCGGTCCTGCGCGATGTCGGTGTCGTCGGCGGCCTCGGGCTCGCGCGGCCGCCAGCCGGAGTAGCCGGCGTAGGAGGCGAGGACGAGGCCGACGCCGGTGACGACGCCGGCGGTGACGTCGCTGGGGTAGTGCACGCCGAGGAAGGTGCGGTCCAGGGCGGTCGTGAGGACGAAGAGGGCGCCGAGTCCGACGAGGACGCCGCGCGCCGTGCGGTGCTTGACCAGGGGCCAGACCAGGACGATGACCGTCGTCGCCCAGGCCGCCGAGTTCAGCGCGTGCCCGGACGGGAAGGAGTAGCCGGGGGCCTCCGAGACCGGGTCCTCGACCACGGGCCGGGCCCGCTGGAAGACGTACTTGGCGCCGAGCCCGACCGACCAGGACACCATGAGCGTCGCGAAGGCCCACCAGGCCCGGGTCCGCAGTCCGCGGCGCAGCCAGACCCACAGGCACAGGGCCGTCCCGATCAGATGGAGCAGCAGCGGCTGGCTGACGGTCTCCCAGACCAGCGCCGCGTCCCGCAGCGTGGAGTGGTTGCGGGTAACGTTGGTCATCCAGTCGATCGTGCCGTCGTCGAGGTCGATGAGCGGGTCCCACTTGCTGCGGACGAGGAAGCCGATCCCGAAGAGCAGCGCGGCGGTGAGGACCGCGTAGACGGCGGCCCGGCCGAGCCGGCGGCCCCGCGTCTGCGCCGGACTGCCTGCGTCGCTGCTGGTCATCACGCATTTCTACCGCACCCGGGCCCCGACCGGCCGCCCCCACGTCGGGTGCGTGGGATGCTGGCCCGGCCATGGCCGAGCTCCACGTCACCTCCGCGACCAACCCGCGCCTCAAGGCCGTGACGGCGCTTCGGCGCCGGCGGGTGCGCGAGCAAGAGGGGCGCACGGTGGTCGACGGCCACGCCGAGCTCGCGCTCGCGGTCGAGGCGGGCGTCGTCCCGGACCTGCTGCTGCACTGCCCCGAGCTCATGACCGACCCGGAGGCCCAGGGCGGCCTCGTCGAGCGGGTACGCGCGCTCGGCACCACGACGATTCGCTGCGGCCGGTCCGCCTTCGAGAAGGTCGCCTACCGCGAGGGCCCCGACGGGCTGCTCGCGGTCGTCCCGGTGGCCGGGGTGCCGCTGGCCGACCTCACGCTGCCTGACGACCCGCTCGTCGTCGTCGTCGAGGGCCTGGAGAAGCCGGGCAACCTCGGGTCGGTGCTGCGCACGGCCGACGCCGCCGGGGTGGCCGCGGTCGTCGCCGCCGACCCCACGACCGACTGGGGCAACCCCAACGTCGTGCGGGCGAGCAAGGGCACGGTGTTCTCGGTGCCCGTGGCGTCGGCGCCGCTGGCGCAGGTGCGGGACTGGCTGCACGCCGGCGGGTTCCGGGTCGTCGCGACCACCCCCGACACCGACCTGACGCACACCGCCGCCGACTACCGCGGGGCCGTCGCCATCGCCGTCGGCACCGAGAGCACCGGCCTCAGCGAGGCCGCGCTCGGCGCCGCCGACGTGCGGGTGCGCATCCCGATGGCGGGCCGGGTCAACTCCCTCAACGCCGGGGTGTCGGCCGCCGTCGTCGTCTACGAGGCGGTGCGCCAGCGCACCTCGTGAGGCTGCTGTGACGCCTGGGATCGGGCGTCGGGCCAGGGGCGGAGGGGTCCCGGGGCGGTGTCCGGAGCACGTCCGCGCATGTGGGACCATGCATGGCATGCGAGTTGACCACGTCGTCTATGCGGCCGAGCACGATGGCGTGCACGCGACGGCCGAGCGCCTCGCGAAGCTGATCGGCGTCGAGCCGGTCGACGGGGGCGTCCACCCGAGGTTCGGGACCCGCAACGTCATCCTGCCGCTGGCCCACGAGCGCTACGTCGAGGTCGTCGAGGTGCTCGAGCACCCCGCCGCCGACAAGGCGCCGTTCGGCCAGGTCGTCCGCGCCCGGTCCGAGGCCGGCGGCGGCTGGCTCGGGTGGGTCGTGTGCGTCGACGACCTCGCCGAGCAGGAGCAGCGCCTCGGCCGCCAGGCCGTCCAGGGCAACCGGCACCGGCCCGACGGGGTCGAGCTGCGCTGGCGGCAGATCGGGATCAAGGGCCTCCAGGCCGACCCGCAGCTGCCGTTCTTCATCGCGTGGGAGGACGGGCTGCCCCACCCCTCCGACGACGCCTCGACCGAGGTGACCATCCGCTCCCTCACCATCGCCGGCGACCCCGACCGGGTCCGTGAGTGGCTCGGGCTCCCCGCCGACTACACCTCGTCGGTCATCGACTTCTCGTTCGTCTCGCCGCGCGGCACCCCCGGCCTCATGGCCGTCACCTTCGACACCCCCCAGGGCTCCGTCGTCGTCTGACGCCCCGCCCCGCGGACCCCGGTCCGCCCCCAACGAGAGAGCCCACCCGGTACCCGGGTGGGCTCTCTCGTGCGGTGGGGGTCTCCCGCGGGTCAGCGGGCGCGCGACCAGCGGCGCAGGCGGAGGCTGTTGGTGACGACGAGGACGCTCGAGGCCGCCATCGCCGCCCCGGCCACCATGGGGCTGAGCACCCCGGCGACGGCGAGCGGGATGGCGGCGACGTTGTAGCCGAAGGCCCACACGAGGTTCTGGCGGATGGTGCGCAGGGTCGCCCGCGACAGGGCGACGGCGTCGGCGACGGCCGGCAGCTCCGAGCGCAGGAGGACGATGTCCGCGGCGCCGGCGGCGACGTCGGTGCCGCTGCCCATGGCGATCCCGAGGTCGGCCTGCGCGAGGGCGGCGGCGTCGTTGACCCCGTCCCCGACCATGGCGACGACCCGGCCCCGGGCCTGGAGGTCGGCGATCATCGCGTGCTTGTCCTCGGGACGGACGTCGGCGACGACGTGGCCGGCGGAGATGCCGACGTCGCGCGCGACGGTGAGGGCGGCGCGGTCGTGGTCGCCGGTGAGCAGGTAGGTCGTGAGGCCGGCGTCGCCGAGGTCACGGACCGCGCGCGCCGAGCTGCGGCGGACGGTGTCCGAGACGGTGAGGGCCGCCCGGGCCCGCCCGCCCCAGCCGACCCACACCGTCGTGCCCTCGGCCGAGGGCTTGGCGATGGCGGCCGGGACGTCGTCGAAGAGGTCGGCGCGACCCACGGAGACGACGGTGCCGTTGACGTCGCCGCGGGCCCCCGCCCCGGGCAGCGCGACGAAGTCGGTGACCGGGGGGACGTCGAGGGCCCGACGGCGGGCGGCGGCGACGACGGCCCGTGCCACCGGGTGCTCGCTGCCGTCCTCGACGGCGGCGGCCGCCCGCAGCGCCTGGTCCTTGAGCAGCCGTCCGGCCGTCGCGACCTGGACGAGGGACATCTCGCCGGTCGTCACCGTGCCGGTCTTGTCCAGGACGATGGTGTCGATGCGGCGGGTGTCCTCGAGGACGTCGGCGCCCTTGATGAGGATGCCGAGCCGGGCGCCGCGGCCGGTGCCGACGAGCAGCGCCGTCGGGGTGGCGAGGCCGAGGGCGCACGGGCAGGCGATGACGAGGACGGTGATGGCGACCTCGAGGGCGCGCACCGGGTCGCCGCCGATCGCCCACCAGGCGGCGAAGGTCAGCAGCGCCAGGACGAGGACGACCGGCACGAAGACCGCCGACACCCGGTCGGCGAGCCGTTGCACCGGGGCCTTGCTCGTCTGCGCGCGCTCGACGAGGCGGGTGATGCCGGCCAGCGTCGTGTCGCGGCCGACCCGGGTCGCCTCGACGACGAGCCGGCCGGTGGTGTTGACCGTGCCGCCGGTGACGTCGTGGCCTGGCGAGACCTCGACCGGGGTGGACTCGCCGGTGACGAGCGCGGCGTCGATGGCGCTGGAGCCGTCTCGCACGACGCCGTCGGTGGCGACCTTCTCGCCGGGGCGGACGATGAAGCGGTCGCCGACGACCAGCTCGTCCACCGGCACGCGCTCCTCGACCGTCGCGCCGGACCGGGGGTCGGTGCGCAGGACGCGCGCCTCCTTGGCGCCGAGCTCCAGCAGGCCGCGCAGGGCGTCGCGGGTGCGGTCGGTGGCGCGGGCCTCCATCCAGCGGCCGAGGAGGAGGAAGGTCGTGACGACGGTGGCCGACTCGAACCACACGTGCGAGCCGTCGCCGTCCATCCCGCCGGCGCGACCGGACACGACGACGACGGTGGACCACAGGTACGCGGCGAGCACGCCGAGCGAGACGAGGGTGTCCATCGTCGACGCGCCGTGCCGGGCGTTGAGGACCGCCGAGCGGTGGAACGGGTAGCCCGCCCAGAGCACGACCGGCGTCGCGAGCACGAGCTGCACCCACGTCTCGTTCGGGATGTCGGCGCCGGGGACCATGGCGAGCACGACGACCGGCAGGGTGAGGACGGCGGCCGAGAGGGCGCGCGAGCGCAGGTCGGCGACCCGCTCGAGCGCGGCGGAGGCGCGGTTCGGCCGGTCCGCCGCGGGCCGGTCCGTCGCGGGGGCCGGGGGCACGGCGGCCGGCGGCGCGTCGGTCGCGGCACGGTGGTCACCGGACGCGACCGGGCGGGTGGTGGGCGGGGCGCCGTCCGCGCGCGGCGGGGTCGGCCGGCCGTCGCGCCCCGGTCGGGGGCTCGTCGCCGGGGTCCGGGCCGTCGTCGTGGGCGCCGGGGCGGCGTCGTCGCCGACGAGCTCGGCGCCGTACCCGGTCCTGCGGACGGTGCCGAGCAGGTCCTCGACGGTGACGGGCCCGGTCCAGCGCACGGTGGCCTTCTCGGTGGCGAGGTTGACGACGGCGTCGACGCCCTCGAGCTTGCCGAGCTTCTTCTCGATGCGCGCCGAGCACGAGGCGCAGGTCATCCCCGTGATGGCGAGGTCGACCTCGTGGACCTCGCTGCCGGGACGGTCGGTGGTCTGGGTCACGTCAGCTCCTCAGCAACCGGGCCACGGCGGCGGTGACCTCGTCGACCTTGGCGGCGGCGGCCTCGTCGGACTCACGGGCGGCGTCGACGACGCAGTGGGCGATGTGCTCCTCGAGCAGGCCGACGCTCACGGCCTGCAGGGCCCGGGTCGCGGCGCTCACCTGGGTGAGGACGTCGATGCAGTAGGCGTCGCCCTCGACCATCCGGGCGATGCCGCGCACCTGGCCCTCGATGCGGCGCAGCCGCTTCAGCTGCGCGTCCTTGGTGCCTTCGTAGCCGGGTGGGCCGACGGCAGGGTCCGGGGTGGCGACGCTCATGGACACCATCATACCCCCCTAGGGTATGGGGTTGGAGTCGACCTCCGGGGCCTGAGGGTCAGGATGGCACACCTGCGCCCACCCCCGACGGGAAACCCGCACGCCCACCGGCCCCCGACGGGTCCACCGCCCCGACCCCGGTGTCCCGGTCAGCCGAGGTGCTGCTTCACGAGCTTCTTCGGCGCCCTCGTGGCCCAGGCGTCGGTGACGATCTCGGCGAGCTCGAGGTATTCGAGCCGGCCGAGATCGCGCTCCCGGACGAGCACGGCGTCGTAGCCGTCGAAGTGCGGGGTCGTGAACCACGGCTCGCCGAGCTGGAGGATCGCCTGCTTGTCGTCCGGGCCGGGGACGACGATGCAGATGACGTCGTCCAGCCGCTCGCCGGTGTCGGGCTCGAGCGCGTCCTTGCGGGGCCCGCGCCAGACGACGAACGTCTTCCCACGCACGGCGTACGCGGGATGGGTGTCGATGCCCTCGCGGGTCACCTCGGGCAGGGCTGTCGCGATGCCGTCGAGGTCGCTGCGGTCGACGGGCCGGGGGTCGCTGGTCGCCACCGCTCCACGATCGCACACCGCACACCGCACGCCGCCGTCCCCGGCGTCAGGGCGGCGGACCGATCTCCTGGGCCGTCGACCCGCAGCGCACCGTGCCCGTGAGGTCCGGGCGCGAGACGAGCGTGCAGGGGTGCTGCCACCGGTCGACCTCCGGACCGGCCGGCTCGGCGACCCAGGTGACCCGGCCGGACGGCTGGTACACCGCTGTGACGTCGCCGTCGACGGAGTCGGCCGTGAGCATCACGCGGCGGCCGTCCGCGCCGGTGACGACCTCGGACCGCCCACCCGTGCCCAGCAGACCGAAGAACGCGACGACCGCCAGGAGCGCCGCGACGCCGAGCCAGAGCGTCCCCCCGACGGCGGCCGTGACGACGCGGGCGCCGCCCCGGGCCCGCCGGGCCAGGACGAGCAGGAGCAGCAGCAGGAGCACGGCGAGGAGCACGGCCCCGGCGACGAGCGACCACGCCCGCCAGACCTGCGTGTCGAGGAGCACGACCTGGGTGACCCGACGCCCCCGGTCGTCCCGCCGAGGCAGCCGGCCGAGCAGGCCGAACACCGTCCACGGCACCACCGTCAGCGCGGCCGCCGACGCCAGCGCCCACTCCGACCGTCGTCCGTCCGGCCGCGCCGTCCCCTCCGAGGCCCCCATGGCCCCACCCCACCACCCGGCGTGTGGGCAGGGCGTCGCCGACGTGTGGAGGTTCCGTGCAGACGGGTCGCCCGGCCACGCGCCCGTGGGCAGAGGGGCCGCCGCCGCGGACGGACGCGCGCCGCGCGCCGGTGGGTCAGAGGGCGAGGGTGAGGAACGTGCTGTTGCGGTCCGGCCGGTAGTCGCCGAAGGGCTCGCAGTCGGTGAACCCGTGGCGGCGGTACAGCGAGCGGGCCGGCACGAAGACCTCGCCGGCGCCGGTCTCGAGGCTCACCCGGGTGGCGCCGCCGGCCCGGGCCGCGGCCAGGGCGTGGGCCAACAGCCGGCGACCGAGCCCGCTGCCGCGCAGGATGGGCGAGACCCGCATCGTCTTCAGCTCGACGTGCCCGCCGCCGAGGTCCTTGAGCGCCACGGACCCGACGAGCCCCCCGCCGGCCTCCGCGACCCAGAGCCGGACGGCGGGGTCGGCGAACTGCTCGAGGGTCAGGGCGTGCCGGCTGCACGCGGGCGCCGTCGGCTCCATCTCGGCGAGGTGCTCGGCGACGAGGTCCCCGACCCGCGGGTCGGCGAGGTCGGCCGGGACGATCGCGACGGGGCCGTCCCCGGTTACGCCGTCACCGGGGCGCGGGCCGGCGGTCATCCGAGGTGGCGGACCAGGGCGGGGGCGAGGCCGGTGTAGGTCTGCGGGGTGAGGGCGGCGAGCCGCTGCTCGACCTCGGGCGGCAGGCCCAGTCCGCGGACGAACTCCACGAGGTCGTCCTGTCCGATCCGCCGGCCGCGGGTCAGCTCCTTGAGGCGCTCGTAGGGCTCCTCCATGCCCGGCACGCCCTGCGCGCCGAGCGCCCGCATCGCCGACTGCACGGCCTCGCCGAGCACCTCCCAGTTGCGGTCGAGGTCGGCGGCCATGGCCTCGGGGACGGCGTCGAGCCCGTCGAGCCCGCGGCGGGCGTTGTCGATGGCCAGCAGGCTGTGCCCGAACGCGGAGCCGATGTTGCGCTGCATCGAGGAGTCGGTGAGGTCCCGCTGGAGCCGGCTCTGCACGAGCGTCGCGGACAGCACGTCGAACAGCGCGTTGCTCACCTCGAGGTTGGCCTCGGCGTTCTCGAACCGGATTGGGTTGACCTTGTGCGGCATCGTCGAGGAGCCCACCGTGCCCTGCCCGCGGACCTGGGCGAAGTACCCCATCGAGATGTAGGACCACACGTCGGTGCACATGTTGTGCAGCACCCGGTTGAAGCGGGCGAGGTCGGCGTAGAGCTCGGCCTGCCAGTCGTGGCTCTCGATCTGCGTCGTCAGCGGGTTCCAGGTGAGCCCGAGGTGCTCGACGAAGGACCGGCTCAGCGCCTCCCAGTCGGCGCCGGGGACGGCGGCGACGTGCGCGCCGTAGGTGCCGGTGGCGCCGTTGAGCTTGCCGAGGAACTCCGCGTCCTCGATCCGCCGGAGCTGCCGGCGCAGCCGCCAGGCGAGGACGGCGAGCTCCTTGCCCATCGTCGTCGGCGTCGCCGGCTGGCCGTGGGTGTGCGCGAGCAGCGGGACGTCGGCGAGGTCGGCGGCCATGCTCGCGAGGTCGTCGACGAGGGCGCGGGCGCGGGGCAGCCACACCTCGTGGACGGCACCGCGGACCATGACGGCGTAGGAGAGGTTGTTGATGTCCTCGCTCGTGCAGCAGAAGTGCACGAGCTCGGCGAGGCCTGCGTCCTCTTCTGCTGGCGCGATCTCGCGCAGGCGGGTCTTGAGGACGTACTCGACGGCCTTGACGTCGTGCAGCGTGACCCGTTCGATGTCGCCGAGCTCGTCGATCTGGGCGGCGCCGAAGTCGCGGACGACGGCGCGCAGGGTGTCCTGCTCGGCCGGGGTGAGGCGACGGACGCCGGGGAGCACCTCGCGCTCGGTGAGGTGGACGAGCCACTCGACCTCGACGTGGAGGCGGGCGCGGTTGAGCGCGGGCTCGCTGAGGTGGTCGACGAGCGGCGCGACGACCCCGCGGTAGCGACCGTCCAGCGCACCGAGGGCGATCGGCGGCTCGACGTCGGCGAGGCGGGTCGTGTGCGAGAGGCCGCCGGGCGCGGCGTCGGTCGTGCTCGTCATGTCTCCAGTGTCCCAGAGCGGCACGCCCCCGCCGTCCCGGCGTCGGCTGCCGGACGGCGACGACCACCCGGCCGGCCGTCGGTGTGGGCGAGGTGGTCGGGGGCAGTGCCCCCGCCGCCCGGAGCGACGGCGGGCCTAGCGTGGGACGGGTGGACCCGACCCATGACCTGACCGTCCGGGCCGTCGACCGGCGGGACCTGCCGCTGCTCGAGCGCTGGCAGCCGACCGGCGCCTCGGCCGTCCACGAGACCCGGGTCGCGCGGGTGGAGGAGGGCGCCAGCACCTACCTCGTCGCGTTCGACGGCGCCGGGCCCGTCGGGTCCTGCGAGGTGCGGTGGGACGGGCCGCCGGCGCCCGAGGTGTCCGACGGCGTGCCGGAGGTCAACGGCCTGCAGGTGTGGCCGCAGGAGCGGCAGGGCTCGGGCGTCGGCTCGCGGCTGCTCGACCACGTCGAGGCCCTCGTCGCCGGCGCCGGGCACCGGGGCGTCGGCCTGGGCGTCGACCCCGCGAACGAGGGCGCCCTGCGGCTCTACCGCCGCCGCGGCTACCTCGACACCGGCACGCGCTACCCCGACCGGTACACCGTCGTCGACGACGACGGGGTGCGCCGCGAGTCGGCCGACGTCGTCGCCTGGCTCGTCAAGCCGCTGCCCTGACCGCCGCCGCCGTCCTCACGTCGACCGCCGGACCGGGTCCGGCGCGGTCGGTCGCCGCACGGCCACCGACGGGGTCGAGCCCGGCGGGAGGGGTCAGCCCTCGAGCTCGGCGCGGACGTGCTCGACGATGCCGGGGACGGCGGCGGTGATCTCGGCGTAGGTCTGCTCGTACTCGGCGTCGCCGCCGTACCAGGGGTCGTCCATGCCCAGCTCGCCGGCAGCGACGGCGTCGGGGTCGAAGGAGCGGACGAGGCGCACGCGCCCGCGCTCCTCGTCGGTCCGGGCGAGGCGGGTCAGCCGGTCGGCGTGCGCGTGGTCGGCGGCCAGGACGAGGTCGACGTCGTCGAACCAGTCGGCCTGGAACTGCCGCGCCCGGTGCTCGGACCAGCCGGTGTCCGGGTGGCCGTGCCGCTGCAGGGTCGCGACGGTCCGCCGGTGCGGCGGGTTGCCGAGCTCCTCGGTGGAGGTGCCCGCGGAGTCGACCTCGACGCGGTCGCCGAGCCCGGCGTCGTCGAAGGCCTCGCGCAGGAGGAACGCGGCCATCGGCGAGCGGCAGATGTTGCCGTGGCAGACGGTGGTGACGCGGTACGGACGGTCGGCGGCGCTCATCCGCCCATCCTCGCAAGCCGCCCCCGCACCCGCCGACGTGGGTGCGGCTGGCCGTGAGGTCACCGGCCACCGGGGTCACGTCCCGGTCGGGGCCGGCGGGTCAGGCGATGGCGAAACAGCCGGGGACCGCGGCCGTGAACGCGTCGGCGGCCAGGGTGCCGGCGCCCTCGGGCACCCGCCCCCACAGCGGCGCCCCGGTGACCCGTGGCAGGTCGTGGAGGTTCTCGGTCTCGGCCAGGTCCGGGTCCTGCGGCCACGACCCGACGACGACGCCGAGCAGCGGCAGCGACCGCGCCCGCAGGGCCTCGGCGGTGAGCGCGGCCGTGCTGAGCACCCCGAGACCGGCCGACGCGACGAGCACGACACCGCAGGACACGCCCTTGTAGCGCAGCGCCGTCCCGAGGTCGGCGAGCGTGCCGCCGCGGGCGTCGAGGCGGACGAGCAGGCCGCCCGCGCCCTCGACGAGGGTGACGTCGTGTCCGGTGGCGATCTCGCCGATCCGCTTGGCGTGCAGCGCGACCGGCGGCAGCTGGGTGCCGTCGCGACGGGCGGCGGCCTCGGGCGAGAGCGGGTCCTTCAGCCGGACGAGCTCGTGCACCGGCAGGTCGTCACCGACCAGCCGGCGCACCTCGTCGACGTCGCCGGGCTCGTCGTCGACGACACCGGTCTGGGTCGGCTTGACGACGGCGACGCTGCTGCCGCGTCCGCGGACGAGGGCGGCGAGGGCGGCGGTGACGACGGTCTTGCCGACACCGGTGCCCGTGCCGGTGACGAGGACCACCGACGGCAGGGCCCGCCCGTCGACCGTCCCGGTGGCGTCGACGTCGTCCGCGGACCCCTCGGTCCCGTAGGTCCCGGACACCGGCGCGGCCGTCAGACCGGGGCCGGGACGAGGTCGGCGAGGACGGCGCAGGCGCGCTCGAGCTCGTGGGCGCCGTGGTCGGCGTGCGCGGTGAGCCGCAGCCGCGAGGAGCCGTCGGGCGTCGAGGGCGGCCGGAACGCCCCGACCCGGATGCCCTCCGCGCGGGCGCGCTCGACGGCCTCGACCGTCTCGTGCGGCCCCGGCATGCGCACGGACATCACCGCACCGTCGGGCACGGGGATCCCGCAGACCTCGGCCAGGCGGGCGGCGTTGGCGTGGACGCGGGGGAGGAGCTCGGGGTGCTCGTGCAGGACGCCGATGGCGGCGAGCGCGGCCCCCGCCGACGCCGGCGCCAGCCCGGTGTCGTAGACGAAGGGCCGGGCGGTGTTGACGAGGTGGTCGCGCACGACCGGGTCGGCGAGCACGAGGCCGCCCTGGGCGGCGAACGACTTCGACAGCGTGCCGGTGGCGACGACGTGCTCGGCGCCGAGCGCGCCGATCGACGCGAGCAGGCCGGCGCCGCCGGGCCCGAGCACCCCGAGGGCGTGGGCCTCGTCGACGACGAGCATCGCGCCGGCCTCGGCGGTGAGGGCGACGAGGTCCTCGACCGGCGCGGTGTCGCCGAGCACCGAGTACACGGACTCGGCGACGACGACGGCCCGCGGCACGTCGCGGCGGGCCAGCAGCTCGGCGACGTGCTCGAGGTCGTTGTGCCGGGCGACGTTGACCGCGGCGCGCGAGAGCCGGCAGCCGTCGATGAGCGAGGCGTGCGCGTGCTCGTCGCTGACGATGAGGGTGCCGGCGTCGGCCAGGCCGGCGACGGCGGCGAGGTTGGCCTGGTAGCCGCTGGACAGCACGAGGGCCGAGGGCGCCCCGGTGAGCCCGACGAGCGCGGACTCGAGCTCCTCGTGCACGTCGAGGGTGCCGGTGACCAGGCGCGACGCCCCGGCCCCGGACCCGTAGGTCTCGACCGCGGCGACGGCCCCCGCGACCACGGCGGGGTGGTGGCGCAGCCCCAGGTAGTCGTTCCCGGCGAGGTCGACGATGTCGGCGGACTTCGTCACCGAGAGCCGCCGCACGAGCCCCGCGGCCTCCCGGGCGGCGGCGGCCTCCTTCAACCAGTCGAGCGTCCCCGTCATTCCTCGATCCTCCCACGGACTCCGGACAGCCACCTTGTATCAAGTGCTTGACACAAACCCCGCGCGTGCTGCACCCTCCCTTTTGTACCACTCACTCGACACAAGATGGAGGCGCCATGCGCATCCTGGTCCTCGCCCTCCCGTTCGCGCTCGTCGCCACCGTCCTGGCCGTGGCCCGGCGGCACACCGTCGTCCTCGGCATCGCCGAGCACGCCGCCGTCGTCGACGTCGCCCGGCGCACCCGCCTGTCCCGGGTCCTCGGCCTCCTCGGGGGGCTGCTGGCCGCGGGGCTGCTCGCCGTCGCCGGCGGCCAGGTCGACGCGCTGGGCCGGGTGAGCGCCCTGGCACCGGCGGTCCTCGGCGCGGGCGTCCTGCTCGGCACCGTCGTCGGTGAGCTCACCGGGCACCGGGCCGGCGGCGTGCGGCGGTCGGCCCCGGTCGAGACGCGTCGCGTCCGCGACGTCCTCCCCCGGGGGCACGCCGCGGTCCTGGGCGTCGGGACCGCGCTGCTCGTGGGATCGCTCGCGGCGGGGACGGCGTGGGGGGCGCCGGACGACCTGGGCCGTGCCGGGCGGTACTTCCAGGTCGCGTGCACCACCGTGGTGGACGGCGTGGCGACGCAGTACGGCTCGGGCCGTGGGCCGTTCCCGGGGTCGTACTACGCGGTGCCGCTGCTGGCGGCGTTCGCCGTGCTCGGCCTGCTCACGCTGCTCGCCCTGCGCGCCGTCGTGCGCCGGCCGCGCCCGGGGGTCGAGAGCCTCGGCCTCGACACGACGCTGCGCCGCTGGTCGGTCGCCGCGGTGCTCGAGGGGGCGACCGTGGCGGTCCTCGGGACCCTGGCGCCGGTCGCGGCCTTCCTCTCCTCCGGTCTCGACGGCGGGCTGTGCGGGCTCTCGCCGCTGCAGGCCGCGGTGAAGGCCGGCGCCGGGGTCGTCGCGCCGCTGGCCCTCGTCGGGGCGTCCGCGGTGCTGGGGGTCCTCGTCGCGGCGCCGCGGCTGCGGGTCGAGGACCTGCCCCGGCCGACGCCGGGCGACGCCTCGTCCGTGGGCGCCCCCGTCCGATGACGCTCTCGACGGTGACGGTCGACGTGCTCGACCCCACGCCTCCTTACGAGCAGCTCCGCCGTCAGCTGGCCGACCTCGTCGGCAGCGGCGTCCTGGCGCCCGGCGACCGGCTGCCGCCGGTGCGCCAGCTGGCCGCCGACCTCGGCCTCGCGACGGGCACGGTGGCCCGCACCTACCGCGAGCTGGAGCAGGCGGGCTACGTGCGCTCGCGCCGGGGTGGCGGCACCCGGGTCGCGCCGCACCCCCCGGCGGCGGTCACCCCGCAGGCCGCCCTCGAGGACGCCGCCCGGGCCTACCTCGAGCGGGCGGCCGTCCTCGGGGTGTCGACGGACGAGGCGGTCTCGGTGCTCGTGCGGGTGGTGGGCCGGTGAGCCGGCCGGCCCCGCCGCGCCGGCTGCCCCCGGTGTCCCCGGTCGCGGGCATGCTGGGAGGCGGGGCGCCGGCCGCGGCGTCCGTCCCGACCGAGGAGGACCTCCCGTGCCCAAGCCCCCGATCCCGCCCGAGACCCTCGACCTGCTGAGGGCGCCGAACCCGGCCGTCGTCGCCGTCCTCCTGCCCGGCGGGACCCCGATGTCGGTCGCCACCTGGTACCTCGTCGAGGACGACGGCACGGTCCTGCTCAACATGGACGCCGAGCGCGCCCGGGTGTCCTGGATGCGCGAGCACCCCGAGGTCGCGCTCACGGCCCTGAAGGAGGGCGAGTGGTACACCCACGTGAGCGTCCGCGGACGGGTCGTGCGCTGGGAGGACGACGAGGCCACCGCCCTCGCCGACATCGACCGGCTCGCCGTCTACTACACCGGGCAGCAGTACCGGGTGCGCGACCGGCCGCGGGTCAGCTGCTGGGTCGAGGTCGAGCACTGGCACGGCTGGGGCGCGGCCCGGGCCGACTGACCCCGGCGCCCGGCCGCGTCACCCGTGGACGTCGGCCACCGCGCCGACGAGCCCCGCGGTGAGGAGCGCGAGGTCGTCGCCGGAGGTGACGTAGGGCGGCATCGTGTAGACGAGGTCGCGGAAGGGCCGGACCCACACGCCGCGGGCCAATGCGGCGGCGGTGACCTCGGCGACGCGGACGGGCTCGCGCAGCTGGACGACGCCGACGGCGCCGAGGGTGCGCACGTCGGCCACCGACGTCAGGGCGCGGGCCGGGGCCAGGCCCTCGGCCAGGCCGCGTCCGACGCGCGCCACCTCCGCCTCGGTGTCGCGCGCGGTGACGAGGTCGAGGCTCGCGGCGGCCACGGCGCAGGCGAGCGGGTTGCCCATGAACGTCGGGCCGTGCATGAGCCCGCCGGCCTCGCCGCGGCTCACCCCCTCGGCGACCTCGCGGGTGCACAGCATCGCCGCGAGGGAGACGTAGCCGCCGGTCAGCGCCTTGCCGACGCAGAGGATGTCCGGGGTCGACACGACCCGGTCGCCGGCCCAGCGCGGGCCGGTGCGGTGCAGGCCGGTGGCGATCTCGTCGTGGACGACGAGGGCGCCGTGGGCGCGGGCCAGCCGGTGCAGCACCCCGAGGACGTGCGGGCTGTAGGCGTGCATCCCGCCGGCCCCCTGGAGCACCGGTTCGAGGACCACCGCGGCGATGTCGTCGGCGTGCGCGGAGAACAGGTCGGTCGTCGCGCGCTCCCAGGCGAGCAGGTCGGGGTCGTCGGCGGCGCGGTCCACACCGCCGGGCGGCCGGGGGGCGAAGACGTGCTCGGGCAGGACGCCGCGGAAGAGGGAGTGCATGCCGCCGACGGGGTCGGTGACGGACATCGGGCTGAAGGTGTCGCCGTGGTAGCCGCCGCGGACGGTGAAGAAGCGGGTGCGGGGCCGGCCCGCCGCGAGGTGGTACTGGAGCGCCGCCTTCATCGCCACCTCGACCGACACCGACCCGGAGTCGGCGAGGAACACGTGCTCCAGGCCGTCCGGGGCGAGGTCGCGCAGCCGGCGGGCCAGCCCGACGGCGGGCTCGTGGGTGAGGCCGCCGAACATCACGTGCGCCATCCGGTCCAGCTGCCCGCGGGCGGCGGCGTTCAGCTCCGGGACGCGGTAGCCGTGGATGGCGCACCACCACGAGCTCATCGCGTCGATGACCTCGCGGCGGGTGCCGTCCCGGTCGCGGACGTGCAGGCGCACCCCCTCGGCGGACTCGACGAGGTACGGGGCGTGCGGGCTCAGCGCCGAGGAGTACGGGTGCCAGACGTGGTCGCGGTCGAACGCGAGCAGGTCGGCGAGGTCGGCGTCCACCGCCCCATCATCCCGCCCGACCGCCGGGGCCCCGCCGCCCCGTCCGCCACCGTGCGGGCTGCGGGGCGGCGGGAGCGGGGAGGGCAGGTCAGGCGGGCAGGACCGACAGGGACGTCACCGCGACCCGGCGACCCGAGGACGCGGGGGCGGTGACCGCCAGCGCGACGTAGCGCGCGGACCGTCCGACCTCGAGACCGGCGCCCGTCGTCGACGGGGTGACCCGGCCGACCTCGGTGAACTCCAGCCCGTCGTCCGAGACCGCGACCGTGCCGGTGCCCGACGGCGAGCCCCAGCCGACCCGGACCCGCCCGATGTCGTGGGCGCCGCCGAGGTCGACCACCATGCGGCCGTCGCCCTCGACCTGCCACGCGGTCGCGGCGTCGCCGTCGACGGCGGCGGCGGGCGAGGTCATCGTCGGGGGCAGCGGCGAGGTCGGGAAGGTCTGCCGGTCCAGGGCGAGGTCGGCCAGCGGGAACGGGGTGCCGCCGGGGTCCCGGACCGTCGTCGTGCGCGCCGGGACGACGCCGATCCGCTGGGTCCGGCCGGTCGCGAACTCGACGTCGACCAGGGCCTGCACCCCGCCGAGCCGCACGGTGGCGGCGTCCACCACCTCGACGACGAGACCTGCGGGGGGTCGCGCGCCCCCGACCGAGACCGACAGGCGCGGCGGCAGGACGACCGCCGAGGAGGCCCCGAGCGCGGCCTCGAGGACGGTCCCGTCCGCGGTCACCGTCTGACGGCCCTCGTGGCACGCGACGGGGCCGGAGCCCGGGTGCGGCAGGAGGACCTCCGTGCGGACCTCGGCCCCACCGAGGTTGAACAGGCTGAGGTGCCCGCCGGCGAGCGAGGCGGTGAGGCTGCCGTCCGCCACCCGCGGGGCGAGCGCCTCGGCGGCCGCCGCCGTGGCCGGCAGGTCGTCCGAGCGGACGTCGGGAAGGCCCTCGACGACCATCCCGGCGCTGCCCGAGGCCGGACCGGCGGACAGGCACAGGGCGGCGTCGCTGATCTCGATGGGGTTGCGCGACCCGCGGACGAGGAAGGCGACCCGGTCGTCGATGCCGAGCCAGCCCGAGGTCCGGGTGACGGCGGGGTAGACGACGCGGGTGGTCCACGTCGTGCCGTCGTCGGAGGTCTGCAGCTCGTAGGCGGTCGCGTTCGCGGCCTCCCAGTCGATGCGCACCGTGGCGATCGAGGTCGGCTCGCCCAGGTCGACCGCGATCCAGCTGTCCTGGCGGAGCCGGTCGCCCCGGGAGACCGCCCAGCGGGTGCTCGGGTCGCCGTCGGTGGCCAGCCGCGCCTCCTTGCCCCCGTCCTGCGACGAGGCGGTCGTCGGCCGGCCGACGGCCAGGTCGGGACCGCCTCGCCGGTCGCGGACCTCGAGGGACCAGATGGAGTACCCGTACTTGTTCACGGCGCGGACGCCGAGCATGCGGACGTGGCGGGCGGTGACGCCGTGCAGGTCGAGGACGTCGCGACGGACGACACCGGAGGGCAGGGGGCCGCCGGAGTCGGAGGACTCGACCTCGACCGGGCCCTCGGCCGTGGCGAAGGTGCGGGTGCCGTCGAGACCCCGGACGCCGGGCATCGTGAGGTTGTGCAGGCCGTAGGTCCCCTCACGGTCCGCGACACCGGAGCTCGAGATGACGATGCTCCCGTCCGGGAGCGTCGTCATGCCGACCCGCCCGTCGTCGAGGGTCAGCACGGTCGCCGACGCGTGGAACCCGTCGCGGGCGGGGGAGTACACGGTGGTGTCGCGGGCGTTGGCGCGCAGCGACGTGCTCGGCAGGTACATCGGGGACGCGCCGCCGAGGTTGAAGAACCAGTCGTCGTGGTCGGGCTGCCAGGCCAGCTTGGTGAAGCCCGGCTTGCTGAGCGCGCCGGCCCAGGCGCGGGCGGTCTGGTGCGACACCATCCCGATGCCGTCTCCGAGGTCGACGGCACCGGCGGCCGCGGCGAACATCTCGGCCTGGCCGGACGGGGCCACCGCGCCGCCGTTCGCCGCCCGCCACTCGTGGAAGAGCAGGCTCATCGTGATCTCGGCCCGCGTCTCGGGCTCGTACTTCGGCTCGCCGGAGAACTTGGCCAGCCGGTACTCCGGCGGGTAGTCCAGGTAGGGCAGCAGCTGGTGGGCGAGGTTGCTCTCGGCCTGCGCCGCGTGCGGGTCGCCCAGCACCTGGGCGAGGAAGGCCAGGGGGATGACGTCACGGCCGAACAGGTGCTCGCGGTCGTCGACCATCGGCATGAGCGGCTCGCCGGAGTCGCTCATCACGCCGAGGATGACGCGCCACAGCGGGTCGCTGTTCGGCTGGTGGGTGATGACCTCGGGCAGCTCGCGGCCCGCGGCGATGAAGTGCGCGGCGTTGCGCCCGCCGGTCCTCCACAGCTCGCTCTGGTAGTGCGGGCCGAAGGAGCCGTGGTTCTCGACGGCGAAGGTGTCCCAGACGTTGTGGGCGCGGTTGTCCGAGACGGGGGCGCCACCGACCATGGTCGGGTTCGCGGCGTCGGCGGCGGGGAGGCCGGCCTGGTTGCGGCCCCACAGCGAGAACGTGTCGAGCCACTCCTGCGCGTGCGGGTCGTCCCCGGACCACGCGAGTCCGGGGCCGATGGCCTGCGCGTAGACGCCCATCTCCTCGAGCTTGGTGTCGCCGCGGTAGCCGCCCTGCAGGCCGTTGGGGGTCCAGCTCCCGGACATCGGGTCACGGGCGGTGCCCAGGGCGACCGTGTAGTCGGCCTGCGCGGTCCCGATGAGCTCGACGTTGCGCCGGGTGGGGGCGTCGAGCTCGTCCCACAGGAGGCGGGCGGCCAGGACGAAGTAGGTCTGGAACGTGGTGTCCCAGAACAGGCGCTGTCCCCACCCGCTTCCGCCGGCGTTGCGGTTGGTGGCGGCGTAGTGCCTGATGGTCGCGAGGGTCCGCGAGCGCAGCTCGTCCTCGCTGATGCCGGCCTCGTCGGCGTCGTAGGTGCCCCGGGTCAGGAGCATCGCGTGGCCGAGCACGACACCGAAGCCGAAGTCGCCGAAGCGGTAGACCCCGGCCCCGGCGTCCCGCTGCGACTCCGTCCAGCGGGTGTGCCGCAGCAGGACCCGGTGGTAGAGCGACGCCACCGCGTCGTCCGTCAGCCAGGCGGCGGGGGCGACGGCCGCCCGTGCGGCCGGCGCGTGCGTCGCCGACAGCCACGCCGTCATCCCTCCCGCCCCGAGGAGTCCGAGGTACTGGCGGCGGGTGCTGACGAGCGGTGTCATGCCGCGAGATGGTGCAGGGCGGCGTCGTCGCAGGTCAACGCGCGAGGAAGCCCTTGTCCGGACCGGACAGTCCGCAGGACATCGTCACGGCGACCCGCTGACACGGCCCCGACCGACGAGTCGGGCCGTCGGAGAGGCCCGCTCCGCACGACGCCGGACATCGCCGACCGGGTCGGTGGCAGCCGGTCCGGCCGGGCCGCCGGACACGCGTGCCGGCGGGAGGGGCCGGACCCAGGCGCTCGGGCGGGCGGGGGGAGCCGGGGTCAGGCGGCGGTGCGGTGCGCCCGGACCTGCTCGGCGAGGCGACGGACGAGACCGCGCAGCGCGTCGTCGAGCTCGGGGTCGGTGAGCCGGCCATCCGCGAAGGCCTGGAACGCGGACCCGACGCCGACGGTGTCCTCGAGCACGTCGGCCCCGGCGACGCGCAGCACCCGCACGCCGTCCTCGCGGGCCCACTGGGCGGCGCGCGGCGACCCACTGGCGCCCAGGACGGCGGCCGGGGTGCCGGCGATGGCCGAGGCGCCGCGCGGGCGGGAGGTCCAGTCGACGGCGTTCTTCAGCGCGCTCGGGAGCGAGCCGTTGTACTCCGGGGTGACGAGCAGCAGCGCGTCGGCGTCGGCGACGGCCTCGCGCAGGTCGCGGGCGACCTCGGGCAGCGCGTCGTCGTGGTCGAGCTCCTCGGAGTAGTGCGGGAGGTCGGCGAGGCGCTCGAAGACGGTGGCCTGCACGTCGGCCGGGAGGTGGGCGACGGCGGCGTCGGCGAGTCGGCGGTTCGTGGAGTCGGGCCGGAGGCTGCCGACGAGGACGAGGACGTTCATGATCACTCCTGGGGCGGGATCGGGCAGGGCGATCGACGCTGATCGTGTGGTTGAACGGTCAACCACCATGCCGCATTCCCGCCGGCGCTCGCGGAGTCGGGTGGCCAGGTGGGCGCTCCGGCAGCCGCCCCGGCACCCGACGTGGAGAGGGGGACTCAGGACCAGGTCGAACGCTCGACCGACCCGTGCCGGCTGCACGTCGCCGTCCACGCCCCCGGGGTCACCTGCACCCGCATCCGGCGGCGGCAGTGCACGCAGAACCGCGGGGGCTCCAGCTCGGCCCGGGCGGCGCAGCGGTCGTGCCCGGCCGCGTCGTCGCGGGCCTCGCCGCACTGCCCGCACCAGGCGCCCGCGTCGCCGACGCGCGGCACCGGCTCGGGCGTCCCCGCGTCCGCGACCACCGACGGGCCGCCGCTCAGAAGGTCTCGCCCAGCGCCCGGATCGGCATCTCGAGCTCGTCGAGCAGCGCCAGGTCCTCGCGCGGGTCGCGGCCGAGCGTCGTGAGGTAGTTGCCGACGATGACGGCGTTGATGCCGCCGAGCAGGCCGTCGCGGGTGCCGAGGTCGCCGAGGGTCAGCTCGCGGCCGCCGGCGTAGCGCAGGATCGTGCGGGGCAGGGCCAGCCGGAAGGCGGCGACGGTGCGCAGCGCGTCGGCGGGCTCCATCGGCGGCAGGTCGCCGAACGGCGTGCCGGGGCGCGGGTTGAGGAAGTTCAGCGGGACCTCGTGCGGCTCGAGCTCGGCCAGCTGCGCGGCGAGCTCGGCGCGCTGCTCGAGGGTCTCGCCCATCCCCACGAGGCCCCCGCAGCACAGCTCCATGCCGGACTCCTTGACCATCCGGCAGGTGTCGAGCCGCTCGTCGTAGCTGTGCGTCGTCACGACCCGGGGGAAGAAAGACCGGCCGGCCTCGAGGTTGTGGTTGTACCGGTGCACGCCCATGTCGACGAGCTCGTCGACCTGGTGCTGGGTGAGCATGCCGAGCGAGGCGGCGACCTCGATGTCGACGGCGGCCTTGATGGCGGCGACGCCCTCGCGCATCTGCTCCATGAGCCGGTCGTCGGGGCCGCGGACGGCGGCGACGATGCAGAACTCGGACGCGCCGGTGGCGGCCGTCTGCTTCGCGGCGCGGACGAGCTCGGGGATGTTCAGCCACACCGAGCGCACCGGCGAGGTGAACTGCCCCGACTGCGAGCAGAAGTGGCAGTCCTCGGGGCAGCCGCCGGTCTTCAGCGACACGATGCCCTCGACCTCGACGCTCGGCCCCTGGTAGCGCAGCCGCACCTCGTGGGCGAGCGCGAGCAGGTCCTGCAGCCGGTCGTCACCGGTGCGCAGGACGTCGAGCACCTGCTCCTTCGTGAGGGGGACGCCGCGCCCGAGCACCTGCTCGCGCGCGACGTCGAGGATGTCCGTGCCGGTCGCCTGAGCCGTCATGCCGTGCATTCTGGCGCACCGGGTGCGGTGTCCGTCGCGCCGGACCGGGTCGCCGGCGCCGGATCACCGCGGAACCTTCGGGTTCGCGCCCCTTCGGAGGGTGGGCGAACCCGAAGGTTCCGGGATCAGGCGAGAAAGTTGGCGCAGGGGTCAGCCGTCGAGGAGGCCGCCGAGCATGCCCCCGCCGCCGCGGTTCCCGCTGCTCTGGTGGCCGCCGTCGACGACGTTCTCGCTCGGCTGGACGAGCACGTAGCCCTGGCCGCCGAAGGCCATCTGCAGCAGCTCGCCGGTGCCGCCTCGCAGCATCGAGCCGATGCCGCCGGTGTCGACCCGCACGTCCATCGACACCCCGGCGGTCCACAGGACGACGGCCTGGGCATCGGCGAAGGTCGGCGACGACGCGACGTCGAGCGCGACGGGGTCGCCCTTGGTCGTCACGGCGACGTAGCCGGTGCCCCGCAGCGAGACGTTGTAGAGGCCGCCGGTCATCATCCCGCCGCGGGCTTGGATGCGGTGGATGTCCCACTGGATCGAGGCGGAGAAGGCGAGGACGTTGTTGCCGTTGACCGAGATCATGTCGTTCTCGAGGTACAGGACCTGCACCTCGGCGGCCTCGTCGGCGACGAACAGCTCGCCGGAGCCGGTGCACTCCATCATCCGCACGCCCTCGCCGGTCATCGCCGACTTGAGGAACTTGCCCATCCCGCCGGACCCGCGGTTCTGGAAGCGCACGTCACCCTGGTAGGCGACCATCGAGCCCGTCTTCGCGTGCACCGCCCCGTACCGCATGTCGATGCGCAGCAGCTTCTTGTTCTGCAGCGCGAACGGGTCCTGGGTCTGCTTCTCGCGGAAGTCCTGGAACAGCGAGCCGTGGATCGTCATGGGGGGAGGGTCACCTTCCGTGCGTCGGGTGGCGGCCCACCCTCTCGGGGTCAACGCTAGAAGGGACGGTGCCCGGCTCGCTATGGTTCCGGGACAGCCCGAGGGTCGGACCAGGGAGGACCCCGATGAGCTTCTTCGACCGCGCCAAGGCCGCCGCGAACGACCTGGCCGCCAAGGCGGACGTCGCGATGACGAACGCCGGGATCGACGCGAACATCGGCGGCGGGCCCAGCCCGAACAAGGCCCTGCGCGACCTCGGGGTGCTCGCCTGGCTGGAGGCCACCGACCGGCCCGTCGACCCCGCCGACCGCGAGCGCGTCCTGGACACCCTGCGCGAGCTGGAGCTGTCCGGGAGGCTGGGGCCGCTCACCGTCTCCCCGCCCGAGACCCGCCACGACGCCCCGCCCCCGCCCACGGGAGCAGCCGCGACGGCCGCCGCCACCGGCAGCGCCGCGGGGATGCCGGCCGCCCCGCCACCGCCGCCCACCGGCGGGACGGCGCCTCCGCCGCCACCCCCGCCGCCGGGTGCGGCC
>NZ_SAYU02000031.1 GCF_004025965.2 Phycicoccus flavus | reverse complement strand
TCAACTGTCATCGACCGGGGCGGACGGCTGGCAGAACCTGCCAGGTCGGCGGACCGCCCACCGGCCCCGGTCGCCGGTGGGGGCACGGGGCGGCAGCGGCTAGGTTGACCGCGACCATCCCGAGCCCGCCGACAGGAGCACGCCCGTGCCCGGACCGCTGGACGGCATCACCGTCGTCGACCTCTCCCGCGCCCTCGCGGGTCCGCACGCGGCGATGCTGCTCGCCGACCTCGGCGCCCGCGTCGTCAAGGTCGAGTCCCCGACCGGCGACGACACCCGCGGCTGGGGACCCCCGTTCGTCGGCCCCGACGACGACCCCGTCTCGACGTACTTCCTGTCCTGCAACCGCAACAAGGAGTCGATCGTCCTGGACCTGAAGTCCGACGACGGTCGCGAGACGCTCACCCGGCTGGTGCGGCACGCGGACGTCCTCGTCGAGAACTTCCGTCCCGGCGTCCTGGACCGGCTCGGGTTCGACGTCGCCCGGCTGCACACCCTCAACCCGGGGCTCGTCGTGCTCTCGATCAGCGGCTTCGGCCACGACGGCCCCGAGGGCGGGCGCCCCGGCTACGACCAGATCGCCCAGGGCGAGGCCGGGCTGATGTCCGTCACCGGGCCCGGCCCGGACGAGCCGCAGCGGGTCGGGGTGCCGATCGGCGACCTGCTCGGCGGCCTGCACGGCGCCCTCGGCGTCACGGCGGCACTGCGCGAGCGCGAGGTCACCGGCCGCGGGCGGGTCGTGCGGACCTCACTGCTCGCGTCCGTCGTCGGCGTGCACGCCTTCCAGGGCACGGCGTACACCGTCGCGGGACAGGTCGGGCGGGCCCAGGGCAACCACCACCCGGCGCTCGCGCCCTACGGGCTGTTCCACGCCGCCGACGGGCCGGTGCAGGTGGCCGTCGGCTCACAGGGGCTGTGGGTGCGCTTCACGGACGCGTTCGGCATCGACCCCGAGGACCCGCGGCTGGCGACGAACGCGCTGCGGGTGGCGAACCGCGAGCACCTCGTCGAGGTCGTCGACGCCGCCTTCGGCACCTGGGCCGCCGCCGACCTGCTGGCCCGGCTCGCCGAGGTCGGCATCCCGGCGGGCAAGGTGCGCGGCATCGACGAGGTCTACGACTGGGAGCAGACCCGCAGCCAGGGCCTGGTCGTCGACGTCGAGCACCCGGTCCTCGGGCGGATCGAGCTCCCCGGCCCGCCGATCCGGTTCGACGACAACGCCTACGCCGGCGGCCGCGAGACGCACCTGCCACCGCCCGGGCTCGACGAGCACGGTGCCGCGGTACGGGCCTGGCTCGACGAGGCCGACGGCGCCCCGGACCCGCGCACCGCCCAGCAGGTCGACGGCGGCGCCTGACCCCGCCCCTCCCCCCGAACGTGTGTGAACACGCCGCGGATTCGCGGCGTGTTCACACACGTTCGGGGAGAAATCCCGGGGGCGGGGTCAGCGGGAGGGGCTCGGCTCGGTCTGGTGGATGGCGTGCCGGACCCGGTCGACGAGCTCGGCGTACGCCGGCAGGGCGCGGATCTCGTCGGCGTCGAGGTTCTTCTCCGGCGTCGAGAACACGGCCCGCTCGTCGAGGACGATCCGCCCCGGCCGCGGGCTCATCACCATGACGCGGGTGCCGAGGAAGACAGCCTCGTCGACGCTGTGGGTGATGAACAGGACCGTGCTGCCGGTGGCCCGCCAGATCTCGAGCAGCTCGTCCTGCAGGCGCTCGCGGGTCAGGGCGTCCAGGGCCCCGAACGGCTCGTCCATGAGGATGATGTCCGGCTCGTTGGTCAGGACCCGGGCGATCTGGCAGCGCTGCTGCATGCCGCCGGAGAGCTCGTAGGGGCGGCGCTCGGCGAAGTCCGACAGCCCGACCATGTCGAGGAAGCGCTGGGCGGTCTCGCGCCGGTCGGCGGCCTTGACCCCGCGCAGCTTCGGCCCGAGCTCGACGTTGTCGCGCACCGTCATCCACGGGTAGAGCATCGGCTGCTGGAAGACGACGCCCCGCTCGGCGGACGGCTTCGTCACGAGGTCGCCGCCGACGCGCACCTCGCCCTCGGACGGCTCCATGAAGCCGGCGACGAGCCGGAGCAGCGTCGTCTTGCCGCAGCCCGAGGGCCCGGCGAGACAGACGAACTGCCCCGGCTCGATCGTCAGGTCGATGGTGTCGAGGGCACGCACGCCCTCGCCGTCACCGGTGTCGAACGTGTGCGCCAGGCCGTCGATGCGGACGTCCCGGTCGTGCCTCACTTCGACGCGTCCTCGGCGGGCGTGGGGTCGACCCCGTCGGCGTAGGTGGCCTCGGGGGCGACCTTGTCGATGCCGCCCTGGCTGAGGAGGAACTTCGCCGTCTGGGCCAGGTCCTTGCCCATCTTGCCGCCGAGGTAGTCCGCACCGGCCTGCTCGGAGGCGGGCAGGAACTCGTACCCGGCGAACTGCTTCTCGACCTCGGCCGGCGGGATGCCGAGCTCGACGGCGATGGACTCGGCGGCCTTGCCCGGCTCGTCGGAGATCATCTTCACGGCGTAGTCCTGGGCCTTCGCCCACTGCACCATGAACTCCGGGTTCTTCTCGACGAAGTCGCTCGTCGCGGTCCCGACGTCGAAGGTCGGCTTGCCGGCCTTCGCGGTGTCGGCGCTGCTGAGGATCGTCGTGCCCGTCTTCTTCAGCTCGGTGAGGGTCGGGTCCCAGACCCAGGCCGCGTCGATCTGCTTGCCCTGCCAGGCGGCGGGCATCTTGTCCGGCTCGAGGTTGATGAGCTTGACGTCGGAGTTGGGGTCCATGCCCGCGTCCTGGAGCGCCTGGAGCAGGGAGTAGTGCGCCGTGGAGCCGAACGGCGTCGCGATCGTCTTGCCCTTCAGCCCCTGGAGGTCGGTGATCCCCTTGTCGCGGACGACGAGCGACTCGGCGGCGCCGATGACGTCGTAGATCCAGACGACCTTGAGCGGCAGGTTGAGCGGCGCGGAGAGGGTCTTGGTCGCCGGCGAGGACCCCATGAGCCCGAGGTCGATGCTCTTGCCGGCGTAGGCCTGGACGACGTCGCCGCCGGAGGCGAAGTTGGTCCAGGTGACCTTGGCGTTCGGCATGCAGGCCTCGAGCAGGCCGAGGTCCTTGACGACGAGGTCGCCGTTGGGGACCTTCTGGTAGCCGATCCGGGCGGTCGCCGTGACCGAGTCGTCGGCCTCCCAGGGGCAGGCCTGCGCGGAGCCGGAGGAGTCGCCGGCCGACCCCGTCGCGGACCGCCCCGACTCCACGCAGCCGCCGAGGCCCAGCAGGGCAGCGGCCGCGGCGGCGCCGGCGGCGAAGGTGGTGGTGCGTCGCGTCATGTCGTTCTCTCTTCTCGGTGTGGTGGGGTCAGGCCTTGCCGTGCCACGGTGCGACGGTGCGCTCGACGAGCTTGATGAGCGCGTCGAGGGCGAGGGCCGTGACCCCGATGACGATGATGCAGGCGATGGTGATGGGCGTCTTCAGCTCGGTCCCGGCCTGGTAGGCGAGGCCGCCGATGCCGGGGATGCCGTTGTTGAGCTCGGCCGCGACGACCGTGGTCCACGCGAAGCCGGTGGCGACCCGGATGCCGGTGATGACCTGTGGCAGGGTCGCGGGGAACATGACCGTCGTCAGCGCCTGGCGGCGGTTGGCGCCGAGGGTGTAGACGGCGTTGACCATGTCCTCGCGCACCCCGCGGACCCCGCCGATGGTCGCCAGGGTGATGGGCGGGAACGCCGCGAGGAAGAGCAGCCAGTACTTCGACACGTCGCCGATGCCGAACCAGGCGATGAGGAGGCCGATGTAGCCGAGCGGCGGCAGCGCGCGCAGGAAGTTGACGTAGGGCTCGACGACGATGCCGACCCACCGGACGGTGGCCATGACGAGCCCGAGCGGGACCCCGACGAGGATGCCGGCGCCGACGCCGATGCCGATCCGCTGGAGGCTGGCGAGCAGGTGCTCCCAGAGGTAGTAGTTGTACTCGCCCCGGATCATCCGGTCCACGCCCGGCGCGATGGGGTGGGTCCGGTTCGCCTGGACGAAGGCGTCCCACACCGCCCCCGGCGAGGGCAGGTAGACGGGGTTGACGAGGCCGAGGCTCGCGACGAGCCACCAGACCGCGATGGTCCCGACCAGGACGAGGGCCCGGACGAGCCACGGGTTCGGCCCGGACGAGGACTTCCGGCGCGGAGGGCGGGGCCCCGGGTCGCGCTCGGCGTGCGCGGCGGGGGCGGACACCTGGGCCGCGGAGGTGTCGGTCATCGGCTCTCCTGCTGGGAGGGGGCACCGCCCCGTGGGGAGCGGCCGGTCCGTGCGATGCGCGGGGTCGGCGCCCCGCGGCGGAACCCCGGGGCCTTTCCTGGCGGGACGACAGCCTAGGCCAGCGTGCCGTGATCCGTGCAGGGGCGCACCCGAGGCGTGTCCGAGCCGTGATGGTGTCCGCCTGCGGGCCGGGACGCCACCGCCTGGCAGAACCTGACAAGGCGGTCGCGCGCACGGCCTCCGTAGGGTCGAGCTCCGGGCACCCGGCCCGGGACGAGGCGAGAAACGGGGTGACGATGCGGGTCCTGCTCGCCCTCGGCGGCAACGCGATGACCGGACCGGACGGCAGCGCCACCCCGGACGCGCAGATCACCGCCGTGACGGACGCGATGGCGGCCGCCGCCCGGCTCGTCGCCGCCGGCCACGAGCTCGTCGTCACGCACGGCAACGGACCCCAGGTCGGCAACCTGCTCGTGAAGAACGAGCTCGCCGCGCACGTCGTCCCGCCGGTGCCGCTGGACTGGTGCGGCGCCCAGACGCAAGGGACGCTCGGCTTCACCATCCTCGACGCGCTCGACGTCGCCCTGGCCCGGCTCGGTGCCGCCCGGCCGGTGGCCGCCCTCGTCAGCCGGGTGCTCGTGGACGCGGACGACCCGGGCTTCACCGACCCGACCAAGCCGGTGGGCCGCTACCTCGGGCGCGAGGACGCGCAGCGGATGGTCGAGCACGGCCAGGTCTGGGAGGACCGCGGCGAGAAGGGGTGGCGGCGGCTCGTCGCCAGCCCCGAGCCGCGCGAGCTGCTAGACGTCGCGGCCGCCCGCGCGCTGCTCGACGCCGGGCACGTCGTCGTCGCCGCCGGCGGCGGCGGCATCCCCGTGGTGCGCGACGACGACGGCACCCTGCGCGGCGTCGAGGCCGTCGTCGACAAGGACCTCACCGCCGCCCTGCTCGCCCGCGAGCTCGGCGCCGACGTCCTCGTCATCGCCACCGACGTCGACCACGTCTCCACCGGCTACGGCACCGACGACGAGCGCGCCCTCGGCCGGGTGGACGTCGCCGGGCTGCGGGCCCTGGCCGACGCGGGCGAGTTCGGCTCCGGCTCGATGGGCCCCAAGGTCGAGGCCGTCCTGCGCTTCGTCGCCGGCGGCGGCCGGCGCGGCGTCGTCACCTCGCTGCGGCACATCACCGACGCGGTCGACGGCGGCGTCGGCACCGTCGTCGAGCGCGACCCCGACCCCGCCGCCCCCTGATCCGTCACTCCTGCACCCGCATCCCGGCCGAACCCCGCCCCACCCGAGAGGAACGATCCCCGTGCCCGACGCCATCGAGGTCCGCAAGGTCCCCCTGCACTCCGTCTCCGACGCCTCCGAGCTTGGCAAGCTCATCGACGCCGGCATCATGGAGGCCGACCGAGTCGTCGCCGTCATCGGCAAGACCGAGGGCAACGGCGGGGTCAACGACTACACCCGCATCATCGCCGACCGCGCCTTCCGCGAGCTGCTCATCGAAAAGGGCGCCGACCCCGAGCGGGTCAAGGACATCCCCATCGTCTGGTCCGGCGGCACCGACGGCGTCATCAGCCCGCACGCGACGGTCTTCGCCACCGTGCCGGCCGACCGGGCCGAGCAGACCGACGAGCCGCGCCTGTCCGTCGGCTTCGCGATGAGCGAGAAGCTCCGGCCCGAGGACATCGGCCGCGTCGCGATGGTCACGAAGGTCGCCGAGGCGGTCAAGGTCGCGATGGAGCGCGCCGGGATCACCGACACCGCGGACGTCCACTACGTCCAGACCAAGACCCCCCTGCTGACCATCGACACCATCCGCGACGCCAAGTCCCGCGGCAACGACGTCTTCACCGAGGACACGCTGGCCTCGATGGACGTCTCGAACGGCGGCACGGCGCTCGGCATCGCCTACGCCCTGGGCGAGATCGCGATGCCCCGCGACGAGGACGTGCTCAAGGACCGCTCGCTGTACTCCTCGGTCGCGTCGTGCTCGTCGGGCGTCGAGCTCGACCGGGCGCAGGTCGTCGTCGTCGGCAACGCCCGCGGGGTCGGCGGCCGCTACCGGATCGGGCACGCGGTGATGGAGGACGCGCTCGACCAGGACGGGCTGTGGAACGCCATCCGCGACGCCGGGCTCGACCTGCCGGAGCGGCCGCACCACAGCGACCTCGACGGCCGCCTCGTCAACCTCTTCCTCAAGTGCGAGGTCAGTCAGGACGGTGCCGTGCGCGGCCGGCGCAACGCGATGCTCGACGACTCCGACGTGCACTGGCACCGCCAGATCAAGGCCGCCGTGGGCGGGGTGACGGCCGCCGTGACCGGAGACCCGGCGGTGTTCGTCTCGGTGTCGGCGGCCCACCAGGGCCCCGACGGCGGCGGGCCGGTCGCGGCCATCGTCGACCTCGGCGAGGACCCCACCGGCTACCGCCCCTGAGGTCCGCCGACGTCCCGGGGTGTCCGTCCTCGGCACGCGATGGACGGATCTTCCGCTCGGGCGGCTAGCGTGCGGCTGTGGCCACGAACATCGACCGGGACACCGACGGCGTACGCGACGAGGAGGAGCCGGACCAGGAGATCGACGAGGCGTTCGAGCGCCTCGTCGAGGAGGGCCACGAGCGGTTGACCCGGCCGCTGCGTGAGCTCTTCGCGACCGGCACCCTCGGCGGCATCGACATCGGCGTCGGCATCCTCGCCTTCTACGTCGTCAAGGAGGTGACGGGCGACCAGGTCCTGGCGGGCCTGGCGTTCTCCGTCGGCTTCGTCGCCCTGCTGCTCGCGCACAGCGAGCTGTTCACCGAGAACTTCCTCGTGCCCGTGACGGCCGCGGTGGCCGAGCGCGGCCCGTGGCCGGCCCTGGCGCGGCTGTGGGCCGTCACGCTCGTGACGAACATCCTCGGCGGGTCGATCGTCGTGTCCGTCATCCTCCTGGCCAAGCCGGACCTTGAGGAGGTCGCCCGCGAGACCGGCGAGCACTACGCCGAGCTCGGGGTGTCGCTGTCCAGCTTCCTGCTCGCCGTGCTCGCGGGCCTCGTCATCACGCTCATGACGCGGATGCAGCACTCGACGGAGAACCTCGGCGTCAAGGTCGTCCCGGCGATCCTCTTCGGCGCCGTGCTCGTCGGGGCCGAGCTCTTCCACTGTGTCCTCGACGCCATCTTCATGATCGGCGCGATGGTCGCCGGCGCCGAGATCGGCCTCGGCACCCTCCTCGTCGCCATCGGGTGGGCCGCGCTCGGCAACGCCGTCGGCGGCATCGGCCTCGTCACCTTCCTCCGACTGCTCCGCACCGCCCCCAAGGTCGAGGCCGAGCGCGACCGCGTCACCACCTGACCCCCCTGGACATTTCGGGGTCACCCCGAAATGTCACCGAGACCCCGGTTACGAACCACGGTCGAGCGGACATTTCGGGGTGACCCCGAAATGTCCGCCGGGGGTGGGGGTCAGTGGGCGAAGTGGCGGGTGCCGGTGAAGTAGAGGGTGACGCCGGCGGAGCGGGCGGCCTCGACGACCTCGGCGTCGCGCATCGAGCCGCCGGGGGCGACGACCGCGCGGACTCCGGCGTCGAGGAGCACCTGCAGCCCGTCGGCGAAGGGGAAGAAGGCGTCCGACGCCGCCACCGCACCCCGGGCCCGCTCCTTCCCCGCCCGTGACACGGCGAGGTGGCAGGCGTCGACCCGGTTGACCTGCCCCATCCCGATGCCGACGGACGCGCCGTCGCGGGCCAGGAGGATGGCGTTGGACTTCACGGCCCGCACCGCCCGCCAGGCCAGCTGCAGGTCGGCCAGGGTCGCGTCGTCGGCGGCCTCGCCGGCGACCAGGCGCCAGTGCGCCGCGTCGTCCCCCCCGGTGACGGCGCCGTCCTCGTCGCGGACCACCGCGTCGACGAGGTCGCGCTCCTGGACCAGCAGACCGCCGCTGACCGGCCGGGTCTCGACCCCGCCGCGCCCCGGGGACGCGCACTCCAGCAGCCGGACGTTCTTCTTGCGGGTGAGGATCTCCAGCGCCTCGGGCTCGAACCCCGGTGCGACGACGACCTCGGTGAAGATGTCGGCGACCGTCGCGGCCATCTCCGCGGTCACCGGCCGGTTGGCCGCGACGATCCCGCCGAAGGCCGACACCGGGTCGCAGGCGTGCGCCTTGCGGTGCGCGTCCGCGACGTCGGAGCCGACGGCGATGCCGCACGGGTTGGCGTGCTTGACGACGGCGACGGTGGGCACGTCGCCCTGGTCGTGGGCGGCGCGCACGGCGGCGTCGGCGTCGACGTAGTTGTTGTACGACATCTCCTTGCCGTGCAGCTGGCGCGCCTGGGCCAGGCCCGGCTCGGTCCCGGCGCCGGAGGTGTAGAGCGCCGCCCGCTGGTGCGGGTTCTCCCCGTAGCGCAGCACGGCCGCCCGCTCGCACGTCGCGCCGGCCCAGGCCGGGAAACCGGTGCCCTCCGAGGTGTCGGCGTAGGCGTTGCCCATCCAGGACGCGACCGCGACGTCGTAGGTGGCGGTGTGGACGAACGCCTCTGCCGCCAGCCGACGTCGCTGCTCGAGGGTGAACCCGCCGCCGCGCACCGCCTCCAGGACCGCGTCGTAGGCCCCCGGGTCGGTGACGACGGCGACGCTCGGGTGGTTCTTCGCGGCCGCCCGCACCATCGACGGGCCGCCGATGTCGATCTGCTCGACGCACTCGTCGGGGCTCGCGCCCGAGGCGACGGTGGCCGCGAACGGGTAGAGGTTGACGACGACGAGCTCGAAGGCCTCGACGCCGAGGTCGGCCAGCTGCGCGAGGTGCTCGGGCTTGCGGGTGTCGGCGAGCAGGCCGGCGTGCACCATCGGGTGCAGCGTCTTGACCCGGCCCTCGAGGCACTCCGGGAACCCGGTGAGGTCCTCGACCTTGGTCACCGGCAGGCCGAGGGACTCGATGACGCCGGCGGAGCCGCCGGTGGAGACGAGCGCCACGCCGGCCTCGTGGAGGCCGCGCACGAGCTCGGGCAGGCCGGTCTTGTCGTAGACGGAGACGAGGGCGCGGCGTACCTCACGGACGTCCTGCGAGGGTCCGGGGGCGGAGACGGCGGACATGACGGGCTCCTTGCGGTGCGGGGACACGAGGGTCGGCGGTCGGTCCCGGGGCACCCAGGCGGGCGATGCCCCGACTGCAGACTTCCCGGTGGTGACCCACCCGCGCCAGTCGTCGGTCCTGCGACGGCGGCGAGGGGTCGGTCCCGCGGGACCCGCCCGCGGCGACCACCCGCGCCGGGCGTCGCCCGCATCCTAGCGACCGTGCGGTCTCGTCCGTTCGTCCGGCTCTGCGCGCTCCGGCGCGCGCCGGAGGCCGCGGACCGGCAGGATCCGAACCTCTCGCCACCGTCCCAGGAGGACTTCCCGTGCCCCGTCGTTCCCCCCGCCACCGTTCCGCGCGCCCCGGTCCCCTGCGGCCGGGCACCGTGCTGGCCGCGCTGGCCCTCGCCCCGCTCGCCCTGGCCCTGGCGGCCCCGACGACCGCGGCCGCACCGCCCGAGAAGCCGTTCGTCGGCGGCCGGGCATCGGTCGCCCGGCTCGGGGACCGGCTGCCCGCCGTCGCCCGCGAGAACGGGATGAGCCGCGCCCAGCTGCGCGCCGCCCTCCTCGCCGACCGCACGCTCAAGGTCGACCGCTCCCTCCAGCTCGCGTACTTCGACGAGGCCGCCGACGCCGGCGCCCCCGATCCCGCCCCGGTCGCCGCGGCCGCGCCGCCGACCACCGACCCGGTCTTCTCGCTCTCCAGCCTGCCGGGCGCGGAGAAGACGATCTACCTCGACTTCGACGGAAACACGACGACCGGGACGACGTGGAACTCCGCCTATGGCGTCGAGACGATCGAGAACCCGCCGTACGACACCGACGGGGACCCCACCACCTTCAGCGCCACCGAGCTCGCGGTCGTGCGCAACGCCTACGACGTCGTGGCCGAGGACTTCGCGCCCTGGAACGTCAACGTCACGACGGCCGACCCCGGCACCGAGGCGCTGCGCCGCTCCGGCACCGGTGACACCCGGTGGGGCGTGCGCGTCGTCGTCACCTCCGACACCTTCGCGTCCTGCGGCTGCGGCGGCCACGCGTACATCGGCGCCTTCGACGACCCGACCGACGAGCCCGCGTTCGTCTACAACTCCGGCTCGCGCGGGGTCGCCGAGGCCGCGACGCACGAGGTCGGCCACACCCTGCTCCTCGCCCACGACGGCACGACGTCCGGCGACGCCTACTACCGCGGCCACGGCACCGGCGAGACCGGGTGGGGGCCGATCATGGGCGCCTCGTACAGCCCGTCGACGGTCCAGTGGAGCCAGCAGGAGTACACCGGCGCGAACAACAACGACGCCGCGGCCAACTACAACAACGGTCCCGACGACGTCGCCATCATCTCCTCGCTGACCAACGGCAACGGCTTCGGCCTGCGCGCCGACGACCACGGCGACACCCGGGCCACGGCCACCGCGCTCACCGGCCCGACCGTGACGGTCTCCGGGCGCATCTCGACCCGCACCGACGTCGACGTCTTCTCCCTGTCCGCCGCCGCCGGGCCGGTCACGGTCTCGGCCACCCCGCCGCCGGCACCGGTGGCCAACCTCGACCTCGCCCTCACCGTCCGCGACTCCTCCGGCGCGGTCGTCGCCTCGGCGGACGCCCCGACCGCGCACGCCGCCACCCTCACGGCGACCCTGCCCGCGGGCGACTACACCGTGAGCGTCGACGGCGTCGGCGCGGGCTCGCCCACGGCCGTGCCCCCGACCGGCTACACCGACTACGGCAGCCTCGGCACCTACGGCCTCACGGCGCGCTTCACCCCGGCCACGACCGCCGACACGACCCCGCCGGCGGCGCCGACCGGCCTGACGGCCACCGCCTCCGGCGACGTCGTCGCCCTGTCGTGGACCGCGAACACCGAGCCCGACCTCGCCGGGTACACGGTGGCCCGGGCCTCCACGGCGGCCGGCCCGTTCACGACCCTGGCGTCGACGACGAGCCCGTCCTTCACCGACACCGCCCCGCTGGCCGGCACGAACGTCTACCGGGTCACCGCGAGCGACACCGCCGGCAACGTCTCGGCCCCCTCGGCCCCGGCGACCGTCGACCGCACGCCGCCCTCCTCCGGGACCGTCGCCGACGGTGAGCTCGCCGTCGTCGGCGTCGTCACCGGGACCGTGGCCGACACCCGCAGCGCCGACGGCGTCGGGCAGGCCGTCGACGAGGTCTCCTCCGGCGGCAAGCCCAACAGCCGCTACGACACCCTGGAGCACCGCTGGAGCTTCCCCGCGACGGACGGCTCGCTCTCCCTCGCGGTCGCGGCCACCGTGCTCGACGGCGGCGACGCCGACTCCGGGATGCGCCTGGAGTGGTCGCGCAACGGCGGCACGTCGTGGCTGCCGGTGACGACGCTCACCGGGTCGGTCGACTCCTCGTTCACGCTCGGCACCGCGAGCGGGCCGGTGTGGGTGCGCGTGGTCGACACGGACTCCACGGCCGGTCAGCTGCGCCCCGACACCGTGCGGGTCGACCTGCTGCGGATCGACGCCCAGCCGGTGGCCCCGGCCTCCGAGGCCGTCGTCTCCGCCCTCGTGGCGGGCACGACGTCGGTGACGAAGTCGTCGGCCGCCGGGACCGCCACGGTCACCGTCACCGACGAGTACGGCACGCCGGTCGCCGGCGCCCGGGTCGGCCTGCGCTTCTCCGGCGCGTTCTCCGACACCCCGACGGTGACGACCGACGCCTCCGGCACCGCGCGGTACACGACCGCCGGGTCCGGGACGCGGCGGCCGTCGTTCCAGGTGTGCGTCGTGTCCGTGGACGCCGGGCCGCTGGCCTGGACCGCGGGTCCGGTCTGCCGGACGGTCTGACCGTGACCGCCGCCGCCCGGCGCTCGGTCCGGGCGGCGGCGGGTCAGGACGACGCGTACGGCGAGGGCGGCAAGGTCTCGGGCCAGGACGCGCCGAGCACCCGGTCGACGTCGAGGACGACGACGACGCGCTGCGGGTTCGGGCGCGGCTGCCGGTAGCGGGCGGCGTACCGCTCCTCGGCGTCGCGGACGGCGTCGGGGTCCTCGAGCACCCGCGTCGTGCCCTCCAGGCTCAGCCAGCGCCGGCCGTCGACCTGGCCCAGCGCCGCCCGGCGACCGGCGCGCGCCTGGAGCACCTTGGCGCTGGACCGTCCGGCGATGACCCGCGCCACGAGGGCGTCCTCGTCCCAGGTGAACCCGACGGGCACGACGTGCGGGCTCCCGTCGCGCCGCAGGGTGGTGAACAGGGCCAGGTGGCGCTCGCGCATGAACTCGACGGCGCGGGCGGGCAGCTCGGCCGGGGTCAGCGCCACGACCGGTCCTCCGCGAGGGCGGTGAGCACGTCGACGAGCATCTCGCGCTCGGCGACCTTGATCCGCTCGTGCAGCGTGTCCTCGGTGTCGCCGGGCTCGACCCGCACGGCCCGCTGGTCGATGATCGGCCCGGTGTCGACGCCGGCGTCGACCCAGTGACACGTGCAACCGGTCACCCGTACCCCGTGCGCCAGGGCGTCGCGGACGGCGTGCGCGCCCGGGAAGCTCGGCAGCAGCGCGGGATGGGTGTTGACCACCCGCACGGCGTCCAGCACCGCCGGGCCGAGGATCCTCATGAACCCCGCGGAGACGACGAGGTCGGGCGCGTGGTCGAGCACCAGCCGGGCGAGCGCTTCGTCCCAGGCGGCGCGGACGGCGAAGTCCGGCACCCGGCAGACGAAGGTCGGCAGCCCCCGGGCCGCGGCCCGCTCCAGGCCGCCGGTGCCGTCGCGGTCCGCCCCCACGGCGACGACGCGCACCGGGGCGTCGGCGGCGTCGAGCACCGCCTGGAGGTTCGTGCCGGACCCGGAGACGAGGACGACGAGCCGCAGCGGGTCGGGGCCGGTCACCGCCGCAGCCGCCACGCGTCGCGCAGGACGACCGGCACGGCGCCGACGAGCAGCGTGAGGAAGAGCGCGAGGGTCAGGTGCGCGGCGGGCGCGCCGACCGAGGACAGGCGGAACTGGCCGAGCGACCCGCCGCCGACGGCGTCGAGGAGCCCGACGAGGACCGCGGTCGTGGCGCAGGCGGAGAGGGCGACGGCGAGCTTGGTCCGCACCCGGGAGAGGCGCGCGACCGAGCCCAGCGAGCGGCGGGCCACCCAGCCGCCGACGACGGCCAGGACGAGGACGCCGACGACGCCGACCGCCGCCGGGAACTCCTGCGGCTGCGGCAGGGCGCCGAGGACGGGGACGAGCGGCAGCAGCCCGCTCTCGACGCCGCTCCACGTCACCGAGGCGCCCTCGACGACGGAGAAGCCGGGTCCGGCGAGGAACGAGACGACCCACACCGCCAGGTTCGGCAGCGCGGCCACCTGCACCCCGTCGAGCATCCACGTCCCGGCGCCCGAGGACCCGAGGTCGTGGTCGACGGCGGCCACCGCCGGCCAGCCCAGGACGACGGCGCCGAGGACGACGAGGACCCCGACCGCGACGAGCACCCAGGCCCCGGCGACCCCGGCCGCGACGCCGCGGCGCACCGTCTCGGGCAGCCGCGGGGTGAGCCGCGCGCCGACCACGTCGGGGTCGTCGGCCGCGACCGCCCGCAGCGCGAGGCCGGTCCCGAGCAGGGGGACGAGGACCGCGGGGAGGGCGAGCGTCCACACCAGCGGCGGGAAGGAGCCGCGGGCGGCGAGGACCCAGCCGGCGGCCACGACGAGGACGTACCCGCCCCACCAGGCGCCGACGGCCGCGGCCAGCGGACGCGGCAGCAGCCCGCCCCAGATCCCGCCCTCGGTGCTCACCGAGACCATGGCCTCGCGGGCGCCGAGGCGCGCCACGAGGACGAGGACCCCGAAGGCGAGCAGCGGGGTGAAGGCCAGCGTCGCCGTCCCGGCGACGAGGTGCGCCCCGCCGGCGAGCAGCCAGAGGGAGGACCCGACGGCCAGCGCGTCGCCCGTGGCCGAGCCGCCCAGGGGGTCGGCGCGCCACGTCAGCAGCACCGGACCGACGACGAGGAGTGCGGACACCAGCCCCGTCGCCACGCCGATGACCGCCGACCGGCGCCACCCCGGAGCCCAGGGCGGCGGCGCCTCCCCGGCGGGCTCCTCGGTGCCGGGCAGCGCGGACAGCAGGCGGTCGACGACGGTCATCGTCCCCCAGTGTGCGTCGTGGCCGCCGCGCCGCGACGGAGCCGCGCCGACACCCGTCCTGACCGACACCGGTCCCCGCGTCCCCATGGCCGGGGTGCAACCTGGCACCCTGGCCGGGCGTCGGGAGGGACGGGAGCACAGCCGACGACGAGGGGGACGGGTGGGGGAGGACCGCACGCGGGAGTTCGACGCGTTCTACCGCGGCACGGCGCACCGCGTCGTCCGGCTGGTGCACGCGACGACGGGCGACCTGGCGCTCGCGCAGGAGAGCACCCAGGAGGCGTACGCGCGCGCCTGGGCGGACTGGGGGCGCGTGCGCACCTACACCGACCCGCTGTCCTGGGTCCGCACGGTGGCCCGGCGCGCGGCGGTCAGCGAGTGGCGGCGCGCCCGCAACCGGACCGAGGCCCACCGCCAGGTGGCCGTGCCCGAGGCGGGTGCCGGGCCGGCCGGCGAGCCGGGCGCCGACCACGTCGCTGTCGTCGCCGCCCTGCGGGCCCTGCCGGACGAGATCCGCGAGGCGATGGTCCTCTTCTACGTCGGCGACCTGTCGGTCGACCGCATCGCCGAGGAGACCGGCTCGCCCGTCGGCACCGTCAAGGCGCGGCTGCACCGCGGCCGGCAGCGGCTCAGGCCCCTGCTGGCCACAGACCGACCCGACCTCACCGACCGACGCACTGACGACCCGACGCGCGAGGAGGGATCCCGTGGCATCCGTTGACCAGGGGTGGACCCGCGCCCACGACGACGCCCTGCGCGACGCCCTGACCGACACCCTTGCCGAGGCCGACTCCGCCGTGCTCGACCGGCCCTCGGCCGTCCGCGCGGTCGGCGACCGGCGGCGCAGGGGCCGGACCCGCGGGCGCGCACTCGTCGCCGCCGTGCTCGTCCTGGTGCTCGGCGGGCTGGGGTACGGCCTGCTCCGCGGCGGCGACGCACCGGACCCCTCCCCCGCGACCCCGGGCCCGACCGTCAGCGCGACCGCGTCGCGCACCTCGCTGCCCGGCCCGTCCTCCTCCGCCTCGCCCCGCCGGACCCCCACGACGACGGACACCGACGTCATCGGCGAGGACGGCTCGGTCGGCCCGTTCCGGGTGGGGATGACCCCCGCCCAGGTGCGCGCGACGATCCGCCGCGACTACCCCGACGGCAGCGTCCGGATCGAGCAGCGGAGATTCGTCGACGGCCAGGTGCGTGTCGACGCCCTCGTGCAGGACGGCGCGGACTCGCAGATCACCCAGCAGGGCGCCGGCTCCGGGATCATCGGCCTCATCGACTCCGAGCGCCGGGGCACGTCCGGGGCCGGGGTCCTCGACGTCTTGTTACCGCCGACCACCGCCCGGCTCCACGGCCTCGGCGTCGGCGACCCGGTCGCCGCCTTTCAGCGGGAGTTCCCGGACCGGGTGGCACCGGACGCCTCCTCGACGGTCTACCGGCTCACCTTCGAGAACGGGACGCGGCTGCAGCTCGGGATGTCCTCGTCCTACCTCGACCCCAGCGCCGGCGCCGACACGCTGGTCGTGCTCGAGCCCGGCCGGTCCGAGTTCTCGGGCTTCCCGTACTTCACCTTCTGAGGTCCCGGACCGGTCGCGGAACCGACGCAACCCCGGCGGGGGTGGTGTGCGTCCGGCATCGTGAGACGACGAGACGGAGGGGACATGGACGATGACGCAGCGAGGGACTTCGACGCCTTCTACCGGGCGACGGTGGAACGGGTGGTCCATCTCGTGTATGCCACGACGGGGGACCTGACCCTGGCCCAGGACAGCACGCAGGAGGCCTACGCCCGGGCCTGGCGGGACTGGCCGACGGTCTCCGGCGCGCAGGACCCGCTGGCGTGGGTGCGCACGGTGGCCCGGCGGCTGGCGGTGAGCCAGTGGCGCCGCGGCAAGGCGCAGGACCGGGCCTACACCCGGCACGGGGCGGCCCGGCACACCCCCGGACCGTCCCCGGACCGGGTGGCCGTCCTCGAGGCGCTCTCCCGGCTGGGCGCACCCACCCGGGAGGCCCTCGCGCTGCACTACCTCGCGGACCTCGGCGTCGAGCAGATCGCCGCCGAGACCGACACCCCGGTCGGCACCGTCAAGGCCCGGCTGCACCGCGGCCGGGCGCAGCTCGCCGCACTGCTACGGCCCGACGACGACCACCTCGAAGACCCCGGACCCCGTGACCTGCACGGGAAGGAGACCCGCCATGGCCGATGAGCCTCTGAACCGCGACGACATGCTCGTCCGCGACGCCCTCATGACCCTCGCCCGGGACGTCGAGTCCCTCGACCTGTCGCAGCCCGAGGACGTGCGAGCCTCCGGCGGCGCCGCGCGGCGGCGCCGCATGCTGTGGACGACGCTGGCCACCGCGGCCGTCGTCCTCGCCGTCGCCGCCCTCGGGTTCCTGAACCTCGGGCGCCCCGAGGCCCTCGAGCCGGTCCCGGCCGGGACGTCGACGGCACCGGTGCCCACGAGCGCCACGCCGAGCCCCAGCGTGACGGCCACGTCCACCCCGACACGGCGCGCGACCAAGCGCCCGAGGCCGACGCCGACCGCGCCGGCGACACCCACGCCGTCCCCGACCCCGACCGCCGTGGTCGTGGCCCCGCCGGAGCCGGAGCCGCAGCCGTCGGTCACGGCGCCCCCTGCGCCGGTCGTCCCGCCGGAGTGCGGGGCCGTCCGCGGTGACGTGGTCGCCGGCGACGCGACGGCCGCCGCCCTCGCGACGGCGCGCCGTCTCATGGACCTCGCCGTGGCCTGCGACGCACGCGGGCTGACCGAACTGGCGACGCGGGACGACACCGTGCTCGACCACTCCGGCGGCCCGGTGACGGACGCCTTCGCGCTGCCGGGGAGCGAAGCGCGCTACCGCGCCCTCACCCTCGTCCTGGCCATGCCGTCCGAGCAGAACGAGTTCGGCACGGAGTGGCCGCGGACCCCGCGCACCGACGCGGAGTGGCAGCGCCTGGTCGACCTCGGGCTCCTGGACGAGCGCAGCCTCGAGACCGCCAAGGCCGAAGGCACGTACCCGGGCTACCGGGTGCTGATCGCCGGCGACGGCACCTGGCTGGTGATGGTCAACGGGGACTGACCGCCGACGAGCGGGCGCCCACACGGACGCCCGACACCCCGGAACGTCCTCCGGACCCCCCCTTACGAACCGGGGTCCGGAGGACATTTCGGGGTCACCCCGAAATGTCCGCCGGGGTGGGGGTCAGGAGGAGGAGAGGGAGCGCATGATCTCGCGCATGAGGTCGGCGGTCTCGGACGGGGTCTTGCCGACCTTGACTCCGGCGGCCTCGAGGGCCTCCTTCTTCGCGGCCGCCGTGCCCGACGAGCCGGACACGATGGCGCCGGCGTGGCCCATCGTCTTGCCCTCCGGGGCGGTGAACCCGGCGACGTAGCCGACGACCGGCTTGGTCACGTGGTCCTTGATGTAGGCGGCGGCGCGCTCCTCGGCGTCGCCGCCGATCTCGCCGATCATGACGATGGCGTCGGTGTCGGGGTCGTTCTGGAAGGCCTCGAGACAGTCGATGTGCGTCGTCCCGATGACCGGGTCGCCGCCGATGCCGACGGCGGAGGAGAAGCCGAAGTCCCGCAGCTCGTACATCATCTGGTAGGTCAGCGTGCCGGACTTCGAGACCAGGCCGATGCGCCCGCCCTCGGCGATGTCGGCGGGGATGATGCCGGCGTTCGAGGCGCCGGGGCTGATGAGGCCCGGACAGTTCGGGCCGACGATCCGGGTGCCGCCCTTGTCCTTCGCGTAGTTGTAGAACTCGGCGGTGTCCTTGACGGCGACGCCCTCGGTGATGACGACGCAGAGGGGGATGCCCGCGTCGATCGCCTCCATGGCGGCGGCCTTGGTGAACGCGGCCGGGACGAAGACGACCGAGACGTCGGCGCCGGTCGCCTCCATCGCCTCGGAGACGCTGCCGAAGACGGGGACGGTGACGCCGTCCTCGAACTCGACCTCGGTGCCCGCCTTGCGCGGGTTGACCCCGCCGACGACGGCGGTGCCCGAGCGGAGCATCCGCTGGGTGTGCTTCATGCCCTCGGAACCGGTCATGCCCTGGACGATGACCTTGGAGTCCGCGGTGAGGAAGATGGCCATGGGTGTCGTTCCTGCTCTCTCGTCGCTGTCGTCGGTCAGTTCTGGGAGGCCAGCTCGGCGGCCCGGCGCGCGGCGCCGTCCATTGTCGCCTCGACGGTGACGAGGGGGTGGTCCCGCTCGGCGAGGATCCGCCGGCCCTCCTCGACGTTGTTGCCGTCGAGCCGCACGACGAGCGGCTTGCTCGCCTCGTCACCGAGGGTGTCCAGCGCGCCGACGATGCCGTTGGCGACCGCGTCGCAGGCGGTGATGCCGCCGAAGACGTTGACGAACACCGACTTGACCTGCGGGTCGTTGAGGATGACGTCGAGCCCGTCGGCCATGACCTCGGCCGAGGCGCCGCCGCCGATGTCGAGGAAGTTCGCGGGCTTCTGGCCGCCGAACTCCTCGCCGGCGTACGCGACGACGTCGAGGGTGCTCATGACGAGGCCGGCGCCGTTGCCGATGATGCCGACCGAGCCGTCGAGCTTGACGTAGTTGAGGCCCTTCTCCTTGGCCTTGGCCTCCAGCGGGTCGGTGGCGGCGGTGTCCTCGAGGGCCCCGTGGTCCTGGTGGCGGAAGTCGGCGTTGGCGTCGAGGGAGACCTTGCCGTCGAGGGCCACGATGTCGCCGGCCTCGGTCTTCACCAGCGGGTTGACCTCGACGAGCGTCGCGTCCTCCTCCTGGTAGGCCGTCCAGAGGGACTTGATGACCGGCTCGACCTTGGCGGCGGTGTCGGCGTCGAAGCCGGCGGCCTCGACGATCTCGCGGGCCTTGGCGTCGTCGATGCCGGTGTTCGGGTCGACGGCGACACGGGCGAGTGCCTCGGGCCGCTCGACGGCCAGCTGCTCGATCTCCACCCCGCCCTCGACGCTGCACATCGCGAGGTAGCGGCGCTCGGCGCGGTCCAGGAGGATCGAGAAGTAGTACTCCTCGGCGATCTGCGCGCCCTGGGCCACCATGACGCGGTGGACGGTGTGGCCCTTGATGTCCATGCCGAGGATCGCCCGGGCGTGCTCCTGCGCCTCGTCGGCGGTCTTCGCGACCTTGACGCCGCCGGCCTTGCCGCGGCCCCCGGTCTTCACCTGGGCCTTGACGACGGTGACCCCACCGCTGGCCGTCCCCACCCGCTCGGCGGCCTCCTTCGCCTCCTCGGGGGTCGTCGCGACGGCCCCGGCGAGCACGGGCACCCCGTGCTTCTCGAACATGTCACGGGCCTGGTACTCGAAGAGGTCCACGAGGCGATCCGTCCTCACTGTCGGCGAAAGGTGGGCTGCTCCGCACACTATCGGCGTCCGGTGTGCGGGTCGTCACCGGAGGCGGACGAGGGAGGGATCGCACCCGCGAGCGGTCGGTCCGGGCCGCCCACCGGTGGCCCGATCCGCGATCCCCCGGGCCGCCCCACCGGGACCGGACAGCCCCCGGAGGGCGCCCGGCCGGCACACGCCGAGGGCGCGCCACCGGTGACCGGTGACGCGCCCTCGCCCCTCCTGCGGGCCTGGGCCCCGGAGGCGTGACCTCAGGTGGTGCAGGTCTGCGTGCCCGCGGGGACCGCGATGGCGTCGAAGCCGTTCCGGACGGCGGCGCACTCGGCGCTGCCGGTGCCGTACAGCTCCTTGGCCGAGGCGATGGCGCCGTCCCGGGCGGACTTGTAGGTGCTCGTCGACACGAGCTTGGTGCTCAGCGTCCGGTACCAGACCTTCTCGGCCACCGAGTGCCCGACGCCGCTCATCGACGAGCCGTTGCACGTGGGGCTGTTGTAGGCGACGCCGTTCACCGTCTTGGCGCCGCTGCCCTCGGACACGAGGTAGAACCAGTGGTTGAGCGGGCCCGAGGAGTAGTGGACGTCGAGCCGGCCGACCTGCTTGCTCCAGCAGTCGGCGCTGCGGCCGTCCCTGCTCGGCCGGTCCATGTAGCGCAGCGGGGTGCCGTTGCCGTTGATGTCGATCTTCTCGCCGATGAGGTAGTCGCCCGGGTCGGCCGCGGAGCCCGCGTGGAACTCGACGGCGGTGCCGAAGATGTCCGAGGTCGCCTCGTTGAGACCGCCGGACTCGCCGCGGTAGTTCAGGCCCGCGGTGTTCTCGGTGACGCCGTGGCTCATCTCGTGGCCGGCGACGTCGATGGAGGTCAGCGGCTTGGCGTTGCCCGCACCGTCGCCGTAGGTCATCTGGGTGCCGTCCCAGAACGCGTTGTTGTACGCGTTGCCGTAGTGGACGCGGCTGCGCGCGCCGACCCCGGTGTCCCAGATGCCCTTCCGGCCCTGGACGTCGTTGTAGTAGGCGTAGGTCTCCTGGGCGCCCCACTGGGCGTCGGCGCCCGCGGTCTGGCGGCTGGAGGTGGTGCCGTTGCCCCAGACGTCGTCGGCGTCGGTGAACTCGGTGCCGGTGCCGGACGTCGCGCCGTTCAGGTCGGTCGTGTGGTTGCCGACGGTGTCGCGCAGCCGGTAACCGCCGGTACCGGTGATCGTGCTGAGCGTGACCGTGCCCGAGTACTGGGTGTTGCCGGTGCCCTCGACGATCGTCTCGGCCGAGCCGAGCACCGTGCCGCTGCGGGCGTCGACCCAGGTCTTCAGCCGGCTCGGGGTCTGGCTGGCGCGCACGCCCTCGGTCGTCACCTGCCAGGCGAGGCGCGGGGCGCCCTGGGCGGCGTAGACGACGAGGTCGCTGGAGGTCCTCTCGACGCGGTAGCCGGCGCCCGAGCGGGCGGTGGCCTCGGCGACCGAGCGGGCGAGCGTGGCGCGCTCGGCGGCCGGGGCGACGTCCTTGGCCGCGGCCCAGTGCTGGTCGCCGACCGAGCCGTCGGGGCGCTTGGCGAGGACGAGGTCACCGCCGACGACCGGCATCCCGTCGAGGGTGCGGTCGTAGTGGACGTGCCGGGTGCCGTCGGCGTCCGTGACGACGCTGCGGACCGTCAGGGACTGGTCGGCGCCCAGGCCGAGGGCGCGCGCGGTGGCGCCGGCGGCGCGCTGCTCGTCGGCGCGGGGGGAGGGGTCGGACCCGGCCGAGGCGCCGGGGGCGACACCGCCGGCCAGGGCGGCGGCCACGGCGACGGTCACGGCGGTTCCGGTGAGGATGCGGTGGGACATGGAGGGCTCTCTCCTGGGGTGTGGGCACCGGGCCGCGGAGGCGCGGCCGGCGCGGCGTGCGAGGACGCACGCGGGGGGTGGGCGCCGCGGGCCGACCGGCGGGCGGCGGGAGGGGGGTGGGGGGGGGGGGGGGGGGGCCCCCCCCCCAACCACCCCGGGCTCACGAGACCGTGAGCGCGGTGTCGTCGACGACGAAGGAGGTCTGGTAGACCGAGTCCTCGTTCATGACGAACTTCACCGTGACGGACTGGCCCTTGTACGCCGAGAGGTCGAAGGACTTCTTGACGTACGAGCCCGTCGCGTCGAGGTTGGAGTACGTGGCGAGGGCCGTGGTGGCACCCCCGACGACGAGCTGCGGCTGCATCTTGTCGTAGGCGGTGCTCGTCGTGGACTCCGAGGTGTCGATGCGCACGTAGAACGACAGCGTCGCCGAGCTCGCGCCGGACGGGATGGTCACCGTCTGCTGCTCGCTCTCGGTCGTCGTCGAGCCGTTGCCGCCGAGCCACATCTTCCAGCTGCCCGAGCGGGCCGGGCGGCCGGTGTTGTTCGTGATCGGGCCCGCGGAGCCGGTCCAGACCGTCGCCCCGGACTCGAAGCCCGGGTTGCCGAGCAGCTGGCTCCCCCCGGTGGGCGGCGGCGGGGTGCTGCCCCCGCAGGTCGCCGAGCCGGCCGGGACGCTGATGGCCGAGAACGCCTTCTCGACGGCGGTGCACTGGGCCGACCCGCTGCCGTAGAGCTCGACGGCCGAGGTGATGGCGCCGTTGCGGGCCGCGGCGTAGGTGCTCGTCGAGGTGAGCTTCGTCGACAGCGTGCGGTACCAGATCTTCTCGACGGCCGAGCGGCCGGTGCCGGGGAAGGAGGTGCCGTTGCACGTCGGGCTGTTGTACGAGACACCGTTGACCGTCTTGGCGCCGCTGCCCTCGGAGGCCAGGTAGAACCAGTGGTTCAGCGGGCCGGAGGAGTAGTGCGGGTCGAGGTTCTTGGTCCCGGTGGTCCAGCAGTCCTGGCTGCGCCCGTCCTTGGACGGCTTGTCCATGTAGCGCAGCGGGGTGCCGTTGCCGTTGATGTCGATCTTCTCGCCGATGAGGTAGTCGCCGACGTCGGCCGAGTTGCTGGAGTAGAACTCGACGGCGGTGCCGAAGATGTCCGAGGTCGCCTCGTTGAGGCCGCCCGCGTCGCCGGAGTACTGCAGGCCGGCGGTGTTCTCCGTGACGCCGTGGCTCATCTCGTGCGCGGCGACGTCGAGCGAGGTCAGCGGGTGGGTGTTGCCGCTGCCGTCGCCGTAGGTCATCTGGGTGCCGTCCCAGAAGGCGTTGACGTAGGCGTTGCCGTAGTGGACCCGGCTGCGGGCGCCCGTGCCGTTGTTCCAGATGCCGGCCCGGCCGAGGACGTTGTTGTAGTAGGCGTAGGTCCGCTCGGCGCCGTACTGCGCGTCGACACCGGCGGTCTGCCGGCTCGTGGACGAGCCGTTGCCCCAGATGTTGTCGGCGTCGGTGAAGAGGGTGCCGTTGCCGGAGGTGCCGCCGCCGAGGTCGGTCGTGTAGTTGCCGCGGCTGTCCTTGAGCTGCCAGGTGGAGCCGCTCTGGACGGTGTTGAGCGTGACCTTCCCGGAGTACATCGAGTTGCCGGTGCCTTCGACGATCTCGTCGAAGCTCGTGACGACCGCGCCGCGCTCGGCGTCGACGATGGTGTGCAGACGGCTCGGGGTCTGGTCGGCCTTGACGCCGGTCGTCACGACGTCGTAGGCCAGCGTCGGGGTTCCCTCGCCGGCCCAGACGACGAGCTCGGCGTCGGAGCGCTTGTCCGTGGCCTTGGAGCGGGCCGCGCCGCGGGAGATCGCGGTCGACCTGGCGACGGACGGCGTCGTCGTGCGGGCGCCGACCGCCTTGTGGTCGGCGTTGTAGTGCACGCCCTCGACCTTGCCGCCCTTGGCCTTCTCGACGATGAGGTCGCCCCCGACGACGCGCAGGCCCTTCCAGGTGCGGTCGTAGCGCACCCACGTCGTGCCGTCGGGGTCGGTGACGGTGGACCGGGGCACGAGCTTCTCGGCCCTGGCCAGGCCGAGGGCCGCGTGGTCGGCGCCGGGGCTGCTCGCGGACGGGGCGGCGGTCGTGGCGCTGCCGACCGCGGTCGCGGCGGGTAGGCCGCCGACCAGGGTCGCGAGGGCCGCGCCGAGGGCGAGGCCGGTGGTGAGTCGTCTCACGGGGACGGTCATCTCCTTCGTGGATCCACGCCCGGGTCCGGGCACGACCGGAAACATGGTCCCGCCTCCGGCCGCGGGGCAATGCTTATTGCGAAGAATTGACCGGGGCGGCGTAACTCTTTACCGGTCCGGGGCGCATCCTTGACGTTCTCCCACAGATTGCTGAGATGCGGTTGCGCCGGGAGTCGCCACGTGGGATGACGATGGCCATGCGCGCCGCCCGGGACCCCCTGCCACCGGCTCGTGGCGGGGTCGTCTCGGGAGCGTCCGGCGCGACGGGCCCGCTCGCGGCGGTGCGGCACGCGGCGGCAGCCCTCACGGACCCGGCGGTGCTCGCGGGAGCCGCGGTGGAGGCCGCGTGGCTCGGCGCGCACGTCGCCACCTGGCCCGTCGGTCTCGTGGCGGGGGCCGGCCGGGCCGCGCGTCCGGACCACCGGCTCGAGCACCTGCCCCCCGTGCGCCGCGGGTTGCTCGTGTCCGACGTCGAGGCCGCGGGGACGCCGATCCTCCTCGTGCACGGCATCGTCAGCAACCGCTCGATCTTCACCCTCCTGCGCCACGGGCTCACCCGCCGCGGTTTCACGAACGTCTTCGCGATGAACTACCCGACCCTCGCCACCGACGTGCGGTCCGCGGCGCTGCGGCTGGCCGAGGAGGTCGAGCGGGTCGCCGCCGAGACCGGCTTCGAGCGGATCCACGTCATCGGTCACAGCCTCGGCGGGCTCATCGCCCGCTACTACGTCACCCGGCTCGGCGGCGACGTGCGGGTGCACACCCTCGTGACGCTCGGCACCCCGCACGAGGGCACGTGGGCGGCCTACTCGCTGCCGACCCGGCTCATGCGCCAGATGCGTCCCGGCAGCGGCCTCATGCGCGAGCTCGCGCGACCGGCCCCGGGCTGCCGCACCCGGTTCGTGTCGTACTGGTCCGACGCCGACACCGCGATCCTCCCGCAGCGCTCGGCGGCCCTGCGTCATCCGGACCTCGGCGCACGCAACGTCCGCCTGCACGGGGCCGGCCACCTCACCCTGCCGATGCTCGGCGAGGTCGTCCACGGCATCTCGGTGGCCCTGGCCCAGCTCGACGCCGGCGGGGCCACCGTCCGGCGCGGGGTGACCCCTCTGTCCACCCGCGAGTGACCAGCAGGCGGGACACCTCTAGACTCTCCGGACTTTCCTGAGAATTCCCTCACCTTCGACGAAGCCTCGACGTCGAGACATCGGCGCAGGTCAACGCCCCATTGCGCGCGTGTACCCCACAGGGCGCCCGCGACACTTCTCAGCGAACCGCTTTCGGTCACGGAATGGTCACGCTACGGTTGCCCAGCCCGCCAGGCACCCCTGCCCCACCCGCACCACCCCGAGGTCCATCCCATCGTGACTTCCCGGTCCTACCAGGGTCGCCACTACTCCGGACGCCATCGCAACGGCTCCCGTGGCCCCCGTCTGCCCCGCGCCCTCAGCGCCGGCTTCGTGCTGCCCACGACGGCCGCCGCAGCCCTCGTGGTCACCGCCACCGGCGCGGCGACCGTGGCGCAGCAGTCCGGGGCCGAGAGCACCATCGCGCTCACCGGGCAGCAGACGGCGATGGCCCGGGTGCAGGAGGCTGCGGACACCTCGGCGTCCACCGACATCGCCGTCCGCCGGCAGGACGCCTCGATGCAGACGGCCGCGCTCCAGGGCCGGGCCGAGGCGCAGCAGCGCGCCGCGCGCGCCGCGAAGCGCAAGGCCGCCGCCGAGGCCCAGGCCCGCGCCGAGGCCGAGCGCAAGGCGCGGGCCGCCGCGCGGGAGGCCGAGCGCCAGGCCAAGAAGTGGGTCCGGCCGGTCGGCATCTGGAACCTCACCTCCGGGTTCGGCTGGCGCTGGGGCAAGCAGCACGACGGCATCGACCTCGCCGCCCCCACCGGCACCCCGCTGTACGCGATGTCCCAGGGCACCGTCACCCAGGCGGGCTGGGAGGGCGAGTTCGGCTACAAGGTCGAGATCCAGTACTGGGACGGCAGCGTCTCCTGGTACGGCCACATGAGCCGGATCGACGTCGTCGCCGGCCAGACGGTGCTCCCGGGCAGCCAGGTGGGCCTCGTCGGCAACACCGGCCACTCCTTCGGCTCGCACCTGCACTTCGAGATCCAGACCAGCGCCGTCGGCGACAACCCGGTCGACCCCGTGCCGTGGCTCCAGACCCACGGCCTCTGGTGACGTCCCCCGGCCGCCGGCTGCCCGTCCGGCGCTGACCCTCCCGGGGCGGGCCGGCCGGCGTCCGCTCAACCCGGGCGGAGCGCGCGGACGAGCCCGCGCCACTCCTCACGGGTCGCGGTGAACCAGAAGCCGAGGAACAGCACGACCTCGACGACCTCGGTGACGAGCACCGCGTAGGGCACCCCGGCGACGATGAGCACCCCGCCGACGAGCAGGCCCACCCACATCGACGCCGTGAGCAGGCCGAACACCCGCCGGGTCCGGGCGCCGTCCGGCGGGGCGTCGTCCGCCGCGCGCAGCCGGTGCGGGATGGCGTGGCTGGCCGCGGCGAAGGACAGGTTGACGACGAGCAGCGTCGCCGCGAGGACGTGGACGGCGGTGAACAGCGACCGCCCGAGCACCGCCTGCGCCCCGAACAGGACGAGCGCCACGACGGCGACGAGGACGAGCTGGGTGCCCCACGAGACGAGGGTCAGCGCGCGCGCCAGCGGGGGCCGGCCCGACCACCGCCGGCCCGGGCCGCGCAGGAGCAGCTGGTCGGCGACGAGGTAGAGGACGAGCACCACGAGCAGGGTGGCCAGGGCCAGCCGCAGGTTGCCGACGAGGTCGGCCGCCGAGACCGGCAGCGGCGCCCCGGCGGCCTCGGCCAGGCGCGCGGCGTCGAGCCCGTCCTGGAAGGAGATCGGGACGAGGGCGACGAGGACGGCGTTGATCCCCGCGACGTCCAGCGCCGTGTCCTCCAGGCCCGACTCGCCCTTGAACACGACCATCCCGAGTCCGCAGGCCATGAGCGCACCGACGAACACGTCGCGCAGCGGGCCGGTGTAGTAGTCGCTGATCGACTCCAGCACCTCGCCGCGGACGAGCGCCAGCGCGACGACGGCCAGCAGCAGCCACACCGCGGGCAGCGGCGTGACCACCCGCAGGTAGCGGTAGGTGTCGGCGACCCGGTCCCCCACGGCCGTCCCCGGTCGGCTCAGAGCTTCTCGAGCGGCGCGTAGCGCAGGACGAAGCGCTTGACGCCGAGCTCGCCGCCGAAGTCGACCTCGGCCTGGGTCCGCTCGCCCTCCCCCATCGTCCGCACGACGCTGCCGAGCCCGTAGGAGTCGTGGGTGACCCGGTCGCCCGGGGACAGCTGGACGATGGGCCGGTTGCCCGGCGAGCGCACGCCGGGGCGGGCCGCGAGGGTGGCGACGGCGGGTCGCTGGTCGCGCCGGCCGACGGCGGACGCCCCGGACAGCTCCCGCTCCCAGCGGACGAGCGCGTCGGGGATCTCGTCGAGGAACCGCGACGGTGGGTTGTACTGCGGTGCGCCCCACGCCGACCGGACGGCGGCGCGGGAGAGGTGCAGTCGCTCGCGGGCCCGGGTGATGCCGACGTACGCGAGCCGCCGCTCCTCCTCGAGCTCCTTGGCGTCGCCGAGGCTGCGCAGGTGCGGGAAGGTCCCGTCCTCCATGCCGGTGAGGAAGACCACCGGGAACTCCAGGCCCTTCGCGGTGTGCAGCGTCATGAGGGTGACGACGCCCTGGGCCTCGGCCTCGGCGTTCTCGGGGATCTCGTCCGCGTCGGCGACGAGCGAGACCTGCTCGAGGAAGTCCTCGAGGGCCAGCACCTCGCCGGTCTCCCGCCGGGCGTCGTCGAACTCGCGGGCGACGGCGACGAGCTCGGCGAGGTTCTCGACCCGGGTCTCGTCCTGGGGGTCGCGGCTGTCGCGGAGCTCGGTGAGGTAGCCGGACCGGTCGAGGACGGCTTCCAACAGGTCGGAGACGCCGGCGTCCTCGTCGTCGCGGACCCGCCCGAGGTCCTCGAGGATGCCGGTGAACCCGCGGATGGCGGCCACCGAGCGGGTGGCGATGCCCGGCGCGTCCTCGGGTCGGCCGAGCGCCGCGACGAAGGGGATGCGCTCGCGCTCGGCGAGGGCGGCGACGCAGGCCTCGGCACGGTCGCCGATGCCGCGCTTGGGCACGTTGAGGATCCGCCGCAGGTTGACGGTGTCGGCCGGGTTGGACAGCACCCGCAGGTAGGCCAGGGCGTCCTTGACCTCCCGGCGCTCGTAGAACCGGGTGCCGCCGACCACCTTGTACGGGAGCCCGACCCGTACGAAGACCTCCTCCAGCGCCCGGGACTGGGCGTTGGTGCGGTAGAACACGGCGACGTCGCCGGGGCGGGTGCCGTGCTCGTCGCCGAGCCGGTCGATGGTGCGGGCGACGAAGGCGGCCTCGTCGTGCTCGTTGTCGGCGACGTACCCGACGATCTGCTCGCCGTCGCCGCTCGCGGTCCAGAGGTTCTTCTTGCGGCGGGTCTCGTTGCGGGCGATGACCGAGTTCGCCGCCTGGAGGATGGTCTGGGTCGAGCGGTAGTTCTGCTCGAGGAGGATGGTCCGCGCCTGCGGGTAGTCCTCCTCGAACTCCTCGATGTTGCGGATCGTCGCGCCGCGGAAGGCGTAGATGGACTGGTCGGCGTCCCCGACGACGACGAGCTCGCTGGGGGCGACGGCGTGCTCGCCCCGGCCCTCCTCGGTGCCGACGAGCTCACGGACCAGCTGGTACTGCGCGTGGTTGGTGTCCTGGTACTCGTCGACCATGACTTGCCGGAACCGGCGGCGGTAGTGCTCGGCGACGTCGGGGAAGGCCTGGAAGATGTGGACCGTCGTCATGATGAGGTCGTCGAAGTCCAGGGCGTTCGCCGCGCGCAGCCGCCGCTGGTACTCGGTGTAGGCCTCGGCGAGCACCTGCTCCTGGTGGGTGCCCTCCTCGGACACCCGGCGGGCGTAGGTCTCCTCGTCCACGAGCTCGTTCTTGAGGTTGGACACCTGGTGCCCGAAGGCCCGCGGGTTGTAGCGCTTGGGGTCGAGGTCCATGTCGCGCAGGACCATCGACATGAGCCGCTGGCTGTCGGCGGCGTCGTAGATGGAGAACTGAGAGCGCATCCCGACCTTGTCGGCCTCGCGGCGCAGGATCCGCACGCACGCGCTGTGGAAGGTCATGACCCACATCGCCCTGGCCCGCGGCCCGACGAGCGCCGACACCCGCTCGCGCATCTCCGCGGCGGCCTTGTTCGTGAAGGTGATGGCGAGCACCTGTCCCGGCTGCACCCCGCGGTCGGCGAGCAGGTGGGCGATGCGGTGGGTGAGGACCCGGGTCTTGCCCGACCCGGCCCCCGCGACGATGAGAAGTGGCGGCCCCTCGTGGAGCACGGCCTCGCGCTGCTGGGGGTTCAGGCCCTCGAGGAGGGCATCGGCGTCGAGCCGCCCAGGAGGGGCGAGCGGACCCCCGTCGGGACCACGGCCCTCCGCGGCGGCCTGCGCCCAGGTGGGGACGCCGGCGGCGTTGACGAGGGCGGCGTGCGCGCTGTCGTGGGTCGCGGGATCCGCGGCTCCGGGGCGTCCGGACCCGCCGAGGTCGAGGCCGTCGAAGAGGGTGCTCATGCTCGCTCCACCCTACGTCCCGGCACCGACGCCCTCACCCCCGCGCCACGGCGGTCGGCCTGCGTCCCCGGTCCGGTCCGCCGGAGGGCGGGACAGGTGCCGGGGTGTCCCGCGGCGCGCCGGCGCAGGTGCGGACGCGGGACGGCCGGGACCTCGCGTGAGGTCCCGGCCGTCGCGGCGGTGCTGGGGGCTGGTCAGCCGCACCAGGGGTAGACGAACAGGCTGTTCTCGCCGGCGCGGTGGTCGGCGAGGAGCACGTTGAACGGGATCGGGTCCGGGACGCCGCTGATGTCGGCGCCGTCACGGACGGTGACCCCGAGCGCCACGGCGTCGGAGATGGCGACGCCGTTCTTGGCGACCGAGGACAGGAGCCCGGCGCTCTTCAGCGTCGAGATGCCGGCGCGCATGCACTCGGTGTCCGGGGCGGCCTGCGCCGGCACGGCGAAGGCGGCGGCGGCGACACCCGCGACGGACGCGGCGGCACCGGCACGCACCCAGGCGCGGGCCGAGTCCTGCGACTGCAGCGGGTTGGTGGTACGGGTGAAGGGGGTGTACCGGGGGCGGCGGCGGCTCATGTCGACGGTCTCCTCTGTCCTCACTGACGTGGTGTGTCGGTAGTCAGACCGTATGGACTCGTCCAGGGTTTGTCGAGACCTCTGTCGAACCTTTTACGAAGGTTTGACGAATCCCGCCCGTCGAGGGTCGGTGAGAGCGTTTCCGCACGTCACAGACGTCCCGCGGGTCCCACGGGTCGCGCGGGCAGGGGACCGGCGGCCCGGCGCGGGTCGTGGTCCTGTCGAAGGTCGGTCGCCCCCGGGACACCGCGACGGGGGCGCACGGGGGCGACACCGGCGCCGTCGTTCCCGCCGGTCCGCGGGCACGTCGGGCCCCCGGAGCCCTACGGTGGCGGCATGGCCTCGCGCAAGGGTGAGTTCGGGGAACCCGTGGTCCTCGACGTCGACGGGTTCGACGTGCGGGTCTCGAGCCCGGACCGGGTGTACTTCCCGGCCCGGGGCGAGACCAAGCTCGACCTCGTCCGCTACTACCTGTCGGTGGGCGACGGCATCGTCAACGCGCTGCGCGAGCGGCCGTGCATGCTCCACCGCTTCCCCGACGGCATCGCCGGGGACAAGGTGCACCAGAAGCGGCTCCCGCGCGGCGCCCCGCCGTGGGTCGAGACCGTGCGCCTGCACTTCCCCCGCTACGGCCTGCACGCCGACGAGCTGTGCGTCACCCGGCCGGCCGACGTCGCGTGGGCCTGTCAGATGAGCACCGTCGAGTTCCACCCCTGGAACAGCCGGCGGTCCGACACCGAGAAGCCCGACGAGTGGCGCATCGACCTCGACCCGATGCCGAAGGCCCCGTTCTCCCGGGTCCGCCGCGCCGCCCACGTCGCGCACGAGGTGCTCGACGAGCTCGGGGCCACGGGCTGGCCGAAGACCAGCGGCGGGCACGGCCTGCACGTCTACGTCCGCATCGCCCCGGAGCACGGCTTCGCCGACGTCCGGCGCGCCGCGCTGGCCTTCGCCCGCGAGGTCGAGCGGCGGCTCCCCGACGACGTGACGACGACGTGGTGGCGCAAGGACCGCGACCCGGCGGCGGTGTTCGTCGACTACAACCAGAACGCCCGCGACCACACCATCGCGGCGGCGTACTCGGTGCGCGGCAACGACATCGGCACCGTGTCGGCCCCGATCCGGTGGGACGAGGTCGACGACGCCGAGCCCGACGACTTCACCATCGCGACGATGCCCGCCCGGTTCGCCGAGCTCGGGGACCTGCACGCCGGCATCGACGACGCCGTGTTCGACATCTCGCCGCTGCTGGAGTGGGCCGAGCGCGACGAGGCCGAGGGCGCGCAGGCACCGCCGGAGCCCGAGGACGACACCGGGACGCCCTGATGGACCTCGTCGTGCCGCCCGGCCCCGGGGTGCCGGCGGGGCTCGTCGTGCCGGCCGGTGAGCTCGTCGAGCGGTTCTCCCGCTCCTCCGGTCCCGGCGGGCAGGGCGTCAACACCGCCGACAGCCGGGTCGAGCTGGAGCTGGACGTCGCCGCCGTCCCCGGGCTCACCGAGGCCCAGCGGCGCCGGGTGCTGCGGAGCCTGGAGGCCCGGCTCGTCGACGGCCGGCTCGTCGTCGCCGCGTCCGAGCACCGGCAGCAGCGGCGCAACCGGGTCGCCGCCCGGGAGCGCATGGCGGCCCTGCTGCGCGAGGCGCTCGCCCCGCCGCCGCCGAAGCGCCGGGCGACCCGGCCGACGCGCGGGTCGGTCGAGCGACGGATCCGGGCCAAGAAGCAGCGGGCCGAGACCAAGGCGCTGCGCGGCCGCCCCTCCCGCCGCCCGGACCTCTGACCCCGGCCCGCCGTCCGCCGGGCGGGGCGGGCCCGGACCGCACGGGCGCGGTCAGCCGAGACCGGCGACGAGGGCGACGACCTCGTCGGCGCACCCCCAGGACAGGGTGACACCGGCACCGCCGTGGCCGACGTCGGTGACGACCGCCCGGCCCCGCACCTCGCGCAGCCGCAGGTCGACCGCCGGCGCCACCGGCCGCAGGCCCACCCGCGACCCGAGGACCTCCGCGTCGCGCAGGGCGGGCACCGCCGCACGGCAGCGCGCCACGATCTCCCCGTGGACGTCCGGGTCCGGCGCCTCGTCCTCCCCCGGGTCGTCGGTCCCGCCGCACACCACCCACCCCGGGTGCGGCAGGACGTAGGTGAGGCCGGCGTCGGCGCCGGCGTCGACGAACCAGCGCTCCAGGCCCGGGTTCGCGAGCAACGCCACCTGCCCGCGGGCGGCGGACACCTCGACCTCGGGCAGCAGCCGGGGCGTCGCGAGCCCGGTGGCCAGGACGACGACGTCGTCCTCGAGCTCGTCGAGGTCCTCGACCCGGCCGTCCGCCAGCTCCACCCCGGCGGCGACGCAGGCCTGCTCGAGCCAGGCGAGGTGGACCGGCATGGAGACCAGCGGCAGCCGGGCGACGACCCCGGACGCCGCCCCCTCCGGCAGCTCGCCGGGCCGGGCGTCCCGCCACCCCGTGACCCCCTCGGTCCACCACCGGTCCGGACCCGCCCGCTCGACGAGCAGGCCGTCCCGCAGCGCCACCCCGCTCGTCGGGTCCGCCGCGAGCCCGGTGAGGCGGGCCAGCGAGACCAGCCCCCAGGCGACCACCCGGTCGCGGGGCTCGACGTGGTAGGGGAACCACAGCCCGCCGGCGACCGCCGAGACCGTCCCGGCCGCGGGGACCTCCCGCACGCACCACACGCGGTGGCCGGCCCCGGCCAGCGCCAGGGCAGCGGTGAGCCCGACGACTCCGCCGCCGACCACCGTCACCCGCGTCACGACCCCATCGTCGCGAGTCCTCCCGTACCCCGCCCGCCACCACGCCGTGGCGGCCCGGGAGCGGACGGGCCGCGGTCGGACGCCGACCGGCGCCGCCCGCCTCCGTAGAGTCGCGGCATGGCGGACGGACGGCGGGACCCGCACCCGGTCACCGACGGGGACCGGCTCGACCCGCACCCGGTGACGGGCACACCGCTGCCCTCCCCCGCGCCGGCCGGTGGCGGCTGGCCGGACGACCCCGCCGCCCCGGACACCCCGGTGGCCCGCACCCCGGCGCAGGTCCGCCGGCTCGCCGCCTCCGCCGCGGACGTCCCCGCCCTCCAGGCGCGGATCTCGGTGTGCCGGGCCTGCCCCCGCCTCGTCACCTGGCGCGAGGACGTCGCGCGCACCGGGCGCCGGGCCGCGTTCGCGGAGCAGCCGTACTGGGGACGCCCCGGCCCGTCGTTCGGCGACCCCGACGCCGAGGTGCTGCTCGTCGGGCTCGCCCCCGCCGCCAACGGGACGAACCGCACCGGCCGGATGTTCACCGGCGACGCCTCGGGCGACTTCCTCTACGCCGCCCTGCACCGCACCGGCTTCGCCGCGCTCCCGACCTCGGTGGGCGCCGGCGACGGCCAGCGGCTCACCGGGCTGCGCATCGTCGCAGCCGTCCGCTGCGCCCCGCCCCGCAACGCGCCGACGCCGGACGAGCGCGCCGCCTGCTCGCCGTGGCTCGAGCGCGACCTCGTGCTCGCGGCGCCGCGTCTGCGCGCGGTCCTCTGCCTGGGCTCGATCGGCTGGAACGCGGCGATCGACGCCGCCCGCGCCCTCGGCTGGGAGGTGCCGCGGCCCAAACCCCGGTTCGGGCACGCCGCCGAGGTCCCCCTGGGGCTGCCCGACGGCCGCGTCGTCTGGCTCGTCGGCTCCTACCACGTGAGTCCGCACAACACCTACACGAAGCGGCTGACGCCGGACATGCTCGACGCCGTGCTGCGCGGCCTGCGCACCGGGTGACGGGGTGGAAGGCGCCCGCGCCGCCGACGTACCGTCGGCCGGGTGATCGTCCTGCACGCCCCCGACGCCGCGATGCGCGCGTCCTACCTCGCGGCCCACGACGAGTTCGTCGCGGTCGGCGAGGGTCACCGCGACGGCGACGGGCTGTGGGTCGAGGAGCCGGACGAGGGCGGCTTCGCGGGGGTCGCCTTCTCCCGCGCCGAGCTCGAGACCCCCGAGGGCTTCGCGCGCTTCGCAGGGCACCGGCGCGACCAGGCCCGCGAGGACACCCCGCGACCGACCGGCCACGTGCCGTGCACCTTCTTCTGGGTGGTCGACGACGCCGACCCCACGACCTACCTGGGGTCGCTGTCCGTCCGGCACCGGCTGACGCCGTTCCTCCTGGAGTACGGCGGCCACATCGGCTACTCGGTGCGCCCGTCCGCCCGCCGCCGGCACGTCGCCACCGACGCCCTGCGCCTCGCGCTGCCGGAGTGCGCGGCCCTGGGCATCGACCCGGTCCTCGTCACCTGCGACGACGACAACGTCGGGTCGGCCCGGACGATCGAGGCCAACGGCGGGGTGCTCGAGGACGTCCGCGACGGCAAGCGCCGGTACTGGATCGCCCTCGACCGGGGGGCGCCCGCCTAGCATCGGCGGCATGAGCCAGCACAGCGGACCCGCCCTCGTCGTCACCGAGACCGGGGGGCGCGACGTCCTCGAGGTGCAGCAGCGGGACGCCGACGAGCCCGGCCGGGACCAGGTGCTCGTCGAGGTCGCCGCCGTCGGCGTCAACTTCATCGACGTCTACCAGCGCGAGGGCGTCTACCCGATGGAGACCCCGTTCGTCGCCGGTAACGAGGGCGCCGGCACCGTCGTCGCGGTCGGCGCCGACGTCACCGGGCTCGCCGTCGGCGACCGGGTCGCGTGGCCCCAGGGCATCGGCAGCGGCGCGCGCTTCAGCGTCCAGCCGGCCTCCGGCGTCGTGGCGGTGCCGGACGGGGTCGACCTCGACGTCGCGGCCGCCGTCATGCTCCAGGGCCTCACGGCGCACTACCTGACGAGCAGCACCTACCCGGTGGCCACGGGCACGACGGCGCTCGTGCACGCCGCGGCCGGTGGCGTCGGGCAGCTGCTCGTGCAGACCGTGAAGTCGCTCGGCGGCACGGTGGTCGCGACGGCGGGCGGACCGGAGAAGTGCGCGACGGCGAGCGGGCTCGGGGCCGACCACGTCATCGACTACCGGGACGTCGACGACCTCGCCGCCGCGGTGCGCGAGGCGACCGACGGACGCGGGGTCGACGTCGCCTATGACGGGGTGGGCAAGGACACCTTCGACGCCTCGCTGGCCTCGCTGCGCCCGCGCGGGGTCATGGCCCTCTTCGGCGCGGCGAGCGGTCAGGTGCCGCCGTTCGACATCCAGCGCCTCAACGGCGGCGGCTCCCTGTTCCTCACCCGACCGTCGCTGGGCCACCACGTGGCGACCCGCGAGGAGCTGGAGTGGCGCTCGCGCGAGGTGCTCGGCGCCGTGGCCGACGGCTCGCTGCGGGTGTCGATCGGCGGCCGCTACGACCTCGCCGACGCCGCCCGGGCCTACGAGGACCTCGAGGGTCGGCGCACCCAGGGCAAGCTGCTGCTCCTGCCCTGACCGCCGCCGGCCGCACAGGCGGTGACGGACGCCCCGGCCTCGCCGGCGTCGGGCAGCCCTCAGACCCAGAGGACGGCGACCGCCGCGTTCAGCACGGCGAGCCCGCCGGCGGCGTGCACGAGCTGCGGGCGCTCGCCCCGACCCCGGCGGGCCCGGCCGGCCGCGACCTCGGCGCAGGCGGCGACGGCGATCGCGACGACGAGCTTGACGCCGATCTTGGCGTGGTTCACCGGGTCATCGCCCATCTCGACGACGCCGACGAGGAGCAGGCCCGTGACGATCTGCGCCCGGGCTCCCCAGAGCAGCGCCGGCGTCGGGCGGCCACGGGCGACGAACACCGCGCTGCCGACGATTGCCGCCATCCCGAGCAGGTGCAGCAGGACGAGCAGGTTCTCGACGATCTCCATGCGGACAGCCTAGGGACGCCGCCGCGACGCTCGGCCGCCACCCGGCGGCCTGAGGGCCGGCGCGTGCTCTACACGGGAAACCCGGGGTTCGCAGGGGCGATCAAACCTTGCCAACCCCGCCCTTCGCGGATGGGGCGGGGAAGTCGGGACGGGTGGGGAGGCGGGCTCAGACGAGGCGGCGGCCCATGGCCCAGGCGGTGAGCTCGTGCCGGGAGGACAGCTGGAGCTTGCGCAGCACCGACGACACGTGCGTCTCGACGGTCTTCACGGAGATGAACAGCTCCTTGGCCACCTCCTTGTACTGGTAGCCGCGGGCGATGAGCCGCATGACCTCGCGCTCGCGCGCCGAGAGCCGGTCCAGCTCCTCGTCGACCTCGGCGATCTCGCCCGCCGCGGCCCCGAACGCGTCGAGGACGAACCCGGCGAGCCGGGGCGAGAAGACGGCGTCCCCGTCGGCCACCCGGCGGATGGCGGACACGAGGTCGCGGGCGGTGATCGTCTTCGTCACGTACCCGCGCGCGCCGGCCCGGATGACGGCGATGACGTCCTCGGCCGCGTCGGACACCGACAGCGCGAGGAAGCGCACCGGCGTCCCCGCGGCGGTCTCGACGCCGGCGCACCCGCGCACGACGTCGGCGCCGCCGTTGCCGGAGCCGCCGGGCAGGTGCACGTCGAGGAGGACGACGTCCGGGGTCTCGCGGCGGATGACCGCGACCGCGGTGTCGACGTCGGGTGCCTCGCCGACGAACTCGCACACCGGGAACCCGCCGGACATGGCCTCGGTGAGCTCGGCCCGCACCCCGGTGCGGAACATCCGGTGGTCGTCGACGAGGACGACGCGCACCGGGGTGGGCGCGCCGCCGGACCCGCCGCCGGAGGACCCGCCGGACGGGCCGGCCGGGGTCGCACCGGACGGGGTGCTGGACGAGGGGCTCATGTCGGTTCTCCTTCGATCGGCGGCAGCCGCAGCTCGACCTCGGTGCCGTCCTCGCGGCGGCGGACCCGGGCCGAGCCGCCGTGCCGTTCCATGCGGCCGAGGACGGACTGGCGGACCCCGAGCCGATCCTCGGGGACGGCGTCGAGGTCGAAGCCCGTGCCGCGGTCGCGGACGAACGCCTCGACCCCGCTCGGCCCGATCTCGACGTAGGCGGTGACGGGTGGGGCGCCGTGCCGGACGGCGTTGAGCAGTGCCTCGCGCAGCGCCCGGGACAGGGCGACGCCGTGCTGCTCGAAGGGCCGGTCGCCGGTGACGACGAGGTCGACGGGGACGCCGTGCACGTCCTCGACCTCGTGCGCGACCTCGGTGACGGCGGCGGCCAGCGACTCCTGAGAGCCGGTCGGCCCGTCGTAGAGCCAGGTCCGCAGCTCGCGCTCCTGGGCCCGGGCCAGCCGGGTCACGGCCTGCGGGTCGGCGGACTGGCGCTGGATGAGGGCGAGGGTCTGCAGCACGGAGTCGTGCAGGTGGGCGGCGATGTCGGCGCGCTCGGTGGCGCGGGCGGCGGCGACCTGCTCGCGCCGGAAGTCGCTCCACAGCCGGACGGCCCACGGGGCCGCGAGGATGAGCGCGCCGACGAGCACCGACAGCGCCGCGAGCATCGCGTCCCAGACGACGGTGACGGAGCGGCCGCGGGTCATCAGCGCGAGGATGCCGACGAGCGCGAGGATGGACCCGATGCCCACCCGCAGCCACCCGACGCCGCCGGGCCCCGACGACAGCCACCGGGTGCGCTGGGCGTCGTCGAGGGTGCTCCAGGCGACGACCGCCCCGACCCCGATGGCGACGACCGGCACGAGGAAGGAGCCGCGGATGTCGACGCCGACGCCGGGGACGAGCAGCGCCAGCCCCACGAGGACGATGACGACGCCGACCGCGAGGTAGAGCAGCCACCGGCGCCGCTCGGACCAGCGCCGGCCGGGCTCGTCCTGCGGGGCGATGTCCTCCTCGCCGGTGAGGGCCCAGAGGAAGACGTACGCGGCCACGCCGGCCCCGCCGGAGACCGCGAGGACGACGAACGCGAGCCGCACGAGCCGCCGCGACACCCCGAGGTGGCGGGCCACGGCCTCGCAGACCCCGGGCGTCCACCCGGCCGCCCGCGAGCGCACGAGCGGCGGCCGGGACGGCGCCGGCACCGGCTCGGGCGCGGCGGCGGCGGCCCGGACGGTCGCGGGCTCGTAGGGGGTGGGCACACCCCCATCCTGACGCACCGGGAGGCCTCCGGGCCCGCTCCAGGGGTCCGCTCAGGGCAGGGTCAGGGTCGACCCTCATGGCGGGCGGGCGGCCGTCGCCGGGACCCTGGTCGGTATGACGGACACGACCACCCAGGAGCCCCCGCCGCCCCAGCGAGCGCCCGGCGCCCTCGACGACCTCTTCTCCCGGCTGCGCGGCCTCGGTCTGCGCCGGGACACCGACCGCCGCTGGTTCGGCGGCGTCTGCTCGGGCATCGCGGCCCGGGTCGACGTCGACCCCCTGCTCATCCGGGCCGCGGCCATCGCCCTGACCATCGCCGGCGGCTTCGGCATCGCCCTCTACCTCGTCCTGTGGTTCGTCCTGCCCGACCGCCACGACCGCGTCCTCGCCGAGCGCGCGCTGCGGCAGGGCGAGGCCTGGCCCGTCGTCCTCGGCGTCGCCGCCGGGCTGTTCGTCGTCGGCGGGCTCGCCTCGGTGGGCTTCGGGAACGACGGCATCGGCAGCTCGCTGTGGATCGTCCTGCCGGTCGCGCTCGTCGTGTGGTTCCTCGCCACCCGCAGCCGGCCCGGCGCCCTCGCCCCGTGGCCGGGCACCGGCCCCGCCCGCGCCGTCCCCCCGCCGCCGCCACCCGGCACCCCCGCTCCCGTCGGCGACGACACCGTCGCCGGCCCCACCCCCGGAGGACCCCCGATGTCCGCACCGACCAGCTCCTTCGCCCCCGGCACGCTCGACACCGGCGCTCCGTCCACCGCGGCGCCGGCCGGGACGCCCCCCGGCGGACCGGGCACCCTCGCCCGCGGCCCCTACGGCGGCGCTCGCCCGCCCGCCGCCCCCGTGCCGCCGCCGCCCCCGCGGCCCCGCCGCCGGCGTCCGAGCGGGTTCGTCGGGCTCGTCTCGCTCGGGGTCGCCATCGTCCTCGGCGGTCTGGGGACGCTGCTCGCCGGGCCCGTCGGGTTCCCGGGCGAGCCGGCCGTCCTCGGGATCGTGCTGGCCCTGGCCGGGGTCTCGGCCGTCGTCGTCGGGCTGGGCCTCTCCGGCCGGGCCGCCGGGTTCAGCGGCTTCCTCGTCGTCGTCCTGGCCTTCCTCGGCGTCGCGACGGCCGCCGCGACCCAGGCGGTCGACGCACGCGGCGGCTTCGGGGACCGCACCTGGACCCCCATGACGTCCGGCCTGCCGGCCGACTACGAGCTGGGCGCGGGCGACGCCGTCCTCGACCTGCGGCAGCTCACCGCCCCGCCGGACGGCGCCCCCGCCGGCGAGGTCCGCGCCAGCCTCGGCGCCGGGCAGCTCGACATCCGCGTCCCCGCCGACCTCACCGTCGAGATCGTCCCGACCACCGGGCTCGGACGCATCGAGCACGACTACACGACCGCGTCCGGCGAACGGCGCAGCGACGTCCTGCAGGACGGCACCGACCGCGCGCCCCGCGTGGTCACCGGGGACGGCGGCGAGCCGGACCTCGTCGTCTCCGTCCAGCTCGGGTTCGGCGACATCACCATCGACGAGGAGGGCTGACATGGCCACCGACGACACCCACCCCAGGTCCGACGACGACACCCGGACCCTCTCGGCCGACCTCGGTCTCGAGGGCGGGACCACCCGCGAGGACGGCCCCGAGGGCCCGGAATCGGAGGCTGCCGGCCGGGCGGTGCCGCCGCCCGCCACGACGGCCGGCCCCACCCCGACGGGGGTGCCGCAGCCGTACGGCCCACCGGTCGTCTACCGCACCGGCCCGGCCCCGTTCGCCCTCTTCCTCGGGCTCCTCGGCCTGCTCGTCGCCGTCGTCGTCCTCGTCGGGCAGTCCGCCGACGTGAGCCCGGCCTGGGACGAGATCGGTCCGTGGGCCGTCGTCGCCGGCGGGGTCGTCGTCGCCGGGGTCGGGGTCCTCGGTCTGCGCGCCGGGCGGCGGGCCGACTGACCCTCCACCCCGTGGGCCCTGCGGCCCCGGTCGCGCTCAGGCGTGGCCGGTGGCCCGCAGGGCCCACCGCACGGTGGGGACGAGGTCGAGGGCGCCGAGCGCGTCCAGGGCGACCCACCGGGCGTCCGAGGTCGAGCCCCCGACGTCGTGCACGACGGGCTCTCCGGGTGCCGGGCACACGGCCGTGTGCAGCAACCGGACGGCGTGGTAGTCCTCGGCGCCGCGGTCGGACCGGCCGACCCAGTGGGCGGTCATCACGCCGACGAACCGCAGGTCGGCCACGTCCTGGCCCGTCTCCTCCCTCACCTCCCGGACGACGGCGGCCTCCGCCGACTCGCCGGGGTCCAGCCCGCCGCCGGGCAGCGTCCACCGGCCCGGGGCGTCGGTGCGGGTCGACAGCCGGGTGAGCAGCAGGCGTCCGGCGTCGACGACGACGGCGTACGCGGCCACCCGCTGGCGGGGCGTCACCGCGGCCCGGTCCGTGGCGGACAGCCCCGGCCCGGCCGGTCCCGCCGACGCGGCGACGGCCCGCGTGGCCGTCACGTCGTAGGTGAGCACGAGGCGGCCGAGGACCCCGCTGACGGCGACCCCCGGCGCGCGCGACGGGTCACCGGGGGCGTCGGGCGCGGTCGCCCAGCCCCGGGCGGCGAGCCCGTCGGCCGGGTCGGCGCCGTGCTCGAGGACGAACCGCGCGACCTCGGTGCCGGCGGACCGGCCGACGACGGTGATCACCCGGCGGCCCCGGCCCGGCGGTACTCGGCGACCGTCGCGTCGAGCACCCGCTCCCAGCCCTGCCGCGGCGGCACCGCCCGCAGGTGCTCGCGCATCGCGGCGAGCCGCCCGGGGTCGGCGCCCAGCCCGGCCACGGCGACGGCCAGCGCCTCGTCGTCGGGGACGAGCAGGCCGTCGACCCCGTGGCTCACGACGTCGTCCACGCCGGTGCCCCGCAGCGCGACGACCGGCAGGCCGGCGGCCCGGGCCTCCAGCGCGGCGATGCCGAACGCCTCGAGGCGGGCCGCGGACAGGTAGACGTCGGCGGCGTGGTGCAGGCGGCGCAGGCCGACGCGGTCCAGGCGCCCGGGCAGAGCCACCCAGCCCATGCCGCGGGCCCGCAGGTAGGACTCCATGACCCGCCGCTGCGGCCCCTCGCCGGCGACGGTGACCCGCAGCGGCACGTCGTCGGGGAGCAGGGTCCGGGTGCGGTGCAGTGCGCCGAGGAGCGCCAGGGGACGCTTGCGCCGCACGAGCCGCATCACGGTGACGACGTGCAGCCCGGACGACGGGCCGTCCCCGTCCGCCGCGTCGTCGGTGCCCCTCTCGCTCCACCAGCCGGCGTCGACCCCGTTGTTGAGCACCTCGACCCGCGCCCCGCCGGCGGCGCGCGAGACCTGGTCGGCGGCCATCCGCGACACCGCGCTCAGGGCCACCCCGCGGCCGGCCCAGCGCCGCAGGTGGCCCGCGGCCCGCATCCCCGGCACGGCCCCCCCGAGGACGCAGTGGAAGGTGGCGGCCACCGGCAGCCCGGCGTCGCGGGCGGTGCGCACGAGGTCGGTGGCGAACGGGCTGACGACGCCGAGGTGGGCGTGGGCGACGTCGAAGCCGCCCGCGTCCAGCCGGCGACGGACCTCCGGCGGGGCCAGCGGGTTGACCGGGACCCCGCCGGGCAGCGGCAGCGCCATCCGGTGCACGACGACGCCGCCGTCCTCCGCGGTCCGCGCGCCGTGCCGCTCTCCCCCGGGTCCGGTGGTGGCCGTGAACACCTCGACGTCGTGCCCCGCGCCGGCCAGCCGGTGCGCGAGGTCGTGGACCTGCCGCTCGATGCCCCCGACCCGCGGCGGGTAGCAGTCCGACAGGAGCGCGACCTTCACGGGGGACCACCCTGCCATGCGCGAGGATGGGCGCGATGTCCCGCACGCTCGTGGCGTTCCACGCCCACCCCGACGACGAGGCGCTCCTCACGGCCGGCACGATGGCGAAGGCCGCCGCCGAGGGGCACCGCGTCGTGCTCGTCCTCGCGACCAACGGCGGGGCGGGGCTGGCCGACGACGACCTGCGGCGGATCGGCCTCGGACAGCTGCGGCTCGCGGAGGCGGCGCGGTCGGCCGCGGCGCTCGGCGTCGTCCGGGTCGAGTGGCTGGGCTACGCGGACAGCGGCAGCGGACCCGAGCCCGAGCCGGACCTGCCCGACGTGACGCGCTTCTGCCGGGCCCCGGTCGAGGAGGCCGCCGAACGGCTCGCGGCCATCCTGCGCACCGAGCGCGCCGATGTCCTGCTCAGCTACGACGCCGCGGGCGGCTACGGCCACCGCGACCACCGGCGGGTGCACGAGGTCGGCGCCCGGGCGGCCCGGATCGCCGGGACGCCGCGGGTGCTCGAGGCCACCGTCCCGCGCGACACCATCGCCCGCGCCGTCCGGCTCGCCGCGCGCGTCTACCGCTTCCCGGAGGAGTTCGACCCCACGAGCTTCGAACGGGCCTTCACCGCCCGGCGCGACATCACCCACCGCATCGACGTCCGCCGCCACGTCGAGGCCAAGCGGTCCGCGATGCGGGCGCACGCCTCCCAGGCCACCGGCGGCGGCGCGTCGGCCCCCGGCGCGGGTGTGCAGACCGGCGACCGCACGCTCGCCGTCTTCCTGCGCATCCCGCGGCCCCTCTACGACCTCGTCTTCGGCCGCGAGTGGTACCGGGACCCCTCCGGACCGTTCCGCGGCGGCGTCCGCCGGGACGTCTTCGAGGGCCTGCCGTGAGGGCCGGCGGCGTCGAGCTGCCGACCCAGGGCCGCCAGGTCCTCCAGTTCCTCGTCGGGCTGTCGCTGGCGGCCGTGCTGCTCGTGTGGGGGCTGCCCTACTTCGCGAAGACGTCGTGGTCCGACATCTGGGCCGTCATCCGCACCGTGCCGCTGCTGCACGCGGTCGGCCTGCAGCTGCTCATGCTCGTCGGGCTGTGGTTCTACACCTTCACCTTCACCGGCTCGCTGCGCGGCCTGACCCACGGCAAGGCCCTCGTCATCAACCTCTGCGGGTCGTCGGTCTCGAACCTGCTGCCCGGCGGCGGGGCGCTCGGCCTCGCCGCCACCTTCGCGCTGTGCCGGTCGTGGGGCTTCACCCGGCGCGCGACGTCGACGTCCGCCGTCGTCACCGGCATCTGGAACGTCCTGGCCCGGATCGCGCTGCCGGTGCTGGCGATCCTCGTCCTCGTCGCCGGTGGGGTCGACCTGCCGCGCGCGCTCACCGACCTCGCCGTCGCCGGGTCGCTGTCGGGGCTCGCGATCATCGGGACGGTGGCGGCCATGCTCGCCAGCGAGCGGGTCGCCCAGCGGGTCGGGGCGGTGATCGACCGCGTGGTCCGGCCGCTGGTGCGACGACGGCGCGCCACCGGCCCCGCGATGAGCGTCGCGGACCTCGTGAGCGACCTGCGCTCGCGCATCATCGACGTCGTCCGCTGGCGCTGGTGGTCGATGAGCCTCGGGATCGTCGCCTTCTTCGGGACGTACTACGTCCTCTTCGTCCTCGTCATGCGCGAGACGGGCGTCACGCTGTCGCTGGACCTGCTCTTCGCGGCCTACGCCGTCGGCCGGCTGCTCACGGCGGTCGGTATCACGCCGGGCGGGGTCGGGGTCACCGAGACGGCGACGAGCGCGATCCTCGTCGGCTGGGGGGCCGACGCCGCGGCGGCCACCGGCGGGGTCGTCCTGTTCTCGCTCGTCACCCACGTCATGGAGGTGCCGCTCGGGGGGATCGGCTGGCTGCTGTGGTCGCTGAGTCCCAAGAAGGAGCCGCCGGCCGAGGGCGAGGAGCCCCTGTTCCGGCACGGCCGGGTGCCGGTGCCCGGCGAGGCCCGGCGCGGCCCGCGGCCCGACCCGGGCTGAGGCCCGTCGCGGGGTCCCTCGTCAGCCGGCGAGGAAGGCGGCGACCGCCGCGTGCAGGGCGACGAGGTCGTCGACGTGCACGAGCTCGCGGGCGGAGTGCATCGACAGCAGCCCGACCCCGACGTCCACCGTGGGGATCCCGAGCCGGGTCGCGGCGAGCGGTCCGATCGTCGAGCCGCCGGGGATGGTGTTGACGTTGACGTAGTGCTGCCACGGCACCCCGGCGGCGGCGCAGGTGGCCGCGAAGAGCGCCTCGCCGCGCGCGTCGGTCGTGTACCGCTGGGTGGCGCTGACCTTGAGCAGCGGACCGCCGCCGGGACGCGGGCGGTTGCCGGGGTCGTGCTTCTCCGGGTGCCCGGGGTGGACGAGGTGTCCGGCGTCGCTGGAGAGCAGCCAGGACCCGCGCAGCGCCCTGGCGGCCTCGGACCGGCTCGCGCCCAGCCCCTCCTGGATCCGGCCGACGACGTCCTCGAGCAGCGGGCCGGCCGCGCCGGACGTCGACGCCGACCCGACCTCCTCGTGGTCGAAGGCCGCGAGGACGGCGACGTGCCCGGCGTCCTCCGGTGCCTCGAGCAGCCCGGCGAGACCGGCGTGGACGCTCGTGAGGTTGTCCATCCGGCCGCAGGCGAGCAGCCGGCCGCCGACGCCGATGCGCGCGGCGGGCTGGGTGTCGGCGAGGAAGAGGTCCCCGGCGACGGCGTCCCCGAGCGCCTCCCGCAGCCAGTGGCGGACGTCGGCGGGGTCGGAGCCGTCGTCGACCCCGACGACGGGCAGGAGGTGGCGCTGGCGGTCGGGGCGGAAGTCGTCGGTGCGCTCGAGGTGGATCGCCACGTGCGGGATGCGGGCGACCGCCTCGGTGCGCACGAGCCGGACGGTGCCGTCGGGGTCGACCACCCTCCCGGCGACGGCGAGGTCCCGGTCGAACCAGCTGCCGAGGATCGGCCCGCCGTAGACCTCGACGTTGAGGCGCTCCCAGCCGTCGGCGCGGACGACGGCGTGCGGCTTCAGCCGGAAGCCCGGCGAGTCGGTGTGTGCGCCGAGCACCCGGAACGGCGTCGTCGGCCCGGCACCGGCCGGCACCCGCCAGGCGACGACCGCGCCGTCGCGGACGACGACGTATCCGCCCGGAGCGGTGGGCCACTCGGCGGACTCCTCGAGAGCGGTGAACCCGGCCGCCACGAACCGGTCCCGGGCCGCGGCGGCAGCGTGGTAGGACGTCGGGGAGTCGGCGACGTAGCGGGCGAAGTCGTCGGGCACGGTGTCGGAGCCGGTCACGCGGGCCATCCTCGCAGCCCGGCCGACGACCGCCGGCGTCGCTGGCTGTCGGCGGCGTCGTAGATGGAGAACTGCGAGCGCATCCCGACCTTGTCGGCCTCGCGGCGCAGGATCCGCACGCACGCGCTGTGGAAGGTCATGACCCACATCGCCCTGGCCCGCGGGCCGACGAGCGCCGACACCCGCTCGCGCATCTCCGCTGCGGCCTTGTTCGTGAAGGTGATGGCGAGCACCTGTCCCGGCTGCACCCCGCGGTCGGCGAGCAGGTGGGCGATGCGGTGGGTGAGGACCCGGGTCTTGCCCGACCCGGCGCCCGCGACGATGAGCAGTGGCGGCCCCTCGTGGAGCACGGCCTCGCGCTGCTGGGGGTTCAGGCCCTCGAGGAGGGCGTCGGCGTCGAGCCGCCCAGGAGGGGCGACCGGACCCCCGTCGGGACCGCGGCCCTCCGCGGCGGCCTGCGCCCAGGTGGGGACGCCGGCGGCGTTGACGAGGGCGGCGTGCGCGCTGTCGTGGGTCGCGGGACCCGCGGCTCCGGGGCGTCCGGACCCGCCGAGGTCGAGGCCGTCGAAGAG
>NZ_SAYU02000030.1 GCF_004025965.2 Phycicoccus flavus | reverse complement strand
AAGTTCATCGGCTCCGACGAGCAGTGGGAGGCCGCCACCGACGTCCTGCGCCGCACCGCCGAGTCCTTCGGCGTCGACCTCGTCGAGGACCCCGGAGGCGCCGCGTTCTACGGGCCGAAGATCTCCGTGCAGGCGCGCGACGCCATCGGCCGGACCTGGCAGATGTCGACCATCCAGTACGACTTCAACCAGCCGCACCGGTTCGGGCTGGAGTACCAGGCGGCGGACGGCTCCCGCCAGGAGCCGGTGATGATCCACTCGGCGAAGTTCGGGTCCATCGAGCGCTTCATCGGGGTCCTCGTCGAGCACTACGCCGGCGCGTTCCCCCCGTGGCTCTCGCCGGTGCAGGCGCTCGGCGTCCCGGTGGCCGAGGAGTTCGTCCCGTACCTGTCCCAAGTCGGCGAGAAGCTGCGGGCCGCGGGGCTGCGCTTCGAGCTGGACACCTCCGACGACCGCTTCCCCAAGAAGATCCGCAACGCGAGCAAGGCCAAGGTGCCGTTCGTCCTCATCGCCGGTGGGGAGGACCGGGACGCGGGCGCGGTGTCGTTCCGCTACCGGGACGGGAGCCAGAAGAACGGCGTGCCCGTGGACGAGGCCGTCGCCGAGATCGCCGCGGCCGTCGCGGACCGGCGCCAGGTCTGACTGCGCCTCCGGGGCCGGAACCCCGGTCCCGGGGCGGTCGTCGCGGCGCGGTCCCGCATGGCGGGACGCGTGGTCCACAGGTCGGGCGACGGTCACGCGCGTCACACGACACGCCGACGACACGCCGCCGTCGGCGGACGCGACGGGAAGAGGTCCCGCCGCCCCCTTGCCAGCACGAGGCGCAGAGGACTAGACATGACCCACTCCACCACCGAGGTGGTGGAGGGACCGAGACGGAAGAGGCCGCCAGGCCCCGCGGTTTCGCCGCGAGGAGCCACCCGGTGATGCGGGTGGCGGCGACCGGACCCCGACTCGCGAGACGCGGAGCATCACGCCACGTCGCCGAGGCCCCGGGCACTCATACTGCCCGGGGCCTCACCATGTCACCGACCGTTCTCGACCGCCGGGCCCGGTGTCCCGCACCGGGGTCCGCGAAACGGAGCCCGCCATGGCCGGACGGATGAAGAAGAAGCTGTACGAGCGCGAGCTGCGCCGCCTGCAGGCCGAGCTCGTCGAGCTGCAGGCGTGGGTGCAGGCCACGGGCGCGCGGATCGTCGTCGTCTTCGAGGGCCGCGACGCCGCCGGCAAGGGCTCGACCATCAAGCGCGTCACCGAGTACCTGAACCCCCGCGTCGCGCGGATCGTGGCCCTGCCGGCGCCGACCGAGCGAGAACGCTCGCAGTGGTACTTCCAGCGCTACGTCCCGCACCTGCCGGCCGCCGGCGAGATCGTCCTGCTCGACCGGTCCTGGTACAACCGCGCCGGCGTCGAGCGGGTCATGGGCTACTGCACCGAGGAGCAGTACGAGCGCTTCCTGCGGCAGGCGCCGACCTACGAGCGGATGCTCGTCGAGGACGGGATCATCCTCTTGAAGTACTGGTTCAGCGTCTCCGACACCGAGCAAGAGAAGCGGTTCCGCTCGCGGGCCGAGGACCCGATGCGCCGCTGGAAGCTCAGCCCCAACGACGTCGCCTCGATCACGCGGTGGGAGGACTACTCGCGGGCCAAGGACGCGATGTTCGTCCACACCGACATCCCCGAGGCCCCGTGGTTCGAGGTCGAGTCCGACGACAAGCGCCGCAGCCGGGTGAACATGATCCACCACCTGCTGGGCCAGGTGCCGTGGGAACGGGTCGACCGCCCGGTCGTCGAGGTCCCGCCGCGGCCCGAGCCCACCGGGTACGAGCGCCCGCCGCGCGACGTCTCGAACGTCGTCCCCGACCACGCCGCCCGCCTCGAGGCCGACGCGCGCGGCTGACCCCCACCTCCGGGGGTCGCCCGGGCACGGCACCGCGCCGCGGACGTGCTGCGCGGCGCCCGGTCCATCCGTCATGCTGGGCGCGTGGAGACGACGCGGGCGCTGCGGGTGCGCGAGGCCGCGCCCACCGACGCCTTCTCGGTCGCCGCCCTCCACCTCCAGGACGACCGCGAGCGCGGGCGCGCGGTGCCGGCCGGCTACCTCGACACGCTGGCCGACGCCTGGCTGCGGGACCGCTCGCGGCGGACCTGGCTGGCCGAGGAGCCGTCCGGCCGCCCGCTCGGCACCGTTCACGGCAGCCGGGTGCCGCTGCTGCCGACCGTCCGTGAGCCCGCCGGCGCCCGCCTCGACGTCGACTTCCTCTACGTGACCGCGGACGCCCGGGGCGAGGGGATCGGTGAGCGGCTGCTGCGCACCCTGCTCGACCGGGCCCGGGCCGACGGCGTCCGCACGGTCCGGATGCCCGCGGCCCCCGCCGCCCGGGCCCTCTACACCCGGCTGGGGTTCGCGCCGCCGGCCGAGCGGGTCGTCGAGCTCGTCCTGGGCTGAACCGCCGTCGACCGGCCGGCGCCGGGGCCCACGGCACCGGCTGGCTAGGGTGACGCGCATGCCCGACACCCCCTCCCGCGGCGTCCTCGTCACCGGTTCCTCGCGCGGCGTCGGCGCCGCCGTGGCGCGCGCCTTCGCCGCCCGCGGCGACCGGGTCGTCGTCCACCACCGCAGCGCCGACACCGCCGACCGGGCCGAGGAGGTCCTGGCCTCGCTGCCCGGACCCGGGCACGCGCGCCTGGCCGCCGACCTCGCCGACCCCGACGCGGTCGCCCGGCTCGCGGACGCCGCGGTCGACGTCCTCGGCCGGGTCGACGTCCTCGTCAACAACGCCGCGATGATCGTGCCGCCCGGGTCCTCCGGCAGCCGCCGCGGCGACCACCCGCTGGACGGGACGACGTACGAGGACTGGGTGGCGGTGTGGCAGCGGACGCTGGCGACGAACCTCCTGGGCCCGGCCCACCTCACGTGGTGCGTCGCCCGGCACATGATCGACGTGCCGCCCGCGGGCGGGCTGCCGGCCGGCCGGGTCGTCAACGTCGGGTCGCGCGGGGCCTACCGCGGCGAGCCGGAGATCCCGGCCTACGGCGCGAGCAAGGCCGGTCTGCACTCCTTCGGGCAGTCGATGGCCCAGCACCTCGGCCGGCACGGCATCGCGGTGACGAGCGTCGCGCCCGGGTTCGTGCGCACCGAGATGGCCGGGTACGCCCTCGCCGACCCGGACGCGGCCGCCGCCACCCGCGCGCAGAGCCCCTTCGGGCGGGTCGCCGAGGCGGAGGAGGTCGCGGCCGCCGTCCTCGCCCTCGCGAGCCCGCAGGCCGAGTGGGCCTCCGGTGCGGTGCTCGACCTCAACGGGGCCAGCCACCTGCGGTGACACGCTCGCCCGGCCGCGTCGAGGGGGCGCGTCCCGGCGACGGGCCCGACGGCACGCCGCCCGCGGGCCCACCTAGGATCGGGGCATGGCGCAGCTCGAGGACCCCGCCGACTTCACCGGTGAGCCCGACGGCTTCGAGCGGCTGTGGACGCCGCACCGGATGGCCTACATCGAGGGCGACCGGCCCGACCCCGACGGCGGCGAGGGCTGCCCGTTCTGCGCGGCCCCCGGCAAGGACGACGCCGACGGCCTCGTCGTGCACCGCGGCGAGCACGGCTACGTCGTCCTCAACCTCTTCCCGTACAACCCCGGCCACCTGCTCGTCTGCCCCTACCGGCACGTCGCGCTGTACGTCGACCTCACCGACGACGAGACGGCCGAGTTCACGGCGCTGACCAAGGCCGCCGTCCGGGCCCTGGAGGCGGCGTCCGCGCCGATGGGCTTCAACCTCGGGATGAACCAGGGGGCGGTCGCCGGTGCCGGGGTCGCCGCCCACCTGCACCAGCACGTCGTGCCGCGCTGGGGCGGGGACAGCAACTTCCTGCCCATCGTCGCGCGGACCAAGGCGCTGCCGGTGCTCCTCGAGGACGTGCGTGGCCGGCTCGTCGAGCACTGGCCCGCCTGACCGGTGCAGACCTTCCTCCCCCACGCCGACTTCCGCGCCAGCGCGCGCGTCCTCGACGACAAGCGCCTGGGCAAGCAGCGCGTCGAGACCCTCCAGATCGTCCGGGCGCTCACCGTGCCCGGCTACGGGTGGGCGAACCACCCGGCGGTCCTCATGTGGCGCGGGCACCTCGAGGCGCTCGGGCGGTACGGGCTGACGATGTGCGAGGAGTGGGTCGGGCGCGGGCACGCCGACACCTGCGCGGAGACGATCGTCGCAGACCTCGCCGTTGCCGGGGTCGGGCGCATCCGCGCCTACCGCGACCTCGCGGCGGCGGGCGGGCTGCCGCCCTGGCTCCTGGACCGGGACCTGCGGCTCAGCCACCGCTCCGCCCTCGTGCGCAAGGACCCCGACCACTACGGGCCGCTCTTCCCGGACGTCCCGGACGACCTGCCCTACGTGTGGCCGGTGCGCTCCGAGGCCGCCGTCGCGCGCGAGCGGCGCGCCGCCGAGCGCGCCGCGACCGCGAAGACCCGCCGCCCCTGACCCACCGCCCGCGCCGACCGGGTCACGCCACGGGCCGTCCGGCGGCCCCGGTGGCTCCCGGCGTGCGGCGTGGTCCCGGTCAGCCGAGGAGGGCGGCGACGATCCCGGCGACCCGCTCGGGACGCAGGTCGAGGGTGGCCCGGCCCACGGCGAGCTCGACCCGGACCCGGTGCGGGTCGCCGGTCGGACGGGCGGCCGCCCAGGTCCACACCCCCTCGTCCTCCGCGAGCCGGCGGGCGCGCTCCGCGAACCGGTCCGCCGTGGTGTCCAGCAGCAGGTGCATCATCGGCGACTGCGGCACCTCGGGGACGACGGTGACGCCGGGGAGGTCGGACAGCGCGGCGGCGACGGCCCGGGCGTGCTCGAGGCGGTGCGGCATCTCGGCGAGCCGGTCGGGGAGCAGGGCGAGGGCGGAGGCGGCGGCCGGCCAGAGCCCGTACAGCGTCCCGCCGAGCCGGCGCCGCCACTCGCGGACCTCCTCGACGACGGGGCGCGGACCGACGACGGCGCACCCGGCCAGCGCGCCGACGCCCTTGTAGAACGAGACGTACGCCGTGTCGAAGAGGGCGGCGACCTCGCGCGGGTGCCGCCCGTAGCCGGCCGAGGCCTCCCACAGCCGGGCCCCGTCGAGGTGCACCGCCGCCCCCCGCTCCCGCGCCCACCCGACCTGGGCGACGAGGTCGTCCCACGGCGGCTGCTGCCCGCCGAGGTCCCGCTGCGGCAGCTCGAGCAGGAGGGCGGCGGGCGGCTCGGCGACGGCCCCGAGGTCGGCCAGCGTGACGAGCCGGTCCGGCTCGCCGACCGGGCGGCCGACGAGGTCGTGGAGGCGGGCGTGCGCCTGCAGCTCGTGCCGCTCCAGGTGGCACAGCGGGTGCCAGAGGACGGTCCGCCGGGCGCGGGCGTCGGCGTGGACCCGCAGCGTCGCGGCCTGGGCCATCGTCCCGCTGGGGAGGAAGACCCCGGCCTCGTGGCCGAGGAGGTCGGCGACATGGGCCTCGAGCTCGGCGACGACCCCGCCCTCGCCGTAGACGTCGGGCACGGTGTCGGCCGGGACGCTCGCCAGGAGCGTCGCGGGGGGAACGTACCCGTCGGCGTGGAGGAAGGTGTGGCAGGCGGCCCGCCGGGCCAGGGTCTCCGCGTCCATCCGCCGATCGTGCCCCACGAGGGACCGGCGCGGCGCGGGGGCCGGGTGCGGACGGGCGCGGGGCGCTCTCCCCACTACGCTGGCGCCACCATGCTCAACCGTTACGCGCGCGCGTTCTTCACGAGGATCCTCACGCCGGTCGCCTCGTTCTTCATCCGGCTCGGGATCAGCCCCGACGTCGTGACGATCATCGGCACCCTCGGCGTGGCGGTCGGCGCGCTGGCGTTCTACCCGCGCGGCGAGTTCCTCGTCGGCACCCTCGTCATCACCGCGTTCGTCTTCTCCGACACCGTCGACGGGATCATGGCGCGGCGCCTGGACCGCTCGAGCAGCTGGGGCGCCTACCTCGACTCCACGCTGGACCGGGTGGGCGACGCCGCGATCTTCGGCGGCCTCGTGCTCTGGTACGCCGGTGACGGCGGCAACGCCTACATGGCGGCCCTCGCCCTGGCCTGCCTCATCCTCGGCAGCGTCGTCTCCTACGCCAAGGCCCGCGCCGAGGGCCTCGGGATGACCGCCGACGTCGGCATCGCCGAGCGCGCCGACCGGCTCGTCGCCGTCCTCGTGGCCACCGGGCTCACCGGCCTGTTCGGCATCCCCACGGTCTTCCTGGGCGTCGTGCTCGTCCTGCTCGCCGTCGCGAGCCTCGTCACCGTCGTCCAGCGCATGCTCACCGTGCGACGGCAGGCCCTGGCCGCGGCGTGAGTGGGCTGCCGTCGTCGGTCGCCGACGCGCTGACCCTGGCCGGGCACCGGGCCGGCTGGGCCGCCGTCCGCCGGATGCCCGAACGCGCGGCCTACCGGCTCTTCGACGCGGCCGCCGCCGTCACCGTCGCGCGTGGCGGGGCGCGCCGGATGCGGGCCAACTACGCGCGGGTCCGGCCCGAGCTCGACGACGCCCGCCTGGACGCCCTCGTCCGCGAGGGCATGCGCAGCTACCTGCGCTACTACTGCGAGGCCTTCCGGCTGCCCGTCCTCACCCCCGCCGACCTCGCCGCCCGGGTGCGCACCGAGGGGGACGCGCCGGTCCGGGCCGTGCTCGAGGAGGGCGGCTCGGTCGTCTGCTTCCTCGGCCACACCGGCAACTGGGACCTGGCCGGCGCCTGGTGCGGGCTGCACCTCGGCCCGGTGACGACCGTCGCCGAGCGGCTCGAGCCCGAGGAGGTGTTCGCGGAGTTCCTGCGCTTCCGTGAGGGCCTCGGCATGACCATCCTCCCGCTCACCGGAGGCCCGGCCGTCTTCCCCGCGCTGCGCGAGGCGGCCCGGCGGCGGGGCGTCATCCCGCTGCTCGCCGACCGCGACCTCACCCACCACGGCGTCACCGTCGACCTCTGCGGACGGCCCGCGCGGATGGCCCCCGGCCCGGCCGCCCTCGCCCTCGCCGAGCGGCGGCCGCTCTTCCCGGTGACCATCCGCCACGAGCGGCGCGGGCGCGGCTGGGGCATCGTCGTCACGTTCCACCCGCAGGTCCCCGTGCCGGAGACGGGCGCCACCCGCGAGAAGGTCCTCGCCATGACCCAGGCCTGCGCCGACGCCCTCGGCGCCGCGGTGACGGCGCACACCGCGGACTGGCACATGCTCCAGCGGGTGTTCGCCGAGGACCTGGACCCGGCCCGGACCCCGGCGGGCGCGGGGGAGGGGGCGGCATGAGGATCGGGATGGTCTGCCCGTACTCCTTCGACGTGCCCGGCGGGGTGCAGTTCCACGTCCGCGACCTCGCCGAGGTCTTCCTCGCCGAGGGGCACGAGGTCTCCGTCCTCGCCCCCGCCGACGAGGACGCCGACCTGCCGCCCTACCTCGTCTCCTGCGGGCGCGCGGTCCCGGTGCGCTACAACGGCTCCGTCGCCCGGCTGACCTTCGGGCCGGTGACGTCCTCCCGGGTCACCCGCTGGCTCGAGACCGGCGGGTTCGACGTCGTCCACCTCCACGAGCCGGTCACCCCGTCGGTCTCCCTCATGGCCCTGTGGGCCGCCGAGGAGCCGGTGGTCGCCACCTTCCACACCTCGACCGTCCGCTCCCGCGCGATGCACGCCGCGAGCCCGCTGCTGCGGCCGTCGCTGGAGAAGATCCGTGCGCGGATCGCGGTGTCCGAGGACGCGGCGAGCACGGTGCACCGCCACCTCGGAGGCGACACCTACGTCGTGCCCAACGGCGTCCACGTCGACCGCTTCGCGACCGCGCCGCTGCGGCCGGACTGGCAGGGCAGCCCCGAGCGCCCGACGCTGGCCTTCCTCGGCCGGGTCGACGAGCCGCGCAAGGGCCTCGACGTGCTGCTGCGCGCCCTGCCGGCCGTCCTCGACGCCCGGCCCGGGACGCGCCTGCTCGTCGCCGGCCCCGGCGACCCCGACCCGCTCCTGCGGCACGCCGACCCCCGCGCCGCCGCCGCCACCGAGGTCCTCGGCGCCGTGAGCGACGACGACAAGCAGTCGCTGCTGCGCTCGGTCGACGCCTACGTCGCCCCGCACCTCGGCGGCGAGAGCTTCGGCATCGTCCTCGTCGAGGCCATGGCCGCCGGGGCGCCGGTGGTCGCCTCGGACCTCGCCGCGTTCGCGCGGGTGCTCGACGGCGGGCGCACCGGCGTCCTCCACGCGGCCGGGCACGCCGGGTCGCTGGCCGACGCCCTCGTCCGGGTCCTCGCGGACGACGCGCTGCGCATGTCGCTGCGGGCCGCCGGCGGGGAGCGGGCCCGGGTCTTCGACTGGCGGCCGGTGTCCCGGCAGGTCATGGCCGTCTACGAGACCGTCCTCGAAGGCGTGCGGGCCGACCTCGCCGAGTCCCCCCGCGGCCTGTGGGGCCGGCTGGTCCGCGGGGCGCCCGAGGGCGGGCCGACGTGAGCCCGCTCGACATCGACGTCCTCCAGGTGACGACCTTCGTCGTCATCGCCCTCATCGCCGTCGCCTGGTACCTCTCCTACGCCGCGGCCCGCCTGGACCGGCTGCACGCGAAGGTCGAGGGCGCGATGTCGGCGCTGGACGCCCAGCTCGTCCGGCGCGCCGAGGCCACCCTCGAGCTCGCGAACAGCGGCGCCCTGGACCCCGCCACCGCGCTGCTGCTGGCCGACGCCGCCACCGACTCCGTCGAGCGGACGACCGAGCACCCGCTGGCCGAGGACCTGCTCGACGGGCAGCACTTCGGCGGCCGCGAGCAGGTCGAGAGCACCCTCACCGAGGTGCTCGGCCTCACCCTGACCCCGGAGGTCCTCGCCCGCCTGCGGGCGCAGGACGACGAGCTCGTCGAGGACTCCGTCGAGCGCATCGCCGCCAGCGCGCTGCGGGTGCGGATGGCCCGGCGCTTCCACAACGACGCGGTCCGCGAGGTCCGCCGGGTGCGGGCGAAGTGGGCGGTCCGGGTCTTCCGGCTCGCCGGCCACGCCGCCCTGCCCGAGCGGGTCGAGTTCGACGACGACCTGCCGCCCGCCCTCGCCCGCTGAGCCGGCGGGCCGCGGTCCGGAGCACCCGCGCGACGGACCTAGAATCGGGCGCATGACCGAGCACCAGACCCCTCCCACCACCGGAACCGGCACGACCCGCGTCAAGCGCCGGATGGCCGACATGCTCAAGGGCGGCGTCATCATGGACGTCGTCACCGCCGAGCAGGCGCGGATCGCCGAGGACGCCGGCGCGGTGGCCGTCATGGCCCTCGAGCGCGTGCCCGCCGACATCCGGGCCCAGGGCGGGGTGTCGCGGATGAGCGACCCCGACATGATCGACTCGATCATCGAGGCCGTCTCCATCCCGGTCATGGCCAAGGCCCGCATCGGCCACTTCGTCGAGGCCCAGGTGCTCCAGAGCCTCGGGGTCGACTACGTCGACGAGTCCGAGGTGCTCACCCCGGCCGACTACGCCAACCACATCGACAAGTGGCAGTTCACCGTGCCCTTCGTCTGCGGCGCGACCAACCTCGGCGAGGCGCTGCGCCGGATCACCGAGGGCGCGGCGATGATCCGCTCCAAGGGCGAGGCCGGCACCGGCGACGTGTCGAACGCGACGACCCACATGCGCAAGATGCGCGGCGAGATCAACCGCCTGCGCTCGATGAGCCCGGACGAGGTCTACGTGGCGGCCAAGGAGCTGCAGGCGCCCTACGACCTCGTCAAGGAGGTCGCCGACACCGGCCGCCTGCCGGTCGTGCTCTTCACCGCCGGCGGCATCGCCACCCCGGCCGACGCGGCGATGATGATGCAGCTCGGCGCCGAGGGCGTCTTCGTCGGGTCCGGCATCTTCAAGTCCGGCAACCCGGCGCAGCGGGCCGAGGCCATCGTCCAGGCGACGACCTTCCACGACGACCCCGACGTCATCGCCAAGGTCTCGCGCGGGCTCGGCGAGGCCATGGTCGGCATCAACGTCGACGACATCCCCGAGCCTCACCGCCTCGCCGAGCGCGGCTGGTAGAGCCCGCGGGGCCGGCCGGCGGGCCACCCGGCGGACGCCGGGTCGTCCGTTCGGCTCGACCGGCGCCGCCGATCACCCGGTCGGGTGTGGAAATACCGGGACGTCCCCCGCGGGGCGTCCCTAGCGTGCGATCACCGCTTTTCCACGCCCGGAGAGGAATTTCGGTGGCCGTGTCCGATGCCCTTGCCATGCCCCCCGCCCCCACACCGCAGACCTCTGACCCTGCGGCCGTGGCCCTCGCCGACCTGCGGGTCGGTCCCGCCCACGACGTCTTCTCGACCCTCGCCGGCCTCGCGGCCGGAGGGGCCGAGGCCCCCGTCGGGGTGCTCTCGCTCGGCGAGAGCGACCTCGTCCGCTGCCGCGCCCGCCGCGGCACCGGCGTCCACGTCCCCGTCGGCGGCACACCCCGCCTGCGGGACGTCCTCGCCCACCTCGCCGCCACGGTGCAGCGCCTCACCCTCGTCGACCTCGGCGACATCGAGTGGGCGGCCGACGCCGGCGACCCGCAGCTGTGCGGCATCGCCGCCCTCGCCGTCGTCCCCGTCCGCCAGGCCGGCCGCGTCGTCGGTGTCGTCGGCGCCGCCGACACCCTGAGCCGGCCGTGGTCGACCGACGAGCTCGCCCACCTCGCAGAGGTCGCGACCGTCGTCGAGCACGAGCTCGCCACCCGCGCCCGGGTCTCGCTCGCCGAGCGGGTCACCCGCGGCTGGGACACCGTCGCCACCGGCATCGACGGGACGAGCCACGCCGTCTCGACGCTGCTCCACGAGGTGGACGGCACCCCCGACGTCGGCCTGCGGGCCCGCGGGGCCCTCGTCCGCGGCAGCGTCGACGCGCTCACCGAGGACGTCCTGCGGCTCGAGAACGTCCTCGCCCCCGGCCGGGACGCCCTCGCCGACCTCTCGCCCACCGACCTGCGGGTCGGGGTCACCGCCGCCGTCCGCGCCGTCGCCGCGACCCCCACCGGGGTCCGGGTCCGGCCGCGACTGCACCCCGAGCCCGTCCCCGTCCTCGCCGAGGACGCCGGGGTCCGCGCCGGCGTCGTCGCCCTGCTCCACGCCGTGACCCTCGCCGAGGGCGAGGAGGACGTCGTCGTGAGCCTTCGGCTCGTCCCCGGGTCGGCGGAGGACGTGCGGGGCGGGCCGTCGGCCCGGCTCGTCGTCGACGCGCCCGGCCGCCGCTGCGACGTCGCCACCCTCACCGCCGCGGTGGGCCGCTTCGAGTCCACCGTCCGCCGGCCCGGAGGGGCGCCGGGGGGCGAGCCGCCGAGCCTGCTCGTGTCCGGCGGCGTCGTCATGGTCCGCGGACGGACCGTGCGCGCCCGGTGCGACGAGCTCGGCGTGCGGTTCCTCACCGCCTGGGGGGTCGACGTCGGATGACCGGGTCGCTGCTCCACGGGCTCGTGGCCCTCGCGCTCCTCGGGGCCCTGCTCGTCGCCGCCCAGCTGCGCTGGTCCGCGCGGAAGGAGCCCGCCGATGGACGCGGTCTCGACTGAGCGGACCTGGCGCGCGTCGCACGCCGCCGCCCACCTCGTCGCCACCGCCGCGCTCGTCCTGGCCCTCGGGGTCCTCGCCGGCCGCGACACCCACCGGGTGGCGCTCGTCGTCGCGGTCGTCACGCTGCTCGTCGGCGCCGGGGCCGCGGTGCTCGACGGGCTGCTCGGGATCGTCGTCGGGCTCGTCGGCGCCGTGGTCGTCGTCCTCGCCCACCGCTGGTGGGGCGGCTGGGACGTCGTCCACGTCGTCGAGGTGCTCCTCGTCGTGGGCCTGGGCTGGTCCTCGGGGCTCACCGGCGCCTTCGTGCGGCGCACCGCGCGGCACCTGTCGACCCCGCCGCACGGGGCCGTCGCCCCGAGCCTGCACACCCTCGGCCTGCTGGACGCCGCCACCGCCCGGATGCGCATCGACGAGGAGCTGGCCCGGCGCGCGGTCGCCGACCGGCCGCTCAGCGTCGTGCTGCTGCACGTCGAGCACCTCGGCGAGGAGCCGGGGGAGGCCCCGGGCGAGGAGCGCCGGCGCCGGGTGACCAAGGCCCTGGCCCGGGCGCTGGAGGCCTCGACGCGCCCCGCGGACGTCCCCTTCGCCCTCACCGACGAGGTGCTCGGCGTCGTCCTGCCCGACACCGCCGAGAGCCACGCCTGGCACGTCCTCGGCCGGGTCGTCGAGGACGCGCTCGGCACCGGTTTCGCCGACCGCGAGGCCGGCACCCGGCGGCGGCTCGGCGAGGTCGTGGCGCTGCACTCGGTGCTCGTCGCGGCCGACGACTCCACCCGCACCGCGGACCACCTGCTCGGCCGGGGCCGGGCGCGGGCCGAGGCGCAGGCCCGCGGGGCGGCCGCGTGAGCCCGACCACGGTCGTCCCGCTCGGGGTGCTCCTCACCCTCGTCCTGCTCACCGTCGCGTACTGGCGGCGCTCCATCCGGGCCCACGACGCACGCATCGACCAGCTGGACGTGCGCATCCACGTCAACGGCATCCGCGGCAAGTCCACCGTCACCCGGCTCGTGGCCGCCGTCCTGCGCGAGGGCAGCTACGTCGCCCTGGCCAAGACGACCGGCAGCGCCGCGCGGGTCATCCTGCCCACGGGGGAGGAGCGCGCCATCACCCGGCGGGGCGCCGCGACGATCAACGAGCAGCTCGACGTCGTCGCCGAGCACGTCCTGCCCGAGGTCGACGCCCTCGTCGTCGAGTGCATGGCCGTGCGGCCGCTCTACCAGCGCTACAGCCAGGACTTCATGATCCGGTCCGACGTCACGATCATCACGAACGTCCGCCTGGACCACCAGGAGGAGATGGGCGAGACGCTCGAGGAGATCGCCGACTCGCTGTGCAACACCGTGCCCTGGAACGGCGTGCTCGTCACCGCCGAGGACCGTCCGCACCTGCGCGAGCGGCTGCGTGCAGCGGCCGAGGCGCGGGGGTCGCGGTTCGTGTACGCCGACCCCGCCGGCGTCCTCGACGAGGACATGACCGGCTTCGACTACATCCAGTTCAAGGAGAACGTCGCCGTCGGGCTGGCCATCGCCGAGCTGCTCGGCATCCCGCGGACCCGGGCGGTCGAGGGGATGTGGAAGTCGGTGCCGGACGTCGGCGTCGTGCGGCTGCGCAGCTACGACATCCGCGGCAAGGAGGTGCTGTGGGTGCCGCTCTTCGCCGCGAACGACCGTGAGAGCGTCATCTTCACCTTCGAGAACCTCGTCGGCCAGTTCCCGCCCGGGGCGCCGGTCGTCGGCATCCTCAACAACCGCTCCGACCGCGGCCGCCGGGCCGAGCTCTTCGCGCACATGGTGCCCGACGACCTCGAGCGCTACCTCGACCACGTCATCACCTTCGGCGCGTACGAGGACACCGTCATCCCGACGATGGTCGAGCGCGGCTACGGCGCCGACCGCATCCACCGCCTCGGCGACACCGTCGGCCCCTCCCTCGACGACATCCTCGACACCGTCGCCCGCCTCGTGCCGGGGGAGCGCGGCGTCCTCGTCGGCATGGTGAACATCCACACCGACCAGGCCGAGCTGCTCATCGAGCACTTCCACGAGCTCGCCGGCAGCGACCACGTCGACGAGATCGAGGCCTCGCGGCAGTGGGAGCGCGCCCCCCGCGCCCTCACCCGGATGCGCTCGGCCGCCCAGCGGGCCCTCGTGGCCGAGGTGGTCCGGGCGTGACGTTCACCCCGGAGGTCATGCGCATCACGCTCGTCGTCGGTGTCATCCTCGGCATGCTCTTCTACGAGCGCTTCCAGCTGACCACCGGCGGCGCCATCGTCCCGCCGTACCTGGCCCTGGCCGTCTCCAGCCCGCTGTCGGTCCTGGTCACCCTCACCTCCGGCTACCTCACCTACCTCGTCGTCGCGCGGGTCGTCTCGCGGCGGGTCATCCTCTACGGACGGCGCAAGTTCGAGGTGGAGCTCGTCGTCGGGCTCGGCTTCGTCCTCCTCTTCACCGGGCTCGCGGCGCTCCTCGGGCGGCTGGACCCGGCCTTCGCCGCGCTCGCCGGCGTCGGCTTCCTCGTGCCCGGCCTCATCGCCCACGACATGTCCCGCCAGCAGCCGAAGCGCACCCTGCTGGCCATCGGGGTCACCGCCGTCGGCCTCTTCCTCTTCGCCGTCGTCCTCGACGCCGTGTTCGAGGTCGTCGCGCCGCCGCACGAGGGCGCCGTCGGCGACCTGTCCTCGACCACCGGGTTCCCGCCGGGGATGCTCGTCGTCGCCGTCACCGCGAGCGTGCTCGTCGGCATCCTCGCCTTCTCCCGGTTCGGGGTCCGCTCGGGCGGCTTCATCACCGGCGCCTACGTCGCCCTCGTGAGCACCCGCTGGTACGACCTCGTCTTCATCGCGGTCGTCGCCGTGCTCACCTGGGTGGTCGTCGTGCACGTGATGATGCCGCGGCTACTCGTCTTCGGCCGGCGCAAGCTCGCGACGATGCTGCTCGTCGGCGCCGTCATCGGCTGGACCCTCGAGGGGCTGGTCGTCGAGCGCACCGGTGGCTCCTACGTGCCGATGCTCGGCATGACCATCGCGACGCTCATGGTCCCCGCGCTCGTGGCCAACGACGCCCAGCGCCAGGGGTGGGAGCGCACCGCCTGGGGCGTCGCCATCAGCGCGACCGGCGTCGTCGCCGTGGCCAACCTCGTGTTCTCCGGGCTCGGCTGGGCCGGGGTGACGGCGTGAGCGCGCTGCGGCTCACCGGTGTCGTCGCCGCCTGCGCGCTCGCCGTCGCCGGCCTCACCCAGCTCGACGCGGGCGCCCAGGACGGCCCCGCCCGCCCCGCGTCCGGGCTCGTCGTCGACGACACCGGCGCCCCGGTGGCCGGGGCCACCGTCCGACTCGGCGACGCCACCGTCCGCACCGGCGCCGACGGCCGGTTCCGGGCACCCGCGGACGCCGCGGCCGTGGCCGACGTGAGGAGCCCCGGGCACCTCGCGCGGGCCCAGGTGCTCGAGCCCGGCGTGCCGACCCGGGTCGTCCTCACCCGCCGGGGCGAGGGCGCGGTCTCGCTCCGCTTCGGCGGCGACGCGATGATGGGCCGCCGCTTCTTCACCTCCCGCGACGGCGCGCCGCCACTCCTGGCCCCGAACGCCACCCCCGCGGACCACGCGGCAGTGCTCTCGGCGGTCCGGCCCCTCCTCGCCGACTCCGACCTCACCGTCGTCAACCTCGAGACCCCGCTCGTCGCGGACCCCGTCGTCGAGCGCGGCGGCCGCCGGGTGCGCGGGTTCCACCCGACCAAGGACCTCGTCATCGCCTCCTCGACCGCGATGGCGGAAGGGCTGCGTCTCGCCGGTGTCGACGTCGTCTCGCTCGGCAACAACCACGCCGCGGACGCCCTCGGCCCCGGGGTCGACAGCACCGTCCGGGCCCTCGACGCCGCCGGCATCGCCCACTTCGGCGCCGGCGACACCCCGGAGCAGGCGTGGGCGCCGGCGGTGGTCGAGCGCCGCGGCACCAGGGTCGCGTTCCTCGGCTGCACGACGGTGACCGGCGCGCAGCACGCCGTGCCCTACGTGGCGACGGCGACCGACCCCGGGGCGGCGGCCTGCGAGGCCGGGCGCCTCGACCGGGCGGTCCGCGACGCCCGGTCCCGCGCCGACGTCGTCGTCGTGATGATCCACGGCGACGTCGAGTACGTCCGCACCCAGACCCCGGCCGTCCGGCGGCTCGCCCGGGTCGCGGCCGACGCCGGGTCCACCCTCGTCGTCGCCGGCCACCCGCACGTCGTCGGCGGGCTCACGACGACCGGCGACGCGGTCTTCGCCGAGAGCATGGGCAACATCGTCTTCGACCAGGAGCTGTGGGACACCCTGCCCACCTACCTGGCCCGCGTCGACGTCCGCGGGGGCCGTCCGGTGGCGGTCGGCGCCGACCCGGTGCTCGTCGACGGCTACCGCCCGCGCCCGGCCGTCGGCGGGCTCGCCGACGCCGTGGCGCGGATCGCCGCCGGCACCGTCCCGGGCCCGGCCCGCCTCGACGCCGGGGGTGCCCGTCTGGACCCCGGGGCCGACACCGTGCCGCTGACGACGACCGCCGAGCTCGAGGCCCGCACCCCCGCCCGCCTCGCGCCCGGCTGGTGGCTGCCGAGCCAGCCCGGGGTGCGCGGCGGCTTCGACGTCCTCTTCGGCACCGGGGACTTCGGCGCCGTCGCCGTCGGCCGCGACGGCGGCGCGGACCGGCTCTGGCTCGTCGACGAGGGCGACGACGCCGACACCGGTGCCGACCGGCTGTGGGACCTCGGCCGCTACGCCCGCATCACCCCGGCCGCCGCGTGCACGACCGGGGAGGACGAGGCGGCGCCGCGCGGCCTCGAGCTCGCCCGGTCGCCGCTCAGCACGCGCGACGTCATCGCCACCATCGAGCACCGTGCCCCGGTCCGCCCCGGCCAGGAGCTGTCGCTGCTCGCGGACGTCCGGCGGGCCAGCACCGGCGCCCGTCTCGAGGTGCGGTGGTACCGGGCGATGAGCGGGGGCAGCAGCTCGACGAGCGAGCTCGTCGTACCCGAGGTCGCCCGCGACTCCGGCGACTGCGCACCGGTGCGGCTCGACCTCGTCGTGCCGGACGGTGTCGTCGCGGCCCAGGTGTTCGCCCGGGTGCAGGCCCCGCACGGGGGGCAGACGCTGCGCTACCTCGGGGTCGACGACGTGCGGCTCGTCGCCTGGGACGAGAACGGGCGCGGCGGTCGGCGCTTCGACACCGTCGAGTCGGCCCTCGGCGGGCCGACGCTGCTCTCCCGGGACGACGCCGACGTCGGCGGCGACGCGCCGCTCAGGTGACGGTGGCGCGGGTGGCGTGCTCCGGCCGCTCGTGCTCGCCGGCGGCGAGGACGTCGCGCAGCTGCTCCGCGGCCCGCAGCACGTCGGTGTGGGCGAGGTACATCGGCGCGAACCCCAGCCGGACGACGTCGGGCTCGCGAAAGTCGCCGACGACGCCCCGGGCGACGAGGGCCTGGACGACCCCGTAGGCGCCGGGGTGGCGCAGGCTGACCTGCGAGCCACGGCGGGCCGGGTCGCGCGGCGTCACGACCTCGGCGTCCGGGACGAGCGCGTCGAGGCAGTCGAGGAAGAAGCCGGTGAGCGACAGCGACCGGGCCCGCAGGTCGGCGACGCCCACCCCGTCGTAGGCGCCGAGGGCGGCCTCGAGGGAGAGCATCGACAGCAGCGGCGGGGTGCCGACCCGTCCGCGGGAGACGCCGGGCGCGGGCACGTAGTCGGTCGCCATCGTGAAGGGGGCCGCGTGGCCGTTCCACCCGGCGAGCGGCTGGTCGAAGTCGTCCTGGTGGCGGGTGGCGACGTACAGGTACGCCGGCGCGCCGGGGCCGCCGTTGAGGTACTTGTAGCCGCAGCCGACGGCGAGGTCGGCCCCGTGCGCGTCGAGCCCCACGTCGAGCACGCCCGCGGAGTGGCACAGGTCCCAGCAGGCGAGCGCACCGACGGCGTGCGCGGCGGCGGTGACGGCCGGGAGGTCCCACAGCTCGCCGGTGCGGTAGTCGACCGAGCTGTAGGAGACCAGCGCCAGCTCCTCGCCGAGCGCGGCCGCGCGGTCGGGGACGTCGCCGGGCGCCACGTGCTCGACGACGAGCCCGGCGTCGCGGGCCGCGGCCGCGGTGACGTAGAGGTCGGTGGGGAAGGAGGCGGGGTCGGTGAGGACGACGCGCCGGCCCGGCCGCATCCGGGCGGCGGCGACGACCGCCTTGTAGAGGTTCACGGTCGTGGAGTCGGTGCACACGACCTGGCCCGGGGCCGCGCCGACGAGCGCGCCGATCGCGTCGCCGACCCGGGTCGGGGCGCCCCACCAGTCCGCCTCGTTCCAGCTGGCGATGAGCCGCTCGCCCCACTGCCGCCGCACGACGTCGGCGACGACCTCCGGGACGGCGGCGGGCAGGGCTCCGAGGGAGTTGCCGTCGAGGTAGACCAGCCCCTCCGGCAGCCGGAAGCGGTCGCGCAGGTCGGTGTCCGCGTGCTCGGCGTCGAGCGCCACGGCCCGGTCGGTGAGGTCGGCCATGGGCACGACCGTAACGTCAGGCGGTGACGCCCGGTGGCTCGGCCGGCAGCGTCATGAGCAGCATCGACCCGTGCTCCGGCCGCAGCCACTCCGGGTGGGCCTCGCCGACCACCTGCCAGCCCCGCCGACGGTAGAGGCGGGCGGCGGCGGAGTGGGCGTCGACGACGTCGAGCACCGGCCGCAGCCCGAGCGCGCGGATCCGGTCGACGGCGGTGTCGAGCAGCCGACCGCCGATGCCGCGCCCGGCCACCCGCGGGTCGACGAAGAGGACGCTGAGGGCGGCGAGCCGGTCCACGGGCTCGCCGGTGGCGGCCACCCAGCCGTCGGCCTCCCAGCCCGGGCGCGGGGTGATGACCGAGGCGTGGCCGACGACCCGGCCGCCGGTCTCGGCGACCCAGGCCCCGAGCTCGCCCGGGCGCACGATGAACTCCTCGACCGGGAAGGGCAGCGGCCAGCGCACCGGGTAGCGGGAGGCACCTTGCTGGGCCGCGAGGATCCGGGCCAGCTCCGGCAGGTCGTCGGCGCGCCGGTCGCGCACGAGGAGGTCGTCGTCCACGCCGGGAGCGTACGTCCGGACCGGCCGGGGCCGGCGGGCGCGGCCCTCGTAGCATCGGCCGCGTGAGCACCCCGACCGTCGGCGTCCTCGCCCTCCAGGGCGACGTGCGCGAGCACCTCGAGGCGCTGGCCGAGCACGGCGCCCGTCCCGTCACCGTCCGCCGCCCCCGCGAGCTCGCCGAGGTCGACGGGCTCGTCGTCCCCGGGGGCGAGTCGAGCACGATGGACAAGCTCGTGCGCGCGTTCGACCTCCAGGGGCCGCTGCGCGAGCGGATCGCCGACGGGCTGCCGGTCTACGGCTCGTGCGCGGGGATGATCCTGCTCGCCGACCGCCTCGTCGACCGGGCTCCCGGTCAGGAGACCCTCGGGGGCATGGACGTCCTCGTCCGCCGCAACGCCTTCGGCCGCCAGGTCGACTCCTTCGAGAGCGACCTGCACGTCCGCGAGCTCGGCGGCGAGCCGCTGCGGGCGGTGTTCATCCGAGCGCCGTGGATCGAGGAGGCGGGCCCCGACGTGCAGGTCCTGGCGCGGGTCGAGTCCGGTCCCGCCGAGGGCAGGGTCGTCGCCGCGCGGCAGGGCCGGCTGCTCGCCACGAGCTTCCACCCCGAGGTCACCGGTGACCACCGGGTGCACGCGTACTTCGTCGACCTCGTCCGCCGGGGCTGAGCCCGGGCCGAGGAGGCGCGTCCCCACCCGCCCCTAGGATGGAGGGTCGGAACCCGGACACTGCGTACGAGGGAGCGTTCATGAGCGGCCACTCCAAGTGGGCGACCACCAAGCACAAGAAGGCGGCGATCGACGCCAAGCGCGGCAAGCTGTTCGCCAAGCTCATCAAGAACATCGAGGTGGCCGCGCGCACCGGCGGCGGCGACCCCACCGGCAACCCGACGCTGTACGACGCCATCCAGAAGGCGAAGAAGTCCTCGGTCCCGAACAGCAACATCGACAACGCGGTCAAGCGCGGCTCCGGCGCCACCGCCGGCGGGGCCGACTGGGAGACGATCACCTACGAGGGCTACGCGCCCGGCGGCGTCGCCATCCTCATCGAGTGCCTCACCGACAACCGCAACCGGGCGGCGGCCGAGGTCCGCACCGCCCTCACCCGCAACGGCGGCCAGCTGGCCGACCCCGGCTCGGTCTCCTACGTCTTCGACCGGCGCGGCGTCGTCATGGTGCCGAAGTCGGAGAAGACCGAGGACGAGCTCCTCGAGATCGTCCTCGAGGCCGGCGCCGAGGAGATCAACGACCACGGCGAGGCCTGGCAGGTCGTCTCCGAGGCGAGCGACTTCGTCGCGGTGCGCACGGCGCTGCAGGAGGCGGGGGTCGACTACGACTCCGCCGAGGCCGCCTGGGTGCCGAACCTCCAGGTGCCGCTGGACGCCGACGGCGCGAAGAAGATGATCCGCGTCGTCGAGGCGCTCGAGGACTCCGACGACGTCCAGGACGTCTACGCCAACGGCGACATCCCCGACGACGTCCTCGCCGAGCTCGACGAGGACTGAGCGCGCCGCCGGACGCGTGTCGCTCCGGTCGGGCCCGCCGCCCCTGTCGTAGCGTGACCACCGAACAGGTGTTCCAATCGCTCCCCAGGAGTCCCGCGTGCGCGTCCTCGGCGTCGACCCCGGCCTCACCCGGTGCGGCCTCGGTGTCGTCGACGGCCGTCCCGGGCGCGCGGCCATGGTCGCCGTCGGCGTCGTGCGCACCCCCGGCGACGCCGACCCGGGGGAGCGGCTGCTCTACCTCGAGCGCGAGATCGAGGCCTGGCTCACCCGCTACGCGCCCGACGTCGTCGCCGTCGAGCGGGTGTTCGCCGACGTCAACGTCCGCAGCGTCATGACCACGGCGCACGCGACGGCGGTGACGCTGCTCGCCGCCGCCCGCCGCGGCACCCCGGTCGTCTTCCACACCCCCACCGAGGTCAAGGCCGCCGTCACCGGGTCCGGCCGGGCCGACAAGGCCCAGGTCACGGCCATGGTCACCCGCATCCTCGGCCTGAGCAGCGCCCCGCGGCCGGCCGACGCCGCCGACGCGCTGGCCCTGGCCGTCTGCCACGCCTGGCGCGGCGCGCAGACCTCGCGGCTCGCGGCCCTCGCCGAGGGGACCCGGTCGTGATCGCGTCGGTGCGCGGGCCCGTGGGTCACGTCGGGCTCGACCACGTCGTCGTCGAGGTGGGGGGCGTCGGCATGCTCGTGCACACCACCCCGGCCACGGCCGCCGCCTGCCACGCCGGGCAGGAGGCCATCCTGGCGACGACGCTCGTCGTGCGCGAGGACTCCCTCACCCTCTACGGCTTCGGCCGCGGCTCCGAGCGCGACATGTTCGAGACGGTCCAGACCGTGTCCGGCGTCGGGCCGCGGCTGGCCCTGGCCATGCTCTCGGTCATGGGGCCCGACGAGCTCGCCGCCGCGCTCACCACCGGCGACGCCAAGGCCCTCACCGCCATCCCGGGCATCGGCGCCAAGTCCGCCCAGCGCCTCGTCCTCGAGCTCAAGGACAAGGTCGCCACCACCTACGGCACCGGCGGTGGCGCGGCGCCCGTCGCGCCTCTCCCGACCCGCGGCGAGGCCTGGCGCGACCAGGTCGCCGAGGCGCTGGTCGGCCTGGGCTGGAGCGCGAAGCAGGCGTCCGACGCCGTCGAGTCCGTCGCCGGGACGGCGCCGGAGGGCGCCGACGTGGCCACGTACCTGCGCCTGGCCCTGCGGGAGATGCGCCGGTGAGCGCCGGGCTGCCGGACGGCTTCCGCAGCGAGGTCCGGGAGGCCGACGGGTCCCTCGACGCGACGGCCCGGGTGCTCGACGCCGCCGGCACCGACGACGAGCGCGTCGTCGAGGCCGCGCTGCGTCCGCGCCGCCTGGCGGAGTTCCCCGGCCAGCCCCGGGTCCGCGACCAGCTGGGGCTCGTCCTCGAGGCCGCCCGCCGCCGCGGCAGCCCGCCCGACCACGTCCTGCTCTCCGGCCCGCCGGGGCTCGGCAAGACGACCCTGGCGATGATCGTCGCCGCCGAGCTCGAGCGCCCCATCCGGGTGACCAGCGGCCCGGCGATCCAGCACGCCGGCGACCTCGCCGCGGTCCTGTCCAGCCTCGACGAGGGCGAGGTGCTCTTCCTCGACGAGATCCACCGGATGAGCCGCAGCGCCGAGGAGATGCTCTACCTCGCGATGGAGGACTTCCGGGTCGACGTCATCGTCGGCAAGGGCCCGGGCGCCACCGCCATCCCGCTGGAGCTGCCTCCCTTCACCGTCGTGGGGGCCACGACCCGCGCGGGGCTGCTCCCCGCCCCGCTGCGCGACCGCTTCGGCTTCACCGGGCACCTGGACTTCTACGACGTCGCCGACCTCGTGACCATCCTGCGGCGCTCGGCCGGCCTGCTCGGCGTCGAGGCCGACGGCGCCGGCGTCGCGGAGGTCGCCGGGCGCTCCCGCGGCACCCCGCGCATCGCCAACCGGCTGCTGCGTCGGGTCCGCGACTGGGCCCAGGTGCACGGCGAGGGCGTCGTCGACGCCCGGGCCGCGCGGGCCGCCCTCGCGCTCTTCGACGTCGACGAGGCCGGGCTGGACCGCCTCGACCGGGCCGTCCTGGAGGCCCTGTGCCGCCGCTTCGGCGGCGGGCCGGTGGGGCTCTCGACCCTCGCCGTTGCCGTCGGCGAGGAGGCCGACACCGTCGAGACCGTCGCCGAGCCCTACCTCGTCCGCGAGGGCTACGTCCTGCGCACCCCCCGCGGTCGCGCCGCGACGGCGGCCGCCTGGCGCCACCTGGGTCTCGCGGTGCCACGGGAGACCGCACAGCAGGAGGCGCTGCCGCTGGAGGACTCCGGCCCGGGCCGGTTCGCCCCCTGACCGCCTCTCCCGGCGGCCTCGCCCGCCGGGCACGCGCGGGACCCCTGCTTCGTTGGAGACGTGTCCGGCTCTCGCCTAGAGTGGGCCCTCGGCCCGGTGCGTCCGGGCCGATCCACTGCCCGCTCCCGCCGGGCGAACCCACGCGCGACCGCCACAAGGACTGTTCAACGATGTCATCCGGCTCCGGCTCCGGCCTCGCCTACCTCCTCGTCCTGGGACTGCCGTTCCTGCTCATCGTCTGGATGTTCTTCACCCAGCGGCAGCGGGCCAAGCAGGTGCAGACCCTCCAGTCCTCGCTCGCCGTCGGTGACGAGGTCGTGACGACCTCGGGCCTGTACGCCACGATCACCGCCCTCGACGACACCGTCGCGACCCTGGACGCCGGCAGCGGGGTCACGCTGCGCTTCGACCGCCGCGCCATCGGCATGCGCGCCCCCGAGGCCGCCTGATGGCCGCCACCGCGCCCCGCACCGTCGCCCGCCGGGCCCTCATCGCGCTCACCGTCCTCACGGTCGCCCTCGGCGGGCTGCTCGCCGGCACCATCGTCTGGGGCACCGGGCAGGCCACCCCCAAGCTCGGCCTGGACCTCAAGGGCGGCACCCAGATCATCCTCGAGCCGCAGACCAACGCGGGCCGGCCGTCGGCCGAGCAGCTGAACCAGGCGCGCAACATCATCGTCCAGCGCGTGGACGCCAACGGCGTGTCCGGGGCGGAGGTGACGACCCAGGGCAGCGAGAACATCGTCGTGAGCATCCCGGAGATCCCCACCCAGGCCGTCCGGGACGCCATCAGCAAGTCCTCGCAGATGCAGTTCCGCCCGGTGCTCGCCGTCGCGAACGGCGCCCCGCAGCCCACCGCGAGCCCCAGCCCCTCCGGCAGCGGCGCCCCGTCGGGAAGCCCGAGCCCGCGGCCGTCGGCCTCCGGCTCCGCGCAGCCCTCCGGCAGTGCGTCCGCCACCGCCTCGCCCGCCCCCAGCGCCACCTCGACGAGCAACGGCGTCCTCAACCGGGTGCTCACCGCCGAGTCGCCGTCGCCCAGCGGCAGCGCCTCACCGTCGGCGTCGCCGTCCGGGTCCGCCTCGCCGAGCCCGTCCCCGTCGGCCTCCGGCGGCGAGGGCGTCACGCCCACCGACGCCACCGACCTGGCCTGGATCACCCCGCAGATCCAGCGGCAGTTCGAGCAGCTCGACTGCTCCCAGCCCAACGCCCTGGACAACCTGCGCGACGACCCCGCGAAGCCGCTCGTCACGTGCGACGACACCGGGACGGCGAAGTTCGTCCTCGGCCCGGTCGTCGTCTCCGGCGACAAGATCAGCGACGCCAGCGCCGGGTACCAGACCAACCAGCAGGGCACGGTGACCTCCACCGTCGAGATCGCGCTGTCCTTCAACAGCGAGGGCAGCCGGCAGTACGCCGACATCAGCCGCAAGATGGTCACGCTGCCCTCACCGCAGAACCAGCTGGCCGCCACCCTCGACTCGCGCGTCATCGTCGCGCCGCAGTTCAACGAGGCCATCCCCAACGGCCGCGCGAGCATCACCGGCAACTTCACCCTGGAGTCGGCCCGGGCCTTGGCCGACCAGCTGAAGTTCGGTGCGCTGCCGCTCTCCTTCGTCGAGCAGTCCAGCGTCGACATCAGCCCGACGCTCGGCTCCGAGCAGCTGCGCTACGGGTTCATCGCCGGCCTCGTCGGGCTCCTGCTCGTCGTCGTGTACTCCCTCTTCCAGTACCGCGCGCTGGGGTTCGTCACGATCGCCTCCATCGTCGTGGCCGGGCTCCTCACCTACCTGACGATCACCGTGCTCGGGTGGGCACAGAACTTCCGCCTCGACATGGCGGGGGTGACCGGGCTCATCGTCGCCATCGGCTTCACCGCCGACTCGTTCATCGTCTACTTCGAACGGGTCCGCGACGAGCTGCGCGACGGGCGGTCCCTGGCCAGCGCCGTCGAGACCGGGTGGAAGCGCGCCAAGCGCACCGTCCTCATCGCCGACGCCGTGAACTTCCTCGCCGCGATCGTCCTGTACGTGCTGGCCAGCTCCAGCGTCCGCGGCTTCGCCTTCACCCTCGGTCTCACGACGCTCATCGACGTCCTCATCGTCTTCTGGTTCACCCACCCGCTGCTCACCGTGCTGTCGCGGCGGCCGTTCTTCCGCGACGGCCACCCGCTGTCCGGGCTGGACCCGAGTCGTCTCGGGGCCAAGACCACCCGGTACGTCGGCCGCGGGAGGTTCGAGACCACCCCGCCCGCCTCCGCCCGCCAGCCCGAAGGGAGCCGGGCATGAACCTCAGCTTCTCCGACCTCGGCAACGACCTCTACACCGGCAAGCGCTCGGTCCCCGTCGTCGCCTCCCGGCGCCGGTTCTACCTCGGCTCCGTCGCCCTGTTCCTCATCGCGGTCCTCGGCCTCGCGACCCAGGGCCTCAACCTCGGCCTGGAGTTCCGCGGTGGCTCGGAGTTCCGGGTCGCGACCTCCGCGGCGCCCCAGGACTACGAGCAGACCGCCCGGGAGGCCGTCGGCGCCGCGGACAACACCCAGGGCGTCAACGTCACGCTCGTCGGCAACGACACGGTGCGCGTGCAGACCGAGCGCCTCTCCGACAGCGACAGCCAGAAGGTCCGCGGCGACCTCGCGCAGGCGTTCGACGTCCCGGAGCGGGACGTGAGCGCGACGTTCATCGGGCCGTCGTGGGGGGCCTCGGTGAGCCAGCAGGCGCTGCGGGCGCTCGTCATCTTCCTCGTCGCCGTCGTCGTCATGCTGAGCATCTACTTCCGCAACTGGAAGATGGCCGCCGCCGCGCTCTTCGCCCTCGCGCACGACCTCGTCATCACCGTCGGCATCTACGCCCTCGTCGGGTTCGAGGTGTCGCCGGCGACGATGATCGGCTTCCTCACCGTCCTCGGCTACAGCCTCTACGACACCGTCGTCGTCTTCGACAAGGTCCGCGAGAACACCCAGGAGGCGTTCGCCAACGGCCGGATGACCTACGCCGACGCCGCCAACCTCGCCGTCAACCAGACGATGGTCCGCTCGATCAACACGACCGTCATCGGCTTGCTGCCGATCACCGCGGTGCTCGTCGTCGGCTCGGTCTTCCTCGGCCCGGGCGTGCTCGTCGACCTCTCGCTCGTGCTCTTCGTCGGCATCCTCGTCGGCGCCTACTCCTCGATCTTCATCGCGACGCCGTTCCTCGTCACGCTGCGGCGCAACGACGACGCCGTCGTCGAGCTGGGCAAGCGCGCCGAGCGGCACCGGTCCAAGGTCGAGCGCGAGCGCGCGGCCCGGCCGGTCGTCGGCGACGACGGCGCACCGGTGCCGGTCGGTGCCGGGGCCCCCGCCGAGCGCGAGGAGGGCTCGACCCTCACCGGGCGCGCGGTGCACCAGTACGCCCGCTCCGGTCCCCGCAACCAGCCCAAGCGACCGCCGAAGAGCAAGCGCTGAGCGGAACCGCCGTGCCCGCGGAGGCCGAGCTGTCCGCGCTCGTCGCGCGGTCGCTGCGGGACGTCCCCGACTTCCCGCGGCCCGGGGTGGTCTTCAAGGACGTCACGCCGCTCGTCGCCGACCCCGCCGCGTTCGGCGCGGTCGTGCGCGGGCTGGCGGAACCCTGGCGGGAGGGCGGTGTCGACCTCGTCGCCGGCGTCGAGGCCCGCGGCTTCGTCGTCGGGGCGGCGCTGGCCCACGAGCTCGGGCTCGGCTTCGTCCCGGTCCGCAAGGCCGGCAAGCTGCCGGGCGACACCGTCGAGGCGTCCTACGAGCTGGAGTACGGCTCGGCGACCATCGAGGTGCACGCCGACGCCCTCGCCGCCGGGCAGCGGGTCCTCCTCGTCGACGACGTCCTCGCCACCGGCGGCACCGCGCTGGCCGCCTGGGACCTGCTGGAACTGGTCGGCGGCACCGTCGTGGAGTTCGGTTGCGTCGTCGAGCTGGCCTTCCTCGGCGGGCGGGCGGCGCTGGGGGAGCGGCCGGTCCGGTCGCTGCACCGGGTCGGCTGAGCCGGGCCTAGACTTCCGCCATGGCGGAGAACGCGGCGACCTCCGCCCCCGGGACGACATCGGCGGGGGCCGGCTCCCGCGCGCGCGCCCGGGCCGCGCTGGCCCGCGTCGGACGCAGCAAGCCGCCGAGCCACCCCGTCCTCGAGCCGCTGCTCCAGGTCGTCCGCAGCACCCACCCCAAGGCCGACATCGCCATCGTCGAGCGCGCCTACGCCGTCGCCGAACGTGCCCACGAGGGGCAGAAGCGGCGCAGCGGGGACGACTACATCACCCACCCGCTCGCGGTGACGACGATCCTCGCCGAGCTCGGAATGACCCCGACGACGCTCGCCGCCGCGCTGCTCCACGACACCGTCGAGGACACCGCCTACAGCCTCGAGGCGCTGCGCCGGGACTTCGGCGACGAGATCGCGATGCTCGTCGACGGCGTCACCAAGCTCGACAAGGTCACCTACGGGCAGGCCGCGCAGGCCGAGACGGTGCGCAAGATGGTCGTCGCCATGGCGCGCGACATCCGGGTGCTCGTCATCAAGCTCGCCGACCGGCTGCACAACGCCCGCACCTGGCGGTACGTGAGCCAGGAGAGCGCCCAGCGCAAGGCCAAGGAGACCCTGGAGATCTACGCGCCGCTCGCGCACCGGCTCGGGATGAACACCATCAAGTGGGAGCTCGAGGACCTGTCCTTCCAGGCGCTCTACCCCAAGGTGTACGACGAGATCGTGCGGCTCGTCGCCGAGCGGGCACCGGCCCGCGAGGAGTACCTGCAGCAGGTCCGCGACGAGGTCGGCAGCGACCTGAAGTCCGCGAAGATCAAGGCGCTGGTCACCGGCCGCCCCAAGCACTACTACTCCGTGTACCAGAAGATGATCGTCGGAGGCCGCGACTTCGACCAGATCTACGACCTCGTCGCCGTCCGGGTCCTCGTCGACACCGTCCGCGACTGCTACGCCGCCCTCGGGGCGCTGCACGCCCGGTGGAACCCGGTGCCGGGGCGCTTCAAGGACTACATCGCGATGCCGAAGTTCAACATGTACCAGTCGCTGCACACGACGGTCATCGGCCCGGGCGGCAAGCCGGTGGAGATCCAGATCCGCACCCAGACGATGCACCGCCGCGCCGAGTACGGCGTCGCCGCGCACTGGAAGTACAAGGAGGACCCGGCCGCCAAGGGCGCCGGGCAGGCGCCCGGGGCCCAGGTCCGCGACGGCCAGACCGGCCCGGTCAACGACATGGCGTGGCTGCGCCAGCTGCTGGACTGGCAGAAGGAGACCGCCGACCCCGGCGAGTTCCTCGAGTCCCTCCGCTTCGAGATCACCGCGAGCGAGGTCTACGTCTTCACCCCCAAGGGCCAGCTCGTCGGCCTGCCCGCGGGCGCCACCCCCGTCGACTTCGCCTACGCCGTGCACACCGAGGTGGGGCACCACTGCATCGGCGCGCGGGTCAACGGCCGCCTCGTGCCGCTGGAGAGCCGGCTCGACAACGGCGACGTCGTCGAGGTGCTCACCTCCAAGGCCGACTCCGCCGGTCCCTCGCGCGACTGGCTCTCCTTCGTCCGCTCCGCCCGTGCGCGCAACAAGATCAAGCACTGGTTCACCAAGGAACGCCGCGAGGAGATGATCGAGGAGGGCAAGGAGGCCCTGGCCAAGGTCATGCGCAAGCAGGGCCTGCCCCTCACCCGGATGATGTCCCTGGAGTCCCTCACCGGCGTCGCCGAGGAGCTGCGCTACCCCGGCATCGACGCCCTCTACGCCGCCGTCGGCGAGGGCCACGTGTCGGCCCAGCACGTCGTCTCGCGGCTCGTCGCCTCGGTCGGCGGCGAGGACGGCGCGAGCGAGGACATCGCCGAGGCGACGATGCCCGTCGTCACCCGGCCGGTGCAGCGCCGCCGCTCCGGCGACCCCGGCGTCGTCGTCAAGGACATGTCCGACGTCTGGGTCAAGCTCGCCCGCTGCTGCACCCCGGTGCCCGGGGACGAGATCCTCGGCTTCGTCACCCGCGGCAGCGGCGTGTCGGTGCACCGCCGCGACTGCTCCAACGCCGACTCCCTGCTCGCCCAGCCGGAGAAGATCATCGAGGTCGACTGGGCGCCCACCGCGGGGAGCCTGTTCCTCGTCCAGCTCCAGGTCGAGGCGCTGGACCGCTCCCGCCTGCTGTCCGACGTCACCCGGGTCATCTCCGACAACGGCGTGAACATCCTGTCGGCGTCGGTGCACACCTCCCGCGACCGGGTGGCCGTGCTCCGCTTCACCTTCGAGATGGGCGACCCGGGCCACCTCGGGCACGTCATCCGCTCCGTCCAGAAGGTCGACGGCGTGCTCGACGCCGAGCGCGTCACCGGCGGGCGCCGGGACACCTGAGCCCGGGCCTTCCGGGCGCCCGGCGGGCGACGGGACCGGTCGGGATCAGCCGCCGAACTCGGACAGCCCGGCCCGGGCCTGGTCCAGCCACTGCTGCTGGGCGGCGAGCCGCTCGCGCGCCGTGCGCGCCCGCTTCTCGTCGCCGGCGGCCTCGGCCTTGGCGACCTCGCCCTCGGCCTTGGCCACGGACGCCTCCAGCTGGTCGACCATCGACTGCGCGCGGGCCGCGACCTCGGGGTTGGTCCGCGACCACTTGGCGTCCTCGGCCTCGCGGACGGCGGTCTCGACCCGGCGGATCCGCTTCTCGACCCGCTCCATGTCGCCGCGCGGCACCTTGCCGGCCTCGTCCCAGCGCTCCTGGATGCCCCGCAGGGTGGTCTTCGTCGCCTCGAGGTCCTGGATGGGCAGGAGCGCCTCGGCCTCGACGAGCAGCTCCTCCTTGACGGCGAGGTTGCCGCGGAACTCCTCGTCCTCGGCGGCGGCCGCGGCGTCCTTGGCCGTGAAGAAGGCGTCCTGGGCGGCCCGGAAGCGCTCCCACAGGGCGTCGTCGTCCTGGCGCTGGGCCCGGCCGGCCTGGCGCCAGCGGTCCATGAGCTGCTTGTAGGCCCGGGCCGTGGGCCCCCAGTCCGTGGAGCGGGACAGGGCCTCGGCCTCGGCGACGAGCCGCTGCTTGGCCTGCTTGGCGTCGGCGCGGGTGGTCTCCAGCTCGGCGAACCAGGCCCGGCGGTTCTTGTCGAAGGAGTTGCGGGCGTGGCTGAAGCGCTGCCAGAGCGCGGCCTCGGTCGGCTTGTCGAGCTTCGCGGCGCTGCGCTGGTGGTTCTTCCAGTCCTGCAGCAGGGTGCGCATCCGCTCACCGCTCTGCTTCCACTGGGTGGAGGCCGGCGGCTGCCCGGCGATCTTCTCGGCCTCGGCGACGATGGCCTCGCGCTCGGTGCTCGCGGCGGCGCGGGCGGCCTGACGCTGCTCGGACTCCGCGGCGCGCTTGGCCTGCAGGCCCGTCTCGACGCGCTCGACCGTCGCGTGCAGCGCCGGCAGGTCGCCGACGACCCCGGTCGTCGCGATGTGGTCCTTGAGCGTCTTCAGCCCGTCGGCGACCTCCTTGGCCGACACCTCGGGGGTGGCCAGCCGGGTCTCGAGCAGCTCCGCGGAGGCGGCGAGCTCGTCGTACTTGCGGGCGAAGTACTGGAGGGCCTCCTCGGGGGTCGCGCCGGGGTAGGAGCCGACCTCCTGCTCGGTGTCGCCGCTGGTGACGAACACCCGGCCCTCGTCGTCGACCCGGCCGAAGCGGGCCGATTCGGAGTGCGTCTCGGGGGCGGGTGCGGCGGCCGGGGGCCGGGGCGCGACCCGGCCGGCGAGCGCGGCGGGGGAGGGGACGGCGGGACGGGCGGGGGGCTGGTCCTCGGACACGGTCAGGACTTCTCCTCGGTGACAGCAACCCGGAGGATGCTGATCGGTGCGGCGGGCGAGCCGTCGTCGGGGCTGGCGTCGTTCGGCGCCACCCCCTGGGCGGCGACCTTGTCGACGATATCCAACCCCTTCGTCACCCGCCCGAACACGGTGTACCCGTCGGGGTCGGGCAGCGTGGAGTCGCCGTAGACGACGAAGAACTGGCCACCGGTGCCCTTCTCCGGGTCCTGGGTGCGGGCCATGGCCAGCGTGCCGCGGGGGTACCTGCCGTCCTTCGGGGCGTTCTCGACGCCGTAGCCGAAGCCCGGGTCGCCGGAGCCGGTGCCCGTCGGGTCGCCGCACTGGAGCACCTTGAGGGTCTCGGCGGTGACGAGCCGGTGGCAGGGGGAGTCCTGGTAGTAGTTCGCCTTGGCCAGGGCGACGAAGGCGGCGACGGCCTGCGGCGCCTTCGTGCCGTCGAGCCGCACGACGATGTCGCCGCAGGTGGTCGTCAGGGTGGCGGTGAAGGTCCTGCCCGCCGCGGTCCTCTTGTCCGGCAGGTCGAGCTCGGAGCTCGTGCCGAGCGGCGGCGGGGGCGTCTCGCAGCCGGCGAGCGTCGTGCCGCTGGGCGAGGGGGAGGCGCCCGCGCTCGACGACGCGGCGGGGGCGGCCTCGTCCGAGCCGCCGAGGGTGGCCCCGAGCACCCCGAGGAGCCCCACGACCACGACGACCACGCCGACGACCGCCCCGACGCGCGTGAGCCGGGCGCGCTGCTCGGCCTTGCGGGCCTGGGTGGCCCGGCGCTTCTCCCAGCGGCGGCGCTGGCGGGCCCGCTCCTGCTTCTTGGTCACCCCGTGGTCCTTCGTCCTCGCGTCGTCGTCGCCCGGTCGGCGCGCCCAGTGTAGGCACCCCGCTCGTTACGCTCCCTGGGTGCTCGTCACCGTCTTCCCCGCTGCCGCCTTCGGGACCAACTGCTACGTGCTGGCCCCCGGGCCGGGGGAGGAGTGCCTCGTCGTCGACCCGGGCATCGGGGTCGAGGACACCCTGCGGACGGCCCTCGAGGAGCACCGGCTGCGCCCCGCCGCGGTGCTGCTGACCCACGGCCACGTCGACCACGTGTACTCCGTGACGCCGGTGTGCGGCGGCGACACCGCCGCGTACGTCCACGACGAGGACCGCTACCGCCTCGTGGACCCGCTGGCCGGGCTGGACCGCGCGCTGCTCGCGATGATGGAGGAGCAGTTCGGCCGGGCCGCCACCTGGCGCGAGCCCGAGCGCGTCGTCGAGGTCGCCGACCGGCAGCGTCTGCAGCTCGCCGGCCTGGAGCTGGAGGTGCTGCACGCCCCCGGCCACACCGAGGGCTCGGTGCTCTTCACCCTCGACGGCGTGCCCGACGGCCTGCCGCCCGAGGAGGGGCTGGACCGCACCGTCGTCTCCGGTGACGTGCTGTTCGCCGGCGCCATCGGACGCACCGACCTGCCCGGCGGCGACGACCAGGCGATGCGGGCCTCGCTGCGCGACGTCGTCCTGCCCCTGGCGGACACGAGCCTCGTGCTCACCGGCCACGGGCCGGCGACGACGATGCGCCACGAGCGGGCCACCAACCCCTACCTGCAAGGATTGATCGCGTGAGCGAGCCCGTCGAGAAGTCCGCCGCCGACCGCGGCCCGGTGCCGGCTCCGGAGAGCGCCCGGGCCGTCAAGGTGACCCCGATCTCGGGGTTCCCCGAGCTGCTGCCCGCCGAGCGGCTCGCCGAGCTGCACGTCCTCGACGTCATCCGCGAGGTCTTCGAGCTGCACGGGTTCACCCCGCTGGAGACCCGTGCCGTCGAGCCGGTCGAGCGGCTGCTCGGGAAGGGCGGCGACGCCGACAAGGAGATCTACGGCGTGACCCGGCTCGCGGCCCGGTCCGACGAGCGCGGCGGCACCGACGGCGGCCTCGGGCTGCACTTCGACCTCACCGTGCCCTTCGCCCGGTACGTGCTCGAGCACGCCGGGCGCCTGCACTTCCCGTTCCGCCGCTACCAGGTGCAGCGGGTGTGGCGCGGCGAGCGTCCGCAGGAGGGCCGCTACCGCGAGTTCACCCAGGCCGACATCGACGTCGTCGACGTCGGCGAGCTGCCGCCGCACCTCGAGGCCGAGATGCCGCTCGTCGTCGCCGAGGCCTTCCGCCGCCTGCCGGTGGGGGAGTTCCGCATCCTCGTCAACAACCGCAAGGTCCCCGAGGGCTTCTACCTCGGCCTCGGCCTCACCGACGTCCAGGGCACCCTCCGGGTCGTCGACAAGCTCGACAAGATCGGGGCCGAGAAGGTCCGCGACCTGCTCCTCGAGGGCGGGGCCACCGCCGAGCAGGCGGAGCAGGTGCTCGCGCTCGCCTCGATCCGGACGGCCGACACCTCGTTCGTCGAGCGGGTGCGCGCCCTCGGCGTGTCGCACCCGACCCTGGACGAGGGCCTCGCCGCGCTGGCCGCCGTCGTGCGGGCCGGCGAGGAGCAGGCGCCGGGGACCCTCGTGGCCGACCTCGCCATCGCCCGCGGCCTGGACTACTACACCGGCACCGTCTACGAGACCCAGCTCGTCGGCGCCGAGGACTGGGGCTCGGTGAGCTCCGGCGGCCGGTACGACTCGCTGGCCTCGGACGGCCGGACGACCTACCCGGGGGTCGGCATCTCCATCGGCGTCACCCGCCTGGTGCAGCTGCTCCTGGCCCGGCGCGGGCTGACGGCGACCCGGTCCACCCCGGCGGCCGTGCTCGTCGCGGTGGTCGACGAGGAGTCACGGCGCCGCTCCGACACCGTCGCGGCTGCGCTGCGTGCGCGCGGGGTGCCGTGCGAGGTCGCGCCCGCCGCGGCGAGGTTCGGCAAGCAGATCCGCTACGCCGACCGCCGCGGCATCCCCTACGTCTGGTTCCCCGGCGCGGCCGAGGACGGCGGCGACCAGGTCAAGGACATCCGCTCCGGCGCCCAGACCGACGCCGACGCGACCACCTGGGTCTGCCCCCCCGCCGACCTCCGCCCCGCCGTCGTCGTCACCGCCCCCTGACCCCGCCACCGACCCCGCTCGCATCGCCCGACGCCGCGTCGGGCCGGTCGTCGGGCTCGACACCCCGGTTCGTCCTCGAGACACGACCTCCGAACCCGGGGCTCGGTGACATTTCGGGGTGACCCCGAAATGTCCAGGGGGGTGGGACGACGTGACGCCCGGGAGGGGCCGGGCCGCGCAGGTCTGGCCGCCAAGGGCGCGTCGGGGCGGTCGTCGGGGTCGACACCCCGGTTTGTCCTCGAGACACGACCTACGAACCGGGGGCTCCGTGACATTTCGGGGTCACCCCGAAATGTCCGGCGGGGGTTGGGGGGGTCAGGCGCGGGAGCGGTCCGGGGGGCCGGGGCGGACGGGGCGGGGAGGGCGGGGCGGCTTGAGGCCGGACTCCTTGAGCTCGAGGACGGCGAGGGCGCGGATGACCTGGAGGTCCCCGCGCCGCCACGCGCCGGCCGGGTCGTCGGAGATGCGGGCCAGGCGCGGCATCGGCTGGTTCGCCATGGCCCGCAGCGCGAACAGGTCGAGGTCCGGCGCCGCGTTGACGAACCGCCGCGCCGCGGTCGCCCGCCGGACGAACCGCAGCCGCAGCAGCAGCCAGGTGCCGACGACGAGCAGGATCGGGGCCAGGGCGGTGGTCAGCGCGAGGACGAGGGCGAACCGCTCGACGGCGACGACGAGGTCGTGCCCGGCCGCCGCGAAGTCGGTGCCGATGCCCGCGGCCGACCGGAACGGCGCCGCGACCCGGTCGTCCAGCAGCGGCAGCCCGTCGACCTGGTCGCCCGCCTGGTCCATCCGGCCCCGGAAGCCGTTCCCGGCCTCCTCGAGGCGTCGCCCGGGCTCGGCCAGCGCGAGCGTCGTCTCGTGCACCCGCAGCGCGATGCGGACCCACAGGTAGACCCAGACGACGACGCCGACGTCGGAGACCAGCTGCACGACGCGTCGCCCCTTGAGGTCGCTGTAGGCCTTCATCGGGTCCTCCTCGGGGCTGTCGGGACGGTCCCGCCCCACCACTAGACTTCCATCGCGGTCCCGCCGGCGCAGGCAGGGCGGGGCGTGCGTGTCCATCCCCCCGTGACGACAGGCAGGTCTGGTCCGTGAAGGTCGGCATCCCCAGCGAGGTCAAGAACAACGAGTTCCGGGTGGGCATCACCCCGGTCGGCGTCAACGAGCTCACCCGCCACGGCCACGAGGTCCTCGTCGAGAAGGGCGCCGGGCTCGGCTCCTCGATCACCGACGACGAGTTCGCCTCCCAGGGCGCGCGGATCATCGGCAGCGCCGACGACGTGTGGGGCGAGGCCGACATGGTGATGAAGGTCAAGGAGCCCGTCGCCGAGGAGTACCACCGGCTGCACGAGGGCCTCACCCTCTTCACCTACCTCCACCTGGCCGCCGACGAGCCGCTGACCCGCGAGCTCGTCGACACCGGTGTCACGGCCATCGCCTACGAGACCGTGCAGCTGCCGTCCGGGCTGCTGCCGCTGCTCTACCCGATGTCCGAGGTCGCGGGCTGCCTCGCCCCGCAGGTCGGCGCGCACACGATGATGAAGGCCCAGGGCGGCCGCGGCGTGCTCATGGGCGGCATCGGCGGCGTCGCCAGCGCCAAGGTCGTCGTCCTCGGGGCCGGGGTGGCCGGCCAGAACGCCGCGAACATCGCCCTCGGCATGGGCGCCGACGTCACCCTCCTCGACACCGACCTGGACAAGCTGCGGATGAGCTTCTGGCGCTACGACAACCGGGTGGCGCAGATCGCGTCGTCGGCGATGTCGGTGCGCGAGCAGGTCCTCGAGGCCGACCTCGTCATCGGCACCGTCCTCATCCCCGGCGCCAAGGCGCCCAAGCTCGTCACCGACGAGATGGTCACGCAGATGAAGCCCGGCTCGGTGCTCGTCGACGTCGCCATCGACCAGGGCGGCTGCTTCGAGAACAGCCGGCCGACGACCCACGCCGACCCGACCTTCGCCGTCCACGACTCGATGTACTACTGCGTCGCGAACATGCCCGGCGCGGTCCCCGAGACCTCGACCTGGGCCCTCACCAACGCCACGCTGCAGTACGCGCTGCGCCTCGCGGACGCCGGCTGGGCCGACGCCATGCGCGCCGACGAGCCGCTGGCCAAGGGCCTCAACACCCACGGCGGGCACGTCACCTACGCCGCGGTGGCCGAGGCCTTCGGCATGGAGTCGACGCCGGTGGCCGAGGTGCTCTCCTGACCGACGCGCCGGCCGTCCGGCCCACCCCGGTGGGCCGGGCCGTCGAGTCGTGGCTCACCCACCTCGACGTCGAGCGGGGGATGTCGGCGCACACCCTCGCCGCGTACCGGCGCGACCTCGCCCGCTGGAGCGGGTACCTCGCCGCCGCCGGGGTCGAGCGGCCCGAGGACGTCACCCCGGCGCACGTCGCCGAGTTCCTCGCCCGCCTGCGCGAGGGCGACGACGACCACCGACCCCTCGCGGCGTCCTCGGCCGCCCGGACCCTCGTCGCCGTCCGCGGCCTGCACCGCTTCCTCGCCCTCGAGGGCGTGCTGGAGGCCGACCCGGCCCGGGACGTCGCGCCGCCGAGCACCCCCGACCGGCTGCCCAAGGCCATCCCGCTGGACGCCGTCGAGCGGCTGCTCGGGGCGGCGGCGGTCGGCGACACCCCGGCGGCCCTGCGCGACCGGGCGCTGCTGGAGGTGCTCTACGGCACCGGCGCGCGCATCTCGGAGGCGGTCGGGCTCGACGTCGACGACCTCGACACGAGCGACGGGGTCGTCCGGCTGCGCGGCAAGGGCGGCAAGGAGCGGGTCGTCCCGCTCGGCTCGTACGCCGCGACGGCGGTCGGCGCCTGGACCGTCCGCGGCCGCCCGGTCCTGGCCGCGAAGGGCCGCGGGACGCCGGCCCTGTTCCTCGGCGCACGGGGCGCGCGGCTGTCGCGGCAGAGCGCCTGGGCCGTGCTGCGGGCCTGCGCCGAGCGCGCCGACCTCCCCGGCCACCTCTCGCCGCACACCCTGCGGCACTCCTTCGCCACCCACCTGCTCGAGGGCGGCGCCGACGTCCGGGTCGTCCAGGAGCTGCTCGGCCACGCCTCGGTGACGACGACGCAGATATACACGCGGGTCACCGTCCAGCAGCTGCGCGAGGTCTACGCCCAGAGCCACCCCCGGGCCCGGTGACCTCGGGGACGGGGCGCGCCCGCTGATAGGGTCGGCGCAGCGATCAGCGCGAGGCTGACCGACGTACGCCACCGGGGAGTTGGAGAGTTGGGCGAGACCGACGCCGCGTTCCAGATCCGCATCGACGGACAGGGACAGGTGGGCCCCACCGGCCGGCCGCTCCCCGCGTTCCCCGAGCCGGAGCCGCTCTCCTCGCACGGCCCGGCGCGGGTCATCGCCATGTGCAACCAGAAGGGCGGCGTCGGTAAGACGACGACCACCATCAACCTCGGCGCGGCCCTGGCCGAGGTCGGGCGGCGGGTCCTCCTCGTCGACTTCGACCCCCAGGGCGCCCTGTCCGTCGGCCTCGGCGTGCCGGCCCACGAGCTCGACGTCACCGTCTACACCCTGCTCGTCGAGCGCGGCCACGACATCCGCGACGTCATCCAGCACACCGCCGTCGAGGGCCTGGACGTCGTCCCGGCCAACATCGACCTGTCGGCCGCCGAGGTCCAGCTCGTCGGGGAGGTGGCGCGCGAGCAGATCCTGGCCCGCGTGCTGCGCCCGGTCATGGACGACTACGACGTCGTCCTCGTCGACTGCCAGCCCTCGCTCGGCCTCCTCACCGTCAACGCCCTCACCGCCGCCCACGGCGTCGTCATCCCGCTGGAGTGCGAGTTCTTCGCCATGCGCGGGGTCGCCCTGCTCGTGGAGACCATCGAGAAGATCACCGACCGGCTGAACCCTCGCCTCGTCATCGACGGCATCCTCGCGACGATGTACGACGGCCGCACGCTGCACTCCCGCGAGGTCGTCGCCAGCGTCGTCGAGCACTTCGGCGACCAGGTGTTCCACACCGTCATCTCGCGGACGGTGAAGTTCCCCGACGCGACGCTGGCCGCCGAGCCCATCACGACCTACGAGTCCACCCACAAGGGCGCCGACGCCTACCGCCAGCTCGCCCGCGAGCTCATCGCCCGCGGCGGGGCGGCCTGACCCCGGTGGGCCCGCCCCCCGGGGCGCCGGAGGACACCGCGCTCGCCGCGCCCGCGGCGCCGCCGGCCGTCCCGGGCGGGGTCATCACCCGCCGGGCCGCGGTGACGCCGTTCGAGGTGCACCTCGACGTCTTCTCGGGCCCGTTCGACCTGCTGCTCGGGCTCATCAGCAAGCACCGGCTGGACATCACCGAGATCGCCCTGGCCGGCGTCACCGACGAGTTCATGGCCCACCTGCGGGCCGCCCGCGAGTCCGGCGGCGCCTGGGACCTCTCGCAGGCCACCGAGTTCCTCGTGGTCGCGAGCACGCTGCTCGACCTCAAGGCCGCCCGGCTGCTGCCGCAGGCCGGCCCCGAGGACGAGGAGGACCTCGCCCTCATCGAGGCCCGCGACATCCTCTTCGCCCGGTTGCTGCAGTACCGGGCCTTCAAGGACATCGCCCGCACCTTCGGCGAGCGGATGGCCACGGCGGGCCGCCGGCACCCGCGCGCGGTGGCCCTGGAGCCGCACCTCGCGGCCCTGCTCCCCGAGCTGGTGATGACGGTGACCCCCGAGCAGCTGGCCGCGATCGCCGCCCGGGCCATGACCCCGAAGGCGCCGCCCACCGTCGGGCTCGCCCACCTGCACGCCCCCGCCGTCAGCGTGCGGGAGCAGGCCGCGGTCCTCGGCTCGCGGCTGCGCCGCGAGCGGGTCGCGTCCTTCCGGAGCCTCGTCCAGGACGCCGACAGCACGCTCGTCGTCGTCGCCCGCTTCCTCGCCCTCCTCGAGCTGTTCCGCGAGTCCGCCATCGGCTTCGAGCAGGCCGAGGCCCTCGCCGAGCTCACCGTCCGCTGGACCGGCCCCGACGACGGCGAGGTCGAGGTCACCGGCGAGTTCGACGAGCCGCCGGACGGCGCCCCGGCCGCCCCCGCCCCCGAGCCCCCGCCGCAGGAGACCCCCGATGAGTGACCACGACGCCCCCACCGGGGAGCCGTCGCCGCCCACGCCCGAGGACCAGCTGGCCTTCGACGTCGCCGACTTCCCGGGCGGCATCCCGGCCGCCCTCGAGGCCGTGCTCATGGTCGTCGACGAGCCGGTGACGACCGCCGCGCTCGCCTCGGCCCTGGAGCAGCCCACCGACCTCGTGCGCGACGCCCTCGCCGACCTCGAGGCCGGCTACGCCGAGCAGCGCCGCGGCTTCACCCTGCGCGAGGTCGGCGGCGGCTGGCGGATGTACAGCCGCCACGAGTACGCCCCGGTCGTCGAGCGCTTCGTCCTCGACGGCCAGCAGGCCCGGCTCACCCAGGCCTCGCTGGAGACCCTCGCCGTCATCGCCTACCGCCAGCCGGTGTCCCGCTCACGGGTCGCGGCCGTGCGCGGCGTCAACGTCGACGGCGTCATCCGCACCCTGCTCACCCGGGGGCTCGTCGAGGAGGTCGGGCAGGACCCGGAGTCCACGGCCACCCTGTACGGCACGACGTCGTACTTCCTGGAGCGCCTCGGCCTCGGCGGGCTCGAGGAGCTGCCGGCGCTCGCGCCGTTCCTGCCCGAGGTCGACGTGCTCGACGAGATCGCCGAAGGAGGCCGCGGATGACCCCGCCCAAGGGCCGAGGAGGCCGGCGCGCCGGCGACCGCCAGCAGCGTCAGCGGGGGAGCGGGCAGCAGCCCGGCCGCCCGCCCGGCGTCGGCAACACCCGCAGGAGCCAGCCGACCCGCACCAAGCCCGAGCCGCAGCGGCCCGTGGTCGACGTCCACGACCCCGACGGCGTCCGGCTCCAGAAGCTGCTCGCCGCCGCCGGCGTCGGCTCGCGTCGGGTCTGCGAGGACCTCATCGCCCAGGGCCGGGTCGAGGTCGACGGCCAGACCGTCACCGAGCTCGGGGTCCGTATCCGCCCCACGCAGGTCGTCCACGTCGACGGCGAGCGCGTCCAGCTCGACGAGTCGCGGGTCTACCTCGCCTTTAACAAGCCGCTCAACGTCGTGACGTCGATGAGCGACGAGCTCGGCCGGGTCGACATCGGCGACTACGTCGGCGCCCGCAAGGAGCGGCTGTTCCACGTCGGGCGGCTCGACGCCGACACCGAGGGGTTGCTGCTGCTCACCAACGACGGCGACCTCGCGCACCGGCTGCAGCACCCGCGCTACGGCGTGCTCAAGACCTACCTCGCGCAGATCCCCGGGCCGGTGCCGCGCGACCTCGGCCGGCGCCTCCGCGAGGGCGTCGAGCTGGAGGACGGGCCGGTGTCCGTCGACTCCTTCCGGGTCGTCGACTCCCAGCCCGGCAAGGCGCTCGTCGAGGTCGTCCTCCACGAGGGCCGCAAGCACATCGTGCGGCGGATGCTCGACGCCGTCGGACACCCGGTCATCTCGCTCGTGCGCACCGAGGTCGGCCCCGTCCGGCTCGGCGACACCAAGCCGGGCAAGTGGCGGGCGCTCACGGCGGCGGAGGTCGCGGCGCTCTACAAGGCCGCGGGCCTGTGACGCGCGGGGAGCGCTGATGCGCGTCCACGTCGTCGGCACCGGGCTCATCGGCACCTCGCTCGGGCTGGCGCTCACCCGCCACGGCGACGAGGTGACCCTCGAGGACGCCATCCCCACGCACGCCGCGCTGGCCCGCGACCTCGGCGCCGGCCGGCTGCCCACGGCGGGGGAGGAGCCCGACCCCGAGCTCGTCGTCGTGGCCGCGCCGCCCGACGTCGTCGCCCGCTGCGTCCTCGGCGCCCTCGTCCGCTTCCCGGAGGCCGCCGTCACCGACGTCGCGTCGGTCAAGGGCACCGTCCTCGCGGCGGTCCGGGCCGCCGGGGGCGACACGACGCGCTACTGCGGCTCGCACCCGATGGCCGGTCGGGAGCGTTCCGGCGCCGTCGCCGGACGTCACGACCTCTTCGACGGCCGCGCCTGGGTGCTCACCCCGACCCCGGACACCCGCCCGGAGGTGACCGCCCGGGTCGCCGAGGTGGCCCGCGCCACCGGCGCCGCCGTCCGCGAGGTCCCGCCCGACGTCCACGACCGGGCCGTCGCCGCCGTCTCGCACGTGCCCCAGCTGGCGGCGAGCCTCGTCGCCGCCCGCCTGGAGGACCTCGACGAGGACGCCGTCGCCCTCGCCGGCCAGGGGCTGCGCGACGTCACCCGGATCGCGGCCAGCGACCCGCACCTGTGGACCCAGATCCTCGCGGGCAACGCCCGCGCCGTCCGGGCGGTGCTCACCGGGCTGGCCGACGACCTCACCGCCGTCGTCGCCGCCCTCGCGGCCCTGGAGGCCGGTGACGACGCCCCGGGCGCCCGCGGCACCATCGCCCGGACCATCGCCGCCGGCAACGCCGGCCAGGCCCGCATCCCCGGCAAGCACGGCGGCGCGTCGACGGTCTACGAGACGGTCCGGGTCCTCGTCCCCGACGAGCCCGGGCAGCTCGGCCGGCTGTTCGCCGACGTCGGCGAGATCGGCGCCAACATCGAGGAGTTCCACCTCGACCACGGGCTCGGCCAGGACTTCGGCGTCGCCGAGGTCGACGTCGTGCCGGCCGCCGCCGCCGCCCTCGCCGAGGGCCTGGCGGGCCGGGGCTGGCGCATCCACGGCTGAGCCCGCCGCTAGGCTCGGCGGCCATGACCACCCCGCTCACCATCGCCATCGACGGGCCGTCCGGGTCCGGCAAGAGCACCGTCGCCCGGGCGGTCGCGGAGCGGCTCGGGGTCGGCTACCTCGACACCGGCGCGATGTACCGCGCCCTCACCTGGTGGTGCCTGGAGCGCGGCACCGACCTCGCCGACGTGGCCGCGGTGGCGCAGGCCGCCCGCACGCTGCCGCTGGACCTCGGCACCGACCCCGGCGAGGTGCGCGTCACGGTGGACGGCACCGACGTCACCGCCGCGATCCGCACCACGGAGGTGAGCACCGCGGTGTCCGCCGTCGCGACGAACCGCGAGGTCCGTCCCGTGCTCCAGCAGCGCCAGCGCGACCTCATGGCGAGCATCGCGCAGCGCACCGGCGGGGTCGTCGCCGAGGGCCGCGACATCACCACCGTCGTCGCCCCGGACGCCCGGGTGCGGGTGCTGCTCACCGCCTCCGAGGAGGCCCGGCTGCGGCGGCGCAGCACCGAGCTGCACGGGGACGCCGACGCCTCCTCGCTCGAGGCCACCCGCGACCAGGTCGTGCGCCGGGACCGCGACGACTCGACCGTCTCGCGGTTCGACGAGGCCGCCGAGGGCGTCACCCTCGTCGACACCTCGGACCTGTCGCTGGAGGGCAGCATCGAGGCCGTGCTCGACGTCGTCGCGGGGGAGACCGCGGCCGACGGCGCCTGAGCCGGGGCGGCCCGCCCGCGGCCCCCAGCGGCCGCGTCCGGCGTGGTCCGGACCACCCGCGGGGGTGCGGGACAATGGTCGGGTGAGTACCGAGGAGCCGACCCAGACCCGCGACCCCGCCGCCGTCGAGCGCGCGCTGCGGGCCGGACTCGAGGAGTTCGAGCTCTCCGACGAGGACCGCGCCCTGCTCGAGGCCGAGGGCCTCGTCGACGAGGACGGCCAGATCGTCGCCCCGGCGCCGGTCGTCGCCGTCGTCGGCCGGCCGAACGTCGGCAAGTCCACCCTCGTCAACCGGGTGCTCGGCCGCCGCGAGGCCGTCGTCGAGGACGTCCCCGGCGTCACCCGCGACCGGGTGGCCTACGACGCCGACTGGTCCGGGCGCCGCTTCACCCTCGTCGACACCGGCGGCTGGGCGGTCGACGCCACCGGCATCCACCTGCGGGTCGCCGAGCAGGCCGAGATCGCCGTCGACCTCGCCGACGCCGTCCTCTTCGTCGTCGACGCCACGGTCGGGGCCACCGACGACGACGCCGCGGTCGTCCGGCTGCTGCGCCGGTCGGGCAAGCCGGTGGTCCTCGTCGCCAACAAGGTCGACGACGAGCGCACCGAGGCCGACGCCGCCGCCCTGTGGAACCTCGGCCTGGGGCAGCCCTGGCCGGTGTCGGCGCTGCACGGGCGGGGGAGCGGCGACGTCCTCGACGCGCTGCTCGAGGTGCTGCCGACCGTCTCCCAGGTCGCCGCCTACGGGCGCGGCGGGCCCCGGCGGGTCGCGCTGCTCGGGCGGCCCAACGTCGGCAAGTCCTCGATGCTCAACAAGCTGACCGGCACCGACCGGGTCGTCGTCGACGACGTCGCCGGCACCACCCGCGACCCCGTCGACGAGATCGTCGAGCTCGGCGGGCGGACCTGGCGGTTCGTAGACACCGCCGGCATCCGGCGCCGCGTGCACCAGACCCGCGGCGCCGACTTCTACGCCTCGCTGCGCACCCAGACGGCGCTGGAGAAGGCCGAGGTCGCCGTGGTCCTCGTCGACGCCCACGAGACCCTCGCCGAGCAGGACGTCCGGATCGTCCAGCAGGTCATCGACGCCGGGCGCGCGCTCGTCGTCGCCTACAACAAGTGGGACCTCACCGACGAGGAGCGCCGGCACTTCCTCGAGCGGGAGATCGAGCGCGACCTCGTCCAGATCCCCTGGGCGCCGCGCGTCAACGTGTCCGCCCGCACCGGCCGGCACCTCGAGCGGCTCGTCCCGGCCATCGACCGGGCGCTGGACTCCTGGGAGTCGCGCATCCCGACCGCGCGGCTCAACGCCTTCCTCGGCGAGGTCGTCGCGGCCCACCCGCACCCGGTGCGCGGCGGCAAGCAGCCGCGGATCCTCTTCGCCACCCAGGCCGGGACGCGCCCGCCGCGGTTCGTCCTCTTCGCCTCGGGCTTCATCGAGGCCGGCTACCGCCGCTTCGTCGAGCGCCGGCTGCGCGAGGAGTTCGGCTTCGAGGGCACCCCGATCGAGATCAGCGTCCGGGTCCGCGAGAAGCGCCGCAACCGCCGCTGACCCCGCCCCCACCCTCGCCCCGACGTTCCCGCCCCTCCCGCGCCCCGACGTTCCCGCCCCTCCCGCGCCCCGACTTTCCCGCCCCATCCGGGAAGGCCGGGGTACACACCGGAAGACCGGGCGCGCGAACCCCGGACTTCCCTTGTCCAGTGCCGCGGCCGGCTCCGGACCGATTGGGTCGGCGCCGAGCCGGTGGGATAAGGTTTCGACGCTCCTGCGGGAGCAGCCACGGGCTGTGGCGCAGCTTGGTAGCGCACTTGACTGGGGGTCAAGGGGTCGCAGGTTCAAATCCTGTCAGCCCGACGCGAGGTCAGCGGCCGGTCGACGGATGTCGGCCGGCCGCTCTCGTGCTCCTGGGCCCGGACACGCGACGCCGGACCCCGCGCGGCCGCAGAGACTGACCGCGAGCCCCGACGGGGGCTAGCGTGGTCCCGGACCGACCGGAGGGGCTGCGACGATGCACGCGATCATGGACTTCCTGCTCGACCTCGTCGCGGGCATCTGGCCCCGGGACAGGACCTCGCCGCGCCGGACGCTGCGCCCGCGCCGGCGCGAGGAGTGGGAGTGACCGGGGGCGAGCGCGCCTGGGCTCCGCGCACCGCCGTCCTCGCGGTGCGGGCGGTGGCCGACGGCGAGCCGACCCGCTGGTACGAGGAGCTGTGGGGCGAGGCCGCACGGGGGCAGCTCGACCTGCCGTGGTCGCGCACCGCGCCCTTCCCCGCGGTGGCCGAGCTCGTCGCCGCGACCGGCCCGGGGGAGGGACGGCGCGCCGTCGTCGTCGGCGCGGGCCTGGGCGCCGACGCCGAGCACCTCGCGGTCCACGGCTGGGCGACGACGGCCTTCGACGTCGCCCCCTCCGCCGTCGACCTCGTGACGAGCCGCTACCCCGACTCCGCCGTCGACTACCGGGTCGCGGACCTGCTGGACCTGCCGGACGACCTCGTCGGGGTCTTCGACCTCGTCGTCGAGGTCTTCACCCTCCAGGCGCTGCCCGCCACGGTCCGGCACCGGGCGACGACGGCCGTGCGCTCCCTCCTCGCCCCGGGCGGCACGCTGCTCGTCGCGCAGCTCGTCCGGGAGCGCGGCGCGCCTTCGCCGGCCGAGCCGCCGTGGCCCCTCGACGAGGACGAGGTGCGGGCGCTGGCCACCGACGAGGTTCACCTGGACCGCCTCGAGCGGCGGCCCCTGCCCGGGAGCCCGGGCGGCGCCGACCTCTGGGTCGCGGTGCTGCACCGGGACCCACCCGCCGGGGCGGGCTGACGGCGCCGGTTCAGAGCACCGAGGCCATCCGGCGCACGGCCTCCTGAAGGATCGCCGGCGACGTCGCGAAGTTGAGCCGGACGAAGCCGCGCCCGTCCTGCGCGCCGTAGCGGGTGCCGATGCCGAGGGCGACCCGCCCCTTCTCCCGGAACACCGCGGCGGGGTCGTCCCCGAGCCCGAGGTCCCGGCAGTCCAGCCAGGCGAGGTAGGTCGCCTCGGGCACGCTCCAGCGCACGCCCGGCAGGTGCTCCGCGAGCAGGCGCCCCAGCAGGTCGCGGTTGGCGGTCAGCTCGCCGAGCAGCGCCGCCTGCCACTCGCGGCCCTCGCGCATGGCGGCGACGTGCGCGATCTCGCCGAGGTGCGAGGAGCCGTGGGTGTACATCTCGGGCAGGCGGGCCAGGTCCGCACGGGCGCCCGGGCCGGCGAGGACCGCCCCGGACTTCAGGCCGGCGAGGTTCCAGCCCTTCGACGGCGAGAACACGGCGATGCCCCGCTCGGCGCCGGGCACCGAGAGGTACGGCGTGAAGGCCCGTCCCCCCGGGTGGACCAGCGGTGCGTGGATCTCGTCGCTGACGACGCGGACGCCGTACCGCTCGGCCAGCTGCGCGACGGCCGCCAGCTCGTCGGCCGAGTGCACCGCGCCGGTCGGGTTCTGTGGGTTGCACAGGAGGTAGGCGGCCCGCACGCCCCCCGCGGTGGCGTCCGCGAAGGCGCGCTCCAGGGAGGCCGGGTCGAGCCGGCCGTCCGCCCCGAGCGGGGCCTCCACCCGCCGCCGTCCGACGGCTTCGACGAAGCCGAAGAACGCGTCGTACACCGGCGGCGAGACGACCACCGGACCGCCCTCGTCGGTGAGCACCCGGAGCATCTGGCTCGCCCCGGTCATCACGTCGGCGACGACGGCCGTGTCCGCGGGGTCGACCGCGTAGCCCCAGGAGTCCGCGACGTAGCGGGTGACCTCGGCGGCGTAGCCCGGCCCCCAGCCGTACCCGGTGTCACCCCGGGCGACGGCGGCGGTCACCGCCTCGACGACGGGCGGACACGGGCGCGCGTCCATCTCGGCCACCCACAGGGGCAGGACGTCCGGGCCGTAGGCCCGCCACTTGACGCTCGTGCGCGTCGCGCGCAGCTCGGCCTCGTCCGCCCCCAGGATCTCCTCGCTCATGGCGCCACCCTAGGTGTACCCGGCCAGGACGTTGGTGACGGATAGGCGTTGACGACGAGGAGAACCTCCGGGTGGGGTGTGGGTGTCTAAGTCCTACTCCGCCCGGAGGTTCTCGTGGCCCACGCTAACGCTCGTCTGACT
>NZ_SAYU02000003.1 GCF_004025965.2 Phycicoccus flavus | reverse complement strand
CCGCCTCATCGGAGCCGTCCTGGCCGACACCCACGACGAGTGGGCCACCGACGAACGCCGCTACCTCTCCGAGGCATCCATGGCCAAGATCGGCACAACCGGCAATGATGACCACGTCGCCCTCAGCCAGGGCTGACCGGTAGGCATCGAGATGACCTCAAAGCCCACCACTCCGCGGGACTCTTACCTCGCAGGACCAGCCACAGCCGTCCTAGCTCGAGGTTTTGCTCATCAGCCGGTGGGGACCCACGCGTGCTGGACGGTGAGGTCGGACTGTGTCGCGCGGCGGTCAACCCCCCCAGGCAGTAGAGCGAGTGAGGAGTCGCTGCGATGGCGTTGGCCGCGATGTTCGCTGGGTCGAGGTGAACTCCTGCAGTTGACCCACGAGCCCGTGGGGCACGTGGTCGTCGTTATTGCTGCATGCGGGGTGGCTCTCGAGGGGTCTAAAAATTGTCGATCCCGCAATCGCGAACTGATCTTGCGACTGTTTGGCTCTCCGTCAGGAGGCCAGACCGGCGAACTTCGTCTGTCGCCGTTGCTTGACCAGAACTGAACGGTACTCGTGCAGAATGGCGTGCCAACGCCTCATGTGTGTGGAATGACGCGACGTCGGGCAACGTTCGCCGCCGAGGCCCAGTCACCTGTGCGGTGTGCCAGCGTTGCAACGGCGAGCTGAGGCGTCAGCAGCTCAGAGAACTTCAGCTTCTTGAGTGCCTGTGGGCTGACTTCGGGCTGTACACCGGCCAGCTCGGACCCGAACTGCTCTAGCGCGTCCCGCAAGGCCACGGAGATCTGAGCAGGCGTTGCGTCGGATCGAAGCGCGACGGCGAGATTGCTATAGCTCCACTCGTCCAGGAGGTCAGGTGCCACCGCGCCCAGCGCAGCCACGAGAACTGCGTTGGCGCGCGCGCCGGCGAAGGTCCACCAACGAAGCCTGGTGCCGTCCATCGCAACGACGGTTGAGTCGGCACTGACACGCGGTTCAAATGCCTCGCGGAGTGCCAACAAGCGTTGAGAAGCCCGAGTGCTTAGTGTCACCCCTGCGGGCTCTTCCCCGAGCAGAACGCGACGGATGGCGTCGGAGAGCTCGAACGAATAGGCACGCGAATCGCCGGTCCAACGAGAGCGGCCGACATCGTCGCTGGGCTCCACGTAGGCACGCTTCCGTCGCCAGTCGATGTACGTGACGCGCCAAGGCTTACCCGCCAAGGCGATGATGCGCGGTCCCGTCACCTTCAGCGTCAGCAGGGTGGGGTCGACGCTCCCGATCTCGGTGCGACCGTGAAGGATCGTGACCTCGGGAGCGGCTGTGAACACCGCAAGCAGCTCCATGAAGTTTCGGCGACCGAAACGCTGCTCCGCGGTGGGACCAACGAAGTACAGACCGGAGTCCTCGTCGAGGTGTCCCGTGGTGGCGAGCCATTCGCCGATCTCCACCGATTCGTCCGGCGTGCACAGCCCAAGCCTGGCAACCGCGCCCGCCTCGACGTCAAGATGCACCCGTCCCTTCTGGAGAGCGCGGCCGACGATCTGTTGCGACGCGACGTGACGCGGAGCCGGCGGAGGAACGACAGGCTCGATGAATCGCTCGCCGTGCAGGAGCAGCAGCCCGCACGCCCGCATCAGTTCGGCGTCGTCCAACGCAAGGAACGTCATGTTGCGACTCGTGCCAGGACGGCGCCCCGTCCGGCCCAACCGCTGCAGCATCGACGCCACCGTCATGGGCGATCCGATCTGCACGATGCGGTCGAGGTCGCCGACGTCGATGCCGAGCTCCAAGGTGGAGGTGGACACGATGACGCACTCCCGCGCCTCCGCGAACGCGGCCTCCGCGCGCTTGCGCTCGTTTAGAGACAGGGACGAGTGCGACACGAATGTCTCGACACCCTGCTCGCGCACCCGGACAGCGAGGTCCTCGACGGTGCGCCGCGAGTCGGCAAAGACGAGGCGCTTCTCGCCCACACCGGTGCGGCCCACCACGGTCGCGGCATTGCCTACGTTGCCGACGTAGTCGAGGATTAGCTCGGGCACAACGGGCGACGCCACCTCCGGCGCGATGACGGATCCCCTACGCTCCGCGGCGTCATGGCCCTGCAGCCAGCCCAGCAGCTCCGGCGCGTTTCCGACAGTGGCCGACAGCCCGACCCGCTGGATGCGACGGTTTGTCAGCTCCTCGATGCGGTCCAGCACTGACAGCAGATGCCATCCGCGGTCGTCCCCAGCGAAGGCGTGGACCTCGTCGACGACGATGGCGCGGACGTCGGCGAACATGCGTGGCGCGTCGATGAGCGTCGAGACGAGCATGGCCTCGAGGGACTCGGGGGTCGTGAGCAGAATGTCGGGCCGGTCCCGCGACATCCGGGCCCGCGCGCCAGCGGTGGTGTCGCCGTGCCGCGTGGACGCGACCCGGCCGAGCCAGGACGCGTACTGCCCGATGCGTGGCTGCAGGTTGTTCAGGAGCGCCTTCAGCGGGCAGACGTAGAGCAGCGACAGCCCCAACCACGACTGCTGCTCCATCGCAGACAAGAGCGGCAGCATGGCTGCCTCCGTCTTCCCCCCAGCAGTGGGAGCCAGCAGGATCGCGTCCTCGCCGGACGACAGCGGGCTGACCGCTTCAGCCTGGAGGGGCCTCAGGCCGTGCCACCCAAGGGTGTTGACGACGTGGTGCTGAATGACCGGATGCAGAAGGTCGAACGCGTCCACGTCGCTCACCCGGGCTCCTCGTCCTCGAGGTCGAGGTCGATGTCGTCGACCGACACCGGCCTTCCTGCGGCAGCGGCTCGTTCCTCGTCGGTCAGCTCGGTGCTTCCGACGGTCAGGGCGTAGTGCTCACGCGGGTCGAAGTCAGGGAACTGGTCGACGCGGTCGAGGACATCCGCGATGAGCTTCTTGAGGAAGATTCGCGGAGCGATCCCGACTCGCCCGCCGAGGTGGCCGGTGACCGCGGTGGCCAAGGACGAGATGTAGTCGTCGTCGACCGTTCCAAGGATGCGCTTGGGTGATGAGCTGCCGCCGGCATACAGGTTGCGGACCCGGCGGCCAAGAGCGCCCAGCGATTGTGCGTCGAAGCCAGGCAGCCGGACCTGGACGGCACGAGGGTTGTCGAAGCGAGCGTCCGTACCGAAGTCCGTGGCGAGCCGCTGCGCCAGCGGAAGGAGACGCGGAACCCCGGACGGACCGTCGAAGAAGGCCGGCGTGCCAGTGATGACCAGGTAGAGGCCGGGATAGCGACCGCTGTCCACCTCGTCGATGAGTTGCCGAAGTGCGTTGAGCGCCTTATCGCGGACGTCGCCTCGCACCCGCTGCAGCGTCTCCACCTCGTCAAGGACGAGGACGAGACCCGGATGCCCAGCATCCCGCAGCACCGTCAGGACCCCCTGGAGAAACCCCATGGCACCGAAGTGGTCCAGGTCCCCGCGGATCCCTGCGGATCGCTTGGCGGACGCCGCGACCTGCGGCTGACCCCCCATCCACGCCACGAGGGCATCGGCGGTCTGTCCGTCACCTGCCGTGACCGCGGCGCGATAGCCGCGCAGCGCCTGCGCGAAGACGGGCGTCCGGCTGCTGACGGCAGCCAACCGTTCCTCCAGCAGGCGTTCCACTGCCCGCGACACCTCGGCCTCGCTGGCCGACTCCAAAGCAGGGTCGGACCCGAAGGCGTCGTTCTCGATGGTGAAGAGCCAAGAGTCCAGCACCGCCCGCAAGGCACTCGGCGGGATGGACGTGGTGCGCATCGACTCGGTCACACGCCGGTAGACGGTCTCCAGTCGATGGAGCGGAGTCTGGGTTTCCGAGACCTGCACCTCGGCTGCAGCGAAGCCGCGGCGCATGGCGCGTTCGGCCAGGTGCCGCGTGAAGAACGTCTTGCCCGCGCCGTACTCACCCCGGACCGCCTTGAAGACGGCGCCCCCACCCGCTACGGCATCGAGCTCAGCATCGAGCGTGGCATCGAACCGGTCGATGCCCACAGCGAGCAGGTCCAGACCGGAATCCGGCACTGTTCCGCGGCGGAGGGCGTCGATCACCTCGCGGCGACGACGGGCGGAGACATCCGAGGCATTCATCGGATCTCGAACTGCTCTCGCAGGAGCGCGACGTCGAGCGTCACGGCTCGCGCGGACAGGTCAGCGCCCAGGACCGGATATCCGTCGAGGTTCAGCAACTGCTGAACCTGGGCCAAGGCACCACGCAGGCGAACTGGGTTGAGTCGGAGTGCCGTGGCCGCGACCACGTCCGGGACTCGGCCCGAACCTGCGGCCAGGACGTCGATCAGCCGGGTCACCTGCTCGTCGGTAACGATGAGTCGCCCCGTCACGCGCCGCTGACCGCCGTAGACGGAGCTCTCGACGACGGCTCGGCCCAGCGACAGCTCGCCGCTCGTTTCGTCGGCGTTGGGCTCGACCTCCTCGAGCGCGTCGAAGAGGGTCGGTCCAGCCGCGCTCGCCGTGGCCAGCGTCGAGGAGGACGCCCGCGCGATCGACGGCGCAGCACCGGCCAACGACGAAGGGGTCGCAGACGTGGGCGCATTGGCGAACCACCACACGGGAGCCTGGGGAGGGAGCAGTTGTAGACCGTGCGGGTTGCGCTCGGGATCGGACACCAAGGCGATGATCGGGACAACGACCTCGGCTGCGCTGGCACCACCGTGATAGCCCGCCTTGAGCGGTCCGTACCGAAGGTCCTCGTCGACGGCGAGGACGGCCCGATGGTCCTCCGCCAGCACGCGAGGCCCGGAGACTTCCACTTCGCCGTCCTCTACCGTTCCAGTCACCGCACGGGACCGTCCGCTGCTGACGTCGGGGTAGGAGCGCTGTGTTCCGGCCCGACGCTCGACAACGTGTCCGTGGTCGGCTGTCATGACGATGGTTCGCCCGGCGGCGCGTGCTCGCGCGAGCAGCGGGCCGAGGTGCTTGATGGCGTCGGCCGTCCACGTGGTGCCGGCCGGATCGCTCCGGTCCAGGGCGTCGTCGATGGTGTTGAGAACGACGGTGACGAGCTGCGTCTCGATGTCGTTGATGGCACGGCCGACCTCATCGCCGATGGCCCACCCAGCGATGCGGGTGTCGACCTCCTTCTTGTGGAAGAGGGCTGCCGTGATCTTGCCACCCGCGCTCGTGAGCTCGGCGTAGCCCTTGAGCTCGGCGGCCTGTTGCCCGCGAGACAGACGGCCGGTGAGCATCGAGCAACGGCTGACCTCGGTCAGGGAGGGAAGGACGGCGAGGCCGGCGGCACGTGCCGCGGCGTCGTCTCCGGGCAGCGCGGCTTCGTACCAGCCGTGGCGGGCGACGGCGTCCTCCACGACCTCCGTCGCGGTGGCGGCACTCATCCCGTCCATGACGAGCAGCAGGACGGGCGCGGTTCTGGCCATCGGGATGACGAGGTCCGGCAAGAGGCTTTCCAGCGTCCACACCTGAGCGCCCGGACTGCCGGGTTCGTCGATGCGGCGGGTCCCGACCATCCGCGGGGACGACTCGGCCAAGGCGCGGGCGAGGGCGCGCTCTTCGTCGCGGCGGCGTGCACGAACTGCGCCGGAGACGGCACCGAGTCCGGCGGCCAGAGAGTCCCCGTCGGCTCCGGTCAGGACGTCGTTGACCGCGGCGTCGACCCACGCACCGGTCCTCATGTGCTGACGCGTCAGAGCAAGCAGCTCGACGGACTTGGGCTCGAGATCCGACCCGAGCCACCGGGTCAGCCGGACGGCGGCGTGGAACGGTGCCAGCTCACGCTGGGAGGTCGCACTGAGTGCGTGAGTCTGAACGCGGGACCAAGCACCTTCGACCTCGTCCCACACGGGAGAGGTCACATTGGCTGACGGGACACGACGCAAGGCTCCGGCCAAGGTTGTGAGTCGAGCGCGAAGCCCTCGGGGGAGCAGGTCGCTGAATCCTGCGAGGCCGTCAGCCTGGCATTGAGCCACGACCTCGTCGGCCCGACGAAGTGCACGGTCGACGTTCTCGGACCACCGCCGATCGTGCACGAGATCCGCCAAGAGCAGCCGCGCCGTCTGCCCGAGCGCCTGCATCGCACGGTCGGACGGTCGGCTGGAGCCCCACCGCGGCTCGAGGCGCACGAGAGCAAGCTGCGCCTCGTGCTGCTCGTCAGTGGTGAACCCATCTCCCGTCAGCAGAGCCAGGGTGACGGCCACCGGCATGACATCGGCGATCTCTCCATGCCGGAGCAGAGAAGCGACCGCATCAGCGGCTGAACCGCACTGCTGTGCCACCCACCGCAGGGTCTCGTCGACGATGCGGTCACCGCTCGATGCCCGCAGCGCAGCGACGGCGGCCGCACTTCCCGGGCGCATCGTCCAGCGCAGCACGGCGAGTGCGTCGACACCGTTCTGCTCCAGGTCGAAGTGGGTCGATGCCACCGCGGACAGCGCGTGGTTGCGCGTCAGGATGCCGGCGGGTGCCGCGGGCCAGCCGTGCGGCGGCGCCGCGGCCAGAAGGCCCGCGGCTAGATCTCTGCTCTCGGTGACCTGGGTCAACGTCGGGTCGATACCACTGGCCGAGAAGCGGTGACGGACTGCTTCCCACGGGTCGGGGCTGCGGAGCCGCTGCCACGCAAAGTGAGCCAGGATGCCAGCGCCGAGGTCGTCGTCATCCCGGTCCGTCACCACGACGAGCCAGCCACCGTCGGGTCGTTCGCTCAGAACCTCACGCACGGCCAAGGCCGACTCGGCGGGACGGATAAGGACAGGCTCGCCACGATGCAGGACGTCCTGTTTCAAAGCGCGGTCCGGCACTCCCCGCACTCCGACGACGCCCACGGGGTACTTCTCACGGGCCTCGTCGACGATGGCCAGCGCCATCGCCACACTGAGGGGTGTCGCGGCCGTTACCGAGCTCACTCCAGAACCCGCCAGGTGACCTCGACCCGGTCGTCCGGGTGCTCGTCGAGGAACGCCCGCAGCCGTGCCACGACCTCATCGTGCGCCCCGGTCGACCGCTGAGCCTGACCTCGCCACATCCCGTGATCAATCGAGGGCGGCGTAGGTCCAGGCCCAGGCGGCGGGGGAGTGGGATCCGGTGTCCGTCGAAGCCACTCGAACGCCCCGTCCTCGGCATCCTTCAACGCGCGCGCGATGCCAGTGACGGCTTCGTCATGCGCGAGCGCCGCCCGGAGGTCCGCCACGACGCGTGCCGCGTCGTCCGCGCGCTCGCCCTCTCCGCGCATGGCCGTCATGAGGGGCTCCATGCGTGACCACTGGAAGCGCGCCAGTGCCGCCGTGACGTCGCCGGCCGATGCCAAGGACCGCCCGGCCGCGGTTGGGCTAGCCGCTCCAAAGTCCGCTCCGGCGACTGCCTGCACCAACTCCACACCCGAGAGGTGCCGCAACTGCTGGACGAGCTGAGCGGTCCTCTGTGCGGTGTTGAGGCGAGCACCGCCCTCGAGACCACCCGACGAGTAGGCCTGTTCGACTGCTGCCACCAGAGCAGGGGCCGTCGTGGCCAGAGCCGTGGACCGTTCGACGACCTTGCCGACGAAGTCGGCCACGGCGGGCGCGGTGAGGTGCGCGGAGGCATTGACGCCCAGCAGAGCCCCCGCCATCGCCGTCGCCGCTGACCACTCCGCGGCCGTCGGCATTGGCTGCGTCCGCAGCTCCATCGCGCAGGTGACCTGCCCAGGTTCTGGCACCGTCCCGAGCGGGGCCCCGTGCGCGAACCACGCACGCTGCCGCAAGGCCGCCCACGTGATGATGACGAGGTCGGCCACCTCCGGACGCAACCCGTGCGCCGGCGTGACGGCCTCGATCCACGACCGCAGCTCCGGCACGGTGACGGGGTCCAGAGGCTCGGCGCCACCGTCCTGCTCTCGCCGGCCGAGGGCGCGCTCGATCTCTTGGCCCCAGGGGCTGAACCGGTCGTCACCGAGGATGTAGTTCATCTCGGTCGCGGTGCCGACCCCGAGGGGGTTGGCTACTCGGCGCACGGTGACGATGTCTCCCTGCAGGTCGACGCGCTTCTCCTTGTCCGCGGCGGCGCGAGCGACGTGGGCAGCAACGAGTTTGAGATCCCGGACTTTCACCTCGACATCCCCCGGCTCGAAGGAGGGGTGGCTGGGATAGGTGGCTTCCAGCGCCTGGTGCAGCAGGTGCTCGAAGGCGGCGGCCAGCGTCGCTCCGACGGGGTGTGCCGGCGCGAAGGCCCGGTCAAGGGACACCAGGACACGGTCGTGCCCCTCTTCGTCCAGCAGCACCCCAGGCCGCACCGACGCCGCACCGTAGGCCTGTTGGACAGCGTCCTCGAGACTGCGGCGCAGGGTGTTGCGCTGCGACTCGAGGATGGTGCGCGCCAGCGCCCGGTCGGCCTCGTTGAGGTGGTCGGCGTTCGCCCGCCAGCGCTCACCGGTCCCCTCGAGAAGCCAGTTGAGGATGGTGAGACGGCGCAGCTCCTTGACCTTCTCGTCCGAGAGGAACTTCGGCAGCCACACGATGGTCCGGGCACCGAAACCCTTGGCGATCATGTCGTCGAGGCGCTGCAGGTCCTCGGCGCTGGAGTGCCCGGCGTCGTCGAACGGGTGGTCGACGACGACGCGCCAGGTGCCGGGGGTGTTGATGAAGTGGTCGTCGGACAACCAGGACCGATCGCGAACGTTGCCGAAGACGATGTCGACCTGTCGGCGAGAGCCTCGCCAGACCACCTCGTGCCGGTAGGCACCTTGGATGTCCTGGTCGCCCAGGGCGACACCCAGGCTGTCGCTGACGATCTCCTTGAGCAGCTCGCGACGGCGCCCCTCGTTGTCCTCACCCTTGGCGCGCTCGACGATGGACTCGTAATCGACATCCGAGAGCTGGACGCGAATCGTCGGGTTGCGGTCCTCGCCGTCGAGGTGGATCTCCGGGACGTCGCGGGCCCAGGTCCGGATCTTCGACAGGACGACCGCAGCCTCACCGCCCGGAAGCGGAGACACGATCGACCCGTGGTTGAGGGACGCGAGACGCGCGGCGGTCAGCGCCTTCAGCGCCGGCACGTTGGGGGCGACGGCGGAGAGCAGCAGCGTTTTGGCGAGGCGGTCGTCGGCGTGGAAGATCGCTGGGACCGAGTCCGGCCGCTCGGCGAGGGAACGCTCGTCGATGCCGTGGGTGCGGAGCAGAAGGGGACGGAGCTTCTCGGTGTACAGCTTGTTCGCGGAGCGGAAGAGCGCTGCCGATGTCGGATCAAGCGCCTGCCCGGTCTGTCCCTGGACGACCAGGTCGAAGGAGTCGCCGACGGGCAGCACCTCGTTGATGGTCAGGGTCTCTCGCCGGTCCACGAGCATCTGCTGCATGACCTTGAGCGCCGTCCGTTCGCGCTGCATGACACAGGCCAGCGACCGGAGGGTGGAGACGAGCGCGGGGGAGAACGGGTAGGTGAGGCGGAACGCCTCTTCGTCCGCACCGCGGTGTCGCTCGTCGGTGTTGACCCCGTCCAGCAGGACGTCCCACACCGACTCCCGGCGGTCGATGCCGCGGAACGCGGTCTCGAGCTCGGACCGGGCCTCGGCGTTCTTGGGCCGAAGCAGCCGTCGGTTGGCGACGAAGGGCAGGTTGTCGTCACCTAGGACGATCTTTGCGAAGCGACCTTCCTGGTGACGGAACGCCTGGTCGAGAGCCTCTTGCTCGGCACCACTGGCACCGGAGTCGGCGAACCAGCGCCTCAGGTCCATCTGTCGGGCGACGAACGAGACGAGGGGGATGGGTCGGCCGCCGACACTGGACTCGACGAGCTTGGTGAGCTTCTGGGACTCGCTGCGGAAGAAGGCGCTGTCTCGGACGGCGAACGCGAGCCACAGGACGAGCTCGTCCAGGAAGAGGACGACGGCGTCGTAGCCCAGGCCCTTCGCGTGAGCCGAGATGGCCGCGAGGCCGGTGTCGAGATCGACGAACTCCGCCTGCTGCGTGTAGGCGCCGAAGTACGTCTGCACGAGAGCCGACACCAGCTGCTGGCGCGGCTCGCTCGCTGCACTCGCGGCACGGGCCTCGTCGTAGCGCGCGCGGTCCCAAGAGCCACCCCCCAGCAGTCCGGACCAGGGATCGTCGCCGCCCGATGATCCCGAGCCACCGTTGAGGCGACCGAAGAACGCGTCGTCTCCCATGCTGGTGCGCAGACCCTCTGCGTCGGCGAGCAGGGCGTCGGACTTGTGAACCGCGGGCAGCGGTGCATCGGGGTGGAGAGCGGTGACCTGTCGGATATAGCCCGTGAAGAGGGCCTCTTCCATGGTCTTGGCGCCGAGGAGGTGGAAGGCCAGCGGAAGGATGCGACGCTCGTACAGCTGACCGTCGTGCCTGGCGATGACGCCCTGCAGCTCGGCTTTGGCACGCGCTGCGGTCTCATGACGCAGCAGCGCGTGCAGCACGGCCATGAAGTGGGACTTGCCCGAGCCGAACGAGCCGGTGAGAAAAGCGCCACGGCTGACCCCGGACGAAATGGCTTCCGCGACGAGTCCGAGCGCGCCGTCGAAGGCGTCGGCGATTGGGGGGGTGACGACGTAGTCGTCGATGACCCGCGCCACCACACTCTCCCCGACGGAGTCAGTAAGGCGCAGCACGTAGTCCTCGGCGCCGGCGCGTTCGGGGATGTCGATGACGTCCCGGAGCAGCGTGGTCACGTCGTCTCTCTCTCAGTGATGAAGGTCAGGATCGGGCTCGACGTTCGCGGGTGGCGGCCGGAGGCCGCCAGGCCTTGAGCTCGTCGAGGGTACGGCCGACCTGCGACGCCCGGTTGCGGAGCTGTTCGTCGAGGTAGTCGGCGAGGTTGAGCTGGAATGTCGGGTCGGTCTCGTCGTGCCACTGGCGCACCCATGGCTGGAGCTCGGCGAGCCCGGCGACGAGGGGGACGAGCCGCTCGTCTTCCCAGCCGTCAACTTCGCGCTCCTGGATGAGCGAGGCGAGAGCGAGGGCCTGCTGGGCGTGGTCCCACCCGGCCCACCCAAGGACGGCGGTGGGGTCGGTGTCTCGCCCCGCACCCGGGTAGAAAACAAAGCGCTCCTTGGGCACGTCGAGCTTCCCGCGGTGCTGCCACCACGCGGTCTTGCGAAAGTCGGCGCTTGTGTACTTCGGCGGGACGGGGATGTCGCTGACGTTCTCATCCCCGTCCTCACGGCGCTGCAGGTCCCAGGTGTGCTCCCACGCCTCCCGCTTACGCAGCCCGGAGTCCTTAAGCCGGTGCGCGGCCAGGAATGGCACGGATTCGGTGTCGAGAAGCGAGGTGAGTGCGGCGGTGACGGACTGGTCCTTGCGACCGCTCCACAGTTCGAGGACGGAGCTGAGGTCGGCGTCGCGGGAGACGTCGTCGGCGAGCTGACCCACGGATCGCACCCGCGGACGACCAGCGCTGTCGAACCAGAACCGACGGTCCTCGAGCCGGTCGAGTAGCCACCCGCGAAGGGCCTTCTCGACCTGCTTCTCCCAAGGCTCCGTGGCCCATCGCCGCTTGTACTCCGGTTTCTCCAACAGACGGATGAGCTTATTCGACGCGATCGCATCAAGACGCTGCTGAACGAGAGACCGGTAGCCCTCCGGCCAATGCAACGGGATGTCGATAGTCGGCGTTGAGCCATGGCGCGTGAACCACTCCATCTGTTCCGCGCTGGCGGCGAACTCTCGTGCCAGGGCGATCTCAAACGCGCGCTCGCCCACCTTTAGCCCGGGTGGGTCTTCCCCGTAGGTCAGTGAACTCTCCACCAGCCCGAACGCAGAATATAAGGCCCAGTCAAGTTCCTCCTGAAAAGACACCAGTTCTGCCCCAGCAGAAAGCCACTCACTTTCAAGCGCGTTATAGACATTGGGAGAACAGTCGTCCGCGAGGCGCAGTAGTCGAGCAATGACCTCCTGACGACCCTCTTGCGCCAGCTCCAGCCGTCGCGCGAGTCTCCCGGGCACCGACTGCGGCATGGGAATCTTGCCAACGATCGCCGCGGAGAACTCGAAGGTCCACGCGGCCGGATCACCCGTAGCCCCGCCGCCTTGGTGCTGAGCCACCTGGCGCGCCCAGAATGACGCTGTCGAGGAGGCAAGAAGTGCCTGCACGTTCAGCGTCACTTCTTCCGAGGTGCCACGTGCAAATCGAACAACAGGGGAGGTGCTGTTGAAGGCACGGTCTTGGTTGTCTGAGACAACGTGCAACTGAGGAGCCTTGAATGAGAATGCGAGTTTCCTGGGAATGCAATTCGCATCGAGGGGGAACTGATGCCATTGCAGCCATGAGAGACCGGCGGAGCGGTAGGTTCCCCCGGAAAAGGCGGCTCGCGACCACAGGGTCGTTCGAAGTGGCCAGAGCGCCCTCTTCGCCGCTATAGGGAGCGACTCGTACGAAACCAGTTTGCCCTGGACATACGGGCGAAGAACATGGCGGTCTTCACGCATAGCCCAGTCGCGAATGGCAGCACCCGGCACGATTGGAGGCCGCAGTTCTTCCCGCAAGCTCATTCTGCGGAGGAAGTGGGGTGGGTGGATGAAGGCATCGTCCGCGTGTGTGTCTCCGTAAAAGCCAATGCGGCTGGCGTAGTCGCTCACCTTCCTATTAGTCCGACTCTCAAGGAGAACTTTCAGGTCGCTCTCGCCGCCCCCCGCCAGATTCCATGGGTGGACGTGGAACTTCGTCTGATTCTCAACGCTGACCGCCACATAGTCGTCCGAGAAATGCGGCATGCCGAGGTTCTCGGTCATCGCCTTCCAGGCAGGTCCCGGCGCTTTAGTGGCGCGCGATTCGCGACCCACGCGCCTGCAAACTCGGACCATCCCGCCTGTAGTTGAGTTTCGGCCCACCAGAATCACGGTGGGCGTCCCGTGTCCCGGAATTTCCATGCCGGAAGTGTCCGCCAAAAGGCGAAGGTCTATTCGAGCGAGATACGCTTCGACTAATTTCTTGCCAAAGTCGCGTCTCATAAAGTTATTCGCCGTGATCTGGCCCACCCACCCCGCCGGCCAGGCACCTGATGGGTGCGCCAACTCAAAGAATCGCTCCATAAATGGTGCGACCAGGGTCCACTGTTTGACGCAGGTAAGGTATCGGGTCTTGTAGGCACTTCTAAGCGATGGGTCAGACACCTCAATATAAGGTGGATTACCCACCACCACGTCGTAGCGGCCGGGGGTGAGGATCTCTAGAAGCTGATCGAGGTCTTCAGTGTCGTAGGCGAAATCGGTGAGCTCGGACGCCGCGTCGAAGCCTTGGAACCGCATCTCAAGCTGGTGGCCGCCGTGGAGCAGGGAGTCGCCGGCGGCTAGGTGAAATGTGAAACCGGGTGCGTTCTCGAGTGAGGTCTCGCCGCAGGACTGGAGGGCCGCGACCATCAGGCGGAAGCGGGCGATTGCCACGGCGAAGGGGTTGAGGTCGACGCCGTGCACGGCGTCGAGTGCCTTCTGCACGCGGGCCCGGGGCTCAAGGCCCGGAGCGTGTGCGGCCCATCGGTCGTTGAGCCGAGCGAAAGCGCCGAGCAGGAAGTGGCCCGACCCGCAGGTCGGGTCGATCATCCGGAAGCCCTCGAGTGGCCGCTCCGTGAGAGCGGCCTCCATCGTCTGGTCGAGGATGAACTCCTCGACGAACTCCGGCGTCTGGAGCAGCGCGAAGGTCTTCTTCGCGTAGTCGGACAGGTCCTGGTAGAGGTCGCCGAGGAACCGCGTCGACAACTGCTCGTCGGTGAAGTCCCAGACCAACGTCCCGTCATCACGCGTCTCGCGCCAGAAGGTCAGCAGCTGGCGGACGGCCTGACCCGACGGCGAGACGGTCCACAACGGCGAATGTGACCCCACAAGCTCGCGCGTGGACCGCAGGCCGCCGAGGTACTCGACTGCCTGGACAAACCACTCGCGGTCGGTGTGTTCGGGGTTCTTTCGGAAATACTGCAGCTGTGCGTCCAGGGCCTCCTGCCGTCGCGCCCCTGGACCGGCGATCCACACCGGCTTGAGCAGCTGGTTGTCCTCGCAGAAGCGGATGAAGACGCTCGTCAGGACCCAGGCGACGGCGGCTTGCGTCACTCGGTCGTCGCGCCACGCCTGCCACGACATCGCTGTGCGCTCGCGGTTGACCGCCTGCGCATGAAGGCCCCGCCACGCGGCATTGACATCAGGCTGCGACGCGACCCGCTCGCGCAGGTCGTCCTCAAGCCGGAGAACGACCTTCTTGAGCGCATTGGTGAGATCGGACGAGACGGGCACGGGTCAGGACTCCTGAGCGGTTGCTGCGGTTGGTTGCTCTGCGTCGTCTGGGACGAGAGCGAGGTCCTCTGTCGGTTCAGCCCTGCCATCGTCGAGGACGAGGTCATCGTCGTCGACGTCCGTCGGCGAGGAGGGAGGCGTAATCGCCCACCGCGTCAGCGCCCACTCGGTGAGGTGCTGACCTCGATCGAGGATCGACTCCGCAGTCCAGTTGTCGTACTTCACGAGTTCCGACTCCTGCGCCAGGGTCGAGTCGGCGTAGCAGGGTGGGGCTCCCTGCCCTCGCGTGCCCTTCTTGGCCGCGAATGACTTGTTGGAGTAGGAGGAGTTGTCGTAGGTCAGGACTAGGTTGCCGATCGAGTGCTTCAGCTTGGCGTGGTCCTCCTTGCTCAAGACGGACCAGTCGTCGCTCTCCCAGTCCGGGTTCTGCGGTGCGATGTGCTCTGTCGTGCGACCAGTGTTGCTCCCTGTGAACTTTTCGAAGGCGGCAACGTCGTCTTCTCGTCGAGCTTTGGACAGCTCGTACTCATAAAGGAAGTACTTGTGTCCGTCGCGCCCGTACCAGTTCTCTGACGCGTCGAGATTCCTGCGGACTCGGTCGTCGTCGGCGTACTCCCAGATCATGGCTTCCAGCCTGGCGAGCACATCATCCCCAGGTACGCCGGCTATCAAGTCGTGGGCGCGGCGAAAGAGGCGAGCCTGTCCAGCGTTCGTGCGGTAACGAGAGATGGTGAACACGCGGGCTGAGTACCGCTCGCACATGTCGGTGAGGCGGAGATAGAGGTCTCCGTCGTCGGGGTGGCTGAGGCGAGCTGCGAACAGCAGGGGTCGGAAGTTGGCAACGACGCCACTGCGCAGCAGGGCCGCCGTTCGTGACTGCACTCTGGGGGCATAGGACCCGAAACTCTTGAATGCGGTAGAGGGCTCTGCCATCTCCCGCGTGAACATCGCGCAGAGGCGCAAGGTGTCGACGTAGGACTCGACGCACTCCATGAGGGTCTGGTGGCGATCGTCAGCATCTGACGGCGCTGTCGAGACCGTGACGAGTCGCGACGCGTCAGGAACGTACTTCTCTCGCGCGAAGTGCTGCTTGAGAGAGGTGGCACCCTTCCACGTCCGCACGTCAGGGCTTACCGTGGTCAGCCAGTGCGCGCGTAGCAGCAGGTCCTCGTTAGCTGGTGTGCCAGCCAGGTGGCCATAAATGTCCGACCACGCAACGTTGACCCGTTGCGAAAGGTGCTCTGCCATCGCTGACGGCAGCGTATTGGCGAGGAAGAGAAGATAGTTCTTGATCTTGTCGAGCTCGGTGAGATCGCGACCACGACCATTGAGCGTCTCGAAGATGACCCCGGCATCAGAGCTCGAGTCCACGTCGTAGACGAGGAACCGAAGCCCATTGGTCACGCGTGAAAGTAGCCGTCGCAGCTGCACGAGAGACTCGTCCGAGTTCAGGCCGCTGACAAGCTGCTGGATCTGAGCGTCGAAGTAACGTGCCGCGTCTTGAAGTCGTTGCTGGGTGTCGGTCAGCCGCCCTTGGTGGTGCGGTTGGTCACCAAGGACGGTCTGCGTCCAGAAGTCGTGAAGCATGTCGCCAAGGTGAAGTCGCGGCTGTCGGACACCGCCGATCGTGACCATCCCGTAGGTGCTCGTGATGTGCGCTACGGTCTCGCGGGCTGCGGGATTCTTGTCCGATTCGAGTTCGGCAAATGCCCGTCGGATGCGGTCCAGGAGCAGCAGGCACGTGGTCAACCGTTGCTGACCGTCAACCACCTCTGACTCGAGGAGCGTCGCGCCGGACGTGGTCATGTGCTGCCGGTCACGGTCTCGAAGCACGAGCGTGCCCGCGTAATGCCTGGTCTGGTCACCCATGAGGTCCAAGTCCTGCCACAGCTCCTCAAGTTGACGTTGCTGCCAGGCGTAGGGCCTTTGGTAGTCCGGGACCAGTAGGAGGCGCTCGCCGAGGACCGATGCAAGCGTGACTGCGTCTTTAGCTGCCATGTGTCTCTTCTCCGGTGTGAACAGCGTGCGCTGCAACGGGTGTCGCAATTGCGTCCACCCAGTCGTTGTCGAGGGCGACGTATTGGCTGGGAGCGGCCAGGGGGACGGGTCGACCGTCGACGAGGGGGCCATGGTTTGCAGCGAGCTGCGGCAGGGCGAGCCAGACAGCGCGGGGACGTGTCGCCCCCAGGTCAGTCCACTGCGCCAGCAGACCGAGGTTGTCGTATCGCGCCAGTGGCGAGGCCTCGGTGACGAGCACGGGTCCCCGGCCGGGCGCGGCCAGGGCAGTGTCGACCGCTAGGGCGACCTTGGGCCACGAGCGGCGAACGAGCTCGTGCAGTCCCTGCTGACCGCGACTTCCGACGCCATCGGCGTCTGCCGCGCGGACCAGGTCCCACGGCAGGCCGGCATCTGCTGAGGCAGCGCGCAACGCATCGAGCAGCACCTCGGTGAGGTCGATGACCTCGGCGTCGAACTGACGCTGGGCGCCGTCGACGAAACGCGATACGCGGTCTGCGCGCACGCCGAGCGCCAGGAACGCTCGTGAGCTGATGGACCTTTCGAGGCGGCTACCGATCGCTCCGTCGCTCACCGGCGATGTGCGCACCGCGTGACGAGTGGGCTCGCGGGTCTCAAGCCCGGTCGTGCGTCCGGCCGTCGTCGGAGCCCGGTAGACGCGGGTCTGGTCGTCGAAGACGAGGCCGAGTCCTGCATCGGTGACGAGCCGGCTCAGCGCCTCACCCTCGGGCAGGACAGGAACACTCGGGAACCGGATGCGGACGCGCTGACGCAGCTCTTCTGGGCTGAGCTGCTGTCCACCGCCAAAGCCCGAGAAGGTGACGGCGAGGGCGGCACGTCGCGAGAAGTCACGGTGATGCAGCTCGCCGGCACCCGACGCTGCCGCGGTGCGGGACGTGGCAGCGGCCAACCGCGCCAACCGAGCGCCGTCTCTCATGTTCGCCGGCAGCGACTCGGCCGGCAGAGCTCGCTGAAGTCGCGACGTCACCGTGGGTGCGGGGACGACCTCGGACGTCCAGTCACCCAGGGCGGCGACGAGGTCGTCGGCCTCCGCGCCGAGGGTCTCGGCGACGTCGAGTAGCGCCTGCTCCGTGGCGACGAGCACGAGGTCGTCCCGGCGTCGTAGCCAGAGCGACTCCCCGGTGTCGTTAGCGCGGTGCACCGCTTGACGACGTTCCAGGGCGAGGCGGAGCAGGCCGCGCAGCCGCCGCTCATCCGGGCTGACTTCGGACGACAGACAGTCGGCGACGGCCGTTGTGAGCTCGCGGACCGCGGCGACGTGACCGAGCTCGTCGAGCCGCGCGTCCACGGCTTCCACCAGGTGGTCCAGCAGCGACCGGCAGGCGTCGTCGGCGGCCCACTTCTCCTGCAGGGTGGCGAGAATCTGTCCGACGCGGGCTCGCGTCACCGGCTCGGGGAGGCGTGCACCGAGCTGTGGTTGCGTTGCGAAGGCGTCGAGGTCGGTGCCGACGCCGAGAATGAGCCGGACGAGCGCGCCGCGGGACGGTGACCTGCTTGTGCTGACGGCCGCGAGGAGGCGTTCGGCGGCGTCGGTGGGGGTTGGCGTCCTCTCGTCACGGGCGGGGACGCGGCGCGGGTCGCCCAGCCGCTTCCGCCACTCCTTGACGCGGCGCGAGATCTGTAGCCGGGTGGCGTTGGCGACCCCTTGCAGCCGGGACAGCCGGACCGAGTCGACGGTGAGGAGCTCGCCGACCGTCGCGACGGCGTACGGCTCCAAGGCGGACAGGGCCCGAGCAGTCAGGCCCGACTCGGCCAGGGGAGTGTCGAGCGCGGCCCGAGCAGCGAGGTCGTCGTTGCTCTCGTCCGGCTCGGTGGTCGCGTCGGTCGCGAAGATGGCCTGCCACTCGCGCTGCATCGCGCTCGCAGTGTCGTGCCGCTGCGACGCGTCTCGAGCGAGGGCGCGAGTGAAGAAGTCCATGAGTCGCGGCGCGAGGATCGGGTCGAAGAGCTCCGACTCGACGGACGCATCCGCGGTGATGGACGCGGGGTCGGCCTGGCCGTCGCCGTAGAGCGGCGTCGCGCCGGTCGCCATCTCGAACAGGACCACAGCCGCGGCGTACCGTTCGGCGGCGCTGTCGTAGTGGTCGCGGTCGTCGACGAGGAACGGGTCGAGGTAGGGGGGTGTGCCGGCCGACGTCGCCGAGGCAGCCGCCCGTGTGAGGGAGAAGTCGAACAGCACGAGGTGCTTGGTGCGGTCGCCACGCCCTTCTCGAACTCCCAGGTTGGACGGCTTGATGTCGCGGTGGTCAACGCCTGCCTTGTCGAGCGTGACGAGGGCCTGAAGCAGGTCGGACCCGAAACGCTCGAGAAGGTCCAGGGAGAGCCGCGTGCGACCGCGCAGCGCCTCGGTGAGTGTTTGCGGTCCGGCGCTCTCGAGCAGGAGAGCCTGTCGTCCACCGACGACGATCGGCCCGTCGACCAGCTTGACGATGCGTGGCGAGGACAGGCCACGGAGGACGTCGGCCTCGTCTCCCAGACGGCGGGCGGACTCGTCGTCGAGGGCTACCTTGAGCACGCGCTGCGAGTCGTTGCCGTCGACCGTGAGGTCGGTGACGAGTAGGCCCACGGCCGTTGAGCCTTGACCGAGGCGTCGCTCCAGTCTGAAGCGCCCGTCGATCACACTGCCGGGGCCGGCGTCGAGCGGATCCACGTCAGCAGCGTCGTCCGCTGTCGCCTCACGCTCGGCAGCGGCGAGCAGCTCGAGGAAGGACGCCATGTCGACTGGGCGCTGGGTGGGCATGGGATGGGTGGCTCGTTGCATTAGAGCTCGGAGCGCGCTCGAGACCTGAGGCAGCTCGATGGCGACGTCCAGTCCCTCCTGTTCCCGCAGCCGAGTACGGAGTGCCTGAGTGGTGCGCGCCGCGGGCACACCCGCGAGCAGGTAGAACGCGATGGCGCCCAGTCCGAACACGTCGAGCCGGATCCGGTCCACATCGGGGTTGAAGAAGCTCTCGGGGGCGGCGAAGCCCTCAGTCAGCCATCGGTCACTGAGCACGTCGGCGACCTCGCTGCGTACCGTTGCGGCGAGACCAGCCGGCGGGGGAGGACCTTGTGGCGTGGGGACGGCTCCACCAAGGGCAGCGAGACGAGTGACGCCGTTCGAGGTCGTGGTCGCCGTGGGGTCGACGGCGCCGGCGACCCGCCAGTCACCGATCCGGACCTTGACCTCGCCGGACGTCCCCGACACCGGCCGAACCCAGACGGCCCGCGGCGAGAGACTGCGGTGCACGACCCGGTTGGAATGGGCGTACTGCAGGGTCTCGCCGACCTGGCGAAGGATCGAGAGGTGCGTCGCGAGAGGGACTCCCTGGGGTTGGGCGCTCAGCCAGAGGTCGAGCCGCTCCCAGCTCTCGTCGTACGGATACGCCAGACCGATCCCGAGCTCGCAGTCGACGACGTCACGGACCGGGACGAGGCCGTCGTGGTGGAGGCGTCCGAGTGTCTTCAGCTCGTTGACCGCCATCGACAGCATGGCCTTGCGAGTGTCTGGTGCCGACCCGGGGGGAGGCGTCTGAAAGCGGATCCGCACCCGCTCCTGCGTCGTCGTGTGCGTCCCGTCCCAGTCCTGCCAACCGTCGCCACTGTCGGCTGCTGCGCCAGCGAGCTCCCAGGCGCCGAAGGTGCGCTCGCGACGCTGCACGTGGCTGATGCGCGTGATGAGCGCGCTGAGAATGCGCTCCTGCCGAGCGTTGACGGCGTCGTGATGCGGTTCTTCGAGCACGAGGTGCGAGATGCCGGGTAGGCCTGTCTGAGCCTCGATGTCGTCGGGTCCGTACAAGCCGTTCTTGCCCAAGTCGGTGACGGCGCAGTGGAAGCGCGGGTGGTGTAAGAAGACCGAGGCCTTGACGAACGGGACCACTTCTCGTGGATCCGCGTTCTCGCCGCTCTTGCGGGTCAGCTCGTGGATCTCATGCGCGAGGCGCGACTTGAGAAACTTGGCCTTGTCGTTGGCGAGACGGAGCGGCGACTCCTCCGGGCGTTTACCGTCGCGTCGCCAGGTGTGCTCGTTTCCGCGGAGCACACCCTCGTAGTACTTCAGCTCGATGAGGTGGAGAGCTCCGCGACCCAGGACAAGGAGGTCGACCTCGTGCCAGCGGCCCCGCTGGTCCATGAAGGTGAGGTTGCTCCACGCGCGGAACGGAGCCTCGTTCGGCAGGATCTGGCGAACGAGGTCGAGGCCTGCGGACTCGTGCGGAAACGGGGAGTGCGTGACCTCGAGCCATCGACTCTCGTTCGACTCGGGCACGTCCACCTCCTCGTCGAGTCCCTACGTCCGGGCTGCTTCCCCAAGCGCGTCCAAACCTAACTGTCCAGGTAGCAGGCGTGAAGCAGGTGGTGGGCGTCGGCGGCAAGATCGTCCGTTCGGACACGATTCACGGATCGTCACCCTCCTGATTCGAGATCGGAGACACGCATGCCTACCGTGGCCACGCGCTCGCCCAAGCGATGGGCGCGCTTCTAGAAGCTCACGTTTGGGGACCCCATGACTCGCTCGATCGCTCTTGCCGCTGCCCTTGGTTGTGCGGCCCTTCTGGCCGGATGCGGAGGCTCGCCCTCCCCGGCCGTGACGGTGACGGAGGCCGCACCGACCGTAACCGTCGAGCCCGAAACGACGAGCGAGCCATCTGAAACGACGGCCGAAGAGGCCCAGGAGCTGAGCGACCCCGCCGAGGACGACAGTGCGCTCACAGACGACTCTGAGACCTTTAGGATGCCGAAGCTCGTGGGCAAGAACCTTCAGCTGGCGCAGGACATCCTGCAGAGCAAGGACTCATACCTCCTGGACCAGGAGGACGCTGCCGGTCTCGACCGGATCCAGGTCCTGGACTCCAACTGGAAGGTCTGCTCCCAGGATCCGAAGGCCGGGACGAAGGTCTCGATCGACGCACTCATCACGCTCTCGTCCGTCAAGCTCGACGAGGGCTGCCCGTGAGCGTCACGACATCAGTCCTGCGTGCGGCGGTGCGGCATCGTCGTGGCTGACGCGCTGCAGCGACAGGCGACCTCTCGGGCGGGCTTTATCCGCGCCTACGGGATGTTCTGGCACGCGGAGGAGGTGGACTGGACGGGAGAGGAGTCGAGTCGGCGACTCGAGCTGCTTGGCCGGTACGGCGAACGGCAACCGAAGATCCAAGTGTCGAACTTTTGGGACCAGCAGGGGATCTACATCCTCTACAACGACTACGGCCCGTATTACGTCGGCCGGACTGTCGGCGCTGGCATGAACCTCGGGCTTCGACTGCGCCAGCACTGGCACGGGACGAACGGCAGTCCACATCAGGGGAAGTGGGACCGCTTCTCGTGGTTCGGCTGGCGCGGAACCCTCTCAGGGGTCGATCCGCGAGGGCTACGGAAACTTCGAGCCACGCCGAGCACGCTGCTCACCGACTCCACAGACACGGTCAATGACCTTGAGAGCCTGCTGATCTACGCACTCGGCACGATCAACGTGGGTAACCGTCGTCAAGAGACCTTCCGCGCTGCAGTCGAGTGGAAGCAGATCCGCTGGTCTGACCACGATGACTACATGAGGCGCGTCGAGCCGCGTTGATGGGACGGCCTATGTGCCGACGACTGGTATCGACCTGTCACTCAGCCATGGGCAGTCGCGGTTGTGCTCTCGTAATGATTCAGCGTCCGGCCTGCTAGTTTTTGATGACGGCATAGCAAGCGTGGCGCCATCGAATTCTGCGTAGGCACTCGAGCGTAGTTCGGGTGCCAAAAGGATCGTTGCATCTGGGAGTACGGTAAGCAGGTGCCGATCAAATAGTCGGTGAAGATCCGCACGCAACAGGATGCCGTTAGTGACCGGGTTGGTCCAGTGACCGAGATAGCGGCGAATGTGGGCGGCTTCCAACGCGTCGGCTATATCTGAGCCGGAGATCGCGCACATCCCTTCGTAAGCCTCTAAGACTTCGGAACGGAATCGCTCTTGACCTTGCCGTATGACCACCATACGGCTAGCGCGGTCCCTTTGATCGTCTTCCGCGTCTGCGGCAGCCTTGAAGAAAAGGTCGTCCGAGGAGAATGAAAATTCTGCTTGCGACGATCGGTCGCTGAACTGTGAGCCGAGCCATAATTGCTGGGCCGGTTTGTCAACCTCGAATACCGACCTGTTCAGACCCGATTTAATGCCAGAGTCTCTCTGGACCTGCCCCCATGTCGGCTGGGTAAGGGGCTCTGTCGTTAGCATGTCGAATGTAAATCGAGCCCGGTAGACCCGCTTACCTGTATCGTCCCAAGGCTTGTCTGCGTCACTGGATAATCTTTCGGCGTCAGATGTGGCCACCGCCATGCCAAGCCAGCTCGCGCCAATCTGCCAGAAGTAGACGGGGACGCCAGCCTTGATGCGCTGAAGACTCGTCATGTCCCAGAATTGATGCTCTTGTGCGATCGTCCAATGCTGCGGATAGTCATCAGAAACCGTCACGACCCAACTCGTCATAAGAGCACAGCCCTTCCCGTGTCGTCACGGGTGGTGGCATGTCCTATGGCGGAAGCCGGTCGGGCCGTGTGGTGATTGCCGCGGGTATGCGGCGTCCCTACCTCGCGACGAGGTCGCGGAGGTGGTCTTGCGTTTGTCGGTCTGTCGAGTACAGGGCGACCCCCCGCATCCCGCGGGTCAGGAGCACCTTGTAGACGTTGCGGACCAAGCGGTCGAAGTCGCGGTCTCCGACCTTGGCGCGGTTCTTAAGGTCGGGATCCCTGTTCGCATCGCGCACTGAGGTCCAGACGCCGTCGCGCCAGACCAGGTCGGGGCCGAGGATCACGCCCGCGTAGTCGTACTCGAAGCCTTGGGCCGTGTAGATGCAGCCGACCTGGCCGAAGCCCGCCGGGTCGGTCGCCCACAGGGCCGCGGCGGGCGCTCCGCCGACCGAGCGGTCACCCTTAAGGTTCCACGGACGGGCCCAGTCACCCACGCGGACGTCGGGGACTAGCGTGCCGTCGGGCCGGGGGTCGCTCCACGGCCAGCAGTAGCCGGCGGCGATACGCGCCGAGTAGCCGGCGTCAAGCCGAGAACGCAGCATCGCCTCCAACTCTTTGGGGCCGTCGACGACCACGACGTCGAAGTTGGCATCTCCCGACCACGGCATCTCACCGCCGGACTCGAGGCCCAGCAGCCGCCGGACCCAGCGGACGTACTCCTCCGACCCGCCGCACCGGAACTGCGCGTCAAGGTCGATCTCGGTGACCTCGATGCCGTGCTTGACCGCGTGCGCACGGATGTCCTCGACCGTGCCCAGCTCGCCAGGACGGACGACCTGATGCTGGTCGAGCAGGAACACCGGGACCCTTGCGGCGTCCAGGAGCTCGTCCACCTGCGCCTTGCGCGTACGGTGCTCGGCCCGCGTCCAGCGTGACGCCGACGTCTCTCGGATTCGGTGAGCCTCGTCGAGGATCAGAGCGTCGAGGTCGTTCGGAGCGGCGGTGATGAACGAGTTGAAGTACAGGAACATCTTCTGGACGCGCGGTGCCCTCCGCCCTGCGACCTTCCGCAGCGTCTGGGTGAAGGATCGCGAGCCGGTCGCATGCAAGACGCTCCGACCCTGCCGTGACAGCTCTCCGAGCAGCGAGAGTGCGATGACGCTCTTGCCGCTGCCGGGTCCACCCGACACGACGACGGCAGTCTTGGTGTTGCCGCGCCGCGCCCGCTCGACAGCGTGGAGCACGAAGTTGTAGGCGTCACGCTGCTCGTCGAGGAGCGTGAACATCTCTCGGTGCTGGACCTCCTCGGCCGCGACGGCGAGCAGCTGCTTGGTAGGCGCGATCCGGCTCGAGAGCAGCTGATCGGCGGCCGCGGCACCCGAGGCGTCCGTTGACAGGCGGGACAGGAGGAACTCACGGAACTCTGCGCGTTGTTGGCTGGTGAAGACCCGCCCGTGGTCGTCGCCGGCAAGACGGAACAGGTCGTCGACGCCGTGGTCGGTGGCGTTGTGCAGATACGCGGCGCCGGCGACCGACCCCGGGTCGTCCGCCAGGGCGCTGGTGAAGCCGAGCAGGTAGTCGCAGTAGTCGCGCACCTGCAGTGCGGGGTGGGTGACGGGCCGACCGTGGTACTCGTCGATGGTGACGAGGACGTCGCTGTCCTCGAACTGCTGGGCGGCACTCCACTGCTTCAGCTCGATCACGACGTACGAGGGGCGGCCGGTCCGGGGATGCACCCCTGCAAGGACGACGTCCGCTCGCTTGCTCGTGAGCGGCAGCTGGTACTCGATGAGCATCTCAACGCCGGTGAGTCCCGCGTCCTGCAGGTCCGCTCGCAGCGCGGGAAGGCTCCGCTCCCACGAGCGTCGCTCGGAGGGGCTGGCGGAGTGGCCCGTGCGGATCGCCATCTGTTCGGCCAGCACCTCGCTCAGGCGGTGCTCGAGTGCCGAGAACTCGGCAACCGAAGTACGAAGAAGCGTCACGTGTAGGAACCCCAGGCAGCACGAAGTGATCGTGCGGGTGGGGGCGTGTCCACGTGGGAAGCCCGTCGGGCCGCAATTGCACGACGACCCTAACTTCTAGGGGATGCCGCGCGACAGGAACGGGCATACTCGCGGGCGTGTCCGACCTGCACGAGATCCGCGACGCCGCCCGAGCCTTCCGCGCCGAGCGGGACTGGGAGAAGTTCCAGGACCCCAAGTCGGTGATGCTGGCGCTCGTCGGCGAGGTGGGGGAGCTCGCCGAGTTGATGCAGTGGCTGCCAGCGGACGACGCGGCACGAAGGCTTTGCCAAGAGCCGCTACGAACAGCGGTGACGGATGAGCTCGCCGATGTGCTGGTCTACCTCGTCACCCTCGCGGACAAGTTGGACGTCGATCTTCATGAGGCCGCGCTGTCGAAGATCGCAAAGTCAGGAGTGAAGCATGCGGCCAAGAGGGTTCGAGGTCGAGCTCCGGGCGTATGAGTGAGCTCGCTCGGAGGAGGTAGAGCGCGACCTGCACGAACTAGAGGCCGGATGATCATGTGCGTGGCAAGCTGGCTCGATGCCGCGGACGTGGGGATCGGACGTCGACGCCGAATTGCGGGCGGCCGCCATGAATTGGCTCGCCCTTCGAACCAACGACGGCGCGGACTCGCTGACTACCGACGAGATCAAGGAGTTTCGGTTCCGCGGCGAGCCAATGCCGCTGATGGACATGCAGCGGGGCATCCGCAAGCCCGCGGTGCTCGACGCCGCGCTCTCCTTCCGCACGGTGTATCGGCCGGAGGGACTGGAGCGGCCATACGAAGACTCCGTCGGGCACGACGGGCTGATTCGCTACAAGTACCGGGGTACCGACCCGCAGCATCCAGAGAATCGCGCTTTGCGCGTGGCGATGGAGCGGCGGCTGCCGCTGATCTGGTTCTTCGGCGTCGGTGCCGCCGCTTATCTGCCCACCTACCCCGTGTACCTCATTCGGGAGGAGCCCAGCCAGTTCCAGTTCGTTGTCGATGCCGTTTCGGACGGAGTCATTAGCTCGGATTCCGTGCTCGAAGGGACGCTCAAGCGGTACATCACGGTGGAGACCCGTCGTCGCCTCCACCAGCCCATCTTCCGTGCCACGGTCATGCGTGCTTACAACACTCGTTGCGCCGTCTGCGCTCTTCGACACAGCCAACTTCTGGATGCCGCCCACATCGTCCCGGACCGGGAGGAGGCAGGCGTTGCAGCCATCCGCAACGGACTGGCGTTGTGCAAGATCCACCACGCTGCCTTCGACGCGCACATCCTCGGGGTCCGTCCTGACCTGGTCGTTGAGATCCGACGCGACCTTTTGGACGAGATCGACGGCCCGATGTTGCGGCACGGACTGCAAGAGCGACACGGCCAGCGATTGATGGCCCTGCCAAGCGCCCGCAAGGAAAGACCAGACCGCGATTTGCTCGATCTGTCCTACGAACGCTTCCGGACGGCACGGCCCGGCTGACCACGCGTCAATCGGAACGCCCAAACGCGCAGCCAACAGTCGCGTTGCGTGTACGGAGGCAATCGGTGTAGTAACTGCTACATCGACGGAAGGCGGATCGCGAGCAGGCGAGCGACCTCCAGGCGGCGGGCGTCGTCACAGTCGCCCTGCGAGGCGACGAGCTTGCTCAGGCCCTTGAGCCCGCAGAGTCGGACTCCGTCGACCCGCCGGTTGCGCTCCCACATCGGGAGCAGGCCGTCGACGAAGCAGAGGACGGGGACCACCGGGGTGCCCGCCGCGTTGGTTCCGGCCAGGGCCGCCGTGACCACCTCCTGCTGCGCCTTCATGGCCGTTACGAGGGCGTCGCGCTTGCGGCCCTTGACCTTCAGTGTCTCGACCTGCGGGCCGAACAGTCCGCCGCTGCGTTCGACCGAGATCTCGGCGTTCTTGTAGAACTTGGCGTCGATGACGTAGACGCCGGCCGCGCCGACGAAGAGGTGGTCGATGTTCGAGCGCTTGCCCGGGACGCGCCGGTCGTGGAGGGCGTACCCCGTGCCCGCCTCCGTCGCGGCCAACAGGGCGGCGGCGACGCGGGTCTCGCCCTCGGCGCCGACCTTCCAGGCGTGGGTGCTCTGGCGCCCGTCGGGGTAGAAGAACCCGTTGAGCGCTCGCCAGATCCGGCTTCGTTCGGTGCGGGCGGCGTCGTCCTTGGTTTTGCGTCGCTCGTACTCGCGCTGGGCCGCGGCGCCGGCGACCCCGATGTCAAGGGGACCCGGACCGGGCTCGTCCTCGACCGGCTCGACGGTGACCTCGGGTGGCGGCGTCGTGGACGCGGTGGGCGTCGGCGGTGATGGGGCCGACGCGTCGAGGCACCTGAGGCAGACGACCTGTCTGGCGGAGCGGTCCCAGCCGGCGCGCTCACCCTTGTCGACCGCGGCGCCACACGAGCACGAGCCGGCGTAGCGCAGTCGCATGACCTTGACGTCGGACGTAGGCACCGTCAGCGGTCCTGGTCGAGGCGGGCGAGGGCCGAGGTGTCGAGGTAGCGCTGGTCCAGCTCGTCGATCCACGGCCCGGCGTACTCGTCTCGCAGAGCGGCGACGACCGACTCGAGCGTCGTGGGGGCGAACGTGTCGTCGACGACATCGGGTGCGTAGGCCTCGACCACCTCCGCGACCTTATCGTTCTTGTCCGGGTAGAGCAGGACGAAGCGGCCGGTTCGCTCGCTGCCGGGGGAGAGGTTCATGCTCAGCGCGAGCAGGTGGTCGAGGAGGAGCTGGGCCGTCGCGCCCGTGCTCATCCGCTCGAACGAGCCGGGCCGGAACGCGCCCGACTGCTCGAACACCTGCCGGGGCCGCCCGCCCACCGTCGGCGGCTTCACGGCGAGGTCCTCGTGGTACTTCACCTCGATGCCGAGGAAGCGGGCGGACCCGTCCGTCGCCACGAACTCGACGTAGACGTCGAACGCGGTGCCGTTGCCGAGGAAGCGTGGGTCGTTGCGACCGGGCGACCACTCGTAGCGGATGCTGGTCACGGTCGCGATGTCCGGCCACACCCGGGCCAGCGCACGGGAGATGCGGGGGTCGTCGACGTGCTCGGACAGCGGACCGAACAGGTTGAAGCACAACGGCTGGCTGGACAGCAGGTTGGACCACAGCCGCGTCGGCTGCATCACGGCACCGCGCTGCTTGTCCGCGACGGCACGCCGGACCGCGGCCTTGGCGTCGTCGCAGATGTAGGCGTCGCCGGAATGGCGGACCTCGTCCGTATCGGGCAGGTACGAGCCGTGGTACGACTCCTCGCCGCCCGGAGGTAGTCCACGCGACTGACGCCAAAGCGACTGCAGCAGGCGCGCCGTCCGCTGCCACTCGCTGCGGTCGCCCGCGTAGTACGCCTGGTGGTGCCGCAGCACGGCCTCGGTCAGCATGGGGTGACGGTAGAGCCAGGAGCTCGCGCGTGTCCGGGGTTCGGCGAGGGTGGCTCGCCGACTTCCGGTGAACGCCCCCCGAAGCTCCTGACCTGCACGTACCTTCGTCTGCATCGGTGGGACCGTGACGGACGTCGTCCGCAGCGGACGTCCACGCGGTGGGGTCTGACGGAGGATCAGCATGGGTGATGCCGGGGGGAGCGCGGAGCGGCTGGCCGCGTCCATGACGGCTGCCGGGGCGGCGGGTGCCGGCGCGTGGGCGGCCGGGGCCGAGGGGGAGCGGCGCGTCGCGGCCGCGCTCGCCGGACTGGCGGCGCCGTGGGTCGTCCTGCACGACCGCCTGCTGACGCCGGGGCTCAGCGAGTCCAACCTCGACCACATCGCCGTCGGACCCGGCGGGATCTTCCTCGTCGACGCGAAGAACTGGGCGGGCGAGGTGACGGCCTGGGAGGGCGGGCTCTTCCAGCACCGCCGGGACTCCACCGGGCGCCGGACCAGCGAGTCGAAGCACGCAGAGCTGATGAAGGTGCACGGCATGGCCCACGAGATGGCCGCGCGCCTCGGCCTGCCCGTCGTGCCCGTCCTGTGCCTCGCCGGATCACGGGCCGAGCGCTTCGGTGAGGCGCAGTACCTGCGCGGGGTCTGGGTCGTCCCGGCCGGTCGCGTCACCGGCTGGATCGCCGCGTTCCCTCCGACCGTCCCCCTCGTCGACCTCCCACGGGCCCTGACGCTCGTCATGACCGAGTTCCCCTCCACCACGACCGATGCCGAGCTGCTGGCGGCCATCGGCGCTGACCTCGCGCGCAGCAGGGGAGGCGTCACCGCGCGGTACCGTCAGCCGGCCCAGCCGCGGGCGCGTCGGGATCGCCGTGTCACCGCGCCGCCGGCCCGGCGCTCGGACCGGCGCGCCCTGCGCGGCCTCGGGCTCGTTCTCCTGATCGGCATGGTGCTGTGGCTGCTGCTGAGCGGCGTCTACTCCGCCGCCGCGTCGTGGGTGGGGTCCGCCGTGGCGCAGCGCCTCACCCAGGGGGTGATGCCGACCGGTGGGCCTGCCGACGTCCGGCCGGACCCGCCGTCGTGCGAGGACTTCGACCCGGCGAGGACAAGGACGCTGCGGAAGCTCGAGCTGACGGAACGACCGTCCCCGCTGGGGTGCGAGTGGTCCCTGACCACCGACGGCGGCCGTCAGGTGATGGTCGTGCGCATGCTCGGCCTCACCGAGATCACCGACCAGCTCGACCCGATGCTGCAGCGCGCCCGCGACGACGGCGTCGCCGGTCTGCACACGGTGCCGACCGGGCAGGGTGAGGCGTCCGTCCTGTGGGCTCCGAAGGGCTACCCGCTCACGACCACGGAGGGCTCGACCACGATGTCGCTCAGCGTCGTCGTCCACGTCTCGCACCAGGCTCTCGGGCTGTCGGCGACGGAGGGACGGTCCGTGGCGCGGGCCGTGGCCAGGTCGGCGAATGCGGCCCATGATCGCTGACCGACGCCCGCAGAAGTACGGTGCTCGACACCTGGCGGGGAGTTGTCAGACCGGCCTCAGCCGCGGCGGGTCGGACGACGGGCCCGGTCGGACATGCGGCGGCTCCCAGCCCCACTCGTCGCCGCCGAGGTCTTCGGCGAACGGCGTGCGCCAGCAGAGGTGACCGAGGGCGAGGATCGCGTACTGGTCGCCGGACATGCCGTACCGCCGGGCGCGCGCCTGGATCTCGTGGTGCAGGGCGTCGGGCATGCCGGAGATGCTGAAGCTGACGTTCTCCCCGGGTCTCCAGGCGGCCAGGTCGCGCAGGTGGTGGTCCTGCTCGCACGTCCGCACGGCGAGGTACAGCAGCTCGTCTAGGGGAAGCGTGGGTCGCTCCAGCAGGTCCGGATCCTCGACGAGGGCGTGGGCCACGGCCGCCGTCAGCGCGACGGGCTGCTCCGCGAGGTCCTCCTCGGTCCACCAGGTGCTCGTCCGGTAATGGCGGGTGAGGGCCCGTCTCACCCGGCCCTCCGCCCTCGGATCCAGGAGGTCGTCGTCGTCGACCGCGGCGACGGCGACCGACCCGCCGCGGACGGTCAGGGAGACGAGGCCGCCGGGTCTGACGGGCGGGAGCCACCCCGCAGGTCCGACGATCGTGGCGTGCCCGAGCTGCCCCAGCGAGAGCGGGTCCCCGGAGGCCAGGCACAACCCCTCGCGGACCAGCCAGGACACGAGCGGGGCGAGCGCCAGGTCGCTCCACAGGTCGCGCCGGCTGCCGTCGGAGTGCGGCATCCGCTGGGTGAACACCGACCCCTCGAGCAGGTCGATGAGCCGGATGACGGACCCGTCCGGTCGGCCGACGAGCAGCTCACTGCGCTCGACGAGCATCTCCACGAGCCGCGCGTCCATGGTTCGGGAGCGGAACCGTCGGCGCATGCGCGACGCGAGGTCGGTGGCGGGGAGTGGGCCGTCGGCGAGGGCGAGCAGGGCGGTGGACTCGAGCTCCTCGTCGGACGGGGTGAGCGGGATGGGTTCGGTCATGGCAGTCCTTCCGTCGAGGGACCACTCTGCGATGTCGGCGCGCACGACGTGAGGAGTTGTCCACAGGCCCCGGCGCCGTCCTCTGTACGCGGGGGGACCGTGGAGCGCCGACGTCGCGAGCGGGGTGGACGCGCTGGTCCCTCCCGTGGCGGGGCGGGGCGGGACGAACGAGCGCGCTCTCGGTGTTGGGTCCAGCGGCGGCGGGTGGCCCGCGGCCGAGGACGCACGGGAGGTCGGGGCATGAGCGAGGTCGTCGTCACGGACAACAGGGACGCGTCGCGGTTCGAGGCGCAGGTGGACGGGGAGCCGGCGGGCTTCGCGGCCTACCAGCTGACCGACGCCCTCGTCGTGTTCACGCACACCGAGGTCGACGGCCGCTGCGAGGGGCAGGGCGTGGGCTCGGCGCTGGCCCGGCAGTCGCTGGACCTCGTCCGCGCCGACGGGCGGCGCAAGGTGTTGGCGATCTGCCCGTTCATCAAGGGCTGGATCGAGCGGCACTGGGACTACGCGGACCTGCTCTACGACCGGCCGGCCGGCACCGCCCGCGACTGACCGGGCCGGTGATGGCCAAGGGCCGTGGTGGGCGCGTCGTCGCAGGTCGGAGGGCTGTCAGTGGTCGGTCGTAGTGTCGGTGCATGGATGAGGGGGTCATCGGTCTCGCGGAGCGTCGCTCCGTCATCGAGGCTGCCGGGGAGCGCCTGACCGGCATCACGCGCGTGCTGCACGAGGCGTCCGGTGCCGAGCTCGCGCAGCTGCTGACCGTCGTCGACTCCGTGGCGGCCCAGGCCTCGGCGGCGCGGGTCGCCATCACCGCCGAGGCGCTCAGCCGGGGCGAGGTCTCCGCCTCCGGTGACACCGCGCACACCTGGGTCCTCGAGCACGCCCCGTCCCTGCGACAGGGCGGCGCGGCCCACGTCGCCGCGGCCGCCTCGGCTCTCGCCGGGGTCTCCCCGGTCTGGCGTCGGGCGACGGGTGCGGAGACCGGCGACGAGGGCGTCGACACGGCGACGGCGGTCGTGGCCGAGGGGGTGCTCGACGGCTCGGTGTCGCCTGGACTCGCGACCGCCGTGAGCCGCGAGCTCGAGCGGCTGGCCCCGCACCTGCGTGACGACGCCCTCCCGACGGTGGCCCGCGCGCTCGTGGACCTCGGTCTGCAGTGGGGCCCGGGTCTGATGCGACGCCTCCGTCCGCGGCTGCTCGCCGAGTACGGAAGGCCCGGAGAGCTCGACGACCTGCAGCAGCGGCTGGTGTCGGCGGCGCGGCTGTCCTCGCCGGTCGTCGAGTCCGGCGACCTCACCGAGTACCAGCTGCTCATGACTCCGGAGCAGGCCGCGGCCCTGGAGGCGGCCATCGGCCCGCTCAGCGCGCCCTGCCCGAACGAGGAGACGAAGGAGCGCGACCTGCGGCCCGCCGGACAACGGCGCGTCGAGGCGCTGGCCGAGGTGTGTCGCCGCTCGTCGGCCCTCGACGCCGACGGCGTCGGCCCGGACGGCGCTGCCGGGGCGGCCGCCGCGGTGCACGTGACGATCGGGCTCACCGAGCTGCAGGAACGGGTCGGAGGCGGCGAGGTGCTCGGGTCGACCGCGTCGGGCACGGTGCTGTCACCCGAGATCCTGCGCCGCATCTGCTGCGAGGCCGACCTCGTCCCGGTCGTCCTCGGCGTCGCGGGGGAGGACCTCGACCTCGGCCGGGTGGTACGTCTCTTCACGCGCGCCCAGCGCCGGCGGCTGTGGCGTCGGGACCGCGGCTGCACCTATCCGGGCTGCGCGGCTCCGGCGGCGTGGACCAGGGCCCACCACGTCCTGCACTGGGCCGACGGCGGCCCGTCCGACCTCGACAACGCCGCCCTGCTGTGCCAGCGCCACCACACCCACGTCCACGAGCGCCGCCTCGTCGCCGAGGTCCGACGCAGACCCGACGACCGCGGGCGGTACGTGCTGTGGGACCTGAGCCCCGGCAGCTACGACCGCCGGCTCGACCAACTGCGGGCGGAACGCGCGGCGCTTGACCCGCCACCGATGACGCCGCAGCGACTGGAGTCGCTCATCGACGCCGTGGTCGACAAGGACCCCGGCGTGCGTCGGTGGGCAAGGTCCCGGATCGGCCGGGACGAGCCGGATCTCTCGCACGAGAGGGAAGCCCCGTGGTTCGAGGCGTGGGCCGAGTGTCGAGCGCCGCGTTTCGACGGCGGGGACGAGTCGGGAGGGCCGCGGTTCGACTCTGGGGACGAGTCGACCTGTGCCACAGAGAAGTCAGGGGTCGAAGGAGCAGCGTGATGGACAGGGGGTGGTCCGGGGTCGAGGGAGCAGCGTGATGGACAGGAGGGAGTCCGGGGTCGAGGGAGCAGCGTGATGGACAGGAGGGAGTCCGGGGTCGAGGGAGCAGCGTGATGGACAGGAGGGAGTCCGGGGTCGAGGGAGCAGCGTGACGGACAGGGGGTGGTCCGGGGGGCGGGGGAGAACAGTGTTGGACAGCGGGCGCGCCCCGGGCCGGCGCCGGCCGGATGAATGTCGCGACTCCCGTGGGTCGGACGTCAGCAGCCGGACTGCTCTCACGACGTCGCGATGGGCGAGTGGTCCACGGGTGCGCAGGGTCGGCGGCCGGAGGTCCTCGCTCCGCCCCGATGGGCCTCGGGTCGTTGGGCGCGCCGGACGTCGGTGGCCGGACGACCGTCGCGACTCCCGTGGGTGGGACGTCTCTGGAGGAGGCGGGGGACGTCAGTGACCGGACGCCTCGCGTGCCTCCCTGGCCTCGCGCCGGGTCGTGGGGTGCGGGCGGTCGTCGGCGGGGCCGGTCGGGTCGGTGTCGGAGGGGCCGCCGCTCCGGCCGTCGTCGTGGGCCGTCGGTGTCGTTGTCGGTGCGGTGCGCGTGGCGAGCGCGGCGAGCGCGGTCGTGAGGGGGACGGCGGCGATGAGCCCGATCGTCGCGACCGCGCTGCGGACGACCTCCTGGGAGATCAGCTGCGTAGTCGCCGCGCCGGTGAGCGAGCCGTTGTCGGCGACGACGAGCACGAGGAGGGGGAGCGAGGAGCCGGCGTAGGCGAGGACGATGGTGTTGACGACGGACGCGATGTGCGAGCGGCCGACCCGGGAGCCGGCGCCGTAGAGCTCGGTGAAGCGGTAGGTGGGGTTGGCGCGCCCGACCTCGGCGACGGTGGCCGCCTGGGTGACCGTGACGTCGTCGAGAACGCCGACCGAGCCGATGATGGTGCTGGCGACGAGCAGGCCCCGGGTGTCGACGCCGTAGTTCGTGGCGACCGCCGTCGAGATGTCGTCGGTGACCCCGGTGAGCCGCAGGGCGCCGACGGCCAGCTCCGACAGCGCGGCCGTGAGGCCCAGGCTCGCCATCGTCCCCATGACCGCGACCGTCGTCGTCAGGGAGACGCCGTGCGTGAGGTAGAGGACCGACAGGGTGACGAACGACGCGCCGACGAGCGCGACGAGCACCGGCGACTCGCCGCCGATGACCGCGGGCACGATGAAGACGAAGAGGGCGACGAACGTGATGGCCAGCCCGACGAGCGCGCTGAGCCCACGCCACCGCCCGAAGACGAGCAGCGCGACCGCGAGCGCCGCCAGCAGGACGACGAGCCCCGTCCCGCGCTGGTGGTCGACGACCCCGTAGAGGAACCCGTCCGGCGTCTCGGCCGCCGCGACGACGACCTCGTCTCCGGCCTCGAGGTCCGGCGCCCCCGGGTTGCCGGACAGCGGCGCCTCGACGTCCCGCGACCCCTCGGGCGTGTCGATTCGCACCGACACCGTCCCGCACTGCGCCGCCGGGTCGGGGACGGTGGGCGGGCACGCCTCCTCACTGACGGACAGCACGACCCCGTCGTACTCGACCGCGGAGGAGCGCTCGGTGGCGGCCGGCGCCCCCGACGGCCACAGCACGACGAGCCCCACGAGGGTGAGGACCGCGAGGGGGACCAGGACCACCCAGGCGATCCGGGTCATCGGCAGGACGGTCTCGCCGTCGTGTCCGTGCGCGCCCACTCGGCTCCACCTTCCGGGTGCTGGGGTCGGGTGTCGGGATGCCGGGACAGCGTCCCACGTCACCCGTCGAGGGTGCGGGCGGCTCCGGTTGTCATCGCCGACGTCATGTGGTTGGGTACCGCGCTAGAGAGCGCTCTCTCATCGGCGAGGGAGCCCCCGCACGGAACGGACCCCGATGACGCGACACCTGTCCCCACCTGCACGAACGCCGCAGCGCCCGACGAGAGCCCGGGTCGGGGTCGCCGTCGCGACCGCCGGCCTCGTCCTCGGCGGTGGCGTGGCCGCCGCGAGCGCCCCCGCCGCCGCTGCCCCCGCCCCGGCCGCGCCCCTGGCCGCCGTGCCGCTGGCCGCCGCGCTGCCCGGCACCGACAGCCCGCTCGGCGAGCACGTACTCGTCCTCGACCCGAGCATGCCGACGGCCGAGATCAAGGCCGCGGTCGACTCCATCAGCGACGTCCAGACCGACGACGAGATGGGCACCAACCGCTGGAGCATCCTCTTCAAGCCCGGCACCTACGGCACCGCCGCCGAGCCGCTGCAGCTGAAGGTCGGCTACTACACCGAGGTCGCGGGCCTCGGCGCCACCCCGGACGACGTCCACATCAACGGCAAGATCGAGGTCTACAACCGCTGCCTCGAGGACAACGGGACGAGCAACTGCATCGCCCTCAACAACTTCTGGCGGACCCTGTCCAACCTCACGATCGATGTCAACGGCGCCGGTCAGGACGGCTGCCGGGCCTCGGCGAACTTCTGGGCCGTGTCCCAGGCGGTCTCCATGCGCCGCGTCGCCGTCCACGGCGGCAACCTCTCGCTCATGGACTACTGCACCGCCGGTCCGCAGTACGCCAGCGGCGGCTTCATCGCCGACACCAAGGCCGACTTCGTCATCAACGGCTCGCAGCAGCAGTGGCTGACCCGCAACAGCGAGGTCGGCGGCTGGAGCAACGCCGTCTGGAACCAGGTCTTCGCCGGGGTCGAGGGCGCGCCGGACGACGCCTCCTTCCCGGACCCGCCCTACACGACGCTGGACACGACGCCGGTCAGCCGCGAGAAGCCGTTCCTCACCGCGGACGGCGACTCCTGGTCGGTGCACGTCCCCGCGGCGCACACCGACACCCGCGGCACGAGCTGGTCCGACGACGCGAGCGACGGCCGCACCCTGCCCCTGTCGGCGTTCCACGTCGCCAGGCCCGGTGACTCGGTCAAGACCATGAACGCCGCGCTGGCCCGGGGCAAGAACCTCCTCCTCACGCCCGGCATCTACGACGTCGCGCAGAGCATCAAGGTCAAGCGCCCCGGCACGGTCGTGCTCGGGATGGGCCACGCCACCCTCACCGCCCAGAACGGCGCCACGCCGCTCGAGGTGTCCGACGGCGCCGGCACCGTCGTCGCCGGCGTCACCATCGACGCCGGGACGAAGCTCTCCGACACCCTGCTGCACGTCGCCCGGCACGACCAGGGCAAGGGCGGAACGGCGTCCGGCCGGGGCTCGAGCCCCGCGGACCCGCTGACCCTCAGCGACGTGTACTTCCGCGTCGGCGGTCCGCACATCGGCAAGACCAAGGTGGCCCTCGAGGTCGACGCCGACCACGTCCTCATCGACCACACCTGGGTGTGGCGCGCCGACCACGGCGTCGAGGACTTCAGCGGCGGCTTCCTCGGCGACGACGAGCGCTGGGCGGTCAACACCGGCACCAACGGCGTCATCGTCGACGGCGACGACGTGACCGCGACCGGCCTGTTCGTCGAGCACTTCCAGCAGCACAACACGATCTGGAACGGCGAGAACGGCCGGACGGTGCTCTACCAGAACGAGCTGCCGTACGACCCGCCGACCCAGGCGGACTGGACCCAGCCGGACGGCACCCTCGGCTACGCGGGCTACGTCGTCTCCCCGACGGTCAAGACCCACGAGCTCTGGGGCGGCGGGTCCTACGTCTACAACCGCAACAACCCGGACATCGTCACCGAGCACGGCTTCCAGGTGCCGGTGACCCCCGGGGTGAAGCTGCACCACCTGCTGACGGTCAACCTCGGCGCGGGCACCATCCGCCACGTCGTCAACGACACCGGCGGCCAGGTCGACAACAGCAACACCGGCACGCCGGCCTACGTCACCGAGTACCCGTGACGGACCGCCGGTCCCGCTGACCTCGTCGTCCGCGGCAGCCCCAGGGCGCGGTTCCCCGCTCAGGCGCTGTCGCGGACGACGAGCTCGACCGGCAGGACGACGCCGGCCCCCGCCGCCCCGTCCCCGGACACGAGCTCGGGCAGCGGGTCGGCGACGGTCCGGCCCAGCCCGTCCAGCAGCAGCTGCGCCATGAGCCGTCCCTGCACCTCGGTGCGCTGACGCACCGTCGTCAGCGGGGGAGCGGCGACGGCGGCCACGGACGCGTCGTCGAACCCGACCACCGCGACGTCCTCCGGCACCCGCCGGCCGCCCGCCCGCAGCGCCCCCAGCGCGCCGAGCGCCATGAGGTCGCTGGCGACGAACAGCCCGTCGAGCCCCGGCGCGCGCGCCAGCAGCCGCTCGGCCGCCGCGCCGCCCCCGGTCGTCGTGAAGTCCCCGGCCTCGACGAGCGCGGGGTCGAACCGCGCGCCCAGGGCCTCGGTGAACCCCACGAGCCGGTCGACGCCGGCCGACATGTCCTGCGGCCCGGCGACGGTGCCGACGCACCGGCACCCGCGGTCCAGGAGGCGCTGCGCCGCCAGCCGGCCCCCCTCGACGTTGTCGTGGTCGACCGACGCGACGCCCTCGTGCGGCGTCACCGGCCGCCCCCCGACGACGACGGCGATGCCCGCCCCGACTGCCGCCCCGACGACGTCCTCGTCCCCGTGCTCGGAGATGACGAGCGCGCCGTCGACGTGCCCGCCGCGCAGGAACGCGGCGAGGCGCGCGCGGTCCTCCGGCGTCTGCACCATCGAGAGCACCATGTGCAGCCCCGACCGGGCGAGCTCCTGGCTCGCGCCGCGCGCGACGGCGGCGAAGAACGGGTCGCCGAACACCCGGCTCGGGGCCTCGGCGGCGACGAGGGCCACGGTGTCGACCCGCCGGGTCATCAGCGCCCGGGCGGCCGGGTTGGGCACGTACCCCAGCTCGTCGACGGCGCGGCGGACGACGTCGGCCAGGCCGGCGTCCACCGACTCCGAGCCGTTGACGACCCGCGAGACCGTGGCGCGCGAGACACCGGCGCGCGCGGCGACCTGCTCCAGGGTCGGCCGGGGGGAGCGAGGGGGGGTCATGCCGCGGGTGTCCGGCGTCGACGGCGGGACGGGGACGGCATGGCCCCGATGGTAGCCAGGACCCCACCCCCGCCGAGGGCATGCCGGAGCCGTCGACGGGCGGCGTCAGTGGTGGCGGGCGTGGTGCCGGGCCAGCACGTCCAGTCCGAAGTCGCGGTCGGGGTCCCGCCACACCGAGTGCGCGTGGTTCGCGCCGCGCTGGGTGTTGTCCCACTCCAGCAGCAGCCCGGGACCCTGCACCCGGTAGTAGTGCGGTTCGCCGGCGTCGGTCGGCCCGGCCCAGGCCAGATGCACCTCGTCCAGGGCGGCGTCGTCGTACGCCGGCGCCGGCGACACCCCGTCCGGCACCCGGTCGAAGTGCGTACCGAGCAGGGCGACGAGCAGCTCGCGCTGGCCGGCGTCGAGCTCGCGGCCGGCGACGCCCTGGGGCGTGCTCGTGTACTCGAGCCTCGCGTGGTCGGCGTCGGTGTAGCCGGCCGCGTCGTCGATGGCGTCGGACAGGGCCTGGAGCCTGGCCTGCTGCTCGTCGTCGGGGAAGCGCGCGTCGCGCCAGATCCCGGCCAGCGGGACGACCCGGTCGCCGGGCGAGACGCGCGTCCGGTTCGCGGTGACGAGGTCCGAGGGCGCGACCGGGTGCAGGACGGCACGGCGGGCGAGGTCCGGGTCGAGGGAGCGGACCAGCTCGCGGCCGAGGTCCTCGACGCGCCCGAGCGGACGGTTGAGGGCGCCGCCGAGCAGCGGCGAGGTGGCGGGGTCGGCGCCGAGGAAGCACGGCGTCGTCGACACCAGCTCGCCGTCGACGACGAGGTTGTTGAGCGACACGTGGTGGCCGCCGTAGCGCCACCCCCAGGTGCCGGACGCGGGGTCGCCGAAGACCCGCAGGTAGTACAGGCCGGGGTCGCGCCCGCGCTCGCGGTCGAAGATCGCGGCGAAGCCCTCGACCCGGTCCAGGACGTTCTCGAGCCCCATGACCGTCGACACCGTGACGTAGCCGGCCATCGACAGCCCGGACGCGACGAGCCGCATCGCCGCCCGCTGCTGCGCCGGGCGCTGCGCGTGCACGGTGAGCCCGCCGTGGTCGGTGGGCGTGTAGAACCAGCGGCGTCGCTCGGCGTCCTCCGGCCCGTCGGTGGGACCGGCGCCGACGGCGTCGGCGCGCTGGTCGGGGGTGAGCGTCGCGAGCCACGCGGACGCCGCCTCGGCCATGGCCGACGCCACCTCGCGCCGGCCCGGGAGCTGGTCTGGCATGCCCGGAACCCTAGTCCGGCGGGCAGTGGTGCGGCGCCCTCCACGGGGCTAGGTTCGGCAGCATCCGACGCGCGAGGACACCGGCGTCCCGCGGCGGCCAGCTCCCCCTGGAGGACCGATGACCACGCCCACCGACGACAACCGCGACCTGCTCACCGTCATCGCCTCCATGAAGGCCGCCCCGGGCAAGGAGGACCAGCTGCGCGCGGCGCTGGAACAGCTCATCGAGCCGACCCGCCAGGAGGACGGCTACGTCAACTACGACCTCCACGAGTCGGTCGAGGACCCGGGCCGCTTCTTCTTCTACGAGAACTGGCACTCCGGCGAGCACCTCGATGCCCACCTCGCGGCGCCGCACCTCGTCGCCTTCGCCGAGCGCATCCCCGACCTCCTCGACGGCGACGGGCTCACCGTGAACCGGGTGCGCCGCATCGCCTGACCGGGGCGCCGGGTCCCGGGCGTCACCGTCCCGGCGTCAGAGCCCGGGCACGCATCGGCCCCGGCCGAGGACCGACAGGACGTAGCGGTCGCCCGTGCCCAGCGAGGTCTGGCCGCGGTTCTCCGCCGACATCAGCTCTGTCCCGCTGCTCGCGTGGCCGGCGCCGACGACGTGCCCGAGCTCGTGGGCGATGACGGCCTGCACCTCGGCCCGGCCGCGCCGGCTGTCCAGCATCTCCCGCAGCGCCGGGGTGTCGAGCCGCACCATCCCCGAGACGTACACCCGCCGTCCGTCCGGCGCCCGGACCGACCGCCCGCCGCCGAGGCCGATGGCGTCGTCCCCGAGCTCGGGGGTCTCGGCCCGGTCGCTCCAGGCGATGAGAACCGGCGCGACGCGCGAGCCACCCGCGTCGGTCCGGACCAGCGGGCGGCTCTCGTTCGGCGCCTCGCTGGTCAGGCCGTCGCTGACGAAGGCCAGCCCGGTGGCCGCCGAGATCTGCGCGACGGCGCCCTCGACCGCCTCCCGGCCGGCCGCACCGACCCCGGGCGCCTCGCGGACGACGTAGTGGATGGCGTCGCAGGGGTCCCAGGTGACCGGCTCGGCGCTGCCGTCCTGGGTCTGCATGAAGGCGTACTGCGAGGCCGCGGGCACGTCCTCGGCGTCGACCGGGGGCAGCAGCCGGCCCTCGGCCCCGCCGACGCCCTGGGCGCCGCCGGCCGGGGTCACGGCGGGGGAGGGCGGGCCGAGCATCGACTCCTCGACGAGCCGGGAGATGCGCGGCAGCAGCGCCACGAGCGCCCCGAGCAGCACGACGAGGACGAGGACACCGAACGAGCGTCCGGACGTCCCCGGTGACTGTCCCGGCGGCGGGTCGAGCAGGTGCGGCGGCGGGTCGAGCAGGTGCGGCGGCCGGTCGGGCAGGTGCGGCGGCCGGTCGGTCGGGCCGGAGGGCCCCGACGACGGCGGGCGGTGGTCCGCCGGTCCCAGCCGCAGCAGGGCGCCCGGTCGGGCACGGTCGTCCTCGGGCGGGGCGTCCCACCAGTCCTCGGATCCCCCGCTCGGCACCCGGTCAGGCTACGTCCGGGTCCGTGCCGGGCAGGGGCGTTCGGCCCGATCGTCGGCCGTTCGGTCCACGGGCCCGGGATGGGCGGCCGGGCCGGGTGGCGGCGACGGACCGCCTCCGCCAGGCGTCGCGTCCCCACCGGGTGGGGGGGTGGTGTGGGACCCGCCGTGGGTGGGGCGGGGCACGCCCCCGGCCGAGGCTGGAGGCACACACCAGCACCGAGCCGGGAGGCACCGCCGTGAGCAGCACGACCTTCAGCACCACCCCCACCACCGACCGCCCGTGGGTCCACGAGATGGTCATCGTCCACCGCGTCTTCCGGCGCGAGCTCGTCGTCCTGCCGCGGCTCGTGCGCCGGGCATCGGACGGCGACGCCGAGCGGGCCGCCACCCTGGCGGGCGCCCTTCGCCTCGTCCTCGGCGGCCTGCACCAGCACCACACCGGCGAGGACGCCGTCCTCTGGCCGGCGCTGCTGGAGCGGGCCGCGCCGTCGACCGGGCTCGTCGAGACCATGCAGGCCCAGCACCACCGCGTCGAGGAGCTGCTCGAGCGCGTCGAGGCGGGCATCGACGCCTGGGAGCGCGACCCCTCGCGCGCCGCGGGCACCGCGCTCGCGGACACCGTCCACGCCCTGGCGGTGGCCCTGTTCGAGCACCTCGACCTCGAGGAGCGGGAGATCCTGCCCCTGTGCCTGCGCCACGTCACCGTGGCCGAGTGGGACAGCCTGGGCGAGCACGGCCAGGCCTCGATCGAGCGGTCCCAGCTGCCGCTGCTCTTCGGCGCCATCCTCGAGGAGTGCGACGCGGCCGAGCGCCGCGCCATGCTCGGCAAGGTCCCGGCGCCGGTGCGGCTGCTCCTTCGCACCGTCGGCGCGTGGCAGTACCGCCGCTACGTCAGGCGGGTCCGCGGCGCGTGACGTCGGCGACGACCCGGGCCGCGAGCTCGGCGACCCCCGCCGGGGTCGCCGAGCGTCCGGCCTCCCAGGCCTGCGCGAAGGCGCGCTCGTCGAGGGCCTCCCGGGCGGCGGCCAGGCCGCGGTCGGTCGTCACCCGGGTCGGCGGGAAGTGGGCGTCGACCGCGTCGGACACGGTGAGGGTGGCGGCGGCGCCGAAGAGCGTGGCCGCGACGACCGGGTGGCCGGAGCGGGCCGCGACACCGGCCAGCTGCGGGACGGCGTAGCCGAGGGTCCAGCCGAGCCGCAGCCGGACCGACAGCTCGAGCGCCTCACCCAGCAGGACGGCGGCGCGGACGTCGTCGCCGAGGATCTCGGCCGCACTGGCCCGCACGTTGAGGGCGGTGGCGACCGTGAACTCGTTGCCGAGGTCCCGCGCCGCCGCCAGGCTCGCGTCCAGCAGCCGCGCCGCCCGGGGCGCGTCCCCGGCCACGAGCGCCAGCTGGCCGCGGCCGAAGTCGCGCAGGATCTGCGCCCATGGGGCGTCGGCCGCGTGCAGGCCCGGGTGCAGGGTGAGCAGGTCGTCCGCGGCCGCGAGGTCGCCCGCGAACACGGCCCCGAGCCCGGCGAGCACCGAGGCCTCGCTCGCCAGCACGGGGTCGCCGCACCGGGCGGCCACCGGCACCCCGACGGCGGCCTCCTGCCGCAGGCCGGCCACGTCCCCGACGACGAGCCGCAGCCCCATCCGGGCCACCGCGGCCCACGCGACCCCGACGTCGGACTCTCCGCCGGGCAGCCGGCCCAGCCAGTCCAGCCCCTCGCGCGCCCGCCCGCGCAGCCCGAGGTAGAGCCAGACGCCGCCCGCGAGGCGCGCCGCGTCGTCCGGGCGGTCGAGCTCGAGCAGCCGCAGGAAGGCCGAGCGCAGGTTGGCGTGGTCGGCCTCGAGACGGTCCAGCGGTGGCCCGATGCGGGCCGTCTGCAGGCGCCGGTGGGCCGCCGTCCCGAGGTCCAGGAGGTGGTCGGCGTGCGCGGTCGCGGTGGACAGGGCGGCCTCGGCGTCGCGCAGGCGCACCGCGGCGTACTGGCGCACCGGTTCCAGCAGCCGGAAGCGCGGCACGTCGTCCGGGGCGGGGACGGGGACGAGGAGGGACTGCTCGACGAGGGCGCCGATGCCGCCGACGACGTCCGCGCCGCCGGGGTCGTCGGCGACGGCCTCGGCGCTGTCCAGCGAGAAGCCTCCCGCGAAGACGGCGAGCCGGCCGAGCAGCGCGGCGTCGTCGGGGTCGAGCAGGTCCGCGCTGGCGTCGAGGACCGCCGTCATCGTCCGCTGCCGGTCCGGCAGGTCGCGGGGCGCCCCGCTCGCGGCGTCGAGGCCGTGCCGGTCCAGCCGGGCGAGCAGCGCGGCGGGGGTGAGGAAGCGGGCGCTGGCGGCGGCGAGCTCGACCGCGAGCGGGATGCCGTCGAGCCGCCGCGTCACCGCGGCCAGCAGGGGAGCAGTGTCGGGGGTCAGCGGCAGCGAGGCGCCCGCGGCGGCCGCCCGGTCCAGCAGCAGCCGGACCGCCGGCGAGGCCGCGACCTCCTCGGCGCCGTCGCCGGCGGGGGTGCCGAGCGGGGCGAGAGGCATCTCGCGCTCGGCCCGCACCCGCAGCGGCGCCCGGCTCGTGGCGAGCACGACGAGGTCCGGGCAGCGCTCGACGAGGTCCGCGACCGCCGGGGCGGCGGCGAGCACCTGCTCGAGGTTGTCGAGGACGACGAGCAGCCGCCGGTCGTGCAGCGCCGCGGCGAGCGACGCCGTGCTCACCCCGCCCGGCGGCTCGGAGAGGCCGAGGGCCGTCGCCAGCCGGGGGAGCACGGCCGTGGGCTCGCGGACGGGGGCGAGGTCGGCGAAACCAGTGCCGTCGGGGAAGGCGGGGGCGGCCCGGGCCAGCACCTCGCGCGCCAGCCGCGTCTTGCCGACGCCGCCCGCCCCGGTCAGCGTGACGAGACGCGCCCCCGTCGTCACGAGGTCGAGGACGGCCGCGACGTCCGCCTCGCGCCCGACGAGCGGGGCGGCCGGGGCGGGGGGCGGCGCGACCGGCCGAGGGGGAGGCGGGGGGTCCGTACCAGCCGGCGCCGTCGCGGACCCGGACGTCGTCGCGCCGCCGGTCGACGGCGTCGCACGACGCGGCACGGCGGCGACGAGGGCGGCGCGCTCGTCGTCGGTGAGGCCCAGCCCGTCGGCCAGGGACCGGACGGTGTGCGGGTACGGCCGTCTGCGCTCGCCGCGCTCCAGGGCACTGATCGCCTTGGCGGTGACGCCGGAGGACCCGGCGAGCTCCTCCTGGGTCACCGAGCGCGCCTCCCGAAGGCGGCGCAGCAGGACGGCGAAGTCCCCACGCCCCGTGTCCGGTCCGCCGCTCACGAGAGGACCGTAGTGGGCGAGCGGCCTCCACGACGAGCCCCACGACCGGGTGTGCGGGTGCCGGCCCGGGCGGCGCAGGCCGTCGTCCTCGGCGGGCTCGGCCTGCTCCTGGCGGTCGCCGTGCTCGTCTACCCCTCGATGTTCGGCCCGGAGCAGCAGACCGTCGTCGGCTGGGTCGAGAACGACGCCCACGTCGCGCTGCTGGTTGTCGCGGCGGTGCTCGGGGTGCTCCGGTTCCGCGGGGTCCGGCTCGACGTCGTGTGACGGGTGGGGCGGGTGCGCGCTGGTCGGCACCGCCGCGGTCGGCACTCGGTCAAGGAACGGTAAAGGTCCCGGCCAGTCGCTTCCTCGACCCGCCCCCGGGCCCTACCGTTCGTGGTGCAGGGAGAGTGGAGAGTGCCCGGATGGACGTCACCGTCGGTCTGGTGTCGGGAACGACGTTCCGTGTCCCGAGCCCTGCGGTGCGCGAGGCCTTCGGTCTCGGCACGCTGACCGAGCCCCTGCGCGCGGCGCGCCTCGCCGTCACCGGCCTGCCCGCCGACGCGGTGCGCGGCGGCGAGACCCGCCGGCGGACCCGGCGGACCCTCGAGCTCGCGGCCGGGCCGGTGACGCCCCAGATGGCCGAACGGGCCCAGGCCATCCTCGACGAGGAGGACGCGCTCACCTCCCTGCACCGCGTCTCCTACCCGCCCGCCACACCCCCGGAGCCGCTGCTGGTGCGCGCGGACGGGCCCGGCTCGGCCCGCTCGCGCGGCCTGGCCCGGTGGATCGACCGGGCGACCCGCCGTCACGCCGCCGCGGACGCGCCGACCGCGTCCGTCGAGCCGGCCGAGCTCGTCGAGGCCGGCGGCCCGGTCGACGCCGCACCCGGGCCGGTCACCTGGTGGGACGCCCTCACCGGGAACGACCCCGAGACCGTCATCGCGCGCCTCGGGGAGGTGTTCGCCGAGGCCGGGCTCCCCGCGACCCCGACCACGGTCGTCGGCGGGTACGCCGAGGTCGCGGTCCTCGCGCCCGGCGAGCACGTCCTGCCCGCCCAGTCGGTCGGGCTGACCGCCGGCGGCGTGCTGTCCATCCGCCGGCCCTCGGCCGAGCGCCGGGCCTCGCTGCACCGCCAGGTCGTCGCCGGGGTCGTCGTCGCCGCCGTCCACCGAGCGCTGGCCGCCGCCCCGGGCCTGACCGTCGTGCGGGTCGTCGTCGTCCGGGCGCGCCACCGCGGTCACCACGCGGACGTCTCGCCGGTCGCCGTGCTCGAGGTCACCCGCGCATCGCTCGAGGCCGCGGACCTCGGCCCCGACGCCGAGACCGTCCTGTCCCGGGTCGCCGACGCGCTGCGCTGGCAGGTGGACGGCCTCACCGGCGAGCTGCGCGCGCTGCCGCTGGACGACGTCCCCGAGATCGCCCCGCTCCTGGCCCGGCTCTGCCGCTTCGTCGACGAGGAGCCGCGGGCGCTCGAGCCCGAGCGGGCCACCGCCTTCGCCTGAGCGCGCCCCGACCGGCACCCGCCGCACCGCGGGACCGGTGCCCGGGCATACGGTCGGACCATGGACTTCCGATACCTCGGCAACAGCGGACTCAAGATCTCCGAGATCACCTACGGCAACTGGCTCACCCACGGCTCCCAGGTCGAGAACGACGCGGCGACGGCCTGCGTGCGCGCCGCCCTCGACCAGGGCATCAGCACCTTCGACACCGCCGACGTCTACGCGAACACCAAGGCCGAGACCGTCCTCGGCGAGGCCCTCAAGGGCGAGCGGCGCGAGGGCCTGGAGATCTTCACCAAGGTCTACTGGCCCACCGGTCCCGGTGGGAAGAACGACACCGGGCTGTCGCGCAAGCACATCATGGAGTCGATCGACGGCTCGCTGCGCCGCCTGCAGACCGACTACGTCGACCTCTACCAGGCGCACCGCTACGACACCGAGACCCCGCTCGAGGAGACGATGCAGGCGTTCGCCGACGTCGTCCGGCAGGGCAAGGCGCTCTACATCGGCGTCAGCGAGTGGACCGCCGACCAGATCCGCGCCGGTCACGCGCTCGCCCAGGACCTCGGCATCTCGCTGATCTCCAGCCAGCCGCAGTACTCGATGCTGTGGCGCGTCATCGAGGGCGAGGTCGTCCCCGCCTGCGAGGAGCTCGGGATCGGCCAGATCGTCTGGAGCCCGATGGCCCAGGGCGTCCTGTCCGGGAAGTACAAGCCCGGCGAGGCCCCGCCCGAGGGCTCGCGGGCCACCGACGACAAGGGCGGCGCCGACATGATCAAGCGCTGGATGGACGACGACGTCCTCACCCGGGTGCAGAAGCTCGCCCCCATCGCCGACGAGGCCGGGCTGACCATGGCCCAGCTGGCCATCGCCTGGGTGCTCCAGAACGACAACGTCTCCGCCGCGCTCGTCGGCGCCTCCCGGCCCGAGCAGGTCGTGAGCAACGTCGAGGCCGCGGGCGTGCGGCTCGAGCAGTCCGCGCTGGACGCCATCGACGAGGCGCTGGGCGACGCCGTCGTCCGCGACCCCGCGCAGACCGCCGAGAACGCGCCGAAGACCCGCGTGGCCTGAGCCACCGGGACGACCCGCTCGGGGAGCCCGGCCGCCGGCCGGGCTCCCCGAGTCGTGTCCGGGGGTCCTACGCCCGGCCGAGCCGGCGGACGACGACGTCGTTGGCCACGGTCATCGACTCCTCGGTACCGCGGACGGCGTCGAGGAAGTCCTCACGGCTGATGGCGAAGAGCCCGGTGTCCTCGAGGGCGGTGATGGTCGCCGTGCGCCGGACGTCCTGGAGCAGGCCGATCTCGCCGAAGAAGTCGCCCGGACCCTCCTCGCGCAGGTGCCGGCCCTCCTGGGTGACGGTGACCCGGCCGGTGTCGATGACGTAGAACAGGTCGGACTCCTCGCCCTCGCGGACGACGGTCGTGCCGGCGGGCACCTGCCGGCGGACGGCTCCGCGGGCCAGCGCCTCGAGCGCGCTCGGCGACATCGGCGCGAAGATCGGGACGGTGCGCAGCAGGTCGGCGCCCTCGGGCGGGCGGAGCGTCGCGTCGAGGCGGAGGCAGCGGGGGAGGAAGAGCAGCGCCGGCACCCCGACGACGAGCGCGAGGACGACCAGCGCCCACCGCAGCCCGAACCCGGAGATGAGCAGCGGGGTGACCGCCGACCCCAGGGCCATCGTCCCGATGAGCAGGCCCTCGAAGGCGCCGAACACCCGGCCGAGGACGGCGTCCGGGGTGAGCCGCTGGACGATCGTCGCGAAGTTGACGTCGACGAGCGGGTTGCCGAGCCCCAGGAGCACGACGGCCGCGAAGACGGTGGCCGGGGAGGGGAAGGCGACGACGAGCAGCAGCGGCAGCGACCACAGCGCCGTGCCCACGGCGAGGTCCCCGGCGATCCGGTTCCGGGCCGCCCGGGTGATGGCGACGAACCCGCCGACGATGGCACCGACGCCGAACGCGGAGTCGATGACCCCGACCCCCTCCGGACCCGTCCGGAGGATGTCGACGGCGAAGACGACCCCGAGGACGATCGTCGCGCCGGCGACGAGCGTCTGGGTGCTCGTGAGCACGGCGACCATGACGAGCTCGCGGTTGCGGGCGATGTGGACGAAGCCGCCGGCCATCTCCGACCACATGCCGCCGCCCGCCTCCTCGCCGTCGTCACCGGTCTCCGCGGCGGTGGCCCGGCGCGGGCGGATGCCGAGGATGAGCAGCGCGGACCAGAGGTAGGTGACGGCGTTGAGGACGAAGACCGTCTCGACGTTCGTCACCGAGACCAGCAGCGCGCCGATGGCCGGGCCGAGGAAGAAGGCGAGGCTCTCGATCGTGCTCGCCGCGCCGTTGGCCGCCGTGAGCTCGGCGGGCTCCTCGGTGAGAGAGGGGAGCCAGGCCATCTGCGCGGGGCGGAAGAGGCAGCCGACGAGGGAGACGAGCGTGGCGACGACGAGGATGGCCAGCGTCGGGGACCCGGCGACGAGCATGACGGTGGCGACGGCGACGAGCACCGCCCGCGCGATGTCGGCGCCGACGAGCACGGTCTTGCGCGGGAGCCGGTCGGCGAGCCCCGCCGCGACGGGGGAGGTCACGGCCATGAGCACGAGGCGGATGGCGCCCCAGGCCCCGATGAGCTTCGCGCCGCCGGCCCCGTACGCCCAGACGACGACGGCGGTCGAGTAGGCCCAGTCGCCGATCATCGAGCCCGCGAGGGCGAGCTGGATGCGCCGGAGGGAGGGGTTGGCGAAGACGGACCGCAGCGAGGTCCAGGCGTCGGTGAACGCAGAGCGGACGGCGGACGTGGGCGCCGGACCGGGACCGGTGTCGACCGTCACACCACGTCCCCTCTTGTCGCGACGACGAGATGTCGTGCGCTGATCATCGGGCGGCGAGATCCCGGCGGTCCATAGTCCGATCGAGCCATCCGCGCACGCCACGGCGGGCCGCGGCCCTCGTCGGGCGGCAGGGGTGCGGACCCGACGACGCCGTGGCGGTCACGACGGACCGCCACGGCGCCGACGCCCCTCCGGACCGGGGCAGGGCCTCGAGGGCTCAGGCGAAGAGCTTGCTCGCCGTCACGAGGGTCTGGGAGACGCCGTAGACCAGGAGCGCGATCATCAGGCCCCAGGACAGGTAGACCCGGACCGCCGACGCGCTCGCCGACCCGGTGTTCGCCTCGACGTCCCGCACGGCCTCCTTGTCGGCCGCGGCGGCGGCCTCGACCCGGTCGGCCGGCTCGTGGAAGCGGTCGGCGACGGGCTTGATGAGGAGGTTGGCGGCGAACCCGACGGCGAGCACGCCGACCATCGTGAAGAGCGCCGGGCGGTAGTCGGCCGCGGTGAGCTCGCCGGGCTTGCCGGCGGCGTCGAGGAAGCCGTTGATGATGAGCGGCCCCGCGATGCCGGCCGCCGACCAGGCGGTGAGCAGCCGGCCGTGGATGGCGCCGACCTGGAAGGTGCCGAAGAGGTCACGCAGGTACGCCGGCACCGTGGCGAAGCCGCCGCCGTAGAAGCTGATGATGATGGCGGCGACGAGGACGAAGACGGCCGTGGCCGTCGAGCCCGCGAGCGCGAGGACGAGGTAGAGGACGATCCCGACGCCGAGGTAGACCATGTAGATCGGCTTGCGGCCGATCTTGTCCGAGGTCGAGGACCACACGAAGCGGCCCGCCATGTTGAACAGCGACAGGAGGCCGACGAAGCCGCCGGCGGCCGCCGCGGCGACGGTCGAGGTGCCGTCGGAGCCGCGGAAGAAGTCCTGGATCATCGGGGAGGCCTGCTCGAGGATGCCGATCCCGGCGGTGACGTTGCAGAACAGCACGACCCAGACGAACCAGAACTGGGGCGTGCGGATCGCGGTGGCCGCCGAGACGTGGTCGGTGGTGATGAGCGAGCTCGTCTTCTTCGTCGACGGGTCCCAGCCCTCCGGCGCCCAGCCCGGCGGCGGGATGCGGACGTTGGCGACGCCGATCATCATGATGAGGAAGTAGATGACGCCGAGGCTGACGAAGAGGCCGGTGAGCGCCGTGCCGTTGGCGAGGGAGCCCGGCGTCGAGGGGTCGTAGCCGGAGTCGAAGAACGACATGAGCTGGCGCGAGAGCGGCGAGGCGACCATGGCGCCGCCGCCGAAGCCCATGATCGCCATGCCGGTGGCCAGGCCGGGGCGGTCCGGGAACCACTTAATGAGCGTCGAGACCGGCGAGATGTAGCCGATGCCGAGCCCGATGCCGCCGATGACGCCGTACCCGAGGTAGACGAGCCACAGCTGCGAGGTGGCCATGCCGACGGCGCCGACGAGGAAGCCCAGCGCCCAGGCGCAGGCGGCGGCGAACATCGCCATCCGGGGGCCGACGCGGTCGACCCAGGTCCCCATGACCGCCGCCGCGAGCCCGAGCACGACGATGGCGATGGAGAAGACGAGACCGACGGCGGTCAGCGAGCTGTCGAAGTGGGCCACCATCGAGGCCTTGTAGACGCTCGTCGCGTAGACCTGGCCGATGCACAGGTGGATGGCGAGCGCGGCCGGGGGGATGAGCCAGCGGTTGTAGTCGCGTGGGGCCACGGTGTGGCGCCGGTCGAGGAACGACAGGAGCCCGCCGGACGGCGCGCCCTGGTGCTTCGTGGTCGTGGTCATGCCCGTCCTTCCACTCGGCCGGACGCGTCGTTGCGTCCGTCGCCGTCGGCGCCGGGGAGGGCGCCGAGACGAAGCGTAGGGAGGGCGGGGTCCGCCGGGGCGGTTGCGCGCACCGCAGTTCCTCCGGCGTGTCGGGTCCGCGGCCGGCGGGTGCGGGGACCGGACCGGCGGGGCGGCGGGTCGAGCGTCCCGTCGGCGACGGCGGCGGCGGTGCCCGCGAGGTTCTCCACAGGCCCCGGTGCGGCCTGCCGGGGGCTGTCGGTGGCCGGCCCTACCGTGGTCCCGACCGATGAGGGACGGCCGTGCGGACAGGAGGTCGCGGTGGAGGTGGGGCACGCGGTGGCGCTCGGCCGGCGGCTGCTGCGCGAGCACGGGCTCGAGGGGTGGACCGTCGTCGCCGACCGCGCCAAGACCCGGGCGGGGGTGTGCCGCTTCGGCCGCCGGGAGATCGGCATCAGCGGTCCGCTCACCGCCCTGCACCCCGAGGAGGAGGTCCGCGACACCCTCCTCCACGAGATCGCGCACGCCCTCGTCGGTCCCGAGCACGGCCACGACGCGGTCTGGCGCGCCACCGCCGTGCGCATCGGGTGCAGCGGGGAGCGCTGCGTCTCCCCGGACGCCCCGCGGGTGCCGGGGGACTGGGTCGGGCGCTGTCCCGCCGGGCACGAGAAGACACGGCACCGGGCTCCGACCCGGCTCGCCTCCTGCGGCCGCTGCTCCCGCCGCTTCGACGCGCGCCACCTGTTCACGTGGACCTACCGCGGCGGGCCGGCGACGATGCCGCCGCGCTACGCCGCCGAGCTCGCCGCCCTCCGCGGCGCGCAGGCCCGGAGCCGGCCCACCGCGCCGCCCCGGCTCGGGGACGTCGTCGAGGTCGCGGCCGGGCCCTGGGCGGGGCGCGTCGGCGAGGTCGAGCTCGTCGGCGCCGCCCGCTGTCAGGTGCGGGTCGGGGAGGACCTGCTGTCCCTGCCCGTCGAGGCCGTGCGTGCCCCGGTGCCGCACGGCGCGGCCTGACCTCGTCGGCCGCGGGACCGGCTCGGGCTCGGGACCGGGAGCGGGCGTGACGTGTCGGCGCGCCGTCGCCGGCGGGGACGGCCGTCGCCCGTCGGGCGCCGCGGGCCGTCGGGGCGTGAGCACCCTCACGCCCGGAGGGTTCGGAGCCCCAGGGGTCCCGGCCGGACAATCGACGGTATGCAGGAGACCACCGACGACACGGCCACCCCCGCCGCGAGCCCGCCGCGCACGGCCCCGGACGCCGTCGGCCCCGGCCCGGACGGCCCACGACCCGGCGGCCTCGGACCGGGAGGACCCGTCCCGCCCGGGCCGGACCCCCGCACCGAGCCGCCCGGCCGCTACGCCGACGGCGGGTCGCGGGTCTTCGCCGACTGGCAGCCTCCGGACACCGCGCTGGAGCGCGCGCTCGTCCTCGCCGGGGGTGGGGTCACCGGCATCGCCTGGGAGGCCGGCGTCGTCCTCGGGCTGCGCGACGAGGGCGTCGACGTCCGCGACGCCGACACCGTCATCGGCACCTCCGCCGGGGCCATGGTCGCCGCGCACCTGCGGCTCGGCACCGACGACGAGGCCTTCGACCTCGTCCGCAGCGGCGTCCCGATGACCGACGTCGGACGGCTCGGCCCGGTCGACGCCGGCCGGTACCTGCGGGCCCAGCTGAGCCGCGACCCGCGCGGCGGCCGCGCCATCGTCGGCCGGGCGGCCCTCGGCGCGAGCACCGTCGCCGAGGAGGTGTGGCTGGACACCGTCGGCTACGGGCTCGTCGGCCACCAGTGGCCGGACCGGCGACTGTTGCTCACCGCGGTCGACGCCGAGAGCGGCACCTCGGTCGTCTTCGACGGCTCCGGCGGCGTGCCGCTGGAGCGCGCCGTCGCCGCCAGCTGCGCCGTGCCCGGGGTCTTCCCCGCGGTCGAGATCGCCGGGCGCCGCTACGTCGACGGCGGGCTGCGCTCCATCGCCAACGTCGACCTCGCCGCCGGGCACGCCCGGGTGCTCGTCCTCGCGCCCTACCCGGTCGGCGGCCAGGTCACCGAGCTGCCCCGGGTCCAGGCCTGGTCGCTGCGCCCGAAGAGCCGCACCCACCTCGTCGTCCCCGACGCCCGCGACGTGTGGACCATGGGCGCCAACCCGCTCGAGGTGAGCCGCGGCGGCCCGACGATGGACCGTGCCCGCGAGCACGGCCGGCGCATCGCCCGCCGGGTCGGTGCGCTGTGGAACGGCTGACCGGGCCGCGGGCGGGGGCGCCGCGTTTTCGGCCCGAGGGGGGACCCTCGTTAGAGTCGCCCGGATGAAGGAGGCCCAGACGATGACCGAGACCCGGCCCGCGCAGGAGACGAGCGAGACGCTCGACTCGAACGCCCACATGACCCTCACCGAGCGGTACGCGGCGCACAACTACCACCCGCTGCCGGTGGTGCTCAGCCACGGCGAGGGCGCCTGGGTGACCGACGTCGAGGGCAGGCGGTACCTGGACTGCCTGGCCGGCTACTCCGCGCTGAACTTCGGCCACGGCCACCCGCGGCTGCTCGCGCGCGCCCACGCCCAGCTGGACCGGCTGACGCTGACCAGCCGCGCCTTCTACAACGACCTGCTGGGCCCGTTCGCCCAAGGCCTGGCCGAGCTCACCGGCAAGGAGGTCGTCCTGCCGATGAACACCGGCGCCGAGGCGGTCGAGACGGCCGTCAAGGTGGCCCGCAAGTGGGGCTACGTCGTCAAGGGCGTGCCCGAGGGGGCCGCGAACATCGTCGTCATGGAGGGCAACTTCCACGGCCGGACGACGACCATCGTCAGCTTCTCCGACGACAAGGTCGCCCGCGACGAGTACGGCCCGTTCACCCCCGGCTTCCGCAGCGTGACCTACGGCGACGCGCAGGCGCTGCGCGAGGCCGTCGACGACAGCACCGTGGCCGTGCTGCTCGAGCCCATCCAGGGCGAGGGCGGGGTCGTCATCCCGCCCGAGGGGTACCTGCGCGAGGTCCGCGAGATCTGCGACGCCACGGGGACCCTCATGGTCGCCGACGAGATCCAGTCGGGCCTGGCCCGGACCGGTCGCACCTTCGCCTGCGAGCACGAGGACGTCGTCCCCGACATCTACGTGCTCGGCAAGGCGCTCGGCGGCGGCCTGTACCCGGTGAGCGCCATCGCGGCCAACCACGACGTGCTCGACGTCATCAAGCCCGGCACCCACGGCTCGACCTTCGGCGGCAACCCCCTCGCCGCCGCGATCGGCCACGAGGTCGTGACGATGCTCGCCGAGGGCGAGTTCCAGCAGCGGGCCGCCACCCTGGGCGGCGTCCTGGAGGAGCGGCTGCGTCCGCTCGTCGGCCGGGGCCTGGCCGCCATCCGGGTGCGCGGGCTCTGGGCGGGGCTCGACATCGAGCCCGGCGGGCCGAGCGGCCGCGGCCTGAGCGAGCGCCTGCTCGACCGCGGCGTGCTCGTCAAGGACACCCACGGCTCGACGATCCGCATCGCCCCGCCGCTCGTGGTCACCGAGGACGAGATCGGCGTCCTCGTCGACGCCGTCGCCGACAGCCTCGCCTGACGCCACCCCCGGCCTCCGCCGGAGCCCGGCCGAGGCTGGGGGGTCAGGAGCGGGGGCGGTCGTCGTCGGCGGTGGGTGCGGCGGCCCGGGCGGCGTTGCGGGCGATGGCCTCGACGATCTCGCCCCGGCGCGGCCGGGGCAGGTCGTGACCCATGTCCGGGAACAGCAGCAGCCGCGAGCCGGGGACGGCCCGGGCCGTGGCCACGCCGCCGCTCCAGGCGACGAGCGGGTCGGCGAGACCGTGGACGACGAGGGTCGGCACCCGCACCTGCCGCAGCCCCGGCGTGCGGTCGGGGCTGGCGAGGATGGCGAGCAGCTGTCGGACGGCCCCGAGCGGGCTCGTGCTGCGGGCCACCGCGGCCCGGACCTGGGCCTCGATCTCGTCCTCGTCGAAGTGCGGCCCGGCGATGACGCGCCACCCCTCGACCCCGAGCCGGACCGCCTCCTCCTCGTCGGTGGGCCGGGGCGCGGTGAGCGAGCGCGCCATCCGCGGCAGCAGCCGGGCCGAGACGTTGCCCCGGCGGCGGCTGCCGGTGGTCGACATCACCGACGCCAGCGAGCGGACCCGTCCCGGGTGGTCGATGGTCAGCTGCTGGGCGATCATCCCGCCCATCGAGACCCCGACGACGTGGGCCCGGTCGATGCCGAGGTGGTCCAGGACGGCGACGGCGTCGGCCGCGAGGTCGGCGAGCAGGTAGTCGGACCGGGCGGCGCCGCGGTGGACGAGGGCGCGGACGACGGCCGCGCGGGTGGGCGCCGGCGTGCTCGTGCGCGAGGAGAGCCCGATGTCGCGGTTGTCGACGCGCACGACCCGGAACCCGCGGGAGGCCAGCCCGTCGACGACCTCGGCGGGCCACGCGACGAGCTGGGTGCCGAGGCCCATGAGGAGGAGCATCGGCTCGCCGTCCTCGGGGCCGTCGACCTCGTAGGCGATCTCGACCTCACCCACCGTGACCGTGCCCATGCGCGAGAGTCTGGCACCCGGACCGGGGTGCGCCGGAAGGGGGTCGGGCCGGCCGAGGTCCGAGCCCGTCCCCGCGTCCGCAGGCGGCGCGGCTAGGGTGGCGACGTGATCGAGCCCCTGACGTACGCCGTCGTGGGACTCGCCGCCGTCCTGTGCGTCGCGGCCGTCTGGTACGCCGCGCGGGACCGGCTCATCGACGACCGCCTGCTCGTCGTCGCGGGGCTCGTCGAGGTCGGGCTCGTCGTCCTCCTCGTCGGGGGGCTGCTCGGCCTGGACCACATCGGCGACACCGCCGAGAAGGCGACGTTCATCGCCTACCTCGTGAGCCTGCCGGTGATCCCGGCCGGGACGGCGTTCCTCGCCATCAAGGAGAAGTCGCGGTGGGCCATGGGCTCGATCGCGGTGGGCGCGTTCGCGGTGGCCGTCATGGCCGCCCGCCTGTTGCAGATCTGGATGTCCTATGGCTGAGCCCCGCCCCGACCGGCGTGCCCTCGGCGGCCCCGGCGTCCTGCTCGTCGTCGTCTACGGGGTGCTCGCCCTCGCCGCCACCGGCCGCTCGGTCCTGCAGATCTCCGAGTACTTCGACCGGGCGCCGCTGGCCTACCTGCTCTCGGCGGTCGCGGCGGTCGTCTACGTCCTCGCCACGTGGTGCCTGGCCCGCGGCGGGCGCTGGGTGCGGGTCGGCGTCGTCGCCTGCGCGGTCGAGCTGGCCGGCGTGCTCGTCGTCGGCACGGCGTCCTACGTGGTGCCGAGCGCCTTCCCGGACAAGACCGTCTGGTCGCACTTCGGCCAGGGCTACGGGTTCGTCCCGCTCGTCCTGCCCGTCCTCGGCCTGCTGTGGTTCCGCAAGGTCGAGCACGACGCCGCGGCGGCCGAGCGCGGCGACGGGCTGGCCCCCGGCCCGCGCTGAGGCGGGCCGGGAGCACGAGCCGTCAGTCCTGCGCGCGCTCCAGGACGAGCACCGGGATCTGCCGGTCGGTCTTCTCCTGGTACTCGGTGTACGGCGGGTAGGCGGCGACGCAGCGGTCCCACCACTGCGCCCGCTCCTCGCCGTGGATCTCGCGGGCCACGGCCGGCCACGACTCGGTGCCGTCCTGGAGGGTGAGGTGGGGGTCGGCGCGGAGGTTGCCGTACCAGACCGGGTGCTCGGGGGCGCCGCCCTTGCTCGCCACGGCGGCGTAGACGCCCTCGTGCTCGACCCTCATCAGCGGCACCTTGCGCAGCGCACCGCTCTTGCGGCCGCGCATCGTCAGCATGACGACCGGGCGGTCCATGACCTGGACCGAACGGGTGTCGCCGGTCTCCTCGATCGTCGACACCTGGTCGCGGACCCACTCGGTGGGGGAGGGGATGTACTCGTCGCTCATGTCGAGGTCCAACTCACTTCTCGCTCGATGTCTTCCACAGGTTGATGCCGGCGTCGACGGCGTACCGGTCGATGGCCTCCAGCTCCGCGTCGTCGAAGTCGAGGTTCCGCGTCGCGTCGAGGCTGTCGTCGAGCTGCTCGACCGAGGAGGCGCCGATGAGGACCGAGGTGACCCGCTCGTCGCGCAGCAGCCAGGCCAGCGCCATCTGGGCCAGCGACTGCCCGCGCTCCCGGGCCAGGTCGTTCAGCCTGCGGACGTGCTCGAGCGCCTCGTCGGTGAGCAGCGAGGGGTCCAGCGACTTGCCCTGGCTGGCCCGCGACCCCTCGGGGATCCCGTCGAGGTACTTGTCCGTGAGCATGCCCTGCGCCAGCGGCGAGAAGGCGATGCAGCCGACCCCGAGGTCGCCGAGGGTGTCGAGCAGCCCCTCGGTCTCGACCCAGCGGTTGAGCAGGGAGTACGAGGGCTGGTGGATGAGCAGGGGCGTGCCCATCTCCTGCAGGATCGCGTGGGCCTCGCGGGTGCGCTCGGCCGAGTAGGAGGAGATCCCGACGTAGAGCGCCTTGCCGGAGCGGACGAGGGAGTCCAGCGCGCCGCAGGTCTCCTCCAGCGGGGTCGTCTCGTCGAAGCGGTGGCTGTAGAAGATGTCGACGTAGTCCAGGCCGAGACGGCGCAGCGACTGCTCGCAGCTGGCGATGACGTACTTGCGCGACCCCCCGCCCTGCCCGTACGGCCCGGGCCACATGTCGTACCCGGCCTTGGAGCTGATGACGAGCTCGTCGCGGTACGGACGGAAGTCGCGGGCGAGGATCGCCCCGGCGTTGCGCTCGGCGGAGCCGTACGGCGGCCCGTAGTTGTTCGCGAGGTCGAAATGGGTGAGACCGCGGTCGAAGGCCCGGCGCAGCGTCGCCTGCTGGCGCTCCAGCGGCACGTCGTCGCCGAAGTTGTGCCAGAGGCCGAGACTGATCGCGGGCAGGTCCAGGCCGGAGCGACCGGTCCGGCGGTAGGGCATGCCGGCCTCGTAGCGGTCGGCAGCGGCGGTGTAGTCGAGCGCGTGGTAGGTCATGGGCCCATCCTGCCCACGCGCGGCGGGTCGCGGGGGGCGGGGCCGCACCCGGACGTCCGCGCCGGTCCGGCGCCCGGGATACCCCGGGATACCCCCGGGGTGTGCCCGGGTGCTGAGACGGTGACCGGACGCCGCTCCTGCCGCCGGGCCCGCGGGCGTACCGTGCCGGGAGGTCATGAGCGCCAGCGCCAAGCCCCGGCTCGCTGGCCGGCAACCCTCCACCCGCGGTGGGGTGCCCCGGGTGAGGACCTGGCGTGCGGCACCCGTCGCCCGCAAGCGCGGGAGACCTCCCGGGGACCCCGCCGAGCACACGCAGCGCGTGCGCCCGGCCCACGGCCGGACGCACCAGGAGTTGGGAGCGACCCGATGACCGACCAGTCCCAGTGGGGTTTCGAGACCCGTCAGGTGCACGCCGGGCAGCAGCCCGACAGCGCCACCGGCGCCCGGGCCCTGCCCATCTACCAGACGACGTCCTACGTCTTCGACAGCACCGACCACGCGGCGGACCTGTTCGCGCTCAAGCAGTTCGGGAACATCTACACCCGGATCATGAACCCGACCCAGGACGCCGTCGAGCAGCGCGTGGCGGCGCTGGAGGGCGGCGTCGGCGCGCTGCTCCTGTCCTCCGGCCAGGCCGCGACGACGCTCGGCCTGCTCAACCTCGCCGAGGCGGGCGACCACATCGTCGCCGGCGCCGCCCTGTACGGCGGGACGACGAACCTGCTGAAGTACACCTTCGCCAAGCTCGGCGTCGAGGTGACCTTCGTCGCCGACCACACCGACGCCGACGCCTGGCGGGCTGCGGTGCGCCCGAACACGAAGGCCTTCTTCGGCGAGACGATCGCCAACCCCAAGGCCGAGGTGCTCGACATCGAGACCGTCGCGGCCGTCGCGCACGAGGTCGGCGTGCCGCTCGTCGTCGACAACACCATCGCGACGCCGTACCTCATCCGCCCGCTGGAGTGGGGCGCCGACGTCGTCATCCACTCGGCGACGAAGTACCTCGGCGGGCACGGCACGACGATCGCCGGCGTCATCGTCGACGGCGGCACCTTCGACTACACCGCCGACCCCGAGCGGTTCCCGAACTACAACACCCCCGACGAGAGCTACCACGGCCTGCGCTACGGCCCGGACCTCGGCGTCGGCAGCCCGTTCGGCGCCAACCTCTCCTACATCCTCAAGGCGCGCGTCCAGCTGCTGCGCGACCTCGGCACGGCGATCAGCCCGTTCAACGCCTTCCTCATCGCCCAGGGCCTGGAGACCCTCAGCCTGCGCCTGGAGCGGCACGTCGCCAACGCCCGGCGGGTCGCCTCCTACCTCTCGCAGCACCCGCAGGTGGAGTCGGTGCGGTGGGCCTCGCTCGAGGGCAGCCCCGGCAAGGAGCTGGCCGACAAGTACGCCCCGGAGGGCGCCGGGGCGGTCCTCGCCTTCGAGATCCGCGGCGGCGTCGAGGCCGGACGGCGCTTCGTCGAGGGGCTCGCCCTGCACAGCCACGTCGCGAACATCGGCGACGTGCGCTCGCTCGCGATCCACCCGGCGTCGACGACGCACAGCCAGGGCGGCGACGAGGACCGGCTGGCGGCCGGGGTGACGCCGGGCCTCGTGCGCCTCGCGGTCGGGATCGAGACGGTCGAGGACATCCTCGCCGACCTCGACGCCGGCTTCGCCGCGGCGCTGGGCTCGGGCGGGCCCCGCGAGCCGGAGCTCGCCACCTCCGACGCCTGACGGTGCCCGGGGGCCGGGACCGCGCGTCCCGGCCCCCGCCCGGCGCCTGTGGAAAACCCGGAGGTCGGCCGGCCGGCCCGGCCTAGCGTGTCGGGATGACGAGCTACCGGGTCGACGCCGCGACGGTCCTCACCCTGGGGGCCGGCCTCGTCGACCTCGCGGACGCGCTGACGCTGGCCGGCGACCCGTCGGCGGACCGCTGGGCGCTGGGGCCGGGCGAGGTCGGCCCCGCCGTCGAGGACCTGCTCGGGGGCTGGCGGCACGCGCGGCTCGTCCTCGCGGCGTCCCTGGCCGAGCTGGGGGAGGCCACGGCGGACGCCGGCGGGCTGTACCTGGACACCGAGGCCGGCCTGTCCCACGGGCTCGGAGGGGGCCGCACGTGAGCGGCGTGTGGCCGGTCCTCGAGCCCGTCCCGGGCGACGCGCCGGGGGTCCGGGCGCTCGCCGACGCGCTCGAGGCGAGCGGGCAGCGGCTGGCCGACGCCTGCACGGACCTGGTCCGGCTGCGGGACGGCGCCGTCTGGGACGGACCGGGCGGGTCGGCCTTCGGCGCCCGTATCGGCCCGGTGCCCACCGTGCTCGACCGCGCCGCGCGCCGGCACGTCTGCGCCGCCGCGCCGCTGCGGGCCTTCGCCGACGTCCTCGAGGTCGAGCAGGCCGTCGTCCAGCGGGCCGTCGAGGACCACGCCGAGGCCGGCGACCGCTACCTCGTGCTCGAGGACCGGGCCGCCGCGCTGGTGGCCGCCGGGCGGGACGAGACCTCCTCGGAGCTGCTCACGCTGCGAGCGCTCCAGCGCGAACAGGTGGCGCAGCTGCAGGACGCCGAGCAGCGGCACCGCGCCGCCACCGAGCGGCTCCACGCCGCGGACGGACACTGCGCGCGGGTGCTCCGGGGGCTCGCCGACGACGAGCTGGCCGACGGCGCCGTCTACCGGGGGCTGCGTGGGGCGAGCGGCGTCGGCCACGGGGTGGGGTCCCTCGCCGGTCTCATGGTGCGCGTGGCGCCGCCCGCGAAGCCGGTCGCCGTCGCGGGCGACGCGGTCGGACTCGCCGCCGACGGTGTCCTCCTCGTGGGGTACGGCGAGGGCAGCGGGCGCGACCTCGCGGTGACCGCGGGCGCCTCGGTGCTCGGCGTCGGCGGTGACGCCCTGCGGACCGGCGCCAAGGCCGGGGCGGTCCTGCGGGCCGACGGCGCCGCCGTCCCCCTGGCCCGGCTGTCGGCCCAGGAGCGCATCGTGCTCGGGATGACGCAGACCGCGCGGGAGCGGGTGCGCGCGGCCCGCAGCATGGTCGACGTCGACGAACGGGCCACGGCGTCCGCGCTCGTCGGCGGCCCGGCCCTGCGTGGGTCCGGGACGCTGCGCGCCCGGACGGCCGACGCCGCCCGCCGGCTGGCCCGGGAGCGGGTCGACGCCGTGCGCTCCGAGCTCGCGCTGGCCTCGGCCGGCGGCCGCAGCACGCAGCGCCTGTACGGGGCCGGGGTCACCCTGACCGCCGCCTCGCGCTCGGCCGACCGGGTCGTGCCCGCGGACGAGGAGCGCCCGGCGGCGCCGCCCCCGACGCTCCGGGGCGCGCGGTGACGTGCAGGACGCCGCGGGCGGAGGTCGCGACCGCCGGGCGGCCGGGCGGTGGTCGGCGCGGGCGGACGGTGGACGGTGGGCGGGGTGTCCCGGAAAGCCCCGTGAGCCCGCGGAGCCGGCCGACCTATCCTGTCGGCCATGCCCGCTCCGCCCCTCGACGCCCTCCCGGCGGCGGAGCTGCACTACCCCGGGCACCTGCCCGTCGTCGCCCGCCGCGAGGACCTGCTCGCGGCGATCCGCGACCACCAGGTCGTCGTCGTCGCCGGCGAGACCGGGTCGGGGAAGACGACGCAGCTGCCGAAGATGTGCCTCGAGCTCGGGCGAGGGGCGGGGGGCCGCCAGATCGGGCACACCCAGCCGCGGCGGATCGCGGCGCGGTCGGTGGCCGAGCGGATCGCCGAGGAGCTGCACGTCGACCTCGGCGGGCTCGTCGGGTACCAGGTGCGCTTCGGCGACCACAGCAGCGACGCCACCCGGGTCAAGGTGATGACCGACGGCATCCTTCTCAACGAGATGCAGCGCGACCGCGACCTGCGCCGCTACGACACGATCGTCATCGACGAGGCGCACGAGCGCAGCCTCAACATCGACTTCATCCTCGGCTACCTCAAGCAGCTGCTGCCGCGCCGGCCGGACCTCAAGGTCGTCGTCACCTCGGCGACCATCGACCCCGCCCGCTTCGCGCGGCACTTCGGCACCGACGAGGAGGGACGGACGGTGCGCGAGGTGCCGGTGCTCGAGGTGTCCGGGCGGACCTACCCCGTCGAGGTGCGCTACCGCCCGCTCGTCGAGCTCGACCCCGACGGGCGGCACGTCGTCGCCGAGAAGGACCAGACCCAGGGCGTGGTCGAGGCGGTCGAGGAGCTGTGGACCGAGACCCCGCCCAGCCCGGACGCCACCGACATCCTCGTGTTCTTCTCCGGCGAGCGCGAGATCCGTGACGCCGCCGACGCCCTCACCGCCCGCCGGCTGCCCGGCACCGAGGTGCTCCCCCTCTACGCGCGGCTGTCCGCCGCCGAGCAGCACCGGGTGTTCCGGCGGGGGAGCGGGCGGCGGGTCGTCCTCGCGACGAACGTCGCCGAGACCTCGCTCACCGTGCCCGGCATCGGCTACGTCGTCGACACCGGCACCGCCCGGATCAGCCGGTACAGCCAGCGCACCAAGGTCCAGCGGCTGCCCATCGAGCCGGTGAGCCGGGCCAGCGCCGCCCAGCGGGCCGGCCGCTGCGGGCGCGTGGCCCCCGGGGTCTGCGTGCGGCTGTACTCGCAGGAGGACCTCGAGGCGCGCGAGGAGTTCACCGAGCCCGAGATCCAGCGCACCTCGCTGGCGTCGGTGATCCTCCAGATGACCGCGCTCGGCCTCGGCGACGTCGCCCGCTTCCCCTTCGTCGACCCGCCGGACGCCCGGCAGGTGGCCGACGGCGTCCGCCTGCTCGAGGAGCTCGGGGCCTTCTCGGCCGAGGAGCGGGGCCCGGGACGGCACCGGGGCCGGGCGCGCCGGCTCACCCGCACCGGCCGGGCCCTGGCCCGGATGCCGCTGGACCCGCGGTTGGCCCGGATGGTCGTGGAGGCCGGGCGGCTCGGCTGCACCCGCGAGGTGCTCGTCCTCGTCGCCGCCCTCTCCATCCAGGACCCCCGCGAGCGCCCGGCCGACAAGGAGGCCCAGGCCGACCAGCAGCACGCCCGCTTCAAGGACGAGCGCTCCGACTTCGCCGCCTACCTCGCCCTGTGGCGCTACCTCAAGGGTCAGCAGAAGGAGCTCTCGCACAGCGCGTTCCGGCGGATGTGCAAGAACGAGTACCTGCACTACCTGCGGATCCGGGAGTGGCAGGACCTGCACGCCCAGCTCCGGCGCGCCGCCCGCCAGGCGAAGATCGACCCGGACCGGGCGACCGCGGCCAAGGACGCCGAGCCGGACTGGGACACCGTGCACCGGGCCCTGCTCGCCGGACTGCTCTCGCACGTCGGCGTGCGCGACGAGGTGCGGCGCGACTACCTCGGCGCGCGCGGCGCCCGGTTCGGCATCAACCCCGGCTCGACCCTCTTCCGCCGGAAGCCGGAGTACGTCATGGCCGGCGAGCTCGTCGAGACGACGCGGCTCTGGGCGCGCACGGTCGCGACGATCGACCCGGAGTGGGCCGAGGAGGTCGGTGCGCACGTCGTCACGCGCACCGTCAGCGAGCCGCGCTGGAGCAAGAGGGCCGGCGCCGCGGTGGCCACCGAACGGGTGACGCTCTACGGCGTCCCGCTCGTCACCGACCGCACCGTCCAGTACGCGCGCATCGACCCGGTGGCCAGCCGGGAGATCTTCGTCCGCTCGGCGCTCGTCGAGGGCGACTGGGACCCGCGGCACGACTTCTGGGCGAGGAACCGGCGGACGCTGGCGCGGGTGGCCGAGCTCGAGGAGCGCGCCCGGCGCCGCGACATCGTCGTCGACGACGAGGTCGTCCACGCCTTCTACGACGCCCGGATCCCGCCGGACGTCGTCTCCGAGCGGCACTTCGACCGCTGGTGGCGGGGCGAGCGGCGGCGGCGTCCGGACCTGCTGACCCTCACCGAGGACGACCTCACCTCGGCCGCCGGCGAGGCGGTGTCGGCGTCGGACTACCCGCACACGTGGCACCAGGGCGACATCGCGCTCGACGTCACCTACCAGTTCGCGCCGGGGCAGGCGGCCGACGGGGTCACCGTCCACGTCCCCGTCGCCGTCCTCAACCGGCTCACCCCCGACGGCTTCGACTGGCAGGTCCCCGGGCTGCGCGAGGACCTCGCGGTCGCCCTCGTCCGCTCGCTGCCCAAGGCCACCCGCCGCCACCTCGTGCCGGCGCCGGACCACGCCGCCGCCGCGCTGCGCGAGGCCGACCCCACGCGCGGCTCCCTCGCCGAGGAGCTCGCCCGCGCCCTGCAGGCCCGGACCGGCACCCGCGTCGACCCGGCCGAGTTCGACCTGGCCCGGGTGCCGGACCACCTGCGCGTGACGTTCTCGATCGAGCGGCCGGGACGCCGCGGCCCCCAGGTCGTCGCCACCGGCAAGGACCTCGACGAGCTGCGGGAGCGCACCGGCGGCGCGGTGCGGGCGGGCATGGCCCGGGCCGGGCGCGGCATCGAGCGCGAGGGCATCACGACGTGGGACGTCGGCACGGTGCCGGAGACCTTCGAGGGACGGGCCGGGGGCCAGACGGTGCTCGGGTACCCGGCGCTCGTCGACGAGGGCACGTCGGTGGCGCTGCGGGTGCTGCCCGACCCCGGGTCCGCGGCCGCCGCCCACCGGGCCGGGGTCCGCCGGCTGCTGCTGCTCGCGACGACGGCGCCGTGGAAGCGGGTGCTCGCCCGGCTCACCAACGCCCAGAAGCTGGCGCTGGCCGACAACCCGCACGGGTCGGTCCCGGCCCTGCTCCAGGACTGCCTCGACGCCGCCGTCGACGACCTCGTCGCCGAGCACGTCACCGGGGCCGTCCGCACCGAGGACGACTTCGCCGCCGCCCTGGCCGCCGTGCGCACCCACGCCGCCACCCGCGTCCTCACCGTCGTCGAGGCGGTCGAGCCCGTCCTCGCCCTCGCCGCACAGGTGCGCCGCACCCTCGACGCGCTGGAGCGGGGCGGTGCCGCCCGGGCCACGGCGACCACCCGGGCCGACGTGCGCGCCCAGGTCGACGGCCTCGTCCGGCCCGGCTTCGTCGCGGCCACCGGCCTGGCCCGCCTGCGCGACCTCGTCCGCTACCTGCGAGCCGCGGAGCACCGGCTCGAGCGCGCCGCCGCCAACGCCCGCGAACCGGTGCTGCAGGAGCAGGTCGACGCGGTCGAGTCCGCCTACGCGGACCTCCTCGACGGGCTGCCGTCCGCACGCCGCCGCGCCCCGGAGGTCGTCGACATCGCGTGGATGGTCGAGGAGCTGCGGGTGGGGCTGTTCGCCCAGTCGCTCGGCACCGCCTACCCGGTGTCCGAGAAGCGGGTCCGCCGGGCCATCGCCGCGGCCGCCGAGCCCGGCCGCTGACCGTTCCGCCGGGGCTCCCCGTGGCCGGTGCGCGGGTCGCCTCGCGAGGGAATCGCCGCACCGGGGGAGGTGTTCCACCGGACGAGCCGTCTTCCGAAAGGCATCACCGTGGAGCACAACGACCTGTACCGCATCGAGTCCGACGCCGACCTCACGACCCCGCGCCCCGGGGTCCTCGTCGTGCTGCTCGGCGGCTTCGTCGACGCCGGCCAGATCCAGAACACCCTCGGCGACCACCTGCTGGAGTCCGGGGACCCCGAGGTCGTCGCGTCCTTCGACGTCGACCGGCTGCTCGACTACCGCGACCGGCGGCCGGCGATGGTGTTCGACACCAACCGGTGGGTCGAGTACGAGGACCCGGCCATGCTCCTGCACCGGCTCGTCGACCGCGACGGGCAGACGTACTACCTGCTCACCGGGCCCGAGCCGGACTACCGATGGGAGGGGGTCGTCGACGCCGTCCGCGAGCTCATGGACCGGCTGGAGGTCTCGATGGTCGTGACCACCCACGGCATCCCCATGGCCGTCCCGCACACCCGGCCGGTCGGCATGACCGCGCACGCGACCGACGAGGCGCTCGTCGGCGACGCGCGGTCCCCGTTCGGCCGCGTGCAGGTGCCCGCCTCGTTCGCCGCCCTCCTCGAGCTGCGGCTCGGCGAGGCCGGGCGGCAGGCCCTCGGGTTCGCGATCCACACCCCGCACTACCTCGCGAACGCCGAGTGGGCCGAGGGCGCGCTCGCCGCGCTGGGCGCGATCTCGCAGGCCACCGGGCTGGACCTGCCGAACGACGACCTCGTCGCGCGGGCCCGGGCCGGCCAGCAGGCCATCGCCGCCGAGGTCGACAAGAGCGACGAGGCGCGGGCGGTCATCACCCAGCTGGAGCACCAGTACGACGCGTTCGTCGAGGGCCAGGAGCGCCCGAGCCTCCTCGCCACCGAGGCCTCGCAGATCCCCTCCGCGGACGAGCTCGGCGCCGAGTTCGAGGACTTCCTGCGCACCGTCTCCGACGACGACTGAGGTCGCTCGCGAGGTTCCCGCGCCTCAGTCCTTGGCGTCCGACCACCGGGCGATGACCGAGGTGTCGGCGACGAACCGCACCGGCGCGCCGCCCGACCACCGTCGGGCGGCGTCCTGCAGCGCGACGTCGACCCGGTGCGCGGCCTCGTCGGCGTGCTCCCGCGGCACGTGGACGAGCAGCTCGTCGTGCAGGCAGAGGACGACGGCGGCGTCGAGGTCGCGGACGGTCGCCCGCACCGTCGCCGCCCAGGCCTTGAACAGCTCGGCGGCCGAGCCCTGGACGACGGCGTTGCGGGCGAACCGGCCGCGCGCCGCGTCCAGCCGGGGGTCGGTGCCCGGCGGTGACGCCGTGAGGAACCGCCCCGTGGGGACGAGCCGGCCACCGAAGGTGCGCAGGGGCTCGCCGCGCCGCCCGGCCGCCGCGGCCCGCTCCAGCAGGCCCATCGCGACGGGGTAGGCGGCCTCGAGACCCTCGAGCGCCCGGCCGGCGGCGCCGCTGCGCTGGCCGTACATCGCGGCCAGCACCGCGACCTTGGCCACGGGGCGCTCGACGCCCAGCCGTTGCGCCACCGGGGCGTAGAGGTCGTCGGCCCGGGTCGCGGCCGCGAACGCGGTGTCCCCCGAGACGACGGCCAGCACCCGCGGCTCGACCTGGCCGAGGTCGGCCCGGACCAGGGCGTGCCCGGCGTGCGCGGCGACACCCGGCCGCAGGAGGGCGGGGAGGTTGTGCAGCCCGTTCTCCGCCGTCATCCGGCCCGCGGCGCCGTCGCAGGCCGTCCAGTGCCCCCGCAGCCGGTCGTCGGGGCCGACGTGCGCGTCGAGCCAGCGGTAGCCGTAGGTCGTGACGATCCGCTCGTCGCGGCGCCACTCCAGCAGCGCGTCGACCACCGGGTGCGTCTGCCGGTAGGGCTCCAGCACCCACTTGCGGGTCGAGGGCACGTCGACGCCGGCGGCCGCGAGCAGCTCGCGGACCTGGGCCGGGTTGCGCAGGTCGGTGCCCTCGCGGCCGGGGACGTGCCGCAGCACGCGGGCGTCGCGGGCCCGCCGGGCGGCGTCCTCGTCCGCGGGCGTGGCGGAGCGGGGGCCGGCGGCCGCGGCGACGAGCTCCTCGGTCGTGGCCCGGTCCAGGGGCAGGCCGTCGCGCTCGAGCTCCAGGCACAGCAGGGCGGCCGCCGACTCCGACGCGACGGTACGCACCAGCCGCGGCGACACCCGCTCGGCGGCGGCCAGCTGCGCGCGGGCGACGGCCAGCGCCGCCTCCGCCCACGGGCGCAGCCGCCGCGGGTCCTCCAGCCAGCGTCCGTGGTCGGCCCGCAGGTGGCCCGCGGCATCGACGAGCACGTCGTCGGCCGGGAGGTCGGGGGCCGCGACGAGGTCGAAGAGGTCGCCGGACGGCGGCGCCGGCACCGAGTCCGGCGCGAGCCCCTGGGACGCGGCCCAGGCCAGGGCGGGTCCGGCCTCCCATCCGCCGTGCAGCAGCCGGTGCGTCTCGGCGACGTCCCAGGCGCGGGCCAGCGGGATGCCGGCCGCCACCACCTCGACGGCGTCGGCGGCCGACCACAGGACCCAGCGGGGCGCATGGGCCTCCTCGATGCGGCCCACGAGCTGCGCCGTCCGCACGGCCGGACCCGTCTCCACCCCTCCGGCGTGCAGGACGGCGGTGGACCGCTCCCCGGGGCGGCCCGGGCCGGCGACGAGCACGGCGACGTCGGGTCCGAGCACGGGCAGCAGCGTACGGGCGGGCACCGTCACGACGCGGACGGCCCGGGCGGGCAGGCCCGGAGCACGGACGCGCAGGTCGCGGGCCCGTGCGTGGCAGGATGGCGGAGCCGGTGAGTGCGCGGTCCGCCCAGGCACCGCCCCGGCCCGACGCGGGAGGACCACGTGGGACTGCTGGACCGAGGACGCCGCGGCGACCGGGACGACACCCGGAGCGCCATCGAACGCGCCGCGGACGCGCACGACGAGAACGGGATGCTCGGCGAGCAGGCCGTCCGGGTCGTCGACACCATCCTCGACCTGGGCATCGACGGCAAGGGGCCCTTCGCCTCGGCCGCCACCGTCGCGGACAAGGCGCTGCGCTCGGCCGGCGGTGACGTCGAGAAGGCGGTCGACGCCGTCGTCCGCTCGCACACCGTCGGTGCCGCCGTCGAGGGCTTCGTCACCGGCCTCGGCGGGTTCGTCACCCTGCCGGTCGCGCTGCCGTCCAACGTCGTCGCGTTCTACGCCGTCGCCACCCGGATGACCGCCGCCATCGCCCGGCTGCGCGGGCACGACATCGACCGCGAGCCCATCCGCGCCGCGGTGCTGCTCACCCTCGTCGGCGCCGACGCCGACGACCTCATCAAGAAGGCCCAGCTCGCGGCCCCGGCCAGTGGGCGGCTCATCAACCTCGCCGCCCAGCGGCTGCCCGGCCCGGTGGAGATGGTCATCAAGAAGGGCGTCTTCTTCCGCATCGTCGCGGGCTCCGGCAAGACCGTCCTCGCGCGCTTCGGCCGTGGGGTCCCGGTGGCCGGCGGCCTCGTCGGCGCGGGCGTCGACGTCGTGCTCCTGCGCCGCGTCGCCAAGGACGCGCAGAAGGAGTTCCCCCAGGTGACCCAGCAGATCGGGCCCGCCTGACCCCGGTCGGCCGGGGCACCCGCCCCGCCCGCCGGCCGTTCACCCCGCACGACCGACCCCCGCGTCCACGACCAGGAGGACCCCATGGCCAAAGCCCGCACCCTCGCCTACGTCGGCGCGCTCGGCCGCGCCTACAAGCTCGCCACCCGTCCCGGCGGTCCCTCCCTCGGTGACCGCGCCTCCGCGCTCCCGCGGATGCTCGCGGCCGTCCGCAGCGGTGAGTACACCGGCACCTCGATGACGAGGCTCGCGCTCGTCGCCGCGGGGACGGCCTACGTCGTCTCGCCCGTCGACCTCCTGCCCGAGGGGGTCCTCGGCATCCTCGGGCTCGCCGACGACGCGATGGTCCTCGGCTGGGTCGCGACGACCGTCGTCGAGGAGACCGAGCGCTTCCTGGAGTGGGAGCGGGCGCAGGGCCGCGGGCCGCAGGGTCCGTCCACCGTTCCCTCCGGCGTCGTCGACTGACGCCGCTGGACGCTCCGGCCGTCGTCCACAGGCGGCCTCCGGCGGCCCTGCCGTCCACAGATCCGCCGCCCCCGCTTCCGCGTTGCACGCTGCGCGCCGAGGCTGGCGGCATGACCACTCCGATCAGCCTCCGCGGCTCGGGCGACCTCGTCGCCACCCTTCCCTACCAGCTGGGCTACCACCCCCGGCGCTCCGCCGTGGCCGTCGGGCTGCACGGCGGCACCGTCGGTCTCGTCGCCCGCGTCGACCTCCCACCGCCCCACGCCGTCCCGGCCGCGGTCGAGGCGTTCCTCGGTCCGTTCCGCCGCGAGGGTCCGGACGGCGTGCTGCTCGTGGGCTACGAGGACGACGAGGGCGAGGCGCTCCCGTTCCTCCGGGCCGTCGCCGACGCCGTGCGCGCCGGGGGAGCCCGGGTCATGGACGTCGCCACCGTGCGCGGCGGCCGCTGGTACGCCCCGTTCTGCGAGGGCGCGGGGTGCTGCCCACCGGACGGGGTGCCGGTGCCCCCGCCCCACGCGATCCCCGCCGTCGCCGAGCTCGTGGCCCTCGGCAGCGCGCCGCTGGCGGACCGGGACGCCGTCGACCGCGCCGTGGCCCCCGACCCGGCCCTGCCCCGGCCGCCCGCCGGACGCGGCCGTCGTCCGTCGCGCCGGACGGTGGTGGGGGCCTGGGCCGCCCTGCTCGGCAGCGTGCCGCCGGGAGCCGGACCGACGTCGACGGTCCGCGACGCCGCCTGGGTGGCCCGCGTCGCCACGGCCGCGGCCGGCCTGCTCGACGTCCCCCTCCGCGACGGGCTCGTCGCCTGGCTCGTCCCGGGTGTGCTGTCCCCCGACGCCGTGGACGCGACCGTGCGTCCGCTCCTGGAGGCGCTCCCGCGCTGGGGCGGCATGGGCGTGGACGACGGCGACCCGGACGCCGAGGGCGTCGACGACGCGGACGGCGCCGGCGGTGCCCGCGGTGCATCGGCCGACGGTGACGACGCGGGACGGGAGGCGCAACGGGTGACCCGCTCGGACGAGCGTCGCCTGCTGCTCGCCCTGCTCGGGCAGGCCTGCCGGGCCGTGCCGGACGACCGGCCGGACGCGGCCGCGGCCCTGTGCACCGTCACCGCCCACGTCGCCTGGTCCGTCGGCGAGGGCGCCCTGGCCCGGGCCGGCCTGGACCGGGCGCTCCGTCTCGCCCCGGGCTACCGGCTCGCGGTGCTCCTCGAGCAGCTCGTGGCGCAAGGCATCCGACCGACCGGCGTCCGCGCGCCGCGGACCGTCCACCGCTGGGCCGGCTGACCGCGCGGGCCGACGCTCGCCGGCACCGGTGGCGGGTGCCGCTCGCTCCCCGGACCGGGGTGGAGGCGGGTCCTCCTCCCGCTACCATGGGCGCAGGTCATGAGTCCCAGTGTCAAACCCCGGTTTGCTGGGCGGCAACCCTCCTCGCGGTGGGGTGCCCCGGGTGATGACCCGGCCCCCTCGAGCCGAGGGGGCAAGCGCGAGCGAGGAGCAGTTCCGATGACCGCCACGACGACCCGGTGGGCCGATGCCGTGTGGCGGGTCGGCGACCCTCCCGGCGACCGCCGCTTCGTCGACGTCGGCGCCCTCGAGCACGAGCGCGGCGGCCGGCTACCGTCGGTCACCGTCGCCTACGAGACGTGGGGCACCCTCGCCCCGAACGGCGGCAACGCCGTCCTCGTCGAGCACGCCCTCACCGGGGACAGCCACGTCGTCGGAGACCCGGGGCCCGGGCACCCGACGCCCGGCTGGTGGCCCGGGCTCATCGGGCCCGGCGCCCCCCTGGACACCGACCGCTGGTTCGTCTTGGCCGCCAACGTCCTCGGTGGCTGCCAGGGCACCACCGGCCCGTCCTCGCCCGACCCGGACGGGCGCGCGTGGGGCAGCCGCTTCCCGTTCGTCACCGTCCGCGACCAGGTCGAGGTCGAGCGACGGCTGGCCGACGCCCTCGGCATCGAGGACTGGCAGCTCGTGCTCGGCGGCTCGATGGGCGGCATGCGGACCCTCGAGTGGGCCGTGACCCACCCGGGCCGGGTCCGGCGCGCCCTCGTCCTCGCCTCGACCGCCGCCGCCACCGCCGACCAGGTCGCCTGGTGCCTGCCGCAGCTGCTGTCCATCCGGTCCGACCCCGACTTCCAGGACGGCGACTACTACGAGACCGGCCGCGCGCCCCTCACCGGGCTCGGCATCGCCCGGCGGATCGCGCACACGACCTACCGCCACGAGGGCGAGCTCGACGAGCGGTTCGGTCGGCGCCCGCGGGCGGGGGAGGACCCGCTCGGTGGCGGCGGCCGCTACGACGTCGAGTCCTACCTCGACCACCACGCGACGAAGCTGGCCCGCCGCTTCGACGCCGGCAGCTACCTCGTCCTCTCGGAGTCGATGAACAGCCACGACGTCGGGCGGGACCGCGGCGGCGTCGCCGCCGCGCTGCAGCGCTTCCCGGGCGAGCTGCACGTCGCCGGCGTCACCACGGACCGGCTCTACCCGCTGCGGCTGTCGGAGGACATCGTCACCGCCCGCCCGGGCACGACGCTGCACGTCATCGAGTCCGCGCACGGCCACGACGGGTTCCTCGTCGAGACGGCCCAGGTGGGCGCCGTCATCCGTGCGGCGCTGGCGGGAGCGTGAGCGCCTCCCTGCGGTAGCGTCGGGGTCCCAGTCGGCCGCCCGAGGAGGACCCGTGACCATCGTCGTTGGCTTCGTCCCCACGAAGGAGGGTCGCGCGGCACTCGCGCGGGCCGCCGAGGAGGCCCGGGGGCGGCACTCGCGGCTCGTCGTCGTCAACTCCCACCGCAGCACGGGAGACGCGCACGACGACTCCGCCCGCGAGGCGGAGACCGAGATCCAGCAGGTCGCCGACGGCCTGTCCGGCGACGGGGTCGAGGTGGAGGTGCGCCGGCTCGGCCGGGGCAACGAGCCCGCCGAGGACCTCATCGCCGCCGCCGCCGAGACCGACGCCGACCTCATCGTCATCGGCCTGCGCCGCCGTACCCCGGTGGGCAAGCTCATTCTCGGCTCCAACGCCCAGCGGATCCTTCTCGACGCCCCGTGCGCGGTGCTCGCGGTCAAGGGCTGACCCGGCCGGTCGCCCGCGGGCGGCACCGCGCGGATCCGGCCGTCCGGCACCGGGTCCCGTGCGCCCGGCCCCCGGCGTCCCCGGGGACGATGTGCTCTCGGCGGGGGTCGAAAGTTATAATGGTGGGGAGCACCTGGCCAGGCGGAGCGATCACCGACCGGTCGGAGTGCCCTCCCGGACCCTCACCGCCCGCTCCCGCGACCCCGTCGCGGCCTGCGGTCACCCGCGACGAAAGGTAGCCGTGTCGCCTGTGTCCACGACCCCCCCGGAACCGAGCGCCCTCCCGCCGGAGCTCTCCCACCCCGCCCTGCAGACCCTGGTGCGCCAGGGCTCGACGAGCGGCTCGGTCACCGGCGAGCAGGTCGCCGACGCGATGCGCGCCGCCGACGTGCGCCCGAGCCGGGGCCGCGTCGTGCTGCGCGCCCTCGGCGACCAGGGGATCGAGGTGCGGGCCGACGACACCAGCGGTGTCGCCGCCGCCGCGACCCGCACGGCCAAGAAGCCGAGCGCCACCGCCTCGACGAAGAAGACGGCCGCCAAGACGACGACGAAGAAGGCCGCCGCGACGCCGGCCGACGAGGACTCCTCGTCCACGGGCGGGACCACCAAGAGCGCGAGCACGAAGTCCGCGGCCGCGAAGACGACCAAGAGCGCCGCCAAGACCGCGAAGACCGCGAAGAAGGCGGCCGCGTCCCCGGCGTCCGACGACACCGCCGACGAGGACGTCGAGATCGACGACGAGACCGCCGCCGAGGCCGCGGCCGGGTCGGACGACCCCGAGGACGCCAGCGTCGCCACGCCCACGCCCGCCGCCGGCGCCGGCAAGGGCGGCGACGGCGAGGACTCCGGCTTCGTCATGAGCAACGACGACGAGGACGCCCCGGCCCAACAGGTCGTCACCGCCGGTGCCACCGCCGACCCGGTCAAGGACTACCTCAAGCAGATCGGCAAGGTCGCGCTGCTCAACGCCGAGCAGGAGGTCGAGCTGGCCAAGCGCATCGAGGCCGGCCTGTTCGCCGAGGAGAAGCTCAACTCGGGCGACAAGCTCGACATGAAGCTCAAGCGTGAGCTGTGGTGGATCGCCCAGGACGGCAAGAAGGCCAAGAACCACCTCCTCGAGGCCAACCTGCGGCTCGTCGTCAGCCTGGCCAAGCGCTACACCGGCCGCGGCATGCTCTTCCTCGACCTCATCCAGGAGGGCAACCTCGGCCTCATCCGTGCGGTCGAGAAGTTCGACTACACCAAGGGCTACAAGTTCTCGACCTACGCGACGTGGTGGATCCGTCAGGCCATCACCCGCGCCATGGCCGACCAGGCCCGCACCATCCGCATCCCCGTGCACATGGTCGAGGTCATCAACAAGCTCGCCCGCGTGCAGCGCCAGATGCTCCAGGACCTCGGCCGCGAGCCGACCCCCGAGGAGCTCGCGCTCGAGCTGGACATGACGCCCGAGAAGGTCGTCGAGGTGCAGAAGTACGGCCGCGAGCCGATCTCGCTGCACACCCCGCTCGGCGAGGACGGCGACAGCGAGTTCGGTGACCTCATCGAGGACTCCGAGGCCGTCGTCCCGGCCGACGCCGTGAGCTTCACCCTCCTCCAGGAGCAGCTGCACTCGGTGCTCGACACCCTCTCCGAGCGTGAGGCCGGCGTCGTGTCCATGCGCTTCGGGCTCACCGACGGCCAGCCCAAGACGCTCGACGAGATCGGCAAGGTCTACGGCGTGACCCGCGAGCGGATCCGCCAGATCGAGTCCAAGACGATGTCCAAGCTGCGCCACCCGAGCCGCAGCCAGGCACTGCGCGACTACCTCGACTGAGCCCCACCGCAGGCACCGACGACGGCCGCGACCCCACCCGGGGTCGCGGCCGTCGCGTCGTGGTGGAAAGGAGCCTCAGCCGACGGGGGTGCGCTGCTCGGAGTCGTCCTCGACCGACGTGGGGGAGCTGCGGCGGAACAGCCCGGTCCAGTGCCGGCGGCCCTCGGCGGGCAGCAGCAGCGCCCGGGCCTGGTCGAGCCGGCGCCGGCGTCCGAGGGCGGCCCGCCACACGGTGTGCGCGTCGTCGGCGACGTCCGGCAGCGGGGCGCCGGGCCGGGCGTAGCGGGCCTGCTCGAGGGTGTCGACGACCCGGGTGAGGGCGGCGTTCTCGTCGGGGGAGAGATAGGCGGCGCGGCCGATCTGACGGGAGGCCTGCCGGGGGGTGGCGCCGTCGCCGGGCACGAGCCCGATGTCGCCGAGCCGGGAGAGCAGCGACTGCCACTCGGCCTCGACCCGCCGGGCGTCGTCGCGGGCGTCGCGGCGGGCACGACGACGGGCCAGCCACGCTCCGAGCGGGGTGAGCGCGGCGAGGAGTAGCACCCCGAGGACGCCGAGCACGGTGCCGAGGTGGTCGCGGACGACGTCGGTGGCCGTCGTCGTCGGCGTCACGGTGACGTCGGGCTGGTTGTCGGCGGTGACGTCGCCCTCCGGGCGCGTCGGGTCGGTCGGCGTCGCGGAGGCCGTCGGCTCGGGGGAGGAGGTCTCGGTGCCGGTGTCCTCGGCGGGCGCGACGGCGTAGGCGGGAGCCAGGCCGCTGCGGACGCCGGGGGTGGGCTCGAAGCGCATCCACCCCAGGTCCGGGAAGTACAGCTCGGGCCAGGCGTGCGCGTCCTCGGCGGTGATGACGCGCTCCTCGCCGTTCAGGCTGCCGGGCAGGAAGCCGACCGCCATCCGGGCGGGGATGCCGGCGGCCCGGGCCATCATGATCATCGCGCTGGAGAACTGGACGCAGTAGCCGGTGCGCGTCTCGAGGAAGCGGACCAGCGGCTCCTCGGGACGGCGGCCGTCGGCGGTCTCGTCGACGAGGTCCTCGGAGTAGGTGTAGCCGGGGCCGCGCAGGTGGTCCTGGATCTTCACCGCGGTCTCCAGGGGGGTGTCCCCGGGGGCGGTGATCCGGTCGAGCAGGGCGCGCACCTCCGACCCGGCGGCCGCGTCGACCGCGAGGTCGTCGGCGAGCGGCCCCGAGGGGTCCACGCTGCCGGCGAACTGCCCCGGCTCGGGCTGGAGGGAGACGTACTCGACGGTGTACTGGCTCGTCGGCCGGGTCAGCTGGACCAGGCCGGACGCCGTGACCTGCCACGAGCCGGGCGCGAAGGGGGTCCCGACGGCGTTCTCCGGCAGCGCCACCTGGGGCAGCCCGACGGTCGAGCGGGACACCTCGATCCGCTCGGTGGTGCGCTCGACCGCGGGCACGGCGTCGCTGCCGGGCAGCCGGCCGTCGAGCGGGACGAACGTGGCGTCGCGGGAGGCGGTCCACTGCCCGCCCTCGTAGGTGTCGAGCAGGCCGACCCGCAGGGGCTGCGGGCGGGGGTCGCTCGTGCGGTAGACGAGCACGGGGTCGGTGGAGCGCTGGGCGAGGTCGCGGGCGATGTCGACGCTCGTCGAGAGCCGGACCGCCCCGCCCCCGCCCGACCCGCCGTTGCCGCGGGCCAGACCGTCGGCGACGAAGGTCGTCGGGAGGTGGGGCACGAGCCCGGGCACGACGACCGCCGCGGCGAGGGCCACGACGCCGACGACCCGGCCGACGGTGGCGAAGGACCCGGCCGGGTCGGTGGTGCGCTGGTCGCCGGCCGACGCGGTGCCGCCCCAGGACCGCAGCGCGCCGACCCCCTGCCGGCCGACGAGGGCCAGCCAGGCCAGGGCCGGCGGGACGACGAGCCAGGAGGCCAGGCCGGCGGTCGTGTTCGTCGCGGCGGAGAGGAACGCGGTGAGGAGCGGGATGCCCGCGAGAGCGGGGCTGCGGTAGGTGACGGCGACGGCGTCGACGAGGAGGCCGGTCAGGCCGACGAGCAGGCTGATGCCGAGGACGGCGCCGCGCCCCGCGGGAACCGGGGCGCTGTAGCTGACGATCGAGGTGTAGGCGTCGGTGAGCAGCACCCCGAAGGCGGCGCCGGTGTCCGTCGTCGGGACGACCCCGGCCCACAGGTGACCGCGGCCGTGGAGCAGGGCCGTGCCCTCGAGGAGCACGAGCAGCTGCCCGGCGACGACGAGCGGGCGGACCGTCGTGAGCGCCCGCAGGCCGAGCCCGGTGAGGGCGACGAGCGCGACGAGCAGCAGGCTGGGGCGGGCCCAGGCGCCGGTGGGGGCGAAGAGGTCGGCGAGCGGCAGCGTCACGAGGAGGGTCGCGAGGACCCCGAGCAGGACGTCGGCGAGGCGGGAGCGGGTCATCGGCCGGCCCCCGCGAGGACGCCGCCGACGGCGGTCGACCAGGCCTGCGCCGGGTCGGTGCCGGCCTCGACCACCGCCGTGAGCCAGCCCGAGGACGACAGGGTGCCGGTCGTCGCCCTGGCCGAGGACTCGCTGCCGGCCTCCGGGGTCCCGCTCGCGCGGCGGCCCGCGAAGGAGCGGGGCTCGACGACGAGGGCGACAGCGCTGGAACCGGGCTGGCGGAGGGCGGCGAGGGTGTGCGCGTCGTCGTCCGGCAGCGGTCCGCCGACGTAGACGACGAGCCCGCCCTGGGCGGTGAGGGTGCTCGCGTCGTGGAGCAGCGCCCGGGTCGAGTCCTCGCCGGTCGGGGTGATCCGGGCCAGGGCGTCGAGGGCGCCGGGCATGGAGTCGTCGTGGCGGGTGCCGCTGTCGGTGCCGGGGTCGGCGACGAGGAGGTGCACGGCGTACCGGGAGTCGACGAGGTGCCCGACGACGGAGGCGGCCATCGTCACCGCCCACTCGAAGGAGCCGGCGCGCCCGGTGCCGGCGTGGCCGACCGCCCGGCTGTCGTGCAGGACGACCCCGCGGCGCTTCGCGGGCCGGTCCTCCTGGCGGACCATGAGGTCGCCGGTGCGGGCGGTGGCGGGCCAGTGGATGCGGCGGAGGTCGTCGCCGTCGCGGTACTCGCGGATGGTCTGGTCGTCCTCGCCGTGCAGGGCGACCATGTGCGGGATCGAGCCCTCGCTGCCGATGCCGCTGCCGAGCGAGCGGGCCATCGCCAGGGGGACCACGCGGGGGAGGACGACGACCTCGGCTTCGCCGCTCACCGCCGCGGTGCGCAGGGTGAGGCCGAAGGGGTCGCGCACCCGGACCCGCAGGGGTCCCACGCGGTGCACGCCGCGGGTGTGCGAGCGGACGGCGTACTGCACCTCGCGGGTCGCACCGGGGCGCAGCGACGGCAGGACGAAGCGGGGCCGGTCGCCGAGCGCGTAGTCCATCGACTCCTCGGCCATGAGGATCGGGGTGGGCGCGTCCTCGGTGTTGCGGACGGCGACGGTGACGAGGGACCGCTGGTCGATGGCGACCTGGCCGGGGGAGAGGGTGCGGGCGACCTCGACCCGCAGGCCGTGGCGCCGCACGAGCAGCAGGCACAGCCCGACGAGCACGAGCAGGAGGACCCCGACCCGGGTGACGTCGTGCTGGCCGAGGAGGACGCCCGCGGCGACGAGCACGAGCCCGCAGCCGGCGAAGCAGGCCCCGCGGGTGGTGAGGGTGGCCGTCAGCGCACGCACGGGCTCAGCGGGTGGGGGCGGGGACGCGGACCCGCTGGAGCAGGTCGTTCAGGACGTCGGCCGGGGTGCGGCGGGCCATCTGGGTCTCCCCGGTGGGGATGAGCCGGTGCGCGACGACCGGGACCGCGACCTGCTGGACGTCGTCGGGCAGCACGTGGTCCCGGCCGGCGAGCGCGGCGTGGGCGCGGGCCGCGCGCAGCAGGTGCAGCGTGGCGCGGGGGGAGGCGCCGAGCCGCAGCGCGGAGCTGGACCGGGTCGCGTGGGCGAGGTCGACGATGTACTGCCGGACGGCGGGGGAGGCGTGCACCCGGCGGACGGCCTCGACCATGGCCTGCACGGTCGCGGCGTCGGTGACCGGCTGCAGCCCCTCCAGCGGCGAGACCCCGCCGTGGGTGTCGAGCATGTCGAGCTCGGCGCGGGCGGAGGGGTAGCCCATGGAGATGCGGGCCATGAAGCGGTCCCGCTGCGCCTCCGGGAGGGGGTAGGTGCCCTCCATCTCGATGGGGTTCTGGGTCGCCATGACGATGAAGGGCCGGGGCAGGCCGTAGGTCGTCCCGTCGACGGTGACCTGGACCTCCTCCATCGACTCCAGCAGCGCGCTCTGGGTCTTCGGGGAGGCGCGGTTGATCTCGTCCCCGACGACGACGTTGGCGAAGATCGCGCCGGGCCGGAACTCGAAGTCGCGGACGTCCTGGTTGTAGACGGAGACGCCGGTGATGTCGCTCGGCAGCAGGTCGGGGGTGAACTGCACCCGGCGGACCGAGGCGTCGATGCAGCGGCCGAGGGTCTTGGCCAGCAGCGTCTTCCCGGTGCCCGGCACGTCCTCCAGGAGCAGGTGTCCCTCGGCGAGCAGCACGGTGATCGCGGTGCGGACGACCGACTGCTTCCCCTCGATGACCGAGTTCATCGCCGACATCAGCGAGGCGGACATCTGCAGGACCTGGTCCAGCGAGGCGCCCCGTGCGGGGTCGGTGGTCGTGCGGCGGTCGTGCTCGAGGTCGCTCACGCGAGGGGTCCCTTCGTCGGTCCGTCCCCCGCCCAACGACAGAGGCGGTGCCGGAGTGCCCTCGATCTTGCTACACGCCGGCGACGAGGAGGACGGAACCGCTCCCACCACCACCCACCGTGCCCCACCTGGGGCCGTGCTCCGGGCCCGATCGGCGGTCGCGCGGCACCGGCGCGGGAGTCGACGCGGTCGACGAGCGGGGCGGGCAACCCCGGCAACGAGAATCTTCCCCACTTCGCTCCACCGCTGTTGACCTGGACCTTCGTGCGACGTGGGGCGCGTTCTCGCCCAGAATTCGCGTCGTGGAGGGTCTGGGTGGAGTAAAGTGGGGGAATCCGGAGGCGAGAGGGAGCCACCGGGCGGGCCAGGAGGTGATGTCGGTGGACGAGTTCCTCGGCACCCACACGCCCCGGCTCGACGAGAAGGGCCGCCTCTTCCTCCCGGCCCGCTTCCGCGGCGCCCTCGCCGAGGGGCTCGTCATCACCCGCGGCCAGGAGGCCTGCCTCTACGTCTTCCCCACCGCCGAGTTCCACCGCATCTCCCAGGGCATGCAGTCGGTCTCCGGCTCGACCAAGGGCGTGCGCGACTTCGTCCGCGTCTTCCGCGCCAGCGCCCACCCGGACACGCCGGACAAGCAGGGCCGGGTCACCGTGCCCGCGGCCCTGCGTGCCTACGCGGGGCTGGACAAGGACTGCACCGTCATCGGCAACGGCTCGCGCCTCGAGGTGTGGGACACCGCCCGCTGGGGCGAGTACCTCGACCAGGTCATGCCCGCCTACTCCGCCTACTCGGCCGGCACCGAGGAGGTGGTCCCCGGCCTCTGACCCTCCGGACCTCCGCCCCCCGACCTCCACCACGCCCCACCACCGACCCGGCCGCCGGCCTCCAGCCGACCCGCTCCCGACGCGTCTTCCCCCGCGCCGGGCGTGGATCGGATGGGGACCCGCCGCCGGGTCGTCCCGGCCCTCCGCCCGCAGACCACCCCCGCCCCGGACCCCGAGAGGAGTGAGATGTCCGACCAGCCCGCCGCCGACCGCCACGTGCCGGTGTTCCTCGAGCGCGTCCTGACGCTGCTCGAGCCCGCGCTGGCCGACGCCGGCAGCGTCTGCGTCGACGCCACCCTCGGGATGGGCGGGCACAGCGAGGCGCTCCTGCGGCGCTGCCCGCAGGCGCGGGTCGTCGGGCTCGACCGCGACGCCGAGGCCATCGAGATCGCCCGCGCGCGGCTGGCCCCGTTCGGCGAGCGCTTCACCGCCGTCCACGCCGTCTACGACGAGATCGCCGACGTCCTCGCCCAGGAGGCCGACGGCCTCGCCCGGGGCATCCTCTTCGACCTCGGCGTCTCCTCCTACCAGCTCGACGAGGAGGAGCGCGGCTTCGCCTACCGGCACGACGCGCCGCTGGACATGCGGATGGACCAGGGGACCGGCCGGACCGCCGCCGACGTCCTCAACACCTACTCCCACGGCGACCTGGCGCGGGTGCTGCGCACCTACGGCGAGGAGCGCTTCGCGGGCCGCATCGCCTCGGCGGTGCTGCGGGAGCGCGAGACCGAGCCGTTCACGACCTCGGCCCGGCTCGTCGAGACCATCCGCGGTGCCATCCCGGCCGCGGCCCAGCGCACCGGCGGGCACCCCGCCAAGCGGACCTTCCAGGCGCTGCGCATCGAGGTCAACGCCGAGCTCGAGGTCTGGCAGCACGCGGCCGACGCCGCCGTCGCGGCCCTGGCCCCGGGCGGGCGGATCGTCGTCCTCTCCTACCACTCCCTCGAGGACCGGATCGCCAAGCGGGTCCTGGCCGCCGGCGCCCGCAGCGCCGCCCCGGCCGGCATGCCGGTGGAGCGCCCCGAGGACGCCGCGTACCTGCGGCTGCTGACCCGCGGGGCCGAGGTACCCACCGACGCCGAACGGCACGCCAACCCCCGATCCGCCTCGGCCCGACTGCGGGCCGCGGAGCGTCTCACGACAGGAGGACACCCGTGAGCCAGACCGCCGCGGCCCGCCCGCAGCACCGACTCGCGCCGCGCCGGGCCACCGGCCCCACGCCGCGACGGCTGCGGGTCGTCGCCCCGCCCGCCGCCGACGGCAGCGGGCTGTTCGTCGCGCTCTGCGTCGCCCTGCTCCTCGGCGGGCTCGTCGGGGTGCTCCTGCTCAACACGGCGATGGCCAAGGGCTCGTTCACGATGCGCGACCTCCAGCACCGCTCCGACGAGCTCACCGACACCCAGGACGACCTGCGCCACGCCCTCGACACCGTCTCCGGTCCGGGTCCGCTGGCCCGCGAGGCGCGGCAGCTGGGCATGGTCCCGGCCCGGACGGCGGCCTTCCTCCGGCTCTCCGACGACCGGGTCCTCGGCGTGGCGTCGAAAGCCCGTGCGGACGAGCGCTTTAGCGTGGTCACCGAGTCCTCGAAGGTCGTGCGGCCCGCGCCGCGCGCCGCCCCCACCGCCCCCCGTCGCTGACCGTCCGCAGGAGCACCGTGACCCCGCCGAAGCCACCGCCGCCGGGCCGCCGCCCGTCCGGTCCGGCACCGCGCCGCGGTGCGCCCACGGGTCGTCCCCGTCGCTCGCAGGGGGCGGCGGGGCAGGCCGGGGGCACCCCCCGCACCCGCGGGACCGCGCGGCCGAGGCCGGCGGCGGGCGCGCCGGCCGGGGCGCGTCCCACGCCGAGGAACAGCACTCCCTCGACGCCCGGGCCCAGGAAGCCCGGGCCCAGGAAGCCCGGACCCCGGAACGGCACGCGGCCCGACGCCGGGGCGAGCCGGGCCGCGGGTCCCGGCGGCCGCGGCCCGGGGGGCCGTGACCCCCGTCGCCCGCCGCGTCGTCCGAGCGGCCCGGGGCCGAGCCCGCGCCGCCGGATGCGCACCCTGACCGTCGCCGTCGTCTTCGTGCTGAGCATCTTCGGTGCCCAGCTCGTGCGCCTGCAGGGCCTGGACGCCCACGCCGTCGCCGCCGAGGCCGAGTCCCAGCGGGTGGCCGCGCAGATCCTCCCGGCCATGCGCGGGCAGATCCTCTCCGCCGACGGCACCGTGCTCGCCTCCAGCGTCGTGCGCGAGGTCGTCGTCGCCAACCAGCAGGCGGTGTGCACGTACGGCACTTCGCGGCCCACGTGCGACCCCGCGACGAGCGCCGACGCCGTCCGGGCCGCCGCCGAGGAGCTCGCGCCACTGCTCGGCACCTCGGTCGACGAGCTCGTCACCGAGCTGACCGGGACGAGCAGGTACCGCATCCTCAGCAAGGACGTCACCCCGCTGACCTGGAACCGCATCGCGGCGCTCGGCATCCCCGGCATCGCCCGCGACCGCCGCGAGACCCGGTCCGAGCGGACCTACCCGCAGGGGCAGACGACCGCCGCGCTCGTCGGCTACGTCCTCGACGACGGCAAGCCCGGCGGGGGTGTCGAGCTCATGGCCGACGAGCAGCTCCAGGGCACGCCCGGCAAGCAGACCTACGAGGAGGGCGCCGACGGCACGGCCATCCCGGCTGGGCAGAGCAGCGTCACCCCGGCGGTCGACGGCCAGGACGTCCGGCTCACCATCAACTCCTCGCTGCAGTGGTACGCCCAGAACGCGCTGGCCCAGCGGATCCAGCAGACCAAGGCGACGAGCGGCACCGTCGTCATCATGGACGCCAAGTCCTGCGACCTGCTCTCGGTGGCCTCCTACCCGACGTTCAACCCGAACACCGACGTCGGCAAGGACGGTGCGCAGCTGGACAACAAGGCCTTCAGCGACGTCTTCGAGCCCGGTTCGACCGCGAAGATCATGACGATGGCCGCCGCGCTTCAGGAGGGGACGGTGACCCCGTCGACGCCGGTCGTCATCCCCAACCGGCTGCCGCGCTACGACAAGAGCTTCAAGGACAGCCACGAGCACCCCACGGAGTACCGGACGGTCGCCGGCACCCTCGCCGAGTCCAGCAACATCGGGACCATCCTCGTCAGCGAGACCCTCAAGTCCTCGACGCTGGAGCGCTACTTCCGCAAGTTCGGGCTGGGCCGGACCTCCGGCCTCGGCTACCCGGGCGAGTCCGGCGGCATCCTCACCCCGTCCTCGAAGTGGAGCGGCACCCAGCAGGCCACCGTCGCCTTCGGCCAGGGCGTCTCGGTGACGGCCGTCCAGGACGCCAGCGTCTTCCAGACCATCGCCAACGGCGGGGTCCGCTGCTCGCCGCGGCTCATCGACTCGGTCACCGACGCCGACGGCACGACGCACGAGATGCCGGCCTCGCCGACCAAGCGGGTCGTCTCGCCGCGCACCGCGAACGACGTCTCGCGGATGCTCGAGGGCGTCGTCAGCGACGAGGGGACCGCGCCGGAGGCCGAGGTGCCCGGCTACCGCATCGCGGGCAAGACCGGGACCGCCGACTTCTACGACGAGACCAAGCGCAAGTACAGCGGCTACACGGCGAGCTTCATCGGCTACGCCCCGGCCGACGACCCGCAGATCGTCGTCGCCGTCATCGTCCAGAAGCCGCGCTACCCCTACTTCGGCGGCTACGTCGCGGGGCCGGTGTTCAAGGACATCGCGACCTACGCCCTCCAGGAGCTGAAGATCCCCCCGACGGGGCGCAAGTCGCCGAAGCTCACGCTCGAGGTGGACCCGGAGAAGGCACTCGCCGACCCCACCCTCCTGCGCGACGGCGTCGAGCACAGCAGACGGTAGGGTCTCGCGACGTGTTCCCCCGGCCGACCTCTCCGCGCCGCACCCCGCTGACGGAGGTCGCGACGCTCGTCGGGGCACCCGTCCCCGGGTCCGCGACGGACGTCACGGGCGTGACGCTGGACTCCCGCGGGGTGCTCCCGGGCGACCTGTACGCCGCGTTGCCGGGCGCCCGCGCGCACGGCGCCGACTTCGCCGCCGCGGCCGCCACCTCCGGCGCGGCGGCCCTCCTCACCGACGACGAGGGCGCCCGCCGGGCGGCGGACGCGGGAGTCGCCCTGCCGGCCGTCGTCGTCGCCGACCCGCGGGCCGTCCTCGGGGCCGTCGCCGCCCGCGTCTACGGCACCGAGGACCCGGCGCTGCGGCTCGTCGGCATCACCGGCACCAACGGCAAGACGACGACCGCCTACCTCGTCCACTCCGCGCTGTGGGCCCTCGGCCGCGCGCCGGGGCTCATCGGCACGGTCGAGACCCGGATCGGCGACGAGCGCGTCGACAGCGTCCGCACGACGCCCGAGGCCCCCGAGCTGCACGCGCTGCTCGCCGTGATGACCGAGCGGCGCCTCGACACCCTCGTCATGGAGGTCTCGAGCCACGCCCTGGCCCAGCACCGGGTCGACGGTGCCGTGTACGACGTCGCGCTCTTCACCAACCTCAGCCAGGACCACCTCGACTTCCACGACGGCATGGAGGACTATTTCCGGGCCAAGGCCTCGCTCTTCACGCCGCAGCGCGCACGCCGAGGGCTCGTGTGCGTCGACGACGCCTGGGGCCACCGGCTGGCCGTCGAGGCGCGGGTCCCGGTGCAGACCCTGGCCACGGGCGCGCCCGGCGGCGACGCGCCCGAGGCCGACTGGGTGGCCACGCCCGACGGCGAGGACCCCGCGGCCTTCGTCCTCACCGGACCGGACGGGGTGGCGCTGGCGCTGCGCTCGGCCCTGCCCGGCGCCTTCAACGTGACGAACACGGCGATGGCCGCCGCCGCCCTCGTCCTGCTCGGCGAGGACGCGGCCGCGGCGGGCGAGGCCGTGCTCGCCGACCCGCACGTGCCGGGCCGGATGGAGCGCGTCGTCCTCGACGGGGCGGGCGAGCAGCCGCTGGCCCTCGTCGACTACGCGCACACCCCGGACGCCATCGCCGCGGCGCTGCGGGCGCTGCGGCCGGTCACCCCCGGCCGCCTCGTCTGCGTCACCGGCGCCGGCGGGGACCGCGACCGCGAGAAGCGGCACGCCATGGGCGTCGCCGCCGCGAGCGTCGCCGACCTCGTCGTCGTCACCGACGACAACCCCCGCACCGAGGACCCGGCCGCCATCCGGGCCGCCGTGCGCGCCGGCGCCGACGAGGTCCGCGACGGCGGCCGCGACGTCGAGGTCGTCGAGGTCGGGGACCGCCGCCGGGCCGTCCGCGAGGCCGTCGCCGCCGTCTGGGCGCAGGGCGAGCAGGCCACCGTCGCCGTCGTCGGCAAGGGCCACGAGAGCGGCCAGGACGTCGGCGGCACCGTCCACCCCTTCGACGACCGTGACGAGCTGCGCGAGGCGCTGCGGCTCGCCGCCGGGGCGGTGGCCCGGTGATCCCGACCCCGCTGGCCGAGGTCGCGGTCCTCACCGGCGGCCGGCTCGCCGGCGTCACCGAGGACGAGGCCCGCGCCCTGCTCGTCGACGGCCCGGTCGTCACCGACTCCCGCGAGGCCGGACCGGGCGGGCTGTACGTCGCCCGGGTCGGCGAGCACGCCGACGGCCACGACTACGCCGCCGCCGCCCTCCGCGACGGGTGCGTCGCCGCCCTCACCACCCGGCCCCTCGAGGGCCTGCCGTGCGTCGTCGTCGCCGACACCCAGGACGCGTTCGCCGCGCTGGCCCGCTCGGTCGTCGACCGCAGCCCCGGGCTCGCCGTCGTCGGCGTCACCGGCTCCTCCGGCAAGACGAGCACGAAGGACCTGCTCGGCGAGGTCCTCGGCACCGCCGGGGCCACGATCGCCCCCGTCGGGTCGTACAACTCCGAGGTCGGCGTGCCGCTCACCGTCTGCCGGGTGGCGCCCGACACCCGCTTCCTCGTCGTCGAGATGGGCGCGCGCGGCGCCGGACACATCGCCTACCTCGCGACGATGGCCCCGCCGCGCGTCGGCGTCGTCCTCAACGTCGGCACCGCGCACGTCGGCGAGTTCGGCTCGCGCGAGGCCATCGCCCGGGCCAAGTCCGAGCTGCCCGCCGCGCTGCCCGCGGACGGGCTGGCCGTCCTCAACGCCGACGACCCCGCCGTGCGGGCCATGGCCGAGGTCACCCCCGCCCGCGTCGTGCTCGTCGGCGAGGCGGAGGACGCGCAGGTGCGCGCCACCGACGTCGCCCTCGACGCCGCCGGCCGTCCCTCCTTCGTGCTGCGGACCCCGGACGGCTCCGCCGAGGTGACCATGGGCCTCGTCGGCCGCCACCACGTCGGCAACGCCCTCGCCGTCGCGGCGGTGGCCCTCGAGCTCGGGCTCGCCCTGCCCGACGTCGCCGAAGCCCTCGCCGCCGCCCGGCCGCGCAGCCGCTGGCGGATGGAGGTCACCGAGCGCCGCGACGGCGTCACCGTCGTCAACGACGCCTACAACGCCAACGCCGACTCCATGCGCGCGGCCCTGGCCACCCTGGAGCGGATGGGGGAGGGGCGGCGGACCTGGGCCGTGCTCGGCACGATGCTCGAGCTCGGGGAGGAGTCCGACGCCCTCCACGCCGAGGTCGGCACCGAGGCCGCGGCCCGCGGCGTCGACGAGCTCGTCGTCGTCGGCGCGGCCGCCCGGCCCCTCGCGGACGCCGCGCGCGCGGCCGGCGGAGAGACCCGGGTGCGTCACGTCGAGGACGCCGACGCGGCCGAGACCCTGCTGCGCGCAGAGCTGCGCGCCGGCGACGTGGCCCTGTTCAAGTCCTCCCGGGACGCCGGTCTACGGTGGCTCGGAGACCGGTTCGCGAGCACGGAGGAGCAGACGACGTGAAGGCCGTCCTCATCGCCGCCGTCGTCTCCCTCGTCCTCTCCCTCTTCGGCACCCCGACCCTCATCCGCTTCCTCGTCCGGCAGGGCTACGGCCAGTTCATCCGCGACGACGGGCCGACCTCGCACCACACCAAGCGCGGCACCCCGACGATGGGCGGGGCGGTCATCGTCCTGTCCTCGCTCGCGGCCTACCTCGTCGCGCACCTGGTGACCGTGCAGGTCCCGTCGGTGAGCGGGCTGCTCGTCCTCTTCCTCATGGCGGGCATGGGGCTGGTCGGGTTCCTCGACGACTACATCAAGATCAGCAAGCAGCGCAGCCTCGGCCTGCGCTCGGGGCAGAAGCTCGCCGGGCAGACCCTCGTCGCCACGGTCTTCGCCGTCCTCGCGCTGCGCTTCCCCAACGAGTCCTTCCGCACCCCGGCCTCGACGTTCGTGTCCTTCGTGCGGGACACCCCGGTCAACCTCGCGTTCGCGGGGACCGTCCTCGGGGTCATCCTCTTCGTCATCTGGGCCAACGTCATCGTCGCCGGCACCTCGAACGGGGTGAACCTCACCGACGGCCTCGACGGCCTCGCCACCGGCGCCTCGGTCATGGTCTTCGCGTCCTACGTGCTCATCGGCATCTGGCAGTTCAACCAGAACTGCCAGTGGAACCCGGGCACGAAGTGCTACGAGGTCCGCGACCCGCACGACCTGGCCATCGTCGCCGCCTGCGGCATGGGCGCCTGCTTCGGGTTCCTGTGGTGGAACGCCTCGCCGGCCAAGATCTTCATGGGCGACACCGGCTCGCTGGCCCTCGGCGGGGCGCTGGCCGGCCTGGCCATCCTCACCCGCACCGAGCTGCTCGTCGTCATCCTCGGCGGCCTGTTCGTCACCATCACCCTGTCGGTCATCATCCAGGTGGCCTCGTTCAAGACGACCGGCAAGCGGGTCTTCCGGATGGCGCCCCTGCAGCACCACTTCGAGCTGCTCGGCTGGCAGGAGGTGACGATCGTCATCCGGTTCTGGATCATCGCCGGACTGTTCGTCGCCCTCGGCCTCGGGCTGTTCTACGCCGAGTGGGTCGTGGCCGCCGGATGAGCGGGCCCGACCGCCTCGCCACCCTGACCCACCGCGACGCCGACTGGGCCGGGCTGCGCGTCCTCGTCGCCGGGCTCGGCGTCAGCGGGTTCGCCGCCGCCGACGCCCTCCTCGAGCGCGGCGCGCACGTGCTCGTCGTCGACGCCCAGGAGCCCGCGGGCGGCTCGGTCCTCGCCGAGCGGGCCCGCATCCTCGAGATCCTCGGCGCCGACCTGCGCCACGGCGAGGACGCGGTGTCCGGCCTGCCCGGGCAGCCGCTCGACCTCGTCGTCACCTCGCCCGGCTGGCGCCCGGACCAGCCCCTCCTCGCCGCCGCGGCCGCCGCGGGGGTCCCGGTGTGGGGCGAGGTCGAGCTCGCCTGGCGGATGCGGCCCGCCACCGGCGCCGCGCCCTGGCTCACGGTCACCGGCACGAACGGCAAGACGACGACGGTGCAGATGCTCACGGCGATGCTGCGGGCGGCCGGGCTGCGGGCCACGAGCGCCGGCAACGTCGGGACGCCGCTGCTCGAGGTCGTCATGGACCCCGACCCCTACGACGTCGTCGCCGTCGAGCTGTCGAGCTTCCAGCTGCACTGGTCGCACTCGATCGTGCCGCGCGCCTCGGCCTGCCTGAACATCGCGCCGGACCACGTCGACTGGCACGGCTCGCTCGAGGAGTACGCCCGCGCCAAGGGCAAGGTCTACGCGGGCACCGAGGTCGCCTGCGTCTACAACGTCCAGGACCCGGCCACGAGACGGCTCGTCGAGGAGGCCGACGTCCGCGAGGGCTGCCGCGCCGTCGGCTTCACCCTCGGGACGCCCGGGCTCTCCGAGGTGGGTCTGGTCGAGGACGTCCTCGCCGACCGCGCCTTCGTCGCCGAGCGCGCGACCTCCGCCGCCGAGCTCGGCACCCTGGAGGACCTGCGCGGCGGACCCGACGCCCCGCCGCCCGCGCCGCACCTCCTCGCCAACGCGCTGGCCGCCGCCGCCCTGGCCCGGGCCCACGGCGTCCCGCCCGCCGCCGTCCGGCAGGGCCTGCGCGACTTCGTCCCCGAGCCGCACCGGATCGCCGACGCCGGCGTCGTGCGCGGGGTGCGCTGGGTCGACGACAGCAAGGCGACGAACCCGCACGCCGCCGCCGCGAGCCTGGCCGCCTACGAGCACGTCGTCTGGGTGGCCGGCGGGCTGCTCAAGGGGGCCGACGTCGAGGACCTCGTCGCCGGCGCCGCGGGCCGGCTGCGGGGGGTCGTCCTCATCGGCCGGGACCGGGCCGCGCTCGCGCAGGCTCTGTCCCGACACGCGCCGGATGTCCCCGTGGTCGAGGTGTCCCGCACCGACACTGGTGCCATGGACGCGGTGGTGGAGCAGTCGCTGGCGCTCGCCCACGAGGGTGACGTCGTGCTGCTGGCCCCGGCCGCGGCGTCCATGGACATGTTCGCGAACTACGGTGCGCGCGGCGACGCCTTCTGCGAGGCGGTGCGGCGGCTCGGTCGGGAGTAGCGGGTGACGAGCACCACCGCGCCGGCGCGCGAGCCGGTCCGCGGCGCCACGGGCCTGCGGGGCTGGGCGCAGCGGCTGGACAGCCCGGTCGCCACGTACTACCTGCTGCTGGCGCTCACGGCGGCCCTCGTCGTCTTCGGCCTCATCATGGTGCTGTCGGCGAGCGCCATCGTCTCCCTCGACGAGACCCGGTCCGCGTACTCGATCTTCACCACCCAGGCGGTCTACGCGACGCTCGGCGCCGTCGTCCTCCTCGTCGCCTCGAGGATCTCCGTCGGCGGCTGGAAGCGGCTGGCGGTCCCGGTGCTGCTCGGCGGCATGGCCCTGCAGATGCTCGTCTTCACCCCGCTCGGCGACGCCTTCCAGGGCAACCGGAACTGGGTGCGCCTCGGGCCGGTGAGCATCCAGCCCAGCGAGGTCGTCAAGATCGGGCTCGTCCTCGCCGGCGGCGCGGTCCTGGCCCGCAAGCGCCGGCACCTGCGCTCCTTCACCCACGTCCTCGTGCCCTACCTCGTGCCCATGGTCGCCGTCGCGGTCGGGCTCGTCGCCCTCGGACACGACCTCGGCACCGTCATGGTGCTCGGCGCCATCGTCGCCGGGGTCCTCTACGCCGCCGGGGTCCCGGTGCGCTGGTTCGCCGTCGCGGGCGTCCCCTTCGTCGGCATGGTCGTCGCGTTCGTCCTCTCCAGCTCCAACCGGCTCGGCCGGTTGGAGGTCTGGCTCGGCCGCGACACCGACCCGTGGGGGCCGGCCCGTCAGCCGATCCACGGCCGCTACGCCCTCGCCGACGGCGGCTGGCTCGGCCTCGGCCTTGGGCAGTCCCGCGAGAAGTGGGGCCTGCTCTCCGAGCCGCACAACGACTTCATCTTCGCGATCATCGGCGAGGAGCTCGGGCTGCCGGGCACGCTCGCGATCCTCCTGCTCTTCGGCGGCCTGGCGCTCACCTGCTACCGGCTCGTCAGCCGGTCCGACGACTTCTTCGTCCGGGTCGTCACGGCCGGGGTCATGACCTGGATCGTGGTCCAGGCGGCGGTGAACATCGGTGCCGTCATCGGCCTGCTCCCGGTCATCGGCGTGCCGCTGCCGCTCGTGTCCTCCGGCGGGTCCTCGCTCATCACGACGATGGGCGCCCTCGGCATCCTCCTGTCCTTCGCCCGGCACGAGCCCGGCTGCGCCGAGTCCCTGCGCGCACGCTCGTCCTCGCTGCGACGGTCGATGGCCGTCGTCTCCGGCGCCGTCCGGCGGGGACGCGCCACGTGAGCGCCGCCGCCCTGCGCTCGGTGCTGCTCGCCGGCGGCGGCACGGCCGGGCACGTCTCGCCGCTGCTCGCCCTCGCCGACTGCCTGCGCCGCCACGACCCCGACGTCGACGTCGCCGCCCTCGGCACCCACACCGGCCTGGAGGCCCGGCTCGTCCCGGCCCGTGGCTACCCGCTGCACGAGGTGCCCCGGGTGCCCTTCCCGCGCCGGCCCGACGCCGCGCTCCTGCGGCTGCCGAAGAACCTCGGCGGCGCCGTCACTGCGGCCGAGCGCGCCATCGAGACCACCGGGGCCCAGGTCGTCGTCGGCTTCGGCGGCTTCGTCGCCTCGCCCGCCTACCTCGCCGCCCGCCGCACCGGCACCCCCGTCGTCGTCCACGAGGCCAACGCCCGTCCCGGCCTGGCCAACCGGCTCGGGGCCCGGATGGCCGCCCACGTCGCCGTCGCCTTCCCGGGCACCCCGCTGCGCCGCGCCGTCGTCACCGGCATCCCGCTGCGGCAGGAGATCGCCACCCTGGACCGCCCCGCCCGGCGCGCGGAGGCGCTGGAGCACTTCGGGCTCGAGGACCGCCCGACCCTGCTCGTCACCGGCGGCTCGCTCGGGGCACAGCGGCTCAACGACGCGTTCGCCGGGGCGGCGGGCGCGCTGTCGGCGGCCGGCGTCCAGGTCCTCCACGTCACCGGGGCCGGCAAGGACGTCACCCCGCAGGACGTCACCGGCGCCACGTACCGGGTCCTGGACTACTGCGACCGGATGGACCTCGCCTACGCCGCCGCCGACCTCGCCGTCGTGCGCTCCGGGGCGAACACCGTCGCCGAGCTCAGCGCCGTCGGGCTGCCGGCCGTCTACGTGCCGCTGCCGGTGGGCAACGGCGAGCAGCGGCTCAACGCGGCCACCGTGCTGGACGCCGGCGGCGGGCTGCTCGTCGAGGACGCCGCGGTCAACGCCGACTGGGTGCGCGAGGTCGTCGTCCCGCTGGCGCAGGACACCCCGCGGGTGGCGGCGATGTCCGCGGCCGCGGCCTCGGTGGGGGAGCGTGACGGCGACGAGAAGCTCGCCGACCTCGTCGTGCGCGCCGCGCAGGGGCGCTGACGTGCCCGGCCGCTCCCGGTTCGACCTCGACGCGCCCGTCCCGCCGTGGGACGCGCTCGGCGCCGTGCACCTCGTCGCCATCGGGGGCGCGGGGATGTCCGCCGTCGCGCGCCTCCTCCTGGCTCGCGGGGTCGCCGTGAGCGGCTCGGACGCCGCCGACACCCCCGGCCTGCGCGCCCTGACCGCCGCCGGGGCCCGCACCTGGGTCGGCCACGACGCCGCGCACGTCGAGGGCGCCGACACCCTCGTCGTCTCCTCCGCAGTGCGGGAGGACAACCCCGAGCTCGCCGCGGCCCGCGCCGCCGGACTGCGGGTGCTGCACCGCTCGCAGGCGCTGGCCTCGCTCATGGCCGGCTCGCGCGGGGTGGCCGTCGCCGGGGCCAACGGCAAGACGACGACGACCGCGATGCTCGCCGACGCCCTCGTCCTCGCCGGGGCCGACCCGTCCTTCGCCTGCGGCGGCGAGGTCGCCCGGCTGGGGACGAACGCCGCCATCGGCTCCGGGGACGCGTTCGTCGTCGAGGCCGACGAGAGCGACGGCACCTTCGTCGTCTACCGGCCCGAGATCGGCGTCGTCACGAGCGTCCAGCCCGACCACCTCGACTTCTACGGCACGGCCGAGAACGTCGCCGCCGCCTACGGGGAGTTCGCCGCCACGATCGCCGCCGACGGCCTCCTCGTCGCCTGCCAGGACGACCCGGGCGCCCGCGCGCTGGCCGACGCGGTGCGCGCGGCCGGCAGGCGGGTCCTCACCTACGGCACCGCCGAGGACGCGGACGTGCGGGTGCTGCAGAGCCGGGCGGTCGGGCTCGGCTCGGAGTCGGTGCTGCGCTGGTCCGGTGGAGAGCAGCCGCTCACCCTCCACGTCCCCGGGCCGCACAACGTCCTCGACGCCGTCGCCGCGTTCACCGCCGCCGTCGAGGGCCTCGGGGCCGACGCCGCCTCGGTGCTCGCCGGCCTCGCGGCGTTCACCGGCGCGCGCCGGAGGTTCGAGGTCCGCGGCGAGGTCCGCGGCGTCACCGTCGTCGACGACTACGCGCACAACCCGGCCAAGGTCGCCGCCGTCGTGTCCACCGCCGCCGACGTCGTCCGGCGCGCCGGGCGGGGCCGGGTGCTCGTCGTGTTCCAGCCGCACCTCTACAGCCGCACCCGCGACTTCGCGCAGGGCTTCGCCGAGGGTCTCGCCCCCGCCGACCACGTCGTGCTCCTCGAGATCTACGGCGCCCGCGAGGAGCCCATGCCCGGGGTGTCCTCGGCGCTGGTCGGCGACCCGCTCGCGGCGCTGCCGGGGGAGCGGTCGGTGCGGGTCGGGCTCTCGCCCGAGGAGGCCGTGCGGCACGTCGCCGGGCTCGCCGCGCCCGGGGACCTCGTGCTCACCGTCGGCGCCGGTGACGTCACCGCGCTCGGGCCCCACCTGCTCGCGGCCCTGGCCGAGGGGGAGGACGACGCGTGACCGCCACCCGCACCGACCCCGCCGTCGGCCTCGCGTCGTCGGCCACCCGGTTCCGCGACCGGGCCATCGACCGGCGCCGCCGACCCTGGCGCCGCGTGCTCGGTGGCCTGCTCGCCGCCGCCGTCGTCGCCGGGGGCGGGTACGTCGCCGGGTGGACCGACCTGCTCGGCGTTCACGACGTTCAGGTCGTCGGGGTGAGCGGGGCCGAGGAGCGCGCCGTCCGCCGGCTCGTCGGGGTGCCCGAGGGCACGCCGCTGGCCCGGGTCGACACCGGGGCCGTCGAGGCCGCGGTCCGCCGCCGGGTCACCGTGGCCGAGGTCTCCGTGCACCGGGCCTGGCCGCGCACGCTCGAGGTCGACGTCGTCCCGCGCACCGCGTCCATCGTCGTGCGCACCCCGGACGACCGGCTCGAGGTCGTCGACGCCACGGGGGTCGCCTTCGGCACCGTCCGCAAGGCGCCGCGCGGCGTCCCGCTCGTCACCGCCCGCGGCGAGGAGGCGATGACCCCGGAGGCCCTGCACGCCGCGCTCGCCTTCCTCGAGGCGCTGCCCGAGGACCTCGAGCGGCAGGTGACCGCCGTCGGCGTCAGCAGCGCGAACCTCGTGACCTTCCGGATGCCGGGGCGCACCGTCGTCTGGGGCGGGGAGTCGCAGGGCGAGCTCAAGGTGCGGGTGCTGCGGACGCTGCTCACGACCCGGGCGCGGACCATCGACGTCAGCGCGCCCGAGACCCCGGTCACCCGCTGACCTCGTCGACGTCGCGGCGCGCAGCCGAACAGCCGGACGCGTGTGAGCCGTGTGGTCCGTGTGACTCGTGAGGCGGGTGTGTCGCACGGCGATCGGCGTGGCAGGATTTCGCCCACGGGATGTCGCGACACGCCTACCCCGTGTCAGGTCAGACCCCCGGGACGGACGTAGCGTCGTCCCTCGACAGCACGTGACCGAACCGTAACGCTCGACCTGAGGTCGAGAGTCACCCCGGCCGCATCGCCCCGACCCTGCCGAAGTGGAAGGCCCCAGCCGTGGCATCACCCCAGAACTACCTCGCCGTCATCAAGGTCGTCGGCATCGGCGGCGGCGGTGTCAACGCCATCAACCGGATGATCGAGGTCGGCCTCAAGGGGGTCGAGTTCATCGCGGTGAACACCGACGCCCAGGCGCTGCTCATGAGCGACGCCGACGTCAAGCTCGACGTCGGCCGCGAGCTCACCCGCGGCCTCGGCGCCGGCGCGGACCCCGACGTCGGCAAGAAGGCCGCCGAGGACCACGCCGAGGAGATCGAGGAGGTCCTCAAGGGCGCCGACATGGTCTTCGTCACCGCCGGCGAGGGCGGCGGCACCGGCACCGGCGGCGCGCCCGTCGTGGCCCGCATCGCCAAGGGCCTCGGGGCTCTGACCATCGGCGTCGTCACCCGTCCGTTCACCTTCGAGGGCCGCCGTCGCGCCAACCAGGCCGAGACCGGCATCGCCGGGCTGCGCGAGGAGGTCGACACCCTCATCGTCATCCCCAACGACCGGCTGCTGTCGATCAGCGACCGCGGCGTGTCGATGCTCGACGCCTTCCGCAGCGCCGACCAGGTGCTGCTCTCGGGTGTCCAGGGGATCACCGACCTCATCACCACCCCGGGCCTGATCAACCTCGACTTCGCCGACGTCAAGTCCGTCATGCAGGGCGCCGGCTCGGCGCTCATGGGCATCGGCTCGGCGCGCGGCGAGGACCGCGCCGTCCAGGCCGCCGAGCTCGCGATCTCCAGCCCGCTCCTCGAGGCGAGCATCGACGGCGCGCACGGCGTGCTCCTGTCGATCCAGGGCGGCAGCGACCTCGGCCTGTTCGAGATCAACGAGGCCGCGCGCCTGGTCCAGGAGGCCGCGCACCCGGAGGCGAACATCATCTTCGGTGCGGTCATCGACGACGCCCTCGGCGACGAGGTGCGCGTCACCGTCATCGCCGCCGGCTTCGACGGCGGGGCCCCCGTCCGTCGCCAGGACGACCGTGCCCTGGGGACGATCCAGGGCCGTCCGGTGCCGCCGGCCGTCCCGCCCGCCTCGGTCCCCGCGGACCCGCCGCCCAGCGCCCCGGCCGCGCCTTCGACGCCCGGCGCCCCGCCGAGCCCGGGGTCCGCGCCCTACGCCGCCCCGGCGCCGAGCACGCCGACGCCGGCCCCCGCCGAGCGTCCCGAGCCCGCCGCCGCGCCCCGCGAGGACGACGCCCCCGTCCGCACCGAGCGCGAGACGACGGCGCCGGAGCCCGCCCGCCAGCAGCCGCCGCGGACGGTGACCTTCGAGGGTGACGACGACCTCGACGTGCCCGACTTCCTGCGCTGAGCCGCGTCGCCGGGCCGCCGTCTACGGTGGACCCGTGTTCATCTGGGACGAGCAGGCCGGCGGGGTCCGCCGGGCCGTCACCGACCGGCGCGGGGGAGTGAGCACCGGCGACTTCGCCGGGCTCAACCTCGCCCGGCACGTGGGGGACGAGGACGCCGCCGTGGACGAGAACCGGCGTCTGCTCGCGCAGGAGGTCGGTGACCCCGTCGTCTACATGGAGCAGTGCCACGGCGCGCAGGTGGCGGTGGTCGACGCCGTGCCGGAGCGGGCACCGTCGGTCGACGCCCTCGTGACGACGACGCCGGGGCTCACGCTCGCGGTGCTCGTCGCCGACTGCGTCCCGCTCCTGCTCGCCAGCCCCGAGGGGGTCCTCGCCGCCGTCCACGCGGGCCGTCCCGGCCTCGTCGCCGGTGTCGTCCCGGCGGCGCTCGAGGCCGTGCGCGACCTCGGCGCCACCACCGTCGACGCCGTCGTCGGACCCTCGGTCTGCGGACGCTGCTACGAGGTGCCGGCCGCCATGCGCGACGACGTCGTCGCCCGCCACCCCGCGGCCGCGGCGGAGTCGTGGACCGGGACGCCGGCGCTCGACGTGGGCGCCGGGGTCGTCGCCGTCCTCGAGGGGCTCGGCGTCACGGTCCGCCGGCTGCCGGGCTGCAGCAGGGAGCACCCCGACCTGTACTCCTACCGCGGCGCCCGCACCACCGGACGCTTCGCCGGCGTCGTCCGGCGGGAGGCCGCGTGACCGGCCGCCGCGAGGAGCTGGCCGAGCGGCTGGCCGCCGTGCGGGCCCGGGTCGAGTCGGCGCTGGCCGCCGCCGGGCGCGAGGACCCCGTCACGCTCGTCGCCGTCACCAAGTGGTTCCCCGCGAGCGACGTCGACCTGCTCGCCGACCTCGGGGTCACCGACGTCGGTGAGAACCGCGACCAGGAGGCGAGCGCCAAGCTCGAGGAGGTCGCGGACCCGGGCCGGCTGACCGTCCACTTCGTCGGGCAGGTGCAGACGAAGAAGGCCGGGTCGGTGGCGCGCTACGCCGACGTCGTGCACTCCCTCGACCGCGACCGCCTGGCCCACGCCCTGGACCGCGCCGCCGCGCGGGAGGGCCGCGTCCTCGACGTCCTGCTCCAGGTCGGCCTCGACACCTCCGGCGGCCGCGGGGGCGTCGAGCCCGCCGCGCTGCCCGCCCTCGCCGAGGAGGTCGCGGGCCTGGAGCACCTGCGGCTGCGCGGCCTCATGGCCGTCGCGCCGCGCGAGGAGCCCGCCCGTCCCGCCTTCGCCCGGCTCGCCGCCCTGGCCGCCGACCTGCGGGCCGACCACCCGGACGCGACGTGGCTCTCGGCCGGCATGAGCGCCGACCTCGAGGACGCGGTCGCGGAGGGGGCGACACACCTGCGTGTCGGGTCCGCAATCCTCGGATCTCGCGAGTCACACCGGTAACTTCGGTCACGACGCACGGCACCGACAGGTGGGGCCGACGACCGAGGAGCACGTGATGGCTGGCGCACTGCGCAAGACGATGGTCTACCTGGGCCTCGCCGAGGACCAGGGCCACTACGACGACGAGTACTACGAGGGCTACGACGAGCCCGAGGTCGACGAGCGCACCGAGCACCGGGCCGAGGTCACGCCCCTGCCGACCCGCCGCCCGGTCGCCGAGGTCGTGCGCAGCCACGACGCCACGAACGTCTCGCGGATCACGACGATCCACCCGCGGACGTACAACGAGGCCAAGACGATCGGTGAGAACTTCCGCGACTCCGTGCCGGTGATCATGAACCTCACCGACATGAGCGACGCCGACGCCAAGCGCCTCGTCGACTTCGCGGCCGGCCTCGTGTTCGGTCTGCACGGCAGCATCGAGCGGGTCACCTCCAAGGTGTTCCTCCTCTCGCCGGAGGCCGTGGAGGTCAACGCCGAGGAGGGTCCCGTCGCCGCCGGCGGCCGGGCCGTCTTCAACCAGAGCTGACCGGGCCGGACCGCAGCGCCCCCGGGCGACTCCGCCGCAGGTGGATGGGTCACACTCGTCCTCATGAAGCCCGTCCTCGCGATCCTCGCCTTCGTGGTCTTCCTGTACCTCGTCGTGCTCATCGGGCGGGTGGTCTTCGACTGGATCCGCATCTTCGCGCGTGACTGGCGTCCGCGCGGCCCCGTGCTGCTCGTCGCCGAGCCCGTCTACACCCTCACCGAGCCGCCGCTGAAGGCGCTGCGCCGGATCGTCCCGCCGCTGCGGCTCGGGGCGGTCAACGTCGACCTGTCCTTCATGATCCTGTTCTTCGGCGTCATCATCCTCCAGGCGATCCTGTCGGGCCTCGCCTACCGCTGACCGCCGCGTCACTTCCGTACACACCTGTCACGCGAGCCCCCCGATCGCGTAGTCTGTCCGGCGGACCCCCGGCGAGCACCATGGCGAAAGCCGCGGGACCGATCGTGACCGACCGGCCACCAGGAGTTCACATGGCTCTCTCTCCCGAGGACGTCCTCAACAAGACGTTCACCCAGACCCAGTTCCGTCGTGGGTACGACGAGCGCGAGGTCGACGACTTCCTCGACGACATCGTCGCCGAGATGCGGCGGATGACCAAGGAGTCCGACGACCTGCGCGGCGAGCTCAGCACCTGCCGCGAGGGCAAGGGCATGGCGCCCGCGTACTCGCGCGCCGACGCCGACGCCGCGACCCGCGACCTCGAGGAGCTGCGCTCCAAGAACGCGACGCTGGCCGCCCGGGTCTCCGAGCTCGAGGGCACCCGCAGCGAGCTCACCGCCCGCCTCGGCGAGTTCGAGAACAAGAGCGGCGACGGCGAGGCCCGCGCCGCCGAGCTGCAGGGCACGGTGAGCCAGCTGGAGCACCGCAACGCCGAGCTCGAGCAGCAGTCCGCCGACCTGCGCCAGCAGCTCGAGGAGCTGCGCTCCGCCGGTGGTGACTCCGACGCCCGGGTCGCGGACGCCGAGCGTCGCGCCACCGAGCTCGAGCACCACGCCACCCAGATCGAGCGGCACGCCGGCGGTCTCGAGGAGCGCGTCCGCGACCTCGAGGGCCAGCTGGAGCAGGCCCGCGGGGAGGCCGCGTCCGCCGTCGGCGAGCGCGACCAGCACGCGGCGGCCCTGGCGTCCGCCCGTGAGGACGCCGGCGCCGAGACCTCCGAGCAGATCTCGACGCTCGAGGCCCGGCTGCAGGAGGCCACCCAGGCCCAGCAGGAGGCCGAGGGTCGCGCCCAGGAGATCCAGAGCCGCCTCGAGGACGCCGAGAACCGCCTCCGCGAGGCCGAGAACCGTGCGGAGCAGGCCGAGCGCAACGCCCAGCAGGGCGGCGACGGCGTCGGTGCGGCGGCCCTCGCGGGTGCCGGCGGCGGCGCCAGCGCGGCCGGGGTCATCGCCCTCGCGCAGCGCCTCCACGACGAGCACGTCGCGGCCGGTGAGTCCAAGCGCGACGAGCTCGTGTCCGAGGGGCAGCGCAAGCACGACGAGATGCTCGGCACCGCGCAGCGCAAGCACGACGAGCTGATCAGCTCGGGGCAGTCGCAGCACGACGAGCTCGTCTCCACGGGCCAGTCCCAGCACGACGAGCTCGTGTCGACCGCGACCTCGCAGCGTGACGAGATGATCGGCACCGCGACGACGCAGCGCGACGAGATGCTCACCGAGGCCCGCGAGCGGTCCACCGGCATGGTGGCCGAGGCGCAGCAGAAGAAGGCCTCGATCCTCGAGGAGCTCGGCCGCGAGCGCGGGCTGCTCGAGCGCAAGATCGAGGAGCTGCGCGGCTTCGAGCGCGACTACCGCACCCGCCTGCACGACTACATCCAGGGTCAGCTCAACGACCTGCGGAGCGTCGGCGGGGACGAGGAGGAGTCCGTGCAGGAGGCCAACGAGCCGCAGCACGAGCACCAGGGCTGACACCCACCGCACGACGGTACGAGGGGTCCGGGCACGTCCCGGGCCCCTCGGCCGTTGTCACCGGACGGTAGGCTCACCGGCGTCCTCGCGACTCCGGGCCGCCCGCCCTCAGGTCGTTCGCAGTTCTCCTCCTCGTACCGGCCGGTCGTCAGGACCGGCCCGACCCCCGGAAGGCTCCTCATGGTTGTCAAGCGGACGGTGTCGGCCGCGAAGAAGGTCGGCGCGGCGGCCGCCCGGGCCGTCGCCCGGCAGGCGGGCACCGGCCGCTCCGGGACGGCGGCCGCCGACGCGTCCGCGACCGACGGTGCCGCGGCGACGAGGAGCACGGCGACGACGTCCTCGGGAGCGAAGAAGGCGCCGGCGTCGAAGGCCACGGCCGCCAAGAAGACCGCCGGGAAGAAGGCCGCCGGCGAGACGTCCGCCGCGACGAAGACCGCCGGCAAGAAGACCGGTGCGACGAAGACCGCCGGCAAGAAGACCGCGTCGAAGGCCACGGCCGCGACGAAGACCGCCAGCACGAAGACCACCGGGACGAAGACTGCGTCGAAGGCCACGTCCGCGACGAAGACCGCCGGGACGAAGAGCGCGTCGAAGACGACGGCCGCGACGAAGACCGCCGGCACGAAGACCGCCGGCAAGAAGACCGCCGGGACGAGCACGACCGGCACCGCCGGGACCACGACCACTCCGGCCGCCCAGGCCACGACGACGGAGAAGACGACGAACACGAAGAAGTCCGCCGCGACCACCGCGACGAAGACCACGACCGCCGACCCCTCGACCACCGCCGGCACGCCGGCGAAGAAGGCAGCCAAGAAGTCCGCGAAGAAGGCGACCCCGGCGACCCTGCCGGTCCGTGAGGGCGAGTCCGCGTGGACCGCGGCAGAGGTCCGCGAGGTGCGCGCCGAGCTCGAGCGCGACATCGAGCAGCTGACCGACGAGCTCCGGCACGCCGAGAGCGACCTCGTCGACCTCATGCGCGACTCCGGCGACGGGGCGGGCGACGACGAGGCCGACGCGGGCGCCAAGACCTACGAGCGCGAGCAGGAGATCAGCCTCGCGAACAACGCCCGCGAGATGCTGGAACAGACCGAGCACGCCCTGGAGCGGCTCGACACGGGCACCTACGGCACCTGCGAGTCGTGCGGGAACCCCATCGGCAAGCTGCGGCTCCAGGCGGCTCCGCGCGCGACCCTGTGCATGCCGTGCAAGACGAAGCAGGAACGCCGCTGACGGCGGCCGAGCCGGCTCCGCCCCCCGCCGCCCCGGCCGGCAGCGCCGGGCGGCGGCGGCCGCGCACCCTGCTCGTCCTCATCGCCGTCGTCGTGCTCCTCGCGGACCAGGCGACCAAGATCCTCGCCCTCGCCCTGCTCACCCCGGGTGAGCCGGTCGACGTCATCGGCTCCGCGATCCGGCTCAACCTCATCCGCAACCCCGGCGCCGCGTTCTCGCTCGGGGACGGGTCCACGTGGGTGCTCACGATCGTCTCCCTCGCGATCCTCGTCGGGGTCGTCGTCGCCGCCCGCCGGGTCGCGAACCGGCCGTGGGCGGTGGCGCTGGGGATGCTCCTCGGGGGCGCCATCGGCAACCTCGTCGACCGGCTCGTGCGCGAGCCCGGCCCCGGTCGCGGGCACGTCGTCGACTTCATCGACTACTTCGGCTGGTTCATCGGCAACGTCGCGGACATCGCCATCGTGCTCGCCGCCGGCGTCGTCGTGCTCCTGGCCCAGCGCGGCGTCCCGCTCGGGCGCCCGGCCACGGCGGCGGACGCCGGGACCGACGAGGACGCCGATGCCTGAGCAGCGCACGATGCTCGTGCCCGACGGCCTCGAGGGCGAGCGGGTCGACGCGGCCATCGCCCGGCTGTTCGGGCTCTCCCGCACCAAGGCCGCCGACCTCGCCGCCGCCGGTGAGGTGTCGGTCAACGCCAGCAGCGTCGGCAAGAGCCACCGGGTGACTGCCGGCGACCTGCTCGAGGTCGCGATCCCGAGCGGTCCGACGAGCCCGAGCCTCGAGGTCGTCGCCGAGCCGGTGCCCGGCATGCGGGTCGTCCACGACGACGAGGACGTCGTCGTCGTCGACAAGCCCGTGGGCGTCGCCGCGCACCCGAGCGTCGGCTGGCGCGGGCCGAACGTCCTCGCCGGCCTCAAGGCCGCCGGCTACCGGATCTCCACGAGCGGGGCCAGCGAGCGCCAGGGCATCGTCTCCCGGCTCGACGTCGGCACCTCCGGCCTCATGGTCGTGTGCAAGAGCGAGCGCGGGTACTCCGTGCTCAAGCGTGCGTTCAAGGAGCGGCGGGTCGAGAAGACCTACCACACCCTCGTGCAGGGCCTGCCCGACCCGCTCACCGGCACGGTCGACGCGCCGATCGGCCGGCACCCGGGGCACGACTACAAGTTCGCGGTCATGGACTCCGGCAAGCCCGCCGTCACCCACTACGAGCTCCTCGAGGCCTTCCGGCACGCCAGCCTGCTCGACATCCGGCTCGAGACCGGGCGCACCCACCAGATCCGGGTGCACATGGCCGCGGTCCGCCACCCCTGCGTCGGGGACCCGCTGTACGGCGCGGACCCGTCGCTGGCGCGCCGGCTGGGCCTGGAGCGGCAGTGGCTGCACGCCGTCGGGCTGGGGTTCGAGCACCCCGGGTCAGGGCAGTGGGTCACCTTCGAGAGCGGCTACCCGCGCGACCTCCAGGACGCCCTCGACCGTCTCTGAGCCACCCGCGCGCGACACGGACGACGACACGCCGAGACGTGTCACCGGGCCGATCTACGATGGGCGGCGATGTCGACCCCGCCCGCCTCCAGCCCCGCCCCCTCCGCCCGTCCGAAGGGGTCGGACCAGTTCGTCCACCTGCACGTGCACACCGAGTACTCGATGCTCGACGGCGCCGCCCGCATCGGTGACCTCTTCACCCGCGCGGCCGAGTTGGGGATGCCGGCGCTGGCCACCACCGACCACGGCTACGTCTTCGGCGCCTACGAGTTCTGGAAGAAGGCCCAGGGCACCGGCGTCAAGCCGATCATCGGCGTCGAGGCCTACGTCACGCCGGGCACGCACCGCACCGACAAGACCCGCGTGAAGTGGGGCGACGAGCGCACCCGACCCGGCGACGACGTGTCCGGCAACGGCGCCTACACGCACATGACGCTGCTGGCGAAGGACAACGACGGGCTGCGCAACCTCTTCCGGCTCGACAGCCAGGCGTCGCTGGACCAGGTGTACGCGAAGTGGCCGCGCATCGACCGCGACCTCCTCGACCGCTACGGCAGCGGGCTCGTCGCCACCACCGGCTGCCCCTCCGGCGAGATCCAGACCCGGATCCGGCTCGGCCAGTACGACCTCGCGAAGCAGGCGGCCTCGGACTACCGGGACCTCTTCGGCGCGGAGAACTACTTCTGCGAGCTCATGGACCACGGCCTGGACATCGAGCGCCGGGTGCAGCAGGACCTCCTGCGCATCGCCCGCGAGCTCGACATCCCGCTGCTCGCGACCAACGACCTGCACTACACCGCCCGCGAGGACGCCACCGCCCACGGCGCGCTCCTGTGCGTGCAGTCCGGGTCGACGATGATGGACCCCAACCGGTTCAAGTTCGACTCCGACGACTTCTACCTCAAGTCCGCCGAGGAGATGCGCCACACCTGGCGCGAGCTGCCCGAGGCCTGCGACAACACCCTCCTCGTCGCCGAGATGTGCGACATCTCCTTCACCGAGGGCGAGGGCCGGTACATGCCCCGCTTCCCCTGCCCGCCGGGGGAGACCGAGGAGTCCTGGTTCGTCAAGGAGGTCGAGAAGGGCCTGCGCGAGCGCTTCCCCGAGGGCGTCCCCGACTACGCCCGCCGGCAGGCCGAGTACGAGACCGACGTCATCACGACCAAGGGGTACTGCTTCACGCCGGAGACCCCGGTCCTCATGGCCGACGGCGGCTGGCGCGAGATCGCAGACGTCTCGGTCGGCGACCGCGTCACCTCCGTCGACACCCGGTCCTTCCGAGGCCGCGCCGCGACCGTCGAGCGGGTCCTCACCCGCGAGGTCGCCGAGGACCTGCACCTGATCCGCCCGTTCGGCCAGGTGTTCCCGATCAAGGCGACGGCCGAGCACCCGTTCCTCGTGGCGCACCGGGGGTGGGTCGAGGCGCGGGACGTCGTGCCGGGCGACGAGGTCCTGCTCCCGCAGCCGGACGTCGCGCCCTACCAGGACCTCGATCTGGCGTCGATGATGGCGACCAACGGCTGGGTCCTGCGGACCACCGAGGACGGCCGGGTCGCCCGGATGGGCAAGAGCGAGCGGCGGGCCGCGCGACCCGACCTCGGCACCATGCCCGGCAAGGTGGAGTGGTCCGAGGACCTCATGTGGCTCCTCGGGCTGTGGGTGGCCGAGGGGCACCTGTACGACCCCGACGGCGAGGTCAACCCGGGGCAGGTCGGGTGGACCCTGCACCGCGACGAGCCCGCCGTCTCCCGGCTCACGGAGGTCGCGGAGCGTCTGGGCCTCGGCACGCCTCGGGTGTACTCCAAGGCCTCCGCGTGCGCGCCCGAGCACCAGGGTGTCGCGGTCATGCTGACCAACCACCCGCTCGCACTGCTCCTGCGCGAGCTGTTCGGCTGCGGCGTCCGCCACAAGTCGGTCCCGGAGTGGGTGCTGTCGGTGCCCGAGGCCGGCCTCCGTGCGTTCGTCGCGGGATGGCACGAGGGCGACGGGTACGTCGACCGGCGTGGTAAGTGGATGGTGACGACGGTCGACGACGTGCTTGCGCGTCAGCTGCGCGGGATACTCCTGCGCCTGGGGCAGTGGGCGACCGTCACCCGCAGCCCGAGCCAGCGGGCCTACAAGATCCAGTGGATCCCGGAGAACCGCAAGCAGCCCTACGACGCACGGCTGATCGACGGCCGCTGGTGGGTGCGGGTCCGGACCGTGGACCGCGAGCGCTACGAGGGGACCGTCTACAACCTCACGGTGTCCGGCGACCACACCTACGTCGCCGAAGGAGTCGCCGTCCACAACTGCGGCTACTTCCTCGTGGTCGCCGACTTCATCACCTGGGCCAAGACCAACGGCATCCGCGTCGGTCCCGGCCGTGGCTCCGGTGCGGGCTCGATGTGCGCCTACGCGATGAAGATCACCGACCTCGACCCCGTCCCGCACGGCCTGATCTTCGAGCGGTTCCTCAACCCCGAGCGTGCGTCGATGCCCGACTTCGACGTCGACTTCGACGAGCGCCGGCGCGGTGAGGTCATCCGCTACGTCACCGAGAAGTACGGCGACGACCGCGTCGCGCAGATCGTCACCTACGGGACCATCAAGGCCAAGCAGGCGGTCAAGGACTCCTCGCGGGTCATGGGTCACCCGTTCGCCGTCGGCGAGCAGCTGACCAAGGCGATGCCGGCCGACGTCATGGGCAAGGGCGTGCCGCTCTCGGGCATCTACGACCCCGAGCACCCGCGCTACGGCGAGGGCAAGGAGTTCCGCGACCTCGTCGCCACCGAGCCCCACCTCCAGGAGGTCGTCGAGACCGCCAAGGGCCTGGAGGGGCTGAAGCGGCAGTGGGGCGTGCACGCCGCCGGCGTCATCATGTCCAGCGAGCCGCTCGTCGACGTCATCCCCATCATGCGGCGGCTGCAGGACGGCCAGGTCATCACCCAGTTCGACTACCCGAGCTGCGAGAACCTCGGCCTGGTCAAGATGGACTTTCTCGGCCTGCGCAACCTCACGATCCTCGACGACGCCATCGAGAACGTGAAGGCCAACCGCGGCGAGGACATCGACCTCGACGCGCTGACCAAGACCCTCGACGACAAGCCCGCCTACGAGCTGCTGCAGCGCGGCGACACCCTCGGGGTCTTCCAGCTCGACGGCGGCGGCATGCGCACGCTGCTCAAGCTCATGCAGCCGGACACCTTCGAGGACATCTCCGCGGCCCTCGCGCTCTACCGGCCCGGGCCGATGGGCGTCAACGCGCACACGAACTTCGCGCTGCGCAAGAACGGCAAGCAGGAGCTCGTCCCGCTCGACCCGCAGCTGAAGGGCAAGCTGCAGCCGGAGATGGTGCAGGCCCTGGAGCCGATCCTCGGCACGACCTACGGCCTGGTCATCTACCAGGAGCAGGTCATGGAGATCGCCCAGAAGCTCGCCGGGTACACCCTCGGCACCGCCGACCTCCTGCGCCGCGCGATGGGCAAGAAGAAGAAGGAGGTGCTCGACAAGGAGTACGAGCCCTTCTCCGCCGGCATGCGGGAGAAGGGGTTCAACGAGGCCTCGGTCGCGGCCCTGTGGGGCGTCCTCGTCCCGTTCTCGGACTACGCCTTCAACAAGGCGCACACCGCGGCCTACGGGCTGGTCTCGTACTGGACCGCCTACCTCAAGGCGAACTACCCGGCCGAGTACATGGCGGCGCTGCTCACGAGCGTCGGCGACGACAAGGACAAGTCCGCCCTCTACCTCGGCGAGTGCCGGCGGATGGGCATCAAGGTGCTGCCGCCGGACGTCAACGACTCCGTCGGCCAGTTCGCGGCCGTCGGCACCGACATCCGCTTCGGGCTCAACGCGATCCGCAACGTCGGGGCCAACGTCGTCGCCGAGATCATCGCCGCCCGCGAGGCCAAGGGCCGCTTCGAGTCCTTCGAGGACTTCGTCTCCAAGGTGCCGCTGGTCCCGCACGGGTCCACGGAGGAGGAGCGCAAGCGCTCGACCTCGCTCAACAAGCGGACCATCGAGTCCCTCGTCAAGGGCGGGGCCTTCGACGGCCTCCAGGAGCCCCGGCTCGGTCTCACCCGGATCTACGAGCAGTACGTCGACGAGTACGCGAACCTCCAGAAACAGCAGGTCATCGGCCAGGACAGCCTCTTCGACGCGCTGCTCGGCGGCGGGGAGGACGACCTCCAGAAGGCCGTCATGGGGCTGCCGCCGGTGCCGCAGGTCGAGTGGGACAAGAGCGTCAAGCTCAAGGAGGAGCGCGAGATGCTCGGGCTCTACGTGTCCGACCACCCGCTCTTCGGCGTCGAGCACGTCCTCACCGCGCACGCCGACACCCAGATCGCGAGCCTCACCGCCGACGAGGGCGGGCGTCCCGAGGGCGCAATGGTCACGGTCGCGGGGCTCATCACCGGCCTTCAGGTCAAGCGCACGAAGAAGGGCGACCTCTGGGCCATCGCCACCGTCGAGGACCTCGCCGGCTCCATCGAGTGCCTGTTCTTCCCCAGCGCCTACATGACCGTGCAGGGGATGCTCCAGCAGGACCTCATCGCCGTCGTGCGCGGGAAGCTCAACAAGCGAGACGACGCGGTGTCGATCTACGCCCAGGAGCTCACGCTGCCCGACGTCTCGGACGGTCCGCGCGGACCGGTGGTCGTGACGATGGAGACCCGGCGGGCCACGGACGAGACGATCAACGAGCTCAAGGCGGTGCTGCTCGACCATCCCGGGCAGACCGAGGTGCGGCTGCGGCTGGTCCAGCCGGGGCGGTCGGTGGACCTCCTGGCCGTGCCGGACTACCGGGTCACCGCGGACGAGCGGCTGTTCGGGGACCTCAAGGTGCTCCTCGGTCCCCGCTGTATCTCCTGACCCGCTCGTCACATCACGAACGGGTGAACCCTCCGCGACCAGCGCGTTTCCCCGGCCGTGGGTCTTTCACCTCGCCGCGCGATTGACCTATGGTGGGCCGCGCCTGACCCAACCCCAGGAGAGCCAAACACATGAACTCGACTCGTCGACGCGTGCTCGGTGCCGGTATCGCGGCCACCGCCATCGCGGCCCTCGTGGCCGGAACCCCGGCTGCGGCGAAGGGGAAGCCCGAGACCAAGGGCAACCCCAACCTCACCTCCATCCAGCTGCTGTCGTTCAACGACTACCACGGCCACCTCGAGCCCACCGACGGGCCGCTGAGCAGGACCCTCGACCCGAGCCAGACCCCGGCCGGTGGCGGCGTCCACCTGGCCACGGCGCTCGCGGAGCTGCGCAAGAGCGCGCCCGGCGGGAACTCGCTGACGGTCGCCGCCGGCGACCTCATCGCCGGCTCTCCGTTCCTCTCCGGGCTGTTCCACGACGAGCCCTCGGTCGAGTCACTCAACGCGATGCACCTCGACGTGAGCAGCGTCGGCAACCACGAGTTCGACGAGGGCACCGACGAGCTGCTGCGCATGCAGAACGGCGGCTGCCACCCGGTCGACGGCTGCTACTTCCCGAACCAGCCCTACGCCGGCGCCGACTTCTCGTGGCTCGCGGCGAACGTCGTCAAGAAGAGCGACGGTCAGACGCTGCTGCCCGGGTCCTGGGTGAAGAGCATCGGCGGCACCAAGGTCGGCTTCATCGGCATGACCCTCGAGGGCACCCCCACCCTCGTCGACCCGGCCGGCGTCGCGAGCGTCGACTTCAAGGACGAGGTCGAGACCGCGAACATGCAGGCCGCGGCCCTGAAGAAGCAGGGCGTCAAGGCCATCGTCGTCCTCCTGCACGAGGGCGGCTACCAGTCGGGCACCTACCAGCAGTGCGTGGGCATCTCGGACCCGATCAAGACGATCGCCGAGACGATGACCCCCGAGGTCGACGCCATCGTCACCGGCCACACCCACCAGCCCTACGTCTGCGACATCCCGGACCCGGCGGGCAACCCCCGCCTCGTCACCAGCGCCGCGTCCTACGGCCAGGTCGTCACCGACACCACCCTCGTGGTCAACACCAAGAGCGGCGAGGTCATGCGTGACCGCACGAGCGCGACCAACGTCCTCGTCGCCCGGTCGACCTACCCGGCGGACCCGACCCAGCAGAGCATCATCGCCAAGTGGAACTCCCTCGCGGGCGCCCTCGGCCAGCGGGTCGTCGGCTCCAACACCGAGGACATCCTCGGCGACTCCAGCACCTGCCGCTGCGCCGAGACCCCCATGGGCGACCTCGTCGCCGACGCGATGCTCTGGGGCACCCAGGCGCCGGAGAACGGTGGCGCGCAGATCTCGCTCATGAACATCGGCGGTGTCCGCGCCTCCCTGCGCTACGCGCCGAAGTACACCGAGGGCGCCGGCCAGATCACCTACAAGGAGGCCTACGACATCGCGCCGTTCGGCAACATCCTCACCTCGATGGACCTCACCGGGGCCGAGCTCAAGGCCGTCCTGGAGCAGCAGTACGTCCCGGGTCGTCCGGGCGGCCGCGACGCGCTGGCGCTCGGTGTCTCCGAGGGCTTCTCCTACACCTGGGACGCCACGCAGCCGGCCGGCTCGCGGGTCGTCCCCGGCTCGATGACCCTGAACGGGCAGACGATGGACATGGGTGCGACCTACCGCGTCTCCACCCTGAACTTCCTCGCCAACGGCGGTGACTCCTTCACCGCCTTCTCGGCCGGGAAGAACATCCTCGGCGGCAACGAGGACCTCGCGAACCTCGTCGCCTACTTCGAGGCCAACCCGGGGCTCACCGCCCCGGCGGACCGGGTGTCCGGTCTCTGACCGACCCCACCCGCACGAGGGCCGCATCCCACCCGGGGTGCGGCCCTCGCCGCGTCGGGGCACCGGGATAGCGTGGCGGCATGCCGAGCCCGACCCCCGACGCCTCGCCGACGCCCCCCGTCGCGCCGCGCCACCCGCACGTGCGCGAGCACCACGGCGACCGCGTCGAGGACCCCTACTGGTGGATGCGCGACCTGGAGAGCCCCGAGCTGCGGGCGTACCTGGACGCCGAGAACGCCTACGCCGAGGCCGTCACGGCCTCCCTCGCGCCGTTGCGCCGGGCGGTGTTCGAGGAGATCCGCGAGCGCGTCCAGGAGGACGACCTCTCGGTCCCCGTCGCCAGCGGGCCCTGGTGGTACCTCAGCCGCACCGCCGAGGGCAAGCAGTACGCGAGCCACGTGCGGGTCCCGCGGACCGAGGGCGATGCCCGGCCCCGGCCCGAGGACGGGACGCTCGCGGGGGAGGAGGTCGTGCTCGACGGCAACGTCGAGGCCGGCGACTCGGAGTTCTTCGCGGTCGGCGCCCTCACCGTCAGCCACGACCACCGGCTCGTCGCGTTCGGGGTCGACACGGCCGGTGACGAGCGCTTCGACCTCGTCGTCCGCGAGATCGCGAGCGGCCGGGTGCTCGACGACTCGGTGCGCGGCATCGGCTACGGCGTCGAGCTCAGCCGTGACGGGTCCTTCGCCTTCTACACCCGGCTCGACGACGCCTGGCGCCCCCACCAGCTGTGGCGGCACCGGGTCGGCGGCGACCCCGCCGAGGACGTCCTGGTCCATCAGGAGGACGACGAGCGCTTCTGGATGGGCGTCGGCTCCAGCCGGGACGAGCGGTGGCTCATGCTGGTGCTGGGGTCGAAGACGACGAGCGAGGTGCACCTGCTCGACGCCGCGGACCCCGAGGGCGAGTGGCGGGTCGTCGCCCCGCGCCGCGACGGCGTCGAGTACGACGTCGAGCCCGCCGCCGACCGCCTGCTCGTCCTGCACAACGCCGACAACCCGGACTCGGACCTGGCCTGGGCGCCGTTGGAGGCGACGAGCCACGAGCAGTGGGTGCCGCTGCTGGCCGCCGGCGACGGTGAGCGCTTCACGTCGGTGGACGCCTTCGACACCGCGACGGTGCTCTCGCTGCGGACCGGCGGGCTGCCGGCGGTGCGGGTGCTGCCCCGCGACGTCACGTCCGTCTCCGGGCACGGGACGCCCTGGGACGTGGCGGTCGACCTCGCGGTCGCCTCGGTCGGTCTCGGTGACAACCCCGAGCCGGACCAGCGCGCCATCCAGGTCGTCGTCGAGTCGTGGGTGACCCCGCGGACCGTCCTGGACGTCGACCTCGGCACGCGGGAGAGCACCGTCCTGAAGCGCCAGCCGGTGCTCGGCGGGTTCGACCCCGCCGACTACGAGGAGTCGCGGGAGTGGGCCGACGCGCCGGACGGGACCCCGGTCCCGGTCTCCGTCGTCCGCCGGCGCGGCGTCACCCCCGACGGCGGCAACCCGGGCCTGCTCGGGGCGTACGGCGCCTACGAGATCTCCAGCGACCCGTACTTCTCGGTGGCCCGGCTGTCCCTGCTCGACCGCGGTGTCGTGCACGCCACCGCCCACGTGCGCGGCGGCGGAGAGATGGGCCGGCGCTGGTACGACGGCGGGAAGATGGCGGCCAAGACCACCACCTTCACCGACACCGTCGCCGTCGCGCGGCACCTGGTGTCCTCCGGCTGGGTGGCGCCGGACCGGCTCGGCCTCGAGGGCGGGTCGGCCGGCGGGCTGCTCGTCGGCGCCGTGCTCAACAGCGCCCCCGAGCTGTTCGCGGTGGCCCACGCGGCGGTGCCGTTCGTCGACGCGCTGACGACGATCCTCCAGCCCGAGCTGCCGCTGACCGTGGGGGAGTGGGAGGAGTGGGGCGACCCCCTCCACGACGCCGCGGTGTACGCCGCGATGCGGGCCTACTCCCCGTACGAGAACGTGCGGGCCACGACGTACCCGGCGATTCTCGCGACGAGCAGCCTGCACGACACGCGCGTGTACGTCACCGAGCCCGCCAAGTGGGTGGCGCGCCTGCGCGAGACGGTGACCAACGACCCCGCCGAGCGGCCCATCGTGCTGCGCACCGAGATGTCGGCCGGGCACGGCGGGCGCTCGGGTCGGTACGCCGCGTGGGAGCAGCTGGCCTGGGAGTGGGCGTTCGTCCTGGACCGGCTCGGGGCCACCGAGCGGCTGGGGCCGACGGGCCGCTGACCCGCGGCGCGGGCCCGGTGCCGGCCGGCGGGTGACGCCGGCCGGCGGGCTCCACGAGGGTCAGCGGGTGACGAGCACCGGGCAGGCGCTGCGGGCGACGAGGCGCAGGGCCGTCGACCCGACGTGCAGCCCCTGGAAGCCGCCGGTGCCGCGGCTGCCGACGACGAGCAGGCTCGCGCCCTCGGTGTGCGCCGCCAGGGCGTGGACCGGCTCGTCGCGCAGGATGTGCACCTCGCACTTGACCTCGGGCACCTCGGTGCTCGTGAGGGCGGTGCGCACCCGCTGCTCGACGACGCGCTCGTACTCCTCCCAGCTCGACGCGCGGCCGAGCGTGGGGTCGGCGGCGCCCTTGGCCTGCCAGGTGTGCACGACCTCGAGGGTGCCGTCGAGCACGCCGGCCTCGCGGGCGCCGGCCCGCAGCGCCTCGAGCGAGTCGTCCGAGCCGTCGACGCCGACGACGACCCGGCTGCCGGGGACCGGAGCGCCGCCCGTCTCGTGGCCGACGACGAGGACGGGGCACTGCGCGTGGGTGAGCACCTGCATCGCGACCGCGCCCATCGTCGCCCGGCTCAGCAGCCCGAACCCGACGGCGCCGACGACGACGAGGTCCGCCGAGCGCGAGGAGGAGATGAGCGCCTGGCTGGCGTAGCCGTCCTGCAGCCCGGTCGTCACGGTGAGGTCCGGGTGGGCGGCGTGGGCCCGGGCCGCGGCGGCCGCGAGCAGCTGCCGCCCGTGCCCGGTCACCGCCGTCCGGTCGCTGAGCGCCCCGAAGCCGAGCATCGGCAGGTCGGGGGCGAAGGCGTGCAGCACGTGGAGGGACATCCCCCGGCTGCTCGCGTAGTGGGAGGCCTGGAGGACCGCCGTCGTCGACAGGGGGGACCCGTCGACTCCGACGACGACACGGGACTGGCTCATCGTCCGTCCTTTCCGCTGGTGGAGGACCCGGCGGCGGGCCGGCGCGGCGCTGCGGTGGAACGGTCCGTCGTCGTGCAGGGGCCGGTGCGGCCCCACTTCCGACCCTGCTCCGCCGCACCCTTTCCCGCCAGGGACGGATGTCATGGCCGGACCGTGTCGTCCGTCGCCCTCCGGTCCGGGCCGGGGAGCCGACCGCCTAGGTGTACCCGGCCAGGACGTTGGTGACGGATAGGCGTTGACGACGAGGAGAACCTCCGGGTGGGGTGTGGGTGTCTAAGTCCTACTCCGCCCGGAGGTTCTCGTGGCCCACGCTAACGCTCGT